>NZ_JAVBXS010000013.1 GCF_030824435.1 Rheinheimera sp.
CCTTTAAGCCCGCAACACCATCTGCAAAGGTCTGTTGATTTGAGCAATACAAAGCCTGTTGCTGCAACTGATCAGCACCAGCTGTTTCCGTTATAGATTTTATTTTGCAATTTTAGGGTTGTTTATAACTAAAAGCAGCAAAAAAACAACGAAGCAAAACTAAATAAACTCAATTGGATATATTGTATACAATATATGTTGTGTTAACTTAATGAGACCTGCGCAGGTAACACAATTATAACGATGACTCACAGGAAGGAACATGCCTTTATGAAATCCCATCTGAAGCTGCTGCCGCTTTTGCTCAGCAGCGGTTTGGTTATGGCGCAGGATCAGGTGCAACTGACGCACCCCGGCCAGATCAGCCTCGATTTACAACGTCAACATCTGACAGAACGCTTGTCGCAGCAAAACCACATGCCAGAGTCTGGCGCTGTTGTTGCACCACCCCGTTTAATGTCCCCTGCCGAATTTGAAAAGGTTCAGGCAAAAATTTACGCCGAAAAACACGGTCTTGAGCTGAGCACACGCTGGCGCCCTGCTGCAGATCAGGAGTTTTATCTTGCTGATAAAAAAAGTTTTTCTACTGTGGCAACACAAAAATACAACAATGCAGCGACACAGGCAGCTGCTGGCTGTACCAGCCCGGCCGATTTGTTAAATCTATACGGTAACGACCTTGTTCATGCGGTCAGTAACGCCAGTCTGACTGGCTGTTTATATAAACTTTATGATGCCAGTCTGGTGGGTAGCGCCCACTTTTCTGACAGCAAAATTCTGACTATCGCCACAGCTATCAATGAAAAACTGGTTGGTTTTGATGGTTCTGATGCCAGCGGTGCTGTCGTGCTGGAAAAACTGGTCACTTATCTGCGTGCTATGCACTGGGCTGAATCGTCAACAGGCCGTACCTTTGCTGCCAATTACAAAACAATGCTGCAACAGGCATTTGACCAGTATTTTGCCGGCGAACATTTTGTAAACTTTACCGGCACTAATTCCCGCAATTATTTTCTGCGTTATGAAATGCTGATTTTAGTGCGAAGTTCAGCTACAGACGCTTTACAGTTCCTGCCGCGTTTTAGCGAAGCGCTGCAAGGTTACGCCAGTACCGTCAACCGCAACAATGATTGGGGTATTGCCTATGAAGAAAACGGCATGACCCAAATTCTCACTCATTATTTTAATGCGGTAAATATGGGTGGAGTTGCGCTTGAACAGACGCTGGCTGCACATCCACAAATAGTCACCCGACTGCGTGATTTTGTGTTGAATGACGGTCAGTGGTTGTTGGGTCACACCCGTGAGTATCAGTTGAACGATGCGGTGACTGAACTGGGCCGCCTGCTGAAACTTGGGGGTACTGTAGCCGACACTGTCCGCCCTGCGATGCAATATATTTTGTCAAACTACAGCTATGGCGGTATTGGTTCACAAGCCTGGGTGAATGCGCAGGGTATGGTCAAAACCTACGACAGTGCCAACTGTGCCCAATATGGTAATGCCTGTCAGTTTGATCTGGAAAGCACCGTATTATCAGGTAGTCATCAGTGTGGTCCTACGCTAAAACTCAGATTCCAGGGGCAAATCAGTGCAGTAAACCTCGCCGGAATTTGTCAGAAACTGGCCGCTGAAGAAACTTTGTTTCACCAGACTTTTGCCACCCAAGCCAATAAGCCTGTGGCCAATGACAACAACAGCGCGCTGGAAATGGTGATTTTTAAATCTTCGACCGATTATCAGAATTACGCTGGTCAGTTTTTTGGTATAGACACCAACAACGGCGGTATGTATTTAGAAGGCACTCCGTCCGATCCGGACAATCAGGCACGTTTTATTGCTTATCAGGCCACCTGGTTGTTGCCTTCTTTTGTGGTGTGGAATTTAGAACACGAATATATCCATTATCTGGATGGCCGTTTTAACCAATGGGGCAGTTTTAGTGATCAGCCGGAAAACTCCGTCTGGTGGGGTGAAGGTTTGGCTGAATATCTGTCACAACCGACCAACAATGTCAAAGCATTGGCTGCTGCCCCTAATAAAAACTATCAACTCAGTGAGTTATTTCAGACCACCTACGCCAATAGCAATACAGCCCGCACTTATCACTGGGGTTATCTGGCAGTGCGTTTTATGTTTGAGCGTCACCGTGCCGATATTGACCAGCCGCTATTACCGACCTTGCGTGCCGCCAAATATGCCATTTCAACCGAAGCCTGCAGTTTTGACTGGGGCTGGCGTTACAAACCAGATGCCATTGCCAATAACTGGAGCTGGTTATATGACGACAGCGCCTGGGGCTCCGGCAACTGGGTATGGACTTGCGGTCAGCCTAAGGTCGATTTACCCGAATTGCCGGTTTACACCCCTTATCAGGACATTCTGAGCACTTGGGGCACCAATTTTGACATCGAATTTCACCAATGGCTGGATTGTGTCGTCGCAGGTCAGGGCATTTGTCAGCAAAACCCGTTCCGTGCTGCCGACTTGGACAAAAACGGCGCTGTGGATAAAAGAGATGTTGAGCTTTTTAATCAGCGGCTACGCAGCAAAACCGACTTAACACCTGATCTTGATTTTAACCTCGACAAAAGGGTTGATCAGCGTGATGTGCCGGCCATGACCAAACTCTGTGATTTACCACGTTGCGCTATTGCAGCTTAAATCCAACAATAACAGGAATGAATTTTATGAAGTTATTTAAAAACACTTTCTTTGGCCTGGTCGCTGGCGCCTGTTTAACGCTGTTAAGTACAGCGGCTAACGCCACACTTATCAGCATTGAAACCGACCAGCAACAATACCAGACCGGTGACACTGTCACTGCCTGGATCAAAGTCAATAATGCCAGTGAAACCCTGAACGGTTTTTTTCTGGCGTTGCAATATCAACCTGCGCAGTTGTGGCTGCAAAGCTGGACTTTTGGCAATGGTTTTAATGATGGTTTTGGCTCTTATGCGTATTCGGCGCACGACCTTTTTAATGGCAAACTGTCGTTAGAAGAATATGCCGACTGGGCTGCAGATATGGACGCCTTGATGGCACAACAACAAGGTGGTTTTGTGCTCGCCATGCTGAAGTTTACGGCCGGAACTGCTGGCCAATTTGTGCTGGGACTGGATGCAAACTACCTGGGTTTGTTAGGTCAAAGTGGTGACATGCAAAGCCCGGATTGGGCCGGTGTCAGCATCAATGTGCAAAACCCGGTCGCAGTACCAACACCAGCACCTGCAGTGCTCATGCTGACCTCCTTGTTGTTGCTGGGTGCACACCGTACCCGTTTGGCGCTAAAAAACAAAGCAGGCAGCTTAGTCTGACCAAAGTTGTGGTTGAATGAAGGGCCCGGTGCAATACCGGGCCCATTTCAGACAACTGCTGCGTCTCTAATTTAAAAAAATCCTCTAACCCCCGAAGATACAACATTATATTGCCAACTGTTTAACCTAACTGGCTCAGAACATATAACTCAGGCTTAAACGTAACATGCTTGGTTCCAGCGGATGAATATGCCGGTCGGCAACCGGCTTGGCTTCACTGGCCAAACGCGATTCATAAAAGTACTGCATATCTGCGGCTTTGCTGTTTAACATATTGTAAAACTCCAGTCGCCAGCTTAATTGTTGCCACAAACCACCGAACTGCATTGATACCTGAGTGCCAGACGCCGTTTGTTGTTTTGCGGCTGAGTCCAGCGGCCGCGGCCCCAGCTGACGAATTTTAAGTTGCCACTGTAAATTATCATGGCTGTGATAGCGCAGCCTGGCCACAAAAATACCGGGCACACTGCCCTCAATATAAGGTCCTTCTGCCGGGTTATCCAAGCGCGCTTTGGTCAATGCATACTCAACACCAGCGGACCACTGGTGGTTCCATTGATACTCAAAAGTCCCTTCGATACCCAAACGCCGACTGGCACCCTGAAGTTCGGTTTCTGCCGCATCGGCAACATACAGCAGCTCTGACGCTGACAACATGTGCCACAGACTGACAGATGTTTGCCACTTGCCAACAGCGGCTTGCCAGCTTAATTCCAGATGACGGGTTCGCGACCAAACCGGTTGTGCACCTGCCCAAGGCATGTTTTCAGTTGCGGATTGTTCAATGATGCCTCTGGCATCATTCGAATGCAGGCCCTGGCCATATCGCAGCGCCAAACGCTGAATATCCGTCTGATAGAGGATGCCGGCGCGCACACTGGCAATACCGTCAGCCAGCTGCTCAGTGTTGTCTGCCCTGGTCAACAGATCCCTGACTTCCAGCGCCATCCAATCATAACGCAGCCCGGTTTCTACAGACCAGCTATCACTGAGCAGCCATTGTTGCTGACTAAATATCGCAGTTGACCATTGATCGATACTATCAGTACTGACCACCGCCAGGGTCTGACGGTTTTGACTTTGCGCCAAAGTGACCGGCGCTATGTTGTCGACCCGGACTTGCAGGCCATATTGATGATGCCACTGACCAAAACCTGCAAAGTGGCTACTCTGCCGGTTTAATTCTCCGCCCCACTGCCGGCGATCATCTAACTGATAAAACTGATCACCAGCAACAGGATCATGCAAAAAATAGGTAAAATCCGACCACAAATTAAGCCGGCTTTGTAATGCATAAAGATGCAGTGCCCAGTCCTCTTTTTGCCACTGTGAACTCAGACTATAACGATAACTATCTCCGCCAGCGCCCTCATCCGGTGCATAAAACCGACTCACACCTGCAGCTATCAGTCGCGCCGGGATTTGATCAGCTGCATTCCATTGGTTCTGATACGCCATCAATGTCAGACTCAAGTAGCTGTCGATGGTATCTTCCGAATACCGGGACCACAGATTGTATTTTTTGACGTCTTCAGAAATGCCCTGCCATGGGCCATCATAACTTTGTGCTTCAGCACCATTCAGCCAGTGGCCTTCGGCCGTTTTTAAAGTGCCTGCTGCCAGCAAACGTCGGTAACCAAAGGGGCCCACTGTAACCCCAAGCTGTGGATCTATCTGATCTGTTAACGACATCTGCGCTGAACCTGCACTGGCAAAGTCGCCTGAGCGCGCATCAACCGGACCTTTTTGATAATCAAGCTGCGCCAATAATTCCGGGATCAAAAAATTGAGATCTGTATAACCCTGACCATGGCCATGACTACGCGCATTCACGGGTATACCATCAACACTGGTGGCAAAATCAGTACCGTGATCCAGATTAACCCCCCGCAGGAAATATTGGTTGGCTTTACCCGAGCCTGAGTGCTGGGACACCGCTAGTCCGGGCACTGATTCCAGAATGTCACCTGTACGTAATAAACCATGATCTTCTGCTTGCAAATCTACTCGCCCGGCTTGTGCTCCTTTGTTTTGAAATAACTTTTTGCCGTGGATCACAATGATTTCGTCCGGCATCTGATGCAAGCCGTCGGCCAGCAACAAAAAAGGTGCAAAACATCCAAGCCCACTCAGCCAGCGCAGTGGGCGATGTCGTTTTACAGTGCAAGCCATGGATTTGCCTCCGAAAGCACCTGCTCACCCTGCGGGGTTTTGATCAAGGCTTTATGTTCATGCAATTCGCTAAACAATTGGTAGTGCAGCCAGCGGCTGTGTTGACAGTCAGTTTTAAGGTTCAGCTGTAAATAATATTGTTGCTGGATCAGGGTCAATTGCCATTGCGTGGGATCACTTTGCCAGACACAAGCCAGTGGCTGACGTGCTGCGTCATAGTTCAACAAGCGCTGCTGCAAATAATGTTGAATTGGTTGGTGTTGGCTTTTAACCATTGACCAGGTCAGATCCCGGTGAGTTGGCCATTGAAGTGCCAGTTGCAGATCGGATAACGCCAACTGCAATGTTAAGCTGAGCCCTGGCTGTAATTCGCCAAAACCCGTACTTAAACTATGGGATTGCGTGGGCATACTGCACAAACTGCTGAAAAAGAACCCGCAATACAAGAAAAAGTCCCGGCTCAAACAAAGCAGAGGTTTCATAAAATGCCCTTTTTTGTTAACGACGCTAATTCCGTTTGGGTCCAGCCACTAAGCTGCGCCAGTTTGAGGTCGTCCGGCTCTTTTGCCTGTTGATAATTGATAAAGGCATAACGCCGCGCTTTGGCATTATCGGCTTGCAGAAATAAGTAGAAATAAGTTAAGTCGGCGCTGTGTAATAGATCTTGCCGCCTTTCCCGCAGTGCGATACGTTCAGTGACCGCAGCCAAATGCCGGTTGCCCGCTTTGACAAGCTGCTCAGCTCTTGCCAACCGCAATAACAAAGCATCTTCCAGCTGCAGTTCGTGAGCCAGCTTGTTCAATTGGGCATACACGCGCTGCGGTGCTGTTGTCATCAATAAATCGGCCCATTTCAGCCATATGGGCACAGGGGCTTGTGCCAACCAGGGCTCTAAGTGCTGAGCCGCTATCACAGGTTGTTGTAGTTGCTCCGCTTGTTCGGCCAATACCGCTTGTAAATACAACCTTAGTTCAGCAGGAATATCATTACGCTTTGCCACTCGTTGTAATAGTGGATAACTATTTGCCAGCTGCCCGTTGCGACCCGCCACCTCCAGACTGCAAAGCTCAAATAAAAACAGCTCCTGCAGTGTCAGTAGTTGTTGGCAATACCGCATTGCTTGTTCTGGTTTTGCTTCCACCAGCGCAATCCGCGCCTGCATCAAAGGAATTTGTGGTTGTTGTTGCAGCTGTGCCGCCTGCTCTAACGCAGCTTTCGCCCTGGTAAATTGATGTTGTTGCTGCGCTATATCGGCCGCCAGTAGCCAATAACCGGCATTGGGTTGCGGCTCAAGCCTGGAAAAACGGATCAGCGCTTGCTGAATCAAGTTACTTTGCCCTGGCAAACGAGCTTGTTGCATCAACATCGAAATTGCTGCTGTTTCAGTATGCCGGGTAACAGGCGGTGCTGCGGCTGCGATTAGAATATCTGGTTCCATCGCCTGAGCGGTTCCAACCGTATTTATTAGCAATCCGGCCAACAATAGACCGGTGCTTTGACTGAATATTGCCATGGATTCTTTCTCCCAAAACGCTGCATTTTTCTGCCGGACTAAACTCCGCAGCAGCACCTTAGTGCTGCCGCGGATGCCAGGTTTATGGCTGTAAAAGATCGGCATAGTCACTGTATTGCGTTGCATCGGCCGTGAAGTCACGCCCATTTAACGATAAAGGACTTTGTATGGCGTTACGGCCAAAAGCTTGCCGGCTGTATTGCAGATACGAGACCTGCGCCCGGTTGATGCGAATATTGACGACACCAGTCAGTTTGAAAGTACCGTCGGTGACTGATATTTCCAGTTGATCAGTGCCGGTATATTCACTGTTTGGCTGATAGCTGAGTTTGCCCTGCTCGTCCACAGTCGCTACCCCTTGCAACGGCGGTTTTTGTAACGAAAACTTCAATCTGTCGTTATCCGGATCTGTGGCAACTAACTGCACCATCAGGTTCTGATCGGTGACAAGACTAAAGTCATTCATCCCCACAACAGGCGTATTGTTTACTTTTACAGCTTCGGTACGGTCGGAATTACATCCGGCCAGGGTGAGACTCAGCAACACCAAATAGCAATATTTCATGATGTTCTCCTTAGTTTGGCGAGCCTGCCAGGGGCGTACGCAAATAGGGAAAGCTGCTGTCCAGCATGCTGGCATTTAATGGCGCACCGTCGGTAAATGGTACATTGCCCACAGCGGCATCACTGGGTTTGCACAACCCCAAATTAGTGGCTTTGCCATTGACCGGAATATCGTGGCATAAAGCCCCCATCATCACGCGTAACGCAATATCCACTACGTCATCCCCAGGCCGGCGGCCATTTGGAAATCCTGCTAAATCGTTACCTGCCACCCCAAAAGCTGACTGCATCGCTGCCGGTGTCGCCGCAATGTTGGTATTTAACCGCAGCATTTCTGACGGCCTGACTTTCGCGAGCTGATTTACGCCGGGCACACCGGTCAGAAAAGCTGTGACTAGATCATTACGCGGGAAATTGGTGGGGGCTAAATCGGCGATACTTGTGCCTAAAGTGCTGTTCACCGCATCACGGAATAAGATATTTAACAAAGCGGGCAAGCTCGGATGAGTCACATAATCTGCAAACTGTGTGTCATCTTTAGGTGCGCTGGCAGAAAATTTATCTTTATCTGCCACACCTATCACCAGCTCATTTACCAGCGGATTACTGAGGCGGGACACTTGCACCAAAGCCCCACCATTTTTTTCGGTGTTATCAAAACCAGGTTTTGGATTTAATAACCGCGCTTGCGGCAAACTGGCGGTCGTCCAGGCGCCAATAACACCATTGCCAGAGCCGGTAATACAGGTTTTAGGCAGTTCCAATGCCAGTGTTGTGACATTTTTACCGCGCAAATCATCGTTTGCACTCTGCTGCGTGATGCCACCGGGGAAACCAGCCGCATCGCCTGCACCAGGCGCACTGTCGCCTTCAACAGGCACGTAATTCACTAAATCGAAGGTTTCACCCAGATTAACTACAAAGGGGTCTTTACGCTGCCCGACAAAAACCCGCGCTTTTGCGGTGCAGTTTGGTAATGTCACTTCATACTGGTATTGATTGGCATAGGCTTGATAGGCGCTGGCATTACCAAAAGTTTTATCACCGACATAATCATAAGGTTTGGTATACAGACCGTCGGCTTCACCTGAAGGCAACACTGTACCCGCATTACCGGCTTGTGGACCATTCACCAACCTTAATTCATAACGCTCGGCAAAATTTAATGCGCTGTTATTCCCGGCGCCAATGCCCCCGACGTTTTTCAGTGGCACTGCAATCATCTTTTGCTGGCCTGCCGGGCCTATCGGGAGCTTCACGCCTTGATTGCCATTAACCAGACTTTGCGAAAAACGAAACTGAAAGGTCAGGTCTTCAACAGCATCACCATCCTGGTCGATGTGAATGCTGTAGACGGCGGTTGGATCCAACGCAAAATAGTTAGGTCCGCCTTGTGGGTCCTGCAACGGGATATAATTTGCGAGCACAGTGACATAGTCATTCCGGCCCGCTTCATAACTGTTAAACAAGTAAAAGTCCGTTGAGTCTACTGTAGGTAACCTTGTGATATTCGGCGCTTCACGGTGACTGGAAGCCCAGACTAAGCTGCTACAGGTGACAATTGTTAAATACAAGGCAGTAGTGGTGGTTTTCATGGGAGTCATTCCTCTGTTTTTGCACAATGCAGCAGTAGTAACTACAGAGCCTTTCTGCTGGATGCAGTTTGATAAAAATAAATTTAAAAATATTTGCAACCGCACTAAACAACGAATGACTGGGCGTAAGGTCGTTACAACATGGTGTGATGAAGATTGAGTGGTTTGGAATGAGCTCAGCAGGGATGCCCGCTTATGGTGAGCGGCGTTCTGGCCGGGAGCTGCCGCCTGCTTTTTCCGCATCCAGGTCGGTATTTGAGCATTAAGAAGGGGCCGTTATCTACCGCCCCTTTTTTGTTGTTTAATCAATAAAACTAAGCACTTACAAACGAACTAGCTGCGCAGTATGTAGTACCGGCCCGGTCGGCTGACCTGTGGGCGAACCACCTTTTGGCTCGAGACTGACTGCCAGGGCTGCGATCTGAACACCAGCCACCGTTGTTGGCAATGCCCACTGTCGCTGGTCCTGCTGTGGCAATAAACCCAGGGAGACAGGTGCGGCGCCATTTGCAGGTAACATCCAGAGTTCATAATCTGCATCGGTCAGGGCTTTTACTGCGGCCGTGGCCTGCACTGTTAAGGTGCCCTGCTGCCACTGCACCAGCCACAACGCTTCGGCTTGGCTATTTTGAACCACAGCGACTTGCTCTGCTAAGGTTGGCTGCTGTCGCGGTATCAGCAACACCAGCGCAAAACAAGCGGCTGCTGCAAGTACTGTCAGTTCTTTCCAGTAACTTCGTTGTGGCTTGGCTGGTGCCTGCCAACCCAGACGCCAGCTGATCTGTTGCCAGACCTTCGCATCTGGCGATACCGGTTTTAGCCGCTCCACCACAGGGTTAAAATGCTGCTCCCAACGCCAGACTGTCTGACGCAACTCTGGATCTTGCATTAATAGCCCCTGGAATCTGAGCCTGGCTTTGCCTTTCATCGCGCCCAACACATAGCTGACCGCCAATGCATCTTGTCGTTCCTGTTGCTGATAATTCATGCTTCAAGGCACCTTTTTAATTTGACTAAACCGCGACGGATCCAGCTTTTGATAGACCCCAGTGGCGCATTGATATATTGGGTAATTTCCTGATGAGACAGGCCGTTGACAAAGGCCAGATAAATGGACTGACGGTGATCGGTTTCAAGTCCTTCCATACAAAACTCCAGACGGGCTTTGTCGGATAAAGGCTCGGCAAATTCACCTGTATGCAGTGCTTCCATCCAGTCGCTGTCGAGTTCTATATGTTCGGCTTTCATATGCCGGGTTTTTAACAGATCCAGCGCCCGATACCGGGTGATACTGATCATCCAGGTCATCACAGTGCCTTTTTCGGTATGGTAATCGCCGGCATTGTGCCAAATTTTTATAAATGCATCCTGCAACACATCTTCGGCCCAATCACGACGGCGCATCAGTTGCAGGCTTACGGCAAACAGCTTTGCTGAAGTTGCCTGATAGAGTTGTTCAAACGCTTTGCGGTCGCCCAAAGCAGTGGCACGCAGCAATTCAAGCAACTGTTGTTGCGGGGTCATATACATTCCTTATTGTTGACTGTTTGCAACAGATACGACCCAACAGCGGTTTTGGATACAACTATTTTCTGCTTTAAATCATTATTTGGCAGAAAGACTGAAATAATGCGGATGCTTAGTTTGATTTGGTCGGTATTTACCTGAGAAATCCTGATGTGCAATGGTTTTCTTGATGGCCAGAACCGCTGTCAGCAAAAGCTGCATAAATCAGCGCGCCTAACACAAAGCCACGGCGTAAGTTAAATTCTTACGCCGGACAATATGAGTTGTTCTATCTTATCAGCGGCGGTCTTTTAGCTGGATTTGGAAAAAAACATCCCGTGCTGACAATCTGTTGGCGCTGGCTGCCCTTGTTGGTAAATCCGTATTTGATCAAAATTACCTTTGCCAAGAGGTTTCACCACTAAAAGTTCAAACTCACCGGCCACCTGCGCTATATAGTTGCCTTGTGAAGATAAAGCCGCGATATCGCCCTGATGGCTGTCGACTATAGCGCTCATTCTGTTGCTGTATTCGGCTTGTGCTTTGAGTAGTTCAGGATCTGGCCCGCCTTGTTGCCATGCCTGTTGTTCTATGTCGCTGCTGAGTTTTTCCAACACTGTACTATGTTGTTTTAACTCAATTTCCATCGATTTCAACGGCACTTCCAGCCGTTTCATCTGTTGCTCGGCCAGCTGCAGCTCCTGATACAGCTGCACTTCTTTTGGCGTCAGCGCCCGCTCTGACTGCACTTTGCAATCCTTCAGCACTTGCATCTGGTATCCCTCAGAAGCTGCCTCTGATTTTGTCGTTGTGTTGGCCATAACTGCATTGCTACAGGCCGCTGTTTGGCTTAAAGCAGATAACAATAAAAGGCTCAGCAGATATTTAGGTTGGGTAGGATTTAAAAACATAATGGGCTCCGGACTCTGATTTAGCTCTGTTTGATACAGACATAGTCGAAGCGGTATGCAAAAAAGTTGGTGCTGGCGGAAAATAATAAAGCCAAAAGTGAAAAACAGCATCTAACCTGATGTTTTTTTTGAATAAATTTAAATCGCTTTTTTCTGAAAAAGCCTGCCCCTGCTATTTAGCATTCGTTGATGCCTGCTCAGCAAAAAAGCCTGATAAACATCAGGCTTTTTGTCACAGCGTTTCCCTTCGTCAACTTCGCTTTGGGAACTCAGAGTTAGAAACCAACTTAATCAGCTGCTGACCCTTTTATACTGGCGATACTCTGGTTTCCAGAAATTTGCATCAATTTTTTTCTGCAAACTTTCGTCGTCCAGTTCCAGCGCATGGCCTTGTTGCATCGCAACCTTGGCCACTTCAAAAGCAATCTTTTTGGATAACTCTGCAAGTTGGGTTAGCGGAGGCAAAATACCCCCCTCGCCTGTATTGGCCAGTGGTGAAGCCGCCGCCAGAGTTTCACTGGCGATTCTGAGCATATCGTCACTAATGCGTTTGGCTTTTACCGCCAGCACACCTAGACCAATACCAGGGAAAATGTAGCTATTGTTGCACTGGGCAATCGGGTAGAATTTTCCTTGATATTCAATAGGTTTAAACGGACTGCCGGTGGCGATAATGACCTGGCCTTCTGTCCATTCAATAATTTTTTCCGGTCTTGCTTCAATCTGCTTAATAGGGTTACTGAGCGGCATAATAATGGGCAAAGCACAGTGTTTTTTCATCGCTTTGACCACAGCTTCAGTAAATAAACCGGCCACACCGGACACACCTATCAGAATATCCGGTTTGGCGCAGTTCATTACATCGCGCAACGAGGCATAATCACCACTAAAAGACCAATCGGCAATAGCGGCTTTTTGTTGTACCAACGCTTGCTGAA
This sequence comes from Rheinheimera sp., assembly GCF_030824435.1. Classification (GTDB taxonomy): domain Bacteria; phylum Pseudomonadota; class Gammaproteobacteria; order Enterobacterales; family Alteromonadaceae; genus Pararheinheimera. The sequence continues at coordinate 12,517 of NZ_JAVBXS010000013.1, forward strand.
AGTCACGTAAGTCGCTCATGCCATCGGTCAATAAACCAAAACGGTCCACCATATAGACCTGACTGCGCGCCTGGGCGTCACTCAAACCTTCAGACACCATCTGGCTGATGACTTGCTCGGCAATACCACAACCGGCTGAGCCTGCACCAACAAACACCACTTTCTGGCTGGATAACTGCTGACCTTTTGAACGACAGGCCGCCAATAAAGTGCCGACAGTCACAGCTGCAGTACCCTGAATATCATCGTTAAAACAGCAGATCTGGTCGCGGTAGCGTTTTAACAACGGCATGGCATTGGGCTGGGCAAAATCTTCAAACTGCACCATAGCTTCAGGCCAGCGGCGTTTCACTGCTTTAATAAATTTATCAACAAATTCATAATATTCATCGCCTGTGATACGGCGGTGACGGTTGCCCATGTAATAAGGGTCGTTCAGCAGTTTTTCGTTATTAGTGCCCACATCCAGACACACCGGCAAGGTATAAGCCGGGCTGATGCCGCCACAAGCTGTGTACAACGACAACTTACCAATAGAAATGCCCATACCGCCAATGCCCTGATCGCCAAGGCCCAGCACGCGCTCACCGTCGGTGACTACTATCACTTTGACTTTTTTCTTGGTGGCACTGCGCAGTACGTCATCGAGCTGGTCGCGGTCGCTGTAAGAAATAAACAAACCCCGGGCGCTGCGGTAAATATCAGAAAAACGCTCACAGGCATCACCCACTGTTGGGGTGTAGATGATAGGTAACATTTCTTCTAAGTGGTTTTGCAATAACCGGTGAAACAAAGTTTCGTTGTTGTCCTGTACCACACGCAGATAAATATGTTTGTTAATCGGCTCTTCAAAAGACGAATATTGCATATAAGCCCGGGCGGCCTGCTCTTCAATGCTTTCATAACGCGGCGGCAATAAACCTGTCAGGTTAAAAGCAGCGCGCTCTTCACGGCTAAAAGCACTGCCTTTGTTTAATAACGGCGTTTCCAATAATGCCGGACCGGCGTAAGGAATATACAAAGGGGTATTTTGCTCTGATTGACGCATAAAAATCCTGATCTGGTGGCCATCTGGCGGAAAATTACCGAGAGTTTACCTGTTGTAGCGCCCCGTAGTAAAATTTCATCCAACTGGTCGGACTTTTGCCTGAAAGCGCTACAAATGGTTCACATTGTTGTTTTATGTTGTTTTATTACGTCTAGCGCTTAAATTTGGTTTCCAATACCACCGCAGAATTTGTGCGCTCTACCCCATCCAGATTCCCAATATCATCCAATAAGTGACTGAGCTGCTCTGTACTTTGTGCCTGCACCACGGCGATTAAATCGTATTCTCCACTAATGGCATAAAGCTCTGATATTTGTGGGATTTGTTTCAGCTCTACATTGGTTTTGGTGGTGAGTTTTTGTTTCACCTTAATAGACACATGGGCCGACACCAAAGTGCTGACAAATTTGTCGCCATATTCCACCACATAACCTTTAATCACGCCGGTTTGCTCTAGTCTGGCAATGCGGGTTTGTACAGTAGAACGGGACAAATTTAACAACCTGGCTAAATCCGACACACTGGTTCTGGCGTTGGTTCTGAGGATAGAAAGTAAACGTTCGTCTTCTTTACTTAGCATTTTGCTCGCCTTCACCGTCAAATTGACTGAATAAACATAAAATATGTCAATAATGCTACTGCATTTTGGAGGTTCTGCTCAATATAATAAAGGCATACCCCAAAAAATACCGGCACAACCGGTTTACAACTGAATCCAGAGGTTACAAATGCAGGTTACAAGAAGTTTATTTGATGAAGTCATGGTTCCAAACTACGCGCCGTCTCCGATTATTCCGGTCCGTGGTGAAGGTTCTAAACTCTGGGATCAACAAGGTCGCGAATTTATCGATTTTGCCGGTGGTATCGCCGTGAACTGTTTAGGCCACTGCCACCCGGCGCTGGTCAAAGCATTAACCGAACAAGCCAATAAACTCTGGCATCTGTCCAATACCATGACCAACGAACCAGCCTTAATGCTGGCGAAACGTCTGGTTGATAACACTTTTGCTGAAAAAGTATATTTTGCCAACTCAGGTGCTGAAGCCAACGAAGCCGCCTTAAAGTTGGTACGCCGTGTAGCGCTGAATAACTTTGGGCCGGAAAAAACCCAAATTATCGCTTTTAAACAAGGTTTCCATGGCCGTACGCTGTTTACTGTTTCTGTAGGTGGTCAACCTGCTTATTCAGACGGTTTTGGTCCTAAGCCTGCCGATATTGATCACGCTGAATACAATAACCTCGACAGCCTCAAAGCGCTGATGTCAGACAAAACCTGTGCTGTGGTATTAGAGCCGCTGCAAGGTGAAGGCGGCATCATCAGCCCGACCGTTGAATTTATCAAAGGTGTACGTGAGCTCTGTAACCAGCACAATGCACTGTTAGTATTTGATGAAGTACAATCTGGTGTCGGCCGTACCGGCGAGCTGTACGCTTATATGGGTTTAGGCGTGACGCCAGACGTATTAACCACAGCCAAAGCCCTTGGTGGCGGTTTCCCGATTGGCGCTATGCTGACCACCACCGAGATTGCCAAACATTTAGTGGTTGGTACGCACGGCAGTACTTATGGCGGTAACCCACTGGCTTGTGCTGTTGGTTTAGCGGCTTTTGATACCGTCAACACACCTGAAGTACTGAACGGTGTCAAAACCCGTGAAAAACTGTTTAAAGATGCGCTGCACGCCATCAACGAAAAATACCATGTATTCAGCGACATCCGCGGTAAAGGTTTGTTGGTAGGTGCTGCTTTGCACGCCGATTACGCCGGTAAATCGCGTGACTTTATGCTGGCGGCTGCTGAAGAAGGTTTATTGGTGCTGATGGCCGGTTATAACGTGGTGCGTTTTGCACCTTCGTTAATTATTCCGGAAGCAGACATTCAAGCCGGTATGGCGAAATTTGAAGCTGCTATTGCCAAACTGGTTGCTGCGAAAAAAGCCGGTTAATTGCTGACACGGGCCCGACCTGCGTAGATATAAACGCAAGGTGCGGGCCCTTGTATTTTTACCTTCTTGCTTAAGCTCTGTTGAGGACAACCTAAGATGTTATTGATCCGCCCGATCCAACAATCGGACTACCCGGCACTGATGCAAATTGCCATTGAATCAGGCGCTGGCTTTACATCGCTGCCAGTCAATGAGCAGAAATTAAAACAAAAAATTGCCCACTCAGAACATAGTTTTGCCGTAGATACCGACAAACCCGGTAGCCAGGGTTATTTATTTGTACTGGAAGACACCAGCACTGGTGAAATTCTGGGAACCTCCGGTATTGAAGCTTCGGTTGGCATGAGCAACCCGCTGTACCATTTTCATAAAAGCACTGTGATTCACCACTCCAACGAGCTGAATGTATTTAATCCGGTGGAAGTGCTGACCATGTGTAACGACTACACTGGTGTGTCTGAAATTTGTACTTTGTTTTTGCGTGAGCCTTACCGTGCTGGCCTCAATGGCCGTTTTTTATCTAAAGTGCGGTTTTTGTTTATGGCCGAGCAGCCAAAACGTTTTGCCAAACTGGTTATTGCTGAAATGCGTGGAGTTGCCGACGACAACGCTTTACCGCCGTTCTGGCAATGGTTACAGACTTATTTTTTCAGCATCGACTTTCCAACAGCCGACCATTTAATTGGCATTGGTAACAAAGGTTTTATTGCCGATTTAATGCCTCGTCACCCTATTTATGTCAGTTTGCTGCCGGAATCGGCGCAAAAAGTGATAGGTGAAGTGCACGAAAACACCAAACCTGCGTTAAAACTGCTGGAAAATGAAGGTTTTATCCACCGTGGTTATGTCGATTTATTTGATGCTGGCCCCACAGTGGAAGCGCAGCTGAAACAAATTAAGTCAGTGCGCCAAAGCCATAAAATTGAAATCCGTATTGAACAAGACGACAACAAACGCCATGGCGGCGTGGTGCTGGCACTGTGTAACACCTCCAGCGTGAATTTTCGCGCCACTTTTAGCGACGATGTCAAACTTTGCACCGAGCAGAATGTGCTTCTGGTCAGCAGTGAAGTTGCAGACGCACTCAAAGTACAAAACGGTGATTTTGTTCGTTATTTAAATCTGGAAAAAGGTGCCAAATGAGCCAGCCTACCCAATCTCAAGCGACAGCGTTGAATCAAGCAACAGCGCTGAATACCGCAGTGCAGTTTATCAATGGTGAATGGCAGCCAGGTGCTGGCCCAGTATTCAGCTCAGTCAATCCGGCCAATAACAGCGTGATTTGGCAAGGCCAAAACGCTGATGCTGCGCAGGTGAATACGGCCATTCAAAGTGCCCGCGATGCTTTTTATCGCTGGTCGCAGTTAAGCCTGGAAGCGCGTCTTGCCATTGTCGAAGCTTTTGCTGAGCAGTTAAAAGCCAATACCGAACAAATGGCCCGTGTGATTGCTGAAGAAACCGGTAAAGCCTTATGGGAAAGCCGCACTGAAGTGGCTGCCATGACAGGTAAAATTGCCATTTCCATTAAAGCGCACAATGAGCGGACCGGCACTGTGGAAAACCCAATGCCAGGCGCCCGTGCTTTTATCCGGCATAAACCTCATGGTGTAGTGGCGGTCTTTGGCCCTTATAACTTTCCAGGTCATTTGCCCAATGGTCATATAGTGCCGGCGCTGATTGCCGGTAACACTGTGGTGTTTAAACCTTCTGAGCTGACGCCAAAAGTGGCCGAATATACAGTGCAGCTGTGGCAACAAGCCGGTTTACCGGCAGGTGTGTTAAATCTGGTGCAGGGTGAAGTAGCAACAGGCAAAGCGCTGGCGGGTCATGCTGGCATTGACGGTTTGTTTTTTACCGGCAGCTCAGGCACTGGTCATTATTTACATCAACAATATGCCGGTCAGCCAGGCAAAATTCTGGCGCTGGAAATGGGTGGCAATAACCCGCTTATTGTAAAAAATGTCGCCAATATTGACGCTGCAGTGCATGACATTATTCAGTCGGCCTTTATCAGCAGTGGTCAACGTTGTACCTGCGCCCGTCGTTTGTTTATTGAACGCTCTGCCAATGGTGATGCCATTTTGGCCAAGCTGTTAAGCGCTGCCGGCAATATTCAGGTAGCCGAACCTTTTGCCGACAATCAGCCATTTTATGGCGCTATGATTAGCGCAAAAGCAGCATCTGGTATGGTCAAAGCGCAGGCCGATATTCAGGCGCTCGGCGGTGTTTCTTTGCTGGAACTAAAACAGTTGCCGGCAGGCGCTGCTTTTGTCAGCCCGGGCATTATTGATGTAACAAATGCCAAAGCATTGCCGGATGAAGAACATTTTGGTCCACTGCTGAAAGTGTACCGTTATGATGATTTTGACGCCGCTATTGCTGAGGCCAACAACACCGCCTTTGGTTTGTCAGCCGGTTTGTTGGCTGATGCTGAAAGCGACTATCAGCACTTTTTTGCCCGTATCCGTGCCGGTATTGTCAACTGGAATAAACCTATTACCGGCGCCTCCAGCGCTGCGCCTTTTGGTGGTATAGGTGCCAGTGGCAATCACAGAGCATCGGCTTATTATGCGGCGGATTATTGTGCTTACCCGGTGTCATCGGTGGAAGCGCAGGCGGTGTCGTTGCCAGCCACTTTAAGCCCTGGACTGAGTATTTAGTGAATCATTGATCCAGCTAAAAACTGATCAGCTAAAAAACCGAAAGTTTTAACTGGATCAAAGCAGACCCCAAGCGAGGTAGTTACACTGCCCCGCTTTTTAAAAATTGTAGCCATATTGCTGTTTAATATAGGATTTATCATGCATACCAATGTGAATGAATTATTTGCCAAATTGTGGGAAAACTATCTGACGGTCACTCCATCAGCGCAGAAAATTCATGCCCTGCTCGGCTCTTCGCAGCAAAACGACGTGATTAACGATCATATTGCACTGCGTACCTTTAACTTACCTGAAATTGGTCTGGAAAAGCTGGCCGCTCACTTTTTGGCATTGGGTTATGTTGAAGGTGGTGAATACCACTTTGAGTCGAAAAAACTGTACGCCAAACATTATGAACATCCGGACGCCAACCAGCCAAAAGTGTTTATCTCCGAGCTGCTGCTGGAAAAATGTTCAACTGAGTTACAACAGATCATCAAAAATCTGGTGGCGCAAATGGATCCGGCCGCTGTAACCGCCGATAACTTCCTGTATTCAGGCCGTCACTGGACTATTGACCAGGCCAGCTACCAAACCTTGTTGGCAGAAAGTGAATACGCCGCCTGGATGAGCGTTTGGGGTTTCCGTGCTAACCACTTCACAGTGTCAGTGAATGCGTTGCAAAACTTTGAAACGCTGGATTCAGTCAATCAGGCGCTGAAAAACGCCGGTTTTGAACTTAATACCTCAGGCGGCGAAATTAAAGGCAGCAAAGATGTATTGTTAAAACAATCATCCACGCTGGCGGATGAAGCTTTAGTGGAATTTACCGACGGTAACGCCATGATCCCAAGCTGTTTTTACGAGTTTGCCCGTCGTTTCCCAACAGCAGACGGCACTTTGTACCGCGGTTTTGTCGCAGCTTCTGCAGACAAAATTTTCGAAAGTACCAATGCCCGTTAAGAGTTTCTAAACGCGGATAAAAAAAGCGCCTTTGGGCGCTTTTTTTATCCTTGGCATCAAGCGGCATAAAGCGTGGCGTTAAGGCGCGCTGACTCTTTGGCGCTGCTCTGGCTGCGGTAAATAGTGCAGTGGATCCTGTGGATGACCGTTGCGCCAGAGTTCAAAATGCAGATGAGGCCCGGTAGCACGCCCTGTTGCGCCAACCAGCCCTATTTGTTGGCCCGCCATCACAAAATCACCAATGTTGACATCAATCCGGGATAAATGTGCTGACAGGCTTTGCAGTTTATCGCCATGCTCTATCAACACCGCCATGCCAAAAGCATCACTCATACTGCCCATATCAGCGTTCAGTACCACACCAGAGCTGGCGGCATAGACTGGCGTGCCTTTAGGGGCGGCAAAATCAACACCGTGGTGGCGTCTGTTGCGGCTTTTAACAATATATTTAGCAAAAGCCGAGCTGATACGGGCACCAGGCACAGGATGCACAAAAGGCGCCGGGCCGCGTGCTGACTGAAACTCAGGTTTGGGCGCTTTGTGTGGTGTTGGCGTTGTGGTCACAGGGCTTGAACAGGCAGCCAGCAATAACAATAAACTGAAGGCGCAAATTTTCGGTTTGGCAACAGCAAAAACATCAGCAGCATAAGCTGGCTTTGTCTTGTGTTTTGGGGCAACAGACAATTGAAACATCAGGGAAAATTCCAAAGCGCAATATAAATAACCGTTAATAAAGCAGTGTTACCTGTAACAAAGCAGGCCGCAAGGTTTTCGCAGTCTTTTGATGTTTAATTGCTGAAAAAGCAGCCTGCTAAGGCTTTGCAATTGAAAGCGGCAGATATTGGCTGCAATGGGTGTATTGCAGATCACTTCTTGAGGGAGGTCTGTTGTTTTAAAAGTGGTTTGTTGGCGTTGCTTTGCTATTTGCCAGCTTTGTAATCAAGCAGCTTTGCCACCCAACAGCTTTGACATCAACCAGCGCTGATAATAAGCCGCGCCTTGTTTGTGGTACCCACCGGACTTTGGATTGATAAAACCGTGCGAATAAGCGCAGTGCCTGCTACTGACATTGGCTTTGCCACTCAGCGCTTTGGCCAGCGCTTTTACATCAAAATGACGTTCTTGCGCCCAAATCAGTTCAGTCTGACAGCCCGGGTTTAATTCAGCAAAATGCCGGATTTGGCCACCATAAAAACAAAAAGCCTGCTGAATCATAGCGGTTTGACGCTTAGCTGCGGCGCTGCTTGTCAGTTTCTGTTCTGGTTCGCCGTCCAATTTATGCGCCGGCCCGCACCCCAATTCACACCAGAGCGCCGCTGCGCCTGCACTAAAACCCACAGCAATTACTTTTTGTGGTTTTGTTTGTTGCGCAATAGCCAGTTGCTGAAGAATTTGCCGTAACTTTTGCCGGTAACTATCTAAACCACCTTGTTGCTGAAAATATTGGTAGGCCTTTTCATCATCGGAAAAATGCTGTTGTTTGGTATAAGGTGACAACAGCCGCAGTTCACCGCGCCAGTCTTTAAAAAACGCCTGTAACGCCGGGTTGATACCAAAAATATCGCTGCAAACCAATAAAGTGCTGTTGTTTGAACTGTGTTCTTGCAATTTTTTATAGGGGCCGTTGTGCATGCAAAACCTTAAAACCCTGATATATCCGCATATTTTAAACTTTTCAGAATAAATTCAGCGGCAATTTTAAATACACCACACCATTGTCTTCTGCCGGTGGAAAATGCCCTGCCCTCATATTCACCTGCACAGCCGGTAACAGCAGTTTAGGCATACTTAGCGTTGCATCACGGGCTTTACGCATACTGACAAACTCTTGTTCACTAACGCCCTGACGTAAATGAATGTTCTGCTGTTTTTGCTGTGCAACTGTGGTTAAAAAACAAAATTCATTACGCCCACTGGCTTTATAGTCGTGACATAAAAACATCCGGGTGTTGTCCGGTAATAAAAACAGCTGTTGTACCGACTGATACAAAGTTGCGGCGTCACCGCCAGGGAAATCACAACGGGCACTGCCATAATCTGGCATAAAAAGCGTATCACCGACAAAAACGGCGTCCGCCACCTGATAACAGACACAAGCAGGCGTGTGACCCGGGCTATGGATCACTTTGATTTGATACTGGCCAAGCGGCAGCTCGGCGCCATGCTCCAGCAATAAATCAAATTGACTGCCGTCACGCTGAAACTCAGCACCCACACGAAAAATGCCGGCAAATACCTGCTGCACTTCACAAATACGGCTGCCAATACCGGTTTTACCACCCAGCTGTTGCTGAATATAAGGTGCGGCGGATAAATGGTCGGCATGCACGTGGGTTTCCAGCACAAAACACAAAGTTAAAGCTTGTTGTTTTACAAAAGTCACCAGAGCATCCGCACTTTGGGCGCTGGTGCGGCCTGAAGCAAGATCAAAATTGAGCACAGGATCAATGATGGCGGCTTGTTTTGTGTTGTCACACCAGAGTACATAACTGTAGGTATTTGAATCTGTGTCGAAAAACTCCTGAACCTTCAGAGTCATCTGTTTTCTCCTGTGAACTCATCTGCTGCTGACCGGCGAGCCGCAAAAGTCTCGCTTTTATTAGGGCAACTGATCACCACAGCAAAAAACGGTGTCAGCCAGTCATTAAATAAGCGCAACTATAACAAAGTCATTTCATAACAAAAAGAGCTAAGGTTATGCCCATATTGCATAAAAAAAGATTTAATTTGCACAGTCCCAGCCATCCAAACGGCTTTTGTCATAAAGTTGTCATCTGCAACTTCTAAGCTGCCCCGCATCTGTTGCGATAGTTAATCCGGGGTTGTATGAAGATTGCAATAAAGTTTATGACAGTGATGGCAACAGCCACTATCTGTGCCGTGTTGCTGGCGGTGATCGCTACAGCGTCACTTTCTCAACATAAAGCACAACAGGCGCTGAATGACAGTGTCAGTGCGCAATTTACCGCTGTGGCACGAGGCAGAGAACAAGCGCTTGATTTGTATCTGAATGCACAACGTGATTTATTGTTAAGTCTGGCTGCTAACAGGCTTACGCAGGAAGCTTTGTATGCAATGGAAAGGCCTTTTGGTTCATATCGTTACGAAGTCAGCAACCCTGGTGATGAAACGCTGAAGCAGGAGTTATTACACTGGTATCAGCAAAAATATCTGCCAGTCGCCAACAAACTCAACCCGGATTTTGTGCCTGATGTGCCACAATGGCTGGCCAAAAGCCGCACTGAAACCTTGTTATTACAACATAAATTTCTGGCTCAAAATCCGGCATCGACTGACAAGTTGGCAAGTCTGACCGACGCAGCCGATGGTTCAGTTTATGCCCAACAACATAAAAGATTTCACCAGAGTTTTGTCGAAGTGAGCCGGCGTTATGGCTTACAGGAACTTTATCTGGTGGACGCACAACAACAAAATGTCGTGTATTCAGTGCATAAAAGCCCGGTGTTTGCCAGCTCACTGAAAGACGGTGCATTTGCCGGCACAATGCTTGCCAAAGCGGTAACAAACTTGCTGAAGTCCCCTTTAGGTCCAACACCCAATTGGTTGATCACTGAACCCAGTGCTTTTGATGGTTATTTTCAGATGCCGGTGATTTTTTTATTAGCGCAGGTACCAAGCCCGATCAGCGGCAGCACAACGGCACAGGGGGTTCTGGTGTTACAGTTACCTGTCAGCGCCCTCACCGCTTTAATGACCCAACAACAAAATTGGCAACAAATTGGCCTGGGCCAGAGTGGCGACAGTTATCTGGTGGCCCCTGATGGCAAACTGCTGACGGCCTTACGGCCTGAACTTGCAACACCGGACAGTTTTTATCAGCTGTACCCTGAACTCGCCGCCCAAAAAGGCGCTTTTGGTTTGTCCGGCCGCCTGACTTTTCAGTCTGAACAAGTAACTGCGGCCTTGCAAGGCAAAACGGCTATGGTTGAAACCACAGACTACAGAGGTGTGCCGGTTTTAATGAATTATCAGCCGGTGCAGATTGGTCAGAGCAGGTACGCTTTATTAACCCAACAAGACAGCAACGAAGCTTTTGCCGGACTGGCTGAGCTGCGCCGCGAAACACTTTGGTTTAGTGTCGGGACTGTGCTGGTGCTGACGTTATTATCCCTTTTGATTGCCTGGCGTCTTGGCCGCAGTATGGCGGCACCGCTGGAGCAATTTGCCCGCGCTATAGGTCAGGCCGCCGACAGCCACAATTTACAAATCAACTTCCAGCGTCAGGGAGAAACTGAGCTGCAAGCCATGGCCGATGCGCTGAACCAGTTATTTGGTAGTTTGTCTGCGGTATTACACAAACTTCTTGGTGCCGGTGTACAAAGCCAGCTGCAGGCTAGCGAGCAACTGAATATCAGCGACCAGTGTCAACAGGCAGTCTTTGCCCAGAAAAGCGCTTTATTACAATTGCATCAGGACGCTCAAGCCAGTCAACAAGCGCTTTTAGGTATGCAGTTGCAGTTACAACAAGCCAGCGAAGCAGCAAAAGACGCCGAAACCCAATCTTGTGTAGGTATGGAACAGCTGGTGCAGATGCAACAACGGCTGGCGCATTTATCTCAGCAGGTCAGCGCGTCCAGCGACAGTATGCTGGCTCTGGAGCAGGCTGCCGCCAACATAGTTCAGGTGCTGGACACTATCCGCGGGGTGGCAGATCAAACCAATCTGCTGGCACTGAATGCAGCTATTGAAGCAGCAAGGGCCGGCGAACATGGCCGCGGTTTTGCGGTGGTCGCCGATGAAGTACGGCGATTATCCGGCAGTACGCAACAAGCGACTTTGGAAATTCAGCAAATGCTGAACCAGCTGACCTTGTCGGTGCAACAAACAAACAGCGGCTTGTTGCATGAACAACAAAGTACCAGATTGTGTCTGCAAAGTGCCGAAGCGGCTGACAAAGCTTTAGCCCAGAGTCTTGCTGCTGTATGCCGTATTGCCGAAGCGACCACAGAGGTGTACCAGCTCAGTGTGGCCGAAACAGCACGCAGTCAGGGCATTGGCAGTGCCCTGGACCATATCAGCGCCAGCGCCACTGCAACAGACGAAGCCATGGCCACTTTAAGCCAACGCGCACAGCGCCAGCAGCAACTCACGGTCGAAGTCGCAAATCAGGCAGCAGTGCTGAAACTAAGGGAAACCGCCTGATAAGGTTGCCGCAACAGCGAATAAGCCGTTGCGGCACTATAAAACAGCTTTGGCCTCAGGCTGATCCCTTCGTGAACACAATACCGGTCTGTGTTTAACCGTCACTTCACAAGCTGCAAAACAACAACAGTCACAAAAAATGTGCTGACTGCTGTTTTTCAGTACATTGCACTGTTAGGCTGGCTTTTTGCTCAGTCAACTCTGTTTCCACAAGGATACCTAAAAATGAAATACCGGCTGTTATTGCTGTTATTACTGTTCCCGGCAGCGCTGTTACAGGCGCAAACCAGGGCTGTGATCAGCACCAATCTGGGTGACATGACTTTTGAACTGGATGAACAAATAACCCCTAAAACCACCAGCCAGTTTATTCAATTGGCCAATAGCGGCTGGTATAACGGCAAAGAATTTTACCGGGTGGTGAAAGGCCATGTGATCCAGGCCGGTATCAACGACGATCTACATCCTGACCATAAAAAATATCAGCTGGACGGCGAGTTCTCGCAACACAAACAACAAATCAAAGGCAGTCTTGGTATGGCACGGGATGAAGATCCGAACAGCGGCAGCACTGAGTTTTATATTTGTCTTGAGCGGCGTGCTCATTTAGATGGCAAATACACCCATTTTGGCCAGCTTATCGCAGGAGAAGCCGTGCTGGATAAAATTGCGGCGGTAAAGGTCACAGAAAAATGGCTGGAAAACCCCGGTGGTAAGCCGGTTGCTTTTCACCAACCGGTGGAAAAAGTGCTGATCAAATTCATCCGCATTGACGATAACCAGCAATAGCATGGGTGGGTCGTTACTGCAAAACATACAAAAAACCACCCCGGCCAGGGTGGTTTTTATAATTGCTGTTCTTTAATAACGGGCAAGTCACCCATCATTTGACCAGGGCTACGCGCAAGGTGGCCTCTCAAGACTGCGACTCAGGCTGCTGCCACATCCCTTTGCAACGCGCTGATGGCCTGAACCACCAGTAAACATTGGGCCTCCACTTCAGCCAATGTGTTGCTCATTCTGGCTTCATCACCAGTCTGACTGGCGTTGTAAGCTTCACGGGCGGCATCATGCATTAAACGGTGCGGCCTTTCGATACTTTTAAAGCTACTGAGCTGGCCATAATGTTTATAACCATAACCACTGCTGCCACACCAACTTTGAAATTTTTGTTCGGCAAGCGAGGTTTCTGGTTTGTTGTGTTGTGCTAACGCCTGATACAAAGCGGCTTTGTAACTTAAATAATCCAGCTTCAGGCCATTGAGAAAGGTTAAAGTGGTGGTGGTACGAATAAGTTTTTTCATCGCTTCTGAGCGATTGATCACTTCATTCACCACCTGATCGATCTGGCTGCTGGACACCGAAATATCGGCCGCACTTTGTTGGCTTTGTGACACCATGGCCTTGATATTATTGGTTTGTTCTATCACTTTACGAATAAGGTTTTCAATTTGTTTGCTGGCTTCATTGGCTTTGCCGGCCAAAGTCCGCACTTCATCGGCCACCACGGCAAAACCGCGGCCCGCTTCGCCGGCGCGCGCCGCTTCAATAGCCGCATTCAGCGCCAATAAATTGGTTTGGTCAGAAATTTCCTGAATACTGGAAATCAGTTGAGTAATAGCGCTGGCGGTGCCGTCCAGCACAGCTGCAGTTTGTGCACTTTGATTGGCGTGGTCGGTGATATGCACGGAGCGGCTTTCTAAGGTGCGGATGGCACTTTGGGTCTGGCCAAAAATATCTTCCAGTTTGGCAAGTGCCGTTCTTTCATCAATCAGGCTATCGGCCAGCTGATTGACCGTCTGTTGTACCAGCGCCAAAGTTGCTGCGCCGGCAAAAGACTGTTGTTGCCACTGCTGCTGATGGTGTTGCTGCTGTTGCAGTTGTATCAGCTCGTCATTTAACGTTTGGATATGGCTGTCTTTTTGTTGTAGTTCTGCCTGATATTGTTGTTGTAGTTCTTTCAGTTGTAGCCTGAGTTGTTGGTTTTCTTCTTTCAGTGCACGGTTAAAAATCATAAGTCTCCCCTGGAGCTCAACATCGAAATACCATCCTATGTCATGGTGCCATGCAAAAAAAGCCCTTAAACCGTACCTGCGTAAATATTTGTTGTCGACACAGTAACTTGTGACGGCCAGAGACACACTGTACTTTCGCAAAATATCAGACTGATAAAAAAGGACTTCGTTTGAAGTCCTTCTGCTTGCTTTGATTGGGTTTTAGCCAATTAAACTTCTCAGCATCCAGGCGTTTTTTTCATGCACCTGCATACGCTGGGTTAACAGATCAAGTGTGGGTTCATCCGAGGATTTATCAGCAACCGGCACTATAGAACGGGCTGTTTTGGCAATAGCCTCTTGCCCTTGTACTAAATCTTTAATCATTTCTTCTGCCTTCAGATGACCTTCCGCTTCTTTAATACTGGTTAACCGGGCAAATTCGCGGTAAGAGCCGGGCGCAAACTCCCCTAATGCCCGGATCCGCTCAGCAATTAAATCAACCGCCAGCGCCAGTTCGTTGTACTGGGTTTCAAACAAAGTATGCAGCCCCTGAAACATCGGCCCTGTGACATTCCAATGATAATTATGGGTTTTTAAATACAAGGTATAAGTGTCTGCCAACAGTACCGCTAAACCTGCGACAATTTCCTTACGATCGTTTTCGTCAATGCCGATATTAATTTTCATCATCATTACCTTCAGGTTGAGTAAAAAACCGGTTTAAGTTCACCTTAGTCAAAATAAATGATCTGTTCAAAGCATAACCCGCTGATAAAACACATGGTGTTGACGACAATAGGATTCAAGTTGGTTATCCCACTCAGGCGCTGAAATAAACTTTGCTGAAACCAGAAACTACCGGCTGTAGCCCTGCCGCACAAAAAAACTGCTGTAAAACCTGTGTCACACAACCTCCTCATCAGGACGTTCTGCAATAAAGCTTGTTACAGTTGTGGCTTTATTATTTGAACAAATTCAATTATCTTGCGAAAAAACACGCAAGGAAACGCAACGCCATGAAATACCAGATCCGGCAGAAAATTTTCAGCCTGACCGATAGTTTTGATATTCAGGATGAACGCGGTGCAGTGGTACTGCAGGCCAAAGGTAAATTTTTTAGTATTTCCAGCAGTCAGACTTTATATGACATGACGGGCCGCGAAGTATTAAAAATCAAACGTAAATATTTAACTTTGTTGCCCGCTTGCCGGCTGTTATGTGCCGACGGTACTGAGTGGCTGATTAAAAAACGCTTCTGGCCATTCTGGACTTCACGTTTTAGCGTGATGGGTCCTGCCGGCGAGCTCGAAATCAGTGGTAATTTGTGGCAACACGAATATCAAATTCGCCAGCAAAGCCGTTTGTTGGCGTCAGTTTCCAAAGCCTGGTTTAGCTGGTCTGATACTTATGGTGTAGAAATTTATGCACCAGAGTGGACAGCGCAGTTGCTGGCGGCCGTGATAGTAATAGACCGTATTTCGCATGGCGGTAAAAACTCGGTGATTGATGATGATTAAATCTTTGGCTGAAGATGGGGCTGAGTGTTTCGTTTAACGGCATTACCGGAAATAAACTTTTTTTGGTCTTACAGATATAAAAAAAGCTGCCGCAGCAGCTTTTTTATCTTGTACTTCAAAGATTTAACAATTAACCCTGGGCTAAAGTTTGTGCCAGGTAATCATCGTACGAGCCAACAAAGTTACGGGTATCTTTGTCGGTAATTTCAATAATACGGGTGGCCAAAGAAGATACAAACTCACGGTCATGGCTGACAAACAACAAAGTGCCTTTGTACATTTCCAGCGCCATATTGAGTGACTCAATAGATTCCATATCCAAATGGTTGGTTGGTTCATCCATCACCAGAATATTCGGGCGTTGTAACATCAGTTTGCCAAATAACATGCGGCCTTTTTCACCACCGGACAATACCTTCACTTTTTTCTTGATGTCGTCCTGCGAGAATAACAAACGGCCTAAAATGCCACGCACGGCCTGCTCGTCGTCTGATGGCTGTTTATGTTGTGCCATCCAGTCAAATACAGTCATGTCTTCAGCAAATTCGTATTCGTGATCCTGAGCGTAATAACCGATATTGCAGTTTTCCGACCATTTGACTAAACCGGCTTCAGGCTTTAATTCACCAACCAGACATTTTAATAAAGTCGATTTACCAATACCGTTAGTACCGAGGATGGCTACTTTTTCACCCACTTCGATATTCAGGCTGAGGTTTTTTAACAAGTGTAAATCGCCAAAGCTCTTGTCCAGACCTTCCACTTCCAGCGCCATGCGGTACAGCTGCTTTTGCTGCTCAAAACGGATAAATGGGTTTACCCGGCTGGATGCTTTTACTTCATCTAACTGAATTTTATCAATTTGTTTAGCACGAGAAGTGGCCTGACGCGCTTTAGAAGCGTTGGCAGAAAAGCGGCTAACGAAGGTTTGCAGCTCGGCAATCTGGGCTTTTTTCTTGGCGTTGTCAGACAATAAACGCTCGCGTGCCTGAGTGGCGGCAAACATATAGTCATCGTAGTTGCCCGGGTAAACCCGCAGCTCGCCATAATCTAAGTCGGCCATGTGGGTACAGACTGAGTTTAAAAAGTGACGGTCGTGCGAAATGATGATCATGGTGCAGTTACGCTGCGACAACACATCTTCCAGCCAGTGAATGGTATGGATATCTAAGTTGTTGGTGGGTTCGTCCAGCAGCATAATTTCCGGGTTGGCAAATAATACCTGCGCCAATAACACCCGCAGTTTCCAGCCCGGTGCCACAGCAGACATAGGGCCAAAATGTTGTTCTACCGGAATACCAACACCTAACAATAATTCACCGGCGCGTGATTCGGCGGTGTAACCGTCCATTTCACCAAAAGCCACTTCTAAGTCGGCCACTATCATGCCGTCTTCTTCACTCATTTCGGCGCTTGAATAAATACGGTCACGTTCGGCTTTCACACGCCACAGTTCAGCATGACCCATGATCACAGTGTCAATCACACTGTACTGTTCAAAAGCAAATTGATCCTGGTGCAGCTTGGCCACACGCATGTTTGGCTCCACCATCACATTACCGGCGCTTGGCTCGAGCTCGCGGCTTAAAATCTTCATAAAAGTTGATTTGCCACAACCGTTGGCGCCAATCAGGCCATAACGGTTGCCTGAACCGAACTTAATGGAGATGTTTTCAAACAGCGGCTTAGCGCCAAATTGCATAGTAATATTTGCGGTAGCTATCACGGATTTTTTCGCCTGGCTTTGGTGCCGCGGTGTTACCGCGGCGTTTTAAATATGGCTTGGGTTGGAAGTTTGCTCTGCAATTTGCACTCAAGCTTCAGACCCAACAGATGCCCTGAAAAAGGCGCGCCACTATACGCTTTTTAGCGGTAAATTACAAAACAATAGCTGCGAAAAAGCACAATATTCACGCTGTTGTCACAGAGTAGCCTGCAGCTGCTCCAGCTGAGCCGAACGCCTGAATATGCTGTTTTGTCAGCAACAGCCACGGCATTGTTGTGTGGCATCTGTTGCATTCTTGCTTATCATCATTTTTCACTGCGGATCACAACCCGGCATTGTAGGTACAGCCTGCGGGCTTTAGTCAGGCCAGCTTACGGCCAACACCAATAGCCGCCACCACAAAAATAGCCACCCACCACTGCAACAGGCTGATTTCTTCACCAAGCCAAAAAGCGGCAAAACTAAAAGCCAAAAATGGCGTTAATAATTGCAACTGACTGATATGCGCCACCCCACCTAAAGCCAACCCTTTGTACCAGGCAAAAAAGCCCAAAAACATACTGAAGATGGACAGATAAGCAAAACCTGACCAGCTTTGCAGGCTGACATCAAAATTTTCAGGCTGAAAATACCAACAGAGTGGCAGCAAAATTGGTAACGAAAACACCAAAGCCCAACAAATAACCTGCCAGCTGCCTATATCAGCAGCCAATAAAGCGCCTCTGGCATAACTTAAACCACAACAAAAACACGCCAGAATCAACCACAAATCCCCCAAAGCCAAAGTGCCCTGCGCCTGAGTGGCGGCATAAGCCATCACAGCAACAGTGCCGGCCAGCGCAGCTAACCAAAAACCTGCTCTGGGCCATTGTCCACTGAGCCAGGCGCCGAATATAGCGGTAAATAACGGCATAATACTGCTGACCAGCGTACCGTGGCTGGCATCCACAGTTTGCATTGCAATAGCCGAGAACACCGGATACGCAAACACAGCACCAAAAGCAACCACAGCCAATCCGGCAAAGTGGCGACGCTCTGGCAATTTTTGTCTGAGTAACAACAGCAACAGCAGACTGAGCACAGCAGCGACCAAAGCGCGGCCGGTGCCAACAAAAATAACCGGTAATTCTGCCACCGCCAACTTGGTGGCTGGTATACCACCGGAAAACATCAACACCCCCAACATACCCCAGCCCAGACCTTGCCAATAACCTTGTCGTGTATGCAGCCGGGAAAGTTGACGAGGGTGCTGACGGGAAGTCTCCCCAGCCGGCGCACTTTCAGCGCAAACCGGCGTTGATATCACACTTTTAGTCACAGTCATGTTGGGGTCTCCAAGTTCTTTTGCCTCTCGTTTTTTTCCAAGCCGGTAAACCAAACCAACCACCACCCGGCATTGGCGCTGTACAAGCTTGTCAGAGCAGCTACTATAGAAGACAATCAACCAGACAATCAGGACAGTTGGCAATCATCAGGCCAAACTGTACAGGATAATAAACCATGACAATTCAAGTTCAGCTGGATAAAAGCAGCAGTGAACCCTGGTCAAAACAACTACTGCAGCAGGCCCGCACTGCGATCAATGCCGGCAACTGGCCAGCTGGAATGAAATTACCTTCTATCCGGCAACTGGCCACAGATTTAGCCGTCAGTAAATTTACCGTGGCTGAGCTCTATGAAAGATTGGCCGCTGAGTCGCTGGTGGTGAGCCGCCCCGGCAGCGGTGTTTATGTAGCAAGAACCCAGCCTGTGGCGCTTTTATCTGAAGCCCAGGCCGGTCAGAGTTTATTGGCTGGTGAAGTGGCACTGATGCGCCAGACCCTACAACGGGAATCGTCCATCATAAAACCTGCTGCCGGCTGGCTGACACCTGAATGGCTGCCCGCCGCTGCCATTCGCCAGGCCATGCGCGAAGTGGCCAGGCAACCCCAATCGCTCAGCGATTATGGCCCGGCGCAAGGTCATATAGCATTGCGCCGTTACTTGTCTGAACATCTGGCTAAACTGAATATTCCGGCTGAGCCCCAGCAAATTTTATTAACTTCAAGTGCCACCCACGCGCTGGACTTGTGTTTACGTTTGTATTTAAAACCTGGTGACGCCGTGCTGGTGGACGATCCGGGTTTTTATAATTTTTTCGCCATGCTCAGGTTGTACCATTTAAAAGTGTTGTCACTGCCCCGCTGCAAAGATGGCCCTGACTTGACTGCCCTTGCCACTTTACTTGCTGAACACCAACCTAAGGCTTATCTGACCAATTCAGTGTTATCAAACCCGGTGGGCACCTGTGTCAGTCCGCAAAAAGCTTTTGCCGTGCTGGAGTTACTCAAGCAGCATCAATGTTTATTGATTGAAGATGATATTTACGCCGATTTTGAACAACACAGCAGCCTGCGTTATTCCAGCCTGACCGGTCTGCGCAGTGGTATTTATCTGGGCAGTTTGTCCAAAACCATTTCAGCCGATTTACGGGTCGGTTATATAGCGGCAAGCGCAGAACAAATAGCCTCGTTAACCGACTTAAAATTAATCACCGGCAGTTCAACCTCGCAAACGGTCGAACGGATTGTCTATCACATTCTGACCGGCGGTGCTTACAGGCGTCATCTGGAAGCACTGCGCAAAAAACTACAGGACTGTATGACACAGGTCAGCCGTAAATTTGCACAACGGGGTTTTCGCCCCTGGCATCAGCCGGATGCGGGATATTTGTTGTGGCTGACGATGCCACAAGGCGTCGGCGCCAAGGCTCTTACTGAACTGCTGGAACAACAGCATATAGTGCTGGCACCTGGCAGCCATTTTAGTTTGCAACAAGATGCCGATTCTTTTATGCGGGTGAATGTAACTCAGTGCCTGAACCCAAAACTCTGGCAGGCACTGGATACAGCACTTGCGATGATTGCCGTCACACTAAACCCCAAACAACAGTTGCAACTGCCTAAATCCGACAATAAAAATGCCGGACATTAAGCTGCTTTACCGCTGAATCAGCCTCAGAATAAAAAAGCCCGGGCTCTGACACTCCGGGCCTCATTCAGTCACTGCAGAATCTGATAGCGCTGCAGTTGATAAGGTCTTTACGACACCGATTTTGCTTTAGCCACTGCGTCCAGACATAAATCTGTGATACGTTGCCAGTCGCCGGTGGCAATAGCGTCATCAGGCACTATCCATGAGCCGCCGACACAACGCACGTTGGGCAAGGCTAAATACTCCAGGAAGTTCTTTTCGTTAATGCCGCCGGTCGGGCAAAAACGGATATCAGAAAATGGGCCATGAATTGATTTTAAGGTTTTAACTCCGCCTGCCGCTTCCGCCGGGAAAAATTTAAAATGGGTATAACCTAAACCTGTACCTTCCATCAGCTCAGAAATAGAAGCAATACCCGGAATCAGCGGAATAGGCGCTTCTTTACCAGCGGCCAATAATTCACGGGTAAGACCCGGGCTTATCGCAAATTTAGCGCCTGCTTCAATGACTTTTTGCAATTGCTCAGGTGTTGTCACAGTTCCGGCGCCAACTATAGCGTCCGGCACTTCTTTGGCAAGCAATGTTATAGCTTCCAGTGCCACCGGGGTGCGAAGTGTTACTTCCAATACTTTAATGCCGCCTGCCAACAAAGCTTTGGCCAAAGGCACTGCGGTTTCGAGATCTTTAATCACAATAACCGGTACCACAGGTCCTTGTGCAAACAGGGTGTCAGGTTGTAATTGCCAATTTTGAAAAGACATAAGCTTAACTCGCCAGAATTTGTTTTAAGTAGACAGCGCAGCCCAGCAAACCTGGTTGCTCTGCAGTGACGACATAAGTGGCAATACGCCGGTTAAAGTCGGTAAAACGGCCTTTTGCTTCAAAACGGGCGCGAAATTCGCTCTGTTCCAGCAAAGGTAATAATTTGGGCACTATGCCACCGCCAACATAAACACCACCAAAGGTGCTGAGTGTCAGGGCTAGATCGCCGGCCAAGGCGCCTAAACTTGCAAAAAACTGGTTTATCACAGCAGAGCAGAGTTCGTTGCTGCCATTAAGGGCATGGCTGCTGATTTCTGCGGCTGACATAGGCTCAACCTCAGTGCCCCGATAAGCAGCAATGGCCAGATACAAACTTTCAATGCCAGGGCCAGATAACAAGCGCTCCGGCGATACATGGCCATAATGGGCAGCAAGATATCGCTGAATAAACCACTCTTGTTCGTTTTGCGCCGTCCAGTCGGTGTGACCACCTTCACCAGGCAGCGGAATAAAACCATGGGCAGTCGGAATTAAATGACCGACACCTAAACCTGTGCCTGCGCCAAGCACTGCCATAGGTTTGTTGGTGTCGCTGTCACCCACACCAAACTGCACTTTTTCATTGGCTTTGAGGGCAGGCAACGACATAGCCACAGCGGTAAAGTCGTTTAATACAATAAATTCAGCCAGTTCCAGCTCTGCTTTGGTTTGACTGATAGAAAACTGCCAGTGGAAATTGGTCATTTTTACCAGGTCGCCATTCACCGGACAGGCAATAGCAACAGCAACATGGGCGATGTCGGTTAAATTTTGCGTGCTGCGGTAATAACTTAACGCCAGTGCCAGGGTGGCAAAATCAGCGCAGGGGTACACCACCACATGATCAAGTTCCAGCGTGGTTAAATTCACCCGGCTAAAACGGGCGTTGGTGCCGCCAATATCAGCGACAATGGCAAAATTAACCATGCAGATGTTCCTCAGTGGTAAAGAGGCTGCAAGCACCCTGCTCTGCACCTGTTAACACGGTACGCAGGCCACCAAAAATTTCGCGGCCCATGCCGTAATAACTGTCGGACATATCGCGGGTGGCGGCTTCACGTTTGGCAAGTTCTTCATCAGAAACAAACAGCTGCAACAAGCCGGTTTCACCGTCCACCAGCATCAAATCGCCGGTTTGAATTTTGGCAATCACACCACCGTCAATGGCTTCCGGTGTGACATGGATAGCTGCAGGCACTTTACCTGATGCGCCCGACATCCGGCCGTCTGTGACTAAAGCCACATGAAAACCACGGTCCTGCAATACGCCAAGTGGCGGCGTTAATTTATGCAGCTCTGGCATACCACAGGCTTTTGGCCCCTGGAACCGCACCACAACAATACAATCTTTATCTAAATCACCGGCTTTAAAAGCAGCGTCCAGTTCATGTTGACTGGAAAATACCACTGCAGGCGCTTTCACAATTTCAGTGCCAGGGCGCAAAGCCGAAGTTTTAATCACACCACGGCCAACGTTGCCAGACAGCACTTGCAGGCCACCATGGTCTTTAAAGGGTTTGGCGGCCGAAGTTAACACTGTTTCATCTGAAGATGCGGTTGGACCGTCCACCCATACCAGCTGACCGTCCTGTAATACCGGCACCTGGGTGTAGCGGCGCAGGCCAAAACCGGCCACTGTGTTGACGTCTTCATGCAGTAATCCGGCGTCCAGCAACTCTTTCATCAGATAAGCCATACCACCGGCGTGCTGGAAGTGGTTGATATCGGCCTGACCATTTGGATAAATTTTGGTAAGTAGCGGTGTGGCATTGGATAAATCGGCAAAATCGTCCCAATTGACAATAAAACCGGCCGAGCGCGCTACCGCCACCAAGTGCATGGTGTGGTTGGTAGAGCCGCCTGTTGCCAATAAACCAACTATACCGTTCACCACGGCTTTGGCATCCACAATATGGCCAATTGGCATATAGTCAGCGCCTAAATCTGTTAAACGGGTGACCTGACGGGCGGCAGCTTTAGTCAGTTCATCACGAAGCGCCGTGCCTGGGTTGACAAAAGAAGAGCCGGGTAAATGCAGGCCCATCATTTCCACCACTAACTGGTTAGAGTTGGCAGTGCCATAAAAAGTACAGGTACCGGCGCTGTGGTAAGAAGCAGATTCTGATTCCAGCAGCTCTTCTTTACCTACTTTGCCTTCTGCATAAAGCTGACGCACCCGCGCCTTTTCTTTATTTGGAATACCAGATGGCATTGGGCCTGCCGGTACAAACACAAAAGGCAGATGACCAAAACTTAACGCCGCCATTAATAAACCCGGCACTATTTTGTCGCAAATGCCCAGCATCAAACCGCCGTCAAACATATTGTGTGACAAGCCAACAGCGGCCGACATGGCAATAATGTCGCGGCTTAATAAACTAAGCTCCATGCCAGGCTGGCCTTGGGTCACACCATCACACATGGCTGGCACACCACCGGCAAACTGCGCCACTGAACCTACCTGCGCTACTGCTTCTTTAATTAAAGCCGGATAAGTTTCATAAGGCTGATGCGCCGACAACATGTCGTTGTAACTGGAAATAATACCGATATTGGCTTTGGTCAGGCTGCGTAAATCCGCTTTTTCCTGCTTGTTACAGGCAGCAAAACCATGCGCCAGATTGCCGCAAGCCAGGGCACCCCGATGTGGGCCTTTGGCACGGGCCTGTTCAATTCTGCTTAGATAAATCGCCCGTGATTTTTCACTGCGGGCGATGATCCTGTCTGTCACTTGCTGGATAACCGGATGCATGTTGACCTCTACTTGGCTGCGAACATCACTGATATTTCTGGATCAGTGTGGTGTAAAAATGCACGTATTGGCATGGCCAATTCGTCGTGGCTGGCCATTGCCTGTTCCAGCACTCTGAGCTTGGAGTCGCCCACCAGGTGCAAAAACAAAAAACGGCTGTTGAGTAATCTTGTTTTACTAAAAGAGATACGTTGATAAGGCGCTGTTGTCGGATTTACCGCCAAAAGTGCCGGTGCATCCGCTGCCATACCCGCCTGCACTTCTTTACTGCAGGGGAATAACGACGCGGTATGACCATCTTCACCCATGCCCAAAATCACGGCATCAAAAGTGGGTAAATCAGCAACCCTTTTTAACAGCTCTGGCACTGCTTGCTCTGCTTTATCAAAAGGCGCGTACAAACTGATAAAACGTGCTTTAGCGGCGTTTTGTTGCAATAAACTGGCTTTCACCAGCCTTTCATTGCTGTCGGCTTCGCTGTCTGGCAAAAACCTGTCGTCGGCTAAAGTGATAGTGACTTTAGACCAATCAAGCTCTGTCTGACTTAACTGCTGAAATAATGCCTGTGGCGTCCGGCCACCCGACACCACTAAATACGCCTGACCGCGGCTGGTTATGGCATCCGACAAAATGGCAATAAGGCGTTTGGCAAAGTCTTGGTTCAGCTCATCTGAGCTTAAAAAAGTATTCAGCTGCATCTTATTCGTCCCAGTTTCTGTCATCGCGGGCTAATAATGAGATAGCGGCAACAGGGCCCCAGGTTCCGGCCTGATAAGATTTTGGTGGTTCGTTATTCACACGCCAGGCGTCCAGAATTCCGTCCACCCATTTCCAGGCTTGTTCTACTTCGTCACGACGCACAAAGAGGTATTGATTGCCAAGCATAGCTTCCAGCAATAACCGCTCATAAGCGTCGGCAATACGCTGGGCTTTAAAGGTTTCGTCAAAACTTAAATCCAGTTTGCTTTGTTGCAATTGCATGGTTTCGCCAAGGCCCGGGATTTTATTCATGATCTGAATTTCCACGCCTTCGTCAGGCTGCAAACGGATGATGAGTTTGTTGGCCGGCAGCTGTTTATAAGTTTCGTGGAAAATATTGTGTGGTTGTGGTTTAAAACAAATCACCACTTCAGACACTTTATTTGGCATCCGTTTACCGGTACGCAAATAAAACGGCACACCGGCCCAGCGCCAGTTGTCGATATCTACTTTAATAGCCACAAAAGTTTCGGTTTTGCTGTTGGGTCTGGCATCTTCTTCGTCCAGATAACCAGGCACAGCTTTACCGCCGACAAAACCTGCGCTGTACTGGCCACGCACAGTTTTTTCCTGCACGTTTTGTAAGTTAATTGGCCGCAGTGCTTTGAGTACTTTTAATTTTTCATCGCGGATACTGTCGGCATCCAGACTGGCTGGTGGTTCCATCGCAATTAAAGACAGCACCTGTAATAAGTGGTTTTGCACCATGTCACGCATTTGACCTGCGTCGTCGTAATAACCCCAACGCCCTTCCACACCCACTTCTTCAGCCACTGAAATCTGCACATGATCAATAGCATTGTGATCCCAGTTGGAGGCAAAAATAGCGTTGGCAAAACGCAGCGCCAACAGGTTCAGTACTGTTTCTTTACCAAGATAATGGTCAATACGGTAAATTTGCGATTCTTTAAAATATTTCGCCACTTCGTCGTTAATGACTTTGGACGACTCAAGACAATGACCAATTGGCTTTTCTAACACCACGCGCGATGGTTGTTTGGACAAACCGGCAGAATCCAGACCTTTACAGATGTGGCCAAATAACGAAGGCGCAGTGGCAAAATAACTCACCGGAATACGGCTTTTAATGTCAGTAACCGCTTTAAGCTTGATGTAGTCCTGCTCTTGCGATAAATCAATTTGCACATATTGCAGTTTGGCTTTGAGGCGCGCCCATACTTCAGGCACTAACGGCTCTTTGACAAATTTCTGTAAGTTAGTTTCAACAACTTCAATATAAGCATCCAGCGTCAGCGCGTCGCGGGCCACACCGGTAATTCTGCTGTCAGAATGTAACAGCCCAGCCATTTCCAGCTGATATAAGGCAGGTAAAAGTTTACGACGGGCTAAATCACCCTTGGTGCCGAACAGAATAAGATCACAGGCTTTGTTCGAGTGTGCTGCTGTTGTCATGCGCTGACCCTTGATTAGATGTAATTTTACAACACTTGGCCGCATACTAGCCGAGTGTTTGGCGGTTGTAAACCGGATAAGTTGTAATTAAATTACAACTTCCTTAAAGTTTTGACGTAGCCTATATCTTAAGGCAGTCTTTACGATGTATCATTAAATTCGTTGTAAGTTTATCACTTTTGTTGTTACCGCCCCGGTTGGGCTACAAAATTAATTACAGAATCAATCCAGGGCCACCAGGGTCTGTGTCAGAGCAGGAAATATCGGATGAATGTGCTGGAAAAAATAGTAAACAGTGTCAACAGCTTCAGTAAATCAGAACGCAAAGTTGCGGATGTGATTCTGGCCAATCCGCAAACCACTATTCATAGCAGTATTGCGGCTTTAGCGAAGATGGCAGATGTGTCTGAGCCTACAGTGAACCGTTTTTGCCGCAGACTGGATACCAAAGGTTTTCCGGATTTTAAACTGCATCTGGCACAAAGCCTTGCCAACGGCACACCTTATGTAAACCGTCATGTGGAAGAAGATGACGGCCCTGAAGCTTACACCGCCAAAATTTTTGAATCGACCATGGCTGCACTGGATGCGGCAAGGCAAAATGTTGATATTAATACAGTTAATCGTGCTGTTGATGTATTAACCCAAGCGAAAAAAATCTCCTTTTTTGGCTTAGGGGCATCCGCTTCTGTGGCGCATGACGCCCAGAACAAGTTTTTCCGTTTTAATGTGCCTGTGGTGTGTTTTGACGACATCGTGATGCAACGCATGAGCGCTATTAACAGCAGCGAAGGTGACGTGGTGGTTTGTATTTCTCACACTGGCCGCACCAAAAACCTTTGTGACATTGCATCGATAGCACGCGAAAATGACGCCACTGTGATAGGCATTACGGCTTATGACAGCCCGCTTGCCAAAGAATGTACTTTGGTGTTGTCGCTGGACGTACCGGAAGACACTGATATGTATATGCCAATGGCGTCACGGGTGGCGCAGCTGGTACTGATTGATATTCTGGCCACCGGTTTTACGCTGCGCCGTGGTACCAAATTCCGTGAAAACTTAAAGAAAGTAAAAGACAGTTTGCGCGGTTCAAGGTTCGAGAAAAAAGATTTTTAAGCTGTTCCGGGCGCAGGCAACTGCGCCTACCTGTAAGTTTTCTCCAAAATCACGCTATATTCTGTAATTAAATTACATTACACTGTCAGCATCACCGCCAGGGTCCACTGGCGGTTATGCACATCAACAGGCAGGAGCAGCAAATGCCAAGAAGAACCAAAATAGTTGCCACCTTAGGCCCGGCTACCAATACCCAGGCCGCCATCGAAAAATTAATCCTGGCTGGTGCCACCGTATTCCGTTTTAACTTCTCGCACGGCAGTGCAGATGATCACATTGAGCGTGCCAGAATGGTGCGTGCCGCAGCTGCGGCGACGAACGCCCATGTTGCCATTTTAGGTGATTTACAAGGCCCGAAGATCCGGGTTTCTACTTTTAAAAACAACAGCGTAGAACTGACGGAAGGTCAGGACTTTGTACTGGACGCTGAACTTGGCAAAGGTTTGGGTGATGAAACTCAGGTGGGTATCGACTACAAAGAGCTGCCGGGTGACGTGCGCCCTGCCGACGTGTTGTTATTAGACGACGGCCGCATTCAGCTGATTGTTGAAAAAGTACAAGGCAGCCGCATTCTGACCAAAGTATCGGTCGCTGGTAAGTTATCCAACAACAAAGGTATTAACCGTTTAGGCGGTGGTTTGTCTGCGCCGGCTTTAACCGATAAAGACAAAAACGATATCGCTTTGGCATCCAAAATTGACGTGGATTACCTCGCCGTTTCTTTCCCGCGTTGTGGGGATGATTTGCGGGTGGCGCGTCAGCTGGCCCGTGATGCCGGCTCTGAAGCTTTAATTGTTTCTAAAGTGGAACGTGCTGAAGCAGTGGCTGATGACGAAACGCTTGATGACATTATTCGCGCCTCTGACGCTGTGATGGTGGCCCGTGGTGATTTAGGTGTTGAAATTGGTGATGCTGAACTTGTTGGCCAGCAAAAACGTATTATCGCCCGCTCCCGTCAGCTGAATCGTGTGGTGATCACCGCTACTCAAATGATGGAGTCGATGATTGAAAGCCCGATGCCAACCCGCGCTGAAGTCATGGACGTGGCCAATGCCGTGCTTGATGGCACTGACGCTGTGATGTTGTCTGCAGAAACAGCTGCAGGTAAATATCCAACCGAAACCGTCAAAGCTATGGGCCGGGTTTGTGATGGTGCGGAAAAACATCCAAAAGTGTTGTCATCCAAACACCGGATGGACGTGACTTTTACTGAAATCAGCGAAACTATTGCGTTGTCTGCTATGTATGCAGCTAATCATCTGGACGGCATCAAAGCCATTATCGCTTTAACTGAGTCGGGTTACACTGCTAAGCTCATGTCGCGTATTACGTCGGCACACGCCATTTATGCTCTGTCACGCCACGTAAAAACGCTGAATAAAATGGCGCTTTATCGTGGTGTATATCCAGTGTTTTTTGACAGCCACGGTATCAGCAATGACCATCTGGCTGATGATGCTGTGGCAGCAGTGAAAAAAGCTGCGGGTTTAAAAACCGGTGATTTGGTGATTTTAACCCACGGTGATGTGATGGAAACTGTCGGTGCTTCCAACACCTGCAAAATTGTGACCGTCAAATAGCCAACAATGTCTGTAAAAAAACCACCGCAAGCGGTGGTTTTTTTATGGGAAAAAGCAAATCACGATAATGCCTGACCCCGGAAACTTTCAAAAAGCATTGACAGAATAAAGAGCTGGCAGCAGCTTAAACCGCCGCCCTTTCCTGCCGCCATTGTTTAAGCACTGGCGCTAAGGCAGTAACAGCAGAACCCAAAACCACCATCACAGCCCCTAAAACCGACCAAAAGTTCAGCGCTTCAGGTTTTGGTGCGTCCGGCCATAACCAGGCGGCCAAATTGGCAAATAAAATGGTCAGCAGCGGCGTAATAGCCAGCACAGCACTGACTTTCGACGCTTCCCAATGCTCCAGCGCTTCGGCAAAAGCACCATAAGCCACTATGGTATTTAAACAACAAAACAGCAGCAAAGCCCAGTGCAACAAAGACAACTCAAACACAGGCGCTATGTCGATGACAGGTAAAAAACACAAAGCGCCTGACACATAAATAAACGCCATAATTTGTTGTGAGTTAAAGTGCATCAGCAGCTGTTTTTGCGCCAGCGCGTAAGCCGCCCAGGTGACAGCAGCGATGATCACCAGCAAAATACCAAAACTGTCGTGACCAAGCTGGGTTAATAATAAAAATAATCTGTCATTAAAAAACAACAATAAACCGGCCACTAAAGTAGCAGCACCAATTTTTTGCCATAACAACAAATGTTCGCGGAAGATAAAAATACCACCCAGCATCATTAAAAATGGCGCCAGCTGAATAACCACCTGAGCAGTTTCGGCGGTTAATAAATTAAGCCCCATCAAATACAAGATGTAATTGGATAACAAACCAGCAACTGCAATGAACATCAGGGTGCGCGCTTTACCTTTGAGTTTGGTTAAATCCGGTAAATTCCCTTGCTTCCAAAGCACCAGCACTACAAAGATAGCGGCCGCCAAAAAACGAACCCAGGTAATGGTATTGGCAGTTAACTCTGTCAACACCACTTTTAAGGCAATAGGCAGCATGCCCCACAACACTGCGGTGGTCAGCGCTAGAATAAATCCGGTCAGGCTATTGCCCGAAGCTTGGTGCATCACATTATCCTATAAAAGCAGGTACAACAGCGGGCGGCTATTTTCGCTGTTTTTTAATCTGCTGTCGCGGCTTTTTCGTCAAATTCCCCTTCTTTGGCGTTATGCTTTGAAAGTGCAACTTTTTGCTTATTATTGTGTTGCATCAATAACGCAGCGCTGACATCCGGCCATACTGTGCAGATGCCATCCGGTCTTTTAATTCAGGAGTAACACATGACTCATTCGGTACGCCGTATCGGTATCTTAACTTCGGGTGGTGACGCCCCGGGCATGAATGCCGCTTTACGTGCAGTGGTGCTCAGTGCTGAAGCGGCCGGTATTGAAGTTGTTGGTTTTCGACACGGCTTTAATGGCATTTTTAGTGAAGATTATGTTCCACTGAAAAAAGCTGACGTGCTGCATATTATTCAGCTGGGCGGCACTATTTTAAAAAGTGCCCGCTGTAAACAATTACAACAACAAGGTGGCGCTGAACTCGCTGCGACAAAGTTACATCAGTTAGCAATTGATGCTTTGTTGGTGATTGGCGGCGATGGCAGCTTTCGTGGTTGTCAGGCCATTTCGGCTTTTTACCGCGGCCAGATTGTTGGTATTCCAGGCACTATCGACAATGATGTTGACGGTACTGACTTTACCATAGGTTTTGCCACTGCACTTGATACTGCACTCGATGCTATCGACAAAATCCGTGACACCGCTGATGCCTTTGAACGTACTTTTTTAGTTGAAGTGATGGGCCGCCATACCGGTTATCTGGCGCTGGCAGCTGGTATTGCCGGCGGTGCTGAACAAATTATTTGCCCTGAATATGGCGACAAGGTAGACCTTGACGATTTATTACAGGATATCAAAGCGCTGAAACGGGATTTTGGCGCCGGCAGTTACATTATTGTGATAGCAGAAACAATGTACCCTGCCGGTGCTCAGGCGCTGGCTGCTGAAATTACCACCCGCTCAGGCACCGAATGCCGTGCTTGTGTGCTGGGACATTTACAAAGGGGCGGCAGTCCGGTCGGCTCTGATCGTATTCTTGGTACTAAACTCGGGGCTTTTGCCGTAGAGCAGTTGCTCTCAGGTAATGCCCATATGATGATGGCCGGTGAACAGGCAGGACAAGCGCTGTTGTATCCGCTGGTATTAACCGGCGATAAGAAAAAACAAGCCGATCCTTATTTACTGAAGTGGCAACAACAAATGCTGCAACAAAGTGAAACGCAAAACTAAAACGCTTAGCACTTTTGGACGAACAACTTTGCAAAAACCACCTGATGCCACCAAATTGCCAATGTTAAACAACCTAAAGCGCGCGGTGTAACGTTTCTGCTGCGTTGTGTTACCGGCGACAGCTTTGCAAGGCTGAAAACCTGGCCTGGCAGATAAAATCTAATAAAAAACCGGCAATCAAGCCGGTTTTATGATGTACAGCAGGTGCGGTAGCCGTTATTGCTGCAGCAAATCACGGTGATTGTTGCTGCACAGCAGGATTTATCAGGCACTAAATACAGTTTTCACCCTGTCTTTATAACTGCGGCTGACTTTGACCGCCTGACCATTCGTCAACATCAGCTGATGTTCACCATTGGCCAGCATCTGCAATTTGGCAATAGTGTTCACATTAACAATGGCCGAGCGGTGCACCCGCACAAACTGACGAGGATCCAGCTCCTGCTCCAGTTCTTTCATAGTACGGCGCAAAATATGGGTCTGACCGTCTTTGGTATGAATACACATATAGTCGCCGGCAGCATCAACCCAATCGATATTTAAGACCGGTACCCGGGTAATTTCGCCGCTGTCTTTAATACTGATGGCTTCCGGGAACCTGTCATTCATCACCGGTTCTTCCTGATCCAGCCGTTGCAGAATATCGGTGGCGTCTTCGCCAGTCAGTTTGGCAACGGCCTGTGCCAGCTGGCCTTTGTGCTTGTGATCGTCTTTGGCTTCCATCACTTTAAGCAGTTTTTCAACGGCTGCAGCCAGACGTTCACCCTCAACCGGCTTTAATACATAATCGACTGCACTGACTTCAAAAGCATTTAATGCATATTGGTCAAAAGCGGTGACAAAAATAATATAAGGCAGGCTGATTTGTTGTTGCTGCAGGGTTTTTAACACACCAAAACCATCCAGCTCCGGCATTTCCACATCCAGAAATACCACATCCGGCTTAAACTCCCGGATAGCTTCGACCGCCGATAAGCCATTGTTACATTCTGCCACCACCTGCAATTCGGGGAAGGCAGCCAGACGCATCAGCATACCTTTACGGGCCAATGGTTCATCATCTACAACCACAACTTTAAGCAAGTTTTTCATCGGTATGTTCCACCTCAAACGGGATCCGGATATTCACTTTTACACCTTGCGGCTGATTGGGGGTCAGCACCAGCGAGAAGTTTTTGTCATATAAAGCTGCCAGCCGCTCACGGGTATTGACCAGGCCAACACCACCACTGTCATTAGCTTTGCCTTGTTCCAGCGGCATACCTGGGCCGTTATCCGCCACTTCAATCAACAAGTCATGACCAAACTTACGTGCTTTAATGCTGATCAGTCCACCGCTGCTTTGCCTCGCCACTGCATATTTAATGGCGTTTTCCACCAGCGGCTGCAAAATCAGGCTTGGCACCAGTGCTTGTTGGGTATTATCGGCAATATCAAAGTGAATGTTCAGCCGCTCTGAAAACCGCACTTTTTCAATTTCCAGATACAGGTTGGCCGCATAAATTTCCTGCTGCAAAGGCACTTTATTAATGGGATCTTTATAAAGCGAATAACGTAAAAAGTCACTTAACCGGCTGAGCATTTTATTGGCAGTTTCAGCTTCGTTAATTAATACCAGCGTCGAAATCGCGTTGAGTGTATTAAACAAAAAATGCGGATTCAGCTGATACCGCAACATTTTCAGCTGGGCTTCGTGTGCTTTGTTGGACGCGGTCAGCAGTTTTTGTTTTTCCAACTGCAAGGTCTGGTAATACCGAATACCAAAATATAATCCGCTCCAGCTGAGCATCACGTAAAAACCAACAGAGGTCTGGCGGAAATATTGGATCCAGTCGTCAGGTCTGTAACCATGACGATAAATTTCCCAGTAGTTAAAGTTTTTTACCACTGTCCAGAAACAGGACAAGACAAAAGCCAGCACCAGAATAGACAACACCATTTTCCAGGGCGACCAGTGCCAGATCCGCTGATAGGCATAGCGCATCGGTATAGACAACAACCAACCGGCATAAGCGTCCAGCACCACCACAAAAAGGTAAGCTTCACGCATTTCCTGAAATAACGAACCTAAATAACCAACCACAGCAAAACCCAGCCAACCTAAGGTATGCAGGATCCAGAACTGACGGTGACGGTCTTCAAAAATTTTGTGCAAACTATGTACTCAGAGAAGGTCGGGATGGAAATTAACAAGCCCGATTATATCAAAGAAGCGGCAATGGCCTGAGTTGTTAAACTCAGACGGATCCCGCTTCGTCGCATGCCAGGCTCAAATCTGGCAAACGACAAAACAGGATGAACGGACTATACACTCAGGCGTTGTATAAAAACTTTTAATAACGGATGCCAAAACGGCGCAAGACAAAAGCCAGTATCCAGGCGGGTCCAATCAGCAAAAATTGCAGATCTTTAAAGAACGATGGTTTTTTACCTTCAATATGATGGCCGACAAACTGCAAAATCCACATCAACACAAAAAGTACCAAAGACGCCAACCAGACATCCACCATCACAGCCGATTCAAACCAACGTAAAAACAAAACAATAGCAGCGCTGAAAATGGTCATGCCCACACCAATGGCAAAAGACAAACTGAAATAAAACCCCAAAACCGGCAGGCACAATAACAAAGGCCAATTAATTTGTTGTTCGGCAAAACCCGCAAGTGGCATTGGAATTTGCCAAAGCAAACCAAAAACGGTCAGGTAAATCAGCGGGACAGCTAAAAAATGAATTTTTTTATTAATGGGGTTTTGATGACTAACGGCGTATTCGTCCAGCCATTGCTCTATTGTTTTCATTATGCAGGCTCATTGTTTGGGGTTAAAAAGATGGTCAAACCACTGTAACCTTGAGCCTGCCAAACTACAAGAGGCGGATCACCCCAGCACTGGTGTTGGTTTACGATCCGGCCCTAAAGCCACAAAGGTAAAGGTGCCGGAAATAGCTTTATGCTGGTCGTCGCTGTACATGTTTTCGACAAATATATCGACATTCACCCTGATACTGGTGCGGCCGACGTGTTCAATACGTGCCACCAACTCAATGATGGTACCGGCTGGTATAGATTCTTTAAAATCCACCCGGTCTGATGAAACAGTCACTAACGGCTTGCGGCAAAAACGGGTCGCAGCAATAAAAGCGGCTTCGTCCATCCAGGCCAAAGCTTCACCACCAAATAACGTATTGTGGTGATTGGTACGGCCAGGAAATACGGTTTTAGTAACACGGGTAACAGCATATTCGGTACGAATTGCCACCTGAGCTTCATTTGACATGGTTGGACCTCTGTGCGGGAGCGCAAAAGGCGCGGATTTTAGTGGGCTTTTTGTCAAAAGCCAACCGCGCCGGCAAAGAGCGTGGAAAAATCTTGTTGTTAACGCGCCAGCATGGGGCCAAGTGGCTGCCCGCCAAGCAGATGCATATGAATGTGGTACACCTCCTGCCCGCCATGACTATTGCAGTTCATAATCAAACGGTAACCCTTTTCACTGATGCCTGCAGCTGCGGCCAGTTTACGGGCGACAGTGAACATGCGGCCAAGTGCAGCTTCATGTTGGGGTTCAACATCATTGACTGTCGGAATAAGCACATTAGGTATTATCAGAATATGGGTTGGCGCTCTTGGATGAATATCGCGAAAGGCAGTCACCAATTCGTCCTGATACAACAATTCAGTGGCAATTTCGCGGCGGATAATTTTACTAAAAATAGTTTCTTCAGCCATTTCAGATCCTTCAATCTTGCTTTGTGGGTATACTTGGCCCTTTCAGGTTTGGCCGAGTATAAGTGATGGACAAGGTTGCTTTCCACTTTTCAATTGCTGATGTCACCTCGCATTATTTAGATGTCACCCTTAGTTTTACCCCCGCAGCTTTAGAACCGGTGTTGTTATCAATGCCGGCCTGGATCCCGGGCAGTTATCTTATCCGCAATTTCGCCCGGCATGTCGTTGCCATAGCGGCCAGCGACAGACAAGGTCCTTTAACAGTGCAGGCAACAGATAAACACAGCTGGCAACTGACACACCGTGGTTTGCCGGTAGAAGTCTGTTATCGGGTTTATGCTTTTGATTTGTCGGTGCGGGCTTGTTATATCAACGACGAAGTGGCGGTCATCAATCCGGCAGCCTGTTGCCTTGCGGTAGAAGGCTTAACAGGCGTGCCCCATACAGTCCTGATGTCGCCAGTAGCAGGCAAGGCACAGTGGCGTTGTGCAACGGGTTTGCAACGTGCCGTGGCAACGGACTTATTCGCTTTTGGCACTTATCAAGCCGACGATTATCTACAACTGATTGACAGCCCTTTGCTGCTTGGCGAACTTGCAGTCCGCTCTTTTGAACTTGATGGCATCACACATTATCAGGTGTATGCCGGCGCTCTGCTTGCCGACTTAGACCGGGTAGCCCGTGATCTTCAGCCTGTATTAGCAAAACACATCGGGCTCTTTGGTGCTCTTCCGGTAGATCTGACTGAATATTGGTTTTTAAACTGGGTGGTCGACAATGGTTATGGTGGTCTGGAACATCATAACTCCACTTTATTGTTGCTGAGCAGGTACGACCTGCCCAACCCACAACAACCGGAAGAACTCAGTGACGATTACCAAAACTATCTGGCTTTGTGTTCCCATGAATATTTCCATACCTGGTGGGTAAAAAGAGCTAAACCGACAAGCTTCCTGCAATACCAGTTACAGGCTGAACAATACACTTCACAGCTGTGGTTGTACGAAGGTTTTACCTCCTATTACGATGATTTGGCTTTGGTGCGCGCCGGCGTTATTAACCCGGAGCAGTATTTGACCACATTAAGCAAAACCATCAGCCGTGTCAGCAGAGCCCCCAGCAATAACAGTCAGAGTCTTGCTGATAGCAGCTTTTATGCCTGGACCAAATTTTACCAGCAGGACGAAAACGCCATTAATGCGGTGGTGAGTTATTACGCCAAAGGCAGCCTGGTCGCGTTATGTCTGGACGCAGAGCTCAGAAGCCGCAGGCTCAGTCTGGATGGATTGATGCAACAGTGTTGGCATGCTTTTGGTGTTTCGGGACTTGGTAGCGACGAGCAGGGTTTCTGGCAACAACTGACTTTTTATAGCAATGACCCTGTATTGACCGATATGGTCAGGCGTTGGGTTGAACACCCTGAAGCCTTGCCACTGGCCAATGCACTTTGCAAGCTTGGCGTTCAGCTGGATTGGCGTGGTGCGCAGTCGCCACAGGACTTGTCCGGTAAAGCGCCTGTTGCCCTGCCCAGAGCCTTTGGCGCTTTATATCAAAGCAATGATAATGGCCTGCAGATCAGCGCTGTTGCGCAAGGCTCTGCCGCCGCCGCCGCAGGCCTGATGGCAGGTGATGTGATTATTGCGGTGGCCGGCCTCAAAGCAACGGAGAAAAACTTCCAGGCCATGTTAAGCCGTCATCCGCTCGGGGCAAAGGTGTCCTTGCATCTGTTCCGGCAACAAAGATTATTAACCACTGAACTGCACTTAACCGCGGCCCCTGAAGTTATTGCCATGTTGACCATTGTACAGGACGAACCGGCACAAGCCTGGTTGCAATATAACAATGAAAAACAGATGGAAGATAACAACACAACGGCTTAAAACCGCTGATTAAATACAATCTTACAGCACAAAATATAAGGCCGGCATCATGCCGGCCTTAGGTTAATCTATTTGTTGTTCAAGCAAAATCAGGCGCTCAGGCCTTATTCAGTGCAATGGCACCTTTGCCGACACCTTCATAAGCAACTACTTTGTAATCTGCAGCTTCAAGCTGTTGTAATTGCTCAGCAATATAATCGGCCAGACATTCAACTGTGGTATCACAAGGCACTATTTCACAGTGGCTTGCCGGTAAACTGATTTCAAACCAGCCCTGTGGTGCCTGATAACGGAAACTATAATCGCCCTGACTGGCTTTGATGTATTGCAAAGCTTCTGGCGCAACCAAATCTTCGCGGGTGCCTAAATAAATATCCTGCCAGCGTTCAGTCCAGTATTTATTCAGGCGTGGCACCAACATACCATTCTGATAAATTTCTATGGTAGAACGGTGTCCATGGGCAATACGCTGACAATTACCATCATGTTTTTTCAGACCATGGCTGTAATGGTAATAAAAACTGTTGCTGCGTTCTGTTCTGAGGTGAAATTTCAATTCAGCCACATTGGCGGGTAATAAAGCTTTAATTTCCTGAATTAAAAAGCTGGCAATACTTTGTTCATTAATCTCAGCACTTTCAATAGCCACATGAGCCTGAGCTGGTGATGCGATCTGGATCAGACCCCGGTCGCTTTGCCAATGCAGAATATCCATTTCACCTTGCTGTTGATGGCTCAGGCAAGCAGCACGCGACGGATAAGCCAGCTTGTGATCAACCAGATTATCGATGGCTTTTTTTATCACTTTTTTGACATGCCCAAAGTCAAAAACCATCGAGGTTGCATCCAGCTCACCATGCAACTCCACATCAACAATATAACTTTCACCAAGCAAACCACGCTGCTGACAAAGGTAAGAAAAATCGATCACTGTTAAATCGCGGACAAATAAGATCATGCTGGGCCTGTAGCTGCAAACAAAGTTGCCTGCATTATACGGTAAGCGGCACGCCGAGTTAACCCAATGTTGTGCAGCTTTGTAATTTCAGCGTTTATGGTCGGTCAGCCAGCCGTTTAACAAGCCGACCTGCCCTAATTTATGTGCGGCATACATCAATCTGATGGCGTTGCTGAGCAACAAGCTGTCATTCCACTGTGTTTTGGCCTGAATTTCTTCATAACAAGCCATGGCTTCAGGTGTTAAATAGCCTCTGAGTTCTTTACGGCCGGATTGTTTTTGCCTTTGGCGATAACGTTGTTGTTTTTCGGCGTTGCTCAGCGTTTTTTTGGTCAGCTCGGTCATGCGCTTGATACCCCGTCACTCTGTTGTCATAAAAATTGCCAACAATGCGCTGCCACTGATGGTGATTGTGACAAATCGGACTTGTTTAGCTTACAGCTGTTCGCTAAAGTGAACGGCAATTTTTTTCGGACTTAACATACATGACTCAGAATAGCTTTACAAAAGAAGAATTAATCGCTTGTGGTGAAGGCCGTTTGTTTGGCCCGGGTAACAGCCAGCTACCTATCGCAAATATGCTGATGATCGACCGTATTGTGCATATTTCAGAAGAAGGTGGTAAATATGGCAAAGGCCAGATTGTTGCTGAGTTTGATATCAATCCTGATCTGTGGTTTTTTGCCTGCCATTTCCAGGGTGACCCTGTGATGCCTGGATGCCTGGGCCTGGACGCCATGTGGCAGTTAGTTGGCTTTTTCTTAGGTTGGTGTGGCGGCCCCGGCAAAGGCCGTGCCCTGGGTGTTGGCGAGGTAAAATTTACCGGACAAATTCTGCCAACTGCAAAAAAAGTCACTTATACCATTGATATGAAACGCGTGATTAAACGCAAGCTTTTTATGGGTATCGGTGATGGCGTGGTGAGTGTTGATGGCCGCGATATTTATGCTGCTGAAGAATTAAAAGTGGGTCTGTTTCAGGACACATCCAGCTTCTGATTCTGCACTGACTTTTATCAAAAGCCCGCT
The DNA here is from genome assembly GCF_030824435.1 of Rheinheimera sp. Classification (GTDB taxonomy): domain Bacteria; phylum Pseudomonadota; class Gammaproteobacteria; order Enterobacterales; family Alteromonadaceae; genus Pararheinheimera. The sequence goes on from NZ_JAVBXS010000013.1 coordinate 50,805, forward strand.
TAATGCGGGTTTTTTCTTGGTTTTTTTGATTGCTGCCCCACAACAAAACCATTCAAACTTCAGCGTTACCAAAAATAGCTGTGCATAGTCAAACTGATAACAGAGTCAGAATGCTGCTTAGGCTCTTACTATCGCTTCTGCTCTGCGTACTGTGAGAATACAGAGCGGCGGACAACATGTAGCTTTACGATTGAGAGCTGTCAGGGTCACCGTCAATTTTATGCATAATTTGGGGCTTACCAAAAGCAACAAACCCCACCGGAGTGAGGTTTGTGTTGGGCGCGGTTGTTACACTGCGCAAGCTGAAAGATTATTGACCTTTACTAAATAGACCACCACCGCGGTCTTCCATCGCCTCGCGGTAACCCCCTAACCATTGCGAGCGCGCATCTAAATTCTGGTACGGACAAATTTCTTTAGAACGGCCTGTTACACCAGCACGGTAACCTTGAGCATGAGCACGTTCCAGACGATCACGTTTTTGTCTTTTCATACGGCAGTCTTCCTCAACTGTTTTATTGGAGCACAGCGCTTTTTCAGCTACCTGCAAAAAGCCTGTGTTTAATAGATAGCCCTAGAGTTGGAAAGGTTCAACCAAATTAAAAAGGAATAAAACTTGACAAAAGATAACCGGCTGAACTTCATTACAATTTGATGGAAAAAAAATTAAATTTTTTTTTCGTATTACTGGCATTTTAAGTTTTTACAAAATGGCTGGCACTGAATAGTTGCAGCTTGTCTGATGAATTGAATGGATGCAAAAGAGATGGGGAAAAGATTCAGAATTTAGGAGCCAACTCAGGCTTCATTCCGGCAGTAAACAACGATACTGCAAACCGGAATAAAGTCTGAGGTGGTTTTTGATAATAACTCAGTTTAAAGCTGGCGGCGTCTGCGTTGTAATCCTGCCAAAGCTAGCAGAAACAAAGCAGCCATCCCCATACTGCCGCCTTTACGCTCATAACCTGCATCTTCTGACGGGTTGCAGTTGTCAATAACACCACCTGCTACCGGATTTAACTGCACAGCAACCGCGACTTCTTCACGCAGTACATTTCCGGCACTGTCTTTGACCACTTCACCTTTGGCATCACGTTTATCAACAGCTTTTACCGCTGTCGCCAAAATAACATTTTTGTCATTAATATCCATGGCCGAAACCAGTGTGTAGCCTGCGTTACATTTCAACATGGTATTCAGGTTCGTGAATTTGTCGGCGCCGATATCATACAAAAACGCCACATTGCGCCGTGCCGACGACTGGTCAGTAAACGCCTCTGTGGTACCAACAACCAGATTATTGTCGTTGATCGCTTCCGGTATAGTATTGGCCGTTGAAAATAACGCATTCGGGAAAGTGGCTTTTTGTGTGTTGTAGTCATACACAAACAACTTCTGAGCAGTACGCGACTGAGCAAAGGTATACCACTTCTGTTGTGCGGCACCCACAATGATATTTTTATTGTTAATATCAACCGCAGTACTATATTCCCATTCTTTTGCGTCAAGCAGCGGTTTTACCTCAGAACCAGCGAACAAAGTCGCCTGAGTGACGGTATACACTTCATCACGGAAAGTAAAAGGGCTAAAGCGTATATCACTACTGTCAGTGTAAATTGAACTACCAACAACCAAACCCGCGTCGTTTAAATCATTTGGTATGGCATCGTATTGCACAGCAGGATAATTAGCATTGGTGTGCGGCAGACCTGTATTTTTGTCCCCCAGATAGCCCAGTTGCGCAGGGGCAGCTGGTTTACCATTGTTATCAAGTTGCCAGACCAGACCATTACGGCTGTATGCCTGCGTCAGCTGACTACTGACAATACCGTGATAACAAAGAGCAACAGGTTCAGTTTTGCCAAGACAAGTGGCATTGATGGACGCAATAGTTGCGTCAGTCATAGCAACACTGCCGTAACCTACCACTTTGCCATTATTATTCAGTGCCCTGGCCACAGAAAAACCACCACCATAATTGGTGTACAGCGGCGGTAATGTTTCAATCACGCCATTGGTCACCACTGCACCTAACAAATAACCGGCTTGTGGTACCCATAACCTTTGCGCTACCGGATTTGGCGTTGCTTCTGTTGCTGCAGGCGTAAAACTTTGCACGCTAAAAGGTGCACCGGCATAACCTGCTAACTGACCTAAATCATTAATATCACTCAGGTATTCATAGTTCGTTTGAACTGGCGCAGTTTCCCGTAACTTCAGCAACTGTTTGTTATCTAAACGGCTGGCAAAAGCGTCGCTATAACGTTGCACCTGAAAATTTGAAGCGGATAACTGTAAATAATTCAATAACACAGACAAAGCTTTGGCGTTAACATTACCTTTTTTAACTTCTTCAATTTCAGCAGCACTTAATGCACTGGTAATCACAGTACTGGCAAAATCGACATAAGCTAAATCTACAGGGAAATTAAACTGTCCGGTAAGGGTACCAACCGATTGGTTGCTGTTGTTAATTGCCGCAGAAAAACTTGATTTATAACCGTCAACAGGACCAAGTTCAACAACCTGGTAGACTTCAGCCTGAGTCGCAAATACCGTTAATGCCGGTAACATTGCGAAAAAAATAGGCGCTAATTTCATTCAAATCCCCTACTACTGCTGGTTTAATGCTTCTAATTGTTCCCAACGCTCGTATGCGTGCGCCAGCTTCGACTCGGTCTGCTGTAATTGGTTCAATATAGCTGTGGTGGCTTCGGCGCTTTGCCGGAAAAAATCTGGATCATTGACTTTAACTTGCATGGCACTGAGTTCAGCATCCAGGCTTTCAATCAAAGCGGGCAATAGTTCCAGTTCGCGTTTTTCTTTATAAGATAACTTCTTGGTATTCTGTGCTGAAGTTGGTGTTGCAGTTTGTACCACAGGTTCGGCTTTGATTTCAGCAGAAACTTGTGGTTTGGCAACAGTTTTCGGCTGTTGCTGGTATCTTTGCTGGTAAGCAACCACATCGTTGTAATCGCCGGCAATATCAATAATCCGGCCTTCACCGGCAAACCACAATGAACTGGTGACGGTATTATTAACAAATTCCCGGTCGTGACTGACCAGGATCACAGTGCCCTGATACTGCTCCAGAATATCTTCCAAAAGCTCCAGGGTTTCAACATCCAGATCGTTGGTTGGTTCGTCGAGGATCAATAAATTGCTGGGTTTGGCAAAAAGCCGTGCCAATAATAAACGGTTTTTTTCACCACCAGATAAAGCTCGTACCGGTGTACGGGCGCGCGCTGGCGGAAACAGGAAATCCTGCAAATAACTCAGCACGTGGCGGGTATTGCCATTTTGAGTAATTTCCTGGCGGCCATCAGCGACGTTGTCCTGCACTGTTTTATCTAAATCCAACGCCATCCGGTGTTGGTCAAAATAGGCTACTTCTAAGTTGGTGCCGCGTTTGACTTCACCGGATTCCACCTGATATTCGTCCAGTAACACTTTAATCAGGCTGGATTTACCCACACCATTTGGCCCGACCAAGGCTACGCGGTCACCGCGCATCAGCAACAGATCCAGATCGTCCATTACCTTTTTGCCATCAAAAGACAAATTCAGCTGTTTACCTTCAAACACCAGCTTGCCCGACTTAGCCGCTTGTTCAATGGCAAAATCTACTTTACCCAGTTGTTCAACCCTGGCGGCACGTTCTTTACGCAGCTCTTTTAAAGCACGAACCCGACCTTCGTTACGGGTGCGGCGGGCTTTAATGCCCTGACGGATCCAGACTTCTTCTTCGGCCAGCTTTTTATCAAACAAAGCGTTATGTGATTGCTCAACTTCCAGCGACTTTTGTTTACGCTCCAGATACTCAGCGTAATTACCAGGATGTGAGGTTAAAGTGCCGCGGTCTAAATCAATAATGCGGGTAGCAACAGCGCGGATAAAAGCCCGGTCGTGCGACACAAAAATAATGGCGCCGCTAAAGTTAATTAAAAACTGCTCCAGCCACTGAATAGCCGCCACATCCAAGTGGTTGGTCGGTTCGTCCAAAAGCAGAATATTAGGTTTTGCCACCAATGCCCGGGCTAAAGCCGCTTTACGCAACCAGCCGCCTGACAGTGATGCCAAAGTGGCTTCCGGGTTCATCTCAAACTGTTCACACAACTGCAGAATACGGGCTTCCAGCTGCCAGCCATCACGGGCGTCTAATTCGGCCTGTAATTCGCCAAAATGGTGCATCTGGGCGTCAGTCGCTTCGCTTAAATGGTCGGATAACTGATAAAAGTCATGCAGTTTTTGCGCTAAATCACCGGCACCTTCGCGGATAAAATCGGCAATTTTTACATCGACTCTTGCTGGCGGATCTTGCTCTAAACGGCTTAATAACACATTGTTTTGTTTAACAATCTGGCCATCATCTAAATTCTGCTGACCGGTCAGCAATTTCAGCATGGTCGATTTACCTGCGCCATTGCGACCGACTAAACAAACCCGCTCGCCGGTAAATAAACTAAAGTCGACTTTATCCAGCACCGGATTGGTGCCAAAGGCTAAACAAGCCTGTTGAAAACGTAATAATTCCACGCTGTTGTCCTTAAGAACTGTGAGTTTTGACAAAAGCCGCTAAAGCATCCTTGTCAAAAGACCAGTATAAATAGTGCTGTGCTATCGCCAGAACTGGTATATGCAGCCGGAATGCTGCAAAAGCCTGTTCATCATCAACGATATCAATCAGCTGAAAATCGATATTGGCGGCTTTTAGCAGCGCTTCGGCCTCTTCACAAAGATGGCAACCCCAGGTGCTGTATAAAACCGCTTTGTTCATGGTTAAACCCGCGTCAGCTCAAAACAAACATGAATATGCACATTGCGTTTAAAATCTTCCGGCAAACTGGCCGCCGAAATATCTTTGATTTGCCAACCGGCCTGCTGCAAAGTTTCATAATCAAGTTTAAAACGGCGTTTATTGTTGGAGAAAATCACTTTGCCACCTGGTGCCACCAAGTTGCTGAGCATATTCAGCAGCTTCACGTGGTCACGTTGTACGTCCCAGGTGTCTTCCATGCGTTTGGAGTTGGAAAAGGTTGGCGGGTCCACAAAAATCAAATCAAACTGGTTTTTACAACCTTTGAGCCAGTCCAGCACATTGTCCTGCACAAACTGATACTGTTTGCCATTAAGCTGGTTTAAATCAAAATTACGTTTGGCCCAGTCGAGGTAAGTGTTTGACATATCAACTGTTGTGACATTACGGGCACCACCGAGCGCTGCATGCACCGACGCTGTACCGGTGTAGGCAAACAGGTTTAACACGGCTTTGTCTTTACTTTGTTGCTGGATGGCGCGGCGGGTCACACGGTGATCCAGGAACAAACCTGTATCGAGATAATCACGTAGATTCACCCAGAACTTAGCGCCATGTTCGCTGACCACTTTATATTGGCCGGCTTTGGCAAGCGCCTGATATTGCTCTTTGCCTTTTTGTTTTTCCCGGACTTTCAGCACCATTTTGTCGGTACTGATGCCAAGCACTTTGGGCACCAAATTAACAATATCAAACAAGCGTTTTTGCGCGACGTTTTCATCTACATTCGATGGCGCGGCGTATTCATGCACAACCACTTCACCGTCATACCAGTCAACGGCAACGTTATATTCAGGAATATCAGCGTCATACAAACGATAACAGCTGATGTTTTCGCGTTTTGCCCACTTTTCCAATTGTTTAACGTTTTTCTTTAACCTGTTGGCAAAAGAGTCACTTTCAGCAAAAAACTGCGCTGGTGCCGCACTGTTCACCTGCACCTGTTTTTCGGTGAGATCAAACAGACTGAAGTCACATTCCAGCGGGCCGTTATTAAATTTGTAGTTTTTCAGTTTGGATAACTTCAGTGCCCGTAATAAATCGGCATTAGAAGTAATAACCGCCAGACGCCAGCCGGCAAAATGTTGTTTTAACCTAAGTGAAAATTCGGCATAAATAGGAATAAGCGCCGGTAAATCACCCAAACGTTCACCATAAGGCGGGTTGGTCACAATCACCCCAGGCGTCAAACCTTCAATGGCTTCTAGCTGAGTGGCATCCCCTTGTTTCAGTTCAATTAAATCTGAAAGACCAGCTCTGTTGGCGTTTTGCCGTGCTTTTTCCAGCGAGCGGCTATCCAGGTCAATACCAATAAAACGCACACCAGGCTCAATAGCACGGCGCGCCGCTAAAGCGTCTGCACGCAGCTGATGCCAGGTTGACGCGTCAAAATCCTGCAACTTTTCAAAGGCAAAATGCGCACGTTTTAAACCAGGCGCCAGATTACGCGCCATTAACGCCGCTTCAATTAATAAAGTGCCTGAACCACAAAACGGGTCCAGCAGCGGTTGGTTAAACTGCCAGCCGGAACGGATCAGCAGCGCAGCCGCTAAATGTTCTTTTAAAGGTGCTTCACCCTGCTCTTTGCGATAACCACGCTGATGTAAAGAAGGACCGGAAAAATCCTGGGCAAAATAAAAGTGGGTGCGCTCCATCCGCAGCTGAAAACGGACATCAGGTTCTAACCGGTCGACGTTTGGTCTTTCGCCGGTTTTATTGCGGAATTGGTCGCAAATCGCATCTTTTACCCGCATAGCGCCAAACTGGGTGTTGTCGATAGTTGGGTGTTTGCCGACACACTCCAGCGCAAGGCTTTGATTGAGCGTCATATACTGCGACCAATCGATGTCGCTTGCGACCTGATAAACGTCACTTTGTTCATCAATAGCAACAGCGGCTATCTGGCGCATGATCCGGGTGGCCAGCCGCGACCATAAACACAATTTATAGGCGGTGTCGGTCGTGGCGGTAAAACGCACCAAACCAAGACCCAGTTTCACAACTTCACCGCCATGTTGTTTAATTTCGGTGGCTAACACTTCTTCAACCCCTTTCGAGGTTAAGGCCCAGAATTCCTGCATATACACTACCTTTTGGCAAATTGGCGCGCATTATAGCAGAAGCTTTGTTAAAACCGCCGTGCGTTTTTGCGCTGCAAAGCTGTAATTGCAGGCTAATTTAGTTGGGATCAGCCAATAAAGCAGCATATTGCCGATTAAAGCAGCAGTCAGTTGCAAAATGGCGTTTTAATTGAAATTGTTACTTGCCATCTTTTATTAAAAACCATAAGATGCGCCCCGCAATGACGGACGCGGGATGGAGCAGCCTGGTAGCTCGTCGGGCTCATAACCCGAAGGTCGTCGGTTCAAATCCGGCTCCCGCAACCAAATTGCTGAAACTTAATAAGATTCAGACAAGAAAATCATTGCAACACAACAAATTACATTCACTGCTCAAATGTAATTTTCGGACGCGGGATGGAGCAGCCTGGTAGCTCGTCGGGCTCATAACCCGAAGGTCGTCGGTTCAAATCCGGCTCCCGCAACCAACTTAAAAGCCGACTTAATGTCGGTTTTTTTGTATCTGTAATTTGTAGATTGCCTTAAATAAGGCAAAGGTCGCCGGTTCGCACTTCAGAAAACCTGGCGACTCCAGCCACCCACTTAAAAGCCGACTTAAAGTCGGTTTTTTTGAAAGTAGCATACGGGGTCAGGTCTTGCCTTTTGCCTAATCGTAAATCATTTCTGGTAAAACTCCAGACTTCGGCATCCTAATACCAAGTTAACTCAAAGGCAAAAAACAAGACCTGACCCTATTAGTCCAATAGTCCAAAGCCCCGGTTAAGGGGCTTGGTGAATTACACATGATTAATTATGAGGCTTTGGACAATACATCTATTTTCAAAATGCAGGGAAAGGCATCCTTAAATTTATCAGCACCTTCATACAAGTTTCCACCATCTACCCAAACAACTTCGACCCTGAAATTGGCGCGAGGGTAATTTTTCATTTCATCCTCAAAGCGTCCTTGCCAGCAGTGTGTTGGAAAGTTTGTATGCTTGTATTTTGAACGATAAATTGGAATACCATCAATCATCACATCCTCGCTACCAGGAGTCGTACTTACAACTTTCACAGTTCCTTTGATTTCATCAGATTTTCCTTCAAAAACCTTATTTGCAAAGTAACCTTCGTTCAACACCAAATACAGTATCACTGAGATTGGGAAGCCAAAACAAAATAACATCCCATATCCATCTCCAAACAAAAAACGCTTTTTTAGTACAAATATGTTTCGGAAACCAGACACAAATAATGCTGCCCAAACACATATGAATACAAAAAAAAGCCACCAGTTAAAATCATATGCTTGTGCAGTGTATAAATTTTTCATTGACGCCCCCAATATAGCAGCTTACCGAAGCATCCAAGATCAACAGTTGACGTGTGTGGCACCTGAATACCATAGGAGACATTCGCTACAGGAGTTACCGGTAATTTTACAACACTCTCAACTTTTGGTAATAGTGAGGCACTGTAAGACCAGCCAGATGCCGTAACAGCTTTTGGAGAGGAAAAAGGTTTATCATCCCAAGACACCGATTCGACTCTCCCAAAAGAACCTATCGGTGTATTAATCATTGCGCCTCCAGTTGTGCCATAACCGCCCAAAATACTTTCTGCGTCTGCAGGCTTAATTCCTGGCTGCCAATGTAAACGGGTAACACCAAACTCAAGCCCTCTGCTTGTATCCACTTTTATCCCCGCTGGTGATCCCGCCCAACCTACAGCCACTTTACCATCGGACTGGAATGCAAACGTAAACTCCCCACCAAATGTAAAAGTCGAATAACCGCCTGATAAGCTATAAGTATCTGTGGTCGTCCTAATACCATCAACTGGCTGGTCAATGAAACTATCAAACCCTTTGTTCATGATTTGGTTAAACCTGTCGTAGGTTTTCTCAAATGCTCTGCCATAAGCGTTTGCTGACCGCTCCAACAAATCTACACCCGACGCAATGCCGCCCCGGAAATCTTGCGCTCTTTGTTTTCCAGCTCCCCACATGGCATTATCAGCCGCCAATGCCGAGTCATAATCGAACAATGGCTGAGGCGAGCTATAGACAGGATTATCTATCCTGAAATCCATCAGCTTTTGGTCATACCTTTGCTGAATTTTCGATGCCTGCAATGCACGTTGCTGCCGGTTTGTTTCTGCTCTGGTATCAATAGCCTGAATATCCCGCTGGGTTTTCCGGCTCATATTCAGATAACCATCAACTGCACCCAACCTTTTATTAAGTGATGAGTCCATCATCATATCGGCTGCATTTAGCTGGGCTAAGGCATTGGCATCAAAGGCCGCAGCACCTTCCGCAGCGGTTCGGACGCCAATATCATTGGCCATCGAATTTGTGTTTTGCTGAAGCTCTGAACGCACTCTGGCATCAAGGTTTGCCAGTTCTTTATTGCCAACCTTTGCAACTTTCCGGTCAAGCTCGGCCTGTTCTTTTGCCGAGAATGTACCTTCTGATGACAACCCTTTCACGATGCTGTTACCAAGTGCATTGCCAATTGCGTGCAGTAGGTAGGGTCGTCATACCAACATTTGCAACCAAGATTCACCGGTTTTAAACGGTGTGCATCCGTCGTACTGATACTTTATATATTGATCTTCAACTAAAAACTGAGCTGAATAATGCACGTATTTTTAACCTGTTGGCAATGTTTTAATGTTTCGAAAATTTCGAGAGCTGCGGTTCATTCTGTCTCAGCAATGTCCGCTTTACGGTCAAAGCGGACGTTAACTGCAACGCAAACTCATGGCAACTCCTGGCACAAAGCCACTTTTCGACGAAGTGGTACTTTGCATGAACGTCGTGGTGTGATTCACCTGCAACAGGTGGTAAGGACAGGTTGCAATGAGGTGGGAAATTAACTGCAAATACCCATTGGATGCACTGATGCTAATTCTTCATATTTGCTAGCCCGATAAAAAAATACCCCGCTAATGCGGGGTATTTTTAATCAAAACTCGCGGGCTTAAAACTGGTAACGTAAACCCAATGAGGCAGTACGGCCATTAATAGTGCGGGCACGGATAATACCGTTGGCCGGCACTGAACCCTCTTCTGCTTCTGTTAAACCAACTTTGTCAAAGAGGTTATTAATATTCACTGACAGATCAAGGTTTTGCGCCAGATTGTAACTGGCAAAAGCATTGACCTGCGCATAACCGCTGAACTTGAGATCGTTATTATCCTGCGCATAAGCGTCACTGGTGCCAATAATACTGAAACCCAACTGCGTTTTTTCCAGATAATAACGGGCCAGCAGGCTATACAACAGATCCGCCTGACGCCGTGGTTTATTGCCGACCAGTTCAGGGCTCAACGCATCTTTACTGATTTCGGCATCGGTCAGCGTCACTGAGCCACGAAGTTCCAAATCCCCCAGGCGGTAGCTGCTTTCCAGCTCCAGGCCCTGCGCCTGATAAACCCGGTCAAAAAAGCGCTGGCTGGTTGCTTCAAAATTCTGCTCTTCGGTTTCGGCGTAAAATGCCGTCGCAAACAGATTTAAATCACCATGACGGCTTTTACTACCAAATTCATACTGTGTCACTTTATCAACAGCGTCCTCTCTGGCCACGCTGCCATCGGCATTCACCTTGCCGAATAACAAACGGTCAGCATTGGCCCGGCCACCTTGACTGATGCGGGCAAACAGCGCCCAGTCTGTTTTAAGCTGATAGTTGGCGCCGGCAGAATAAGAGTTATAACCCCAGCTATAGTTAACCAGGTTTGGCTGGGCCAGATTAATACCAGATACACTTTGCTCAACCTGGCTGATTAAACCGTCATTATTCATATCACGTGTACTTTGTGCGGCACCGGCATAAGTACCGGACGCATCACCATTATCACGACGCACACTGGCATCCAGTGACAAGCTGCCAAAGGCCCAGCTTACACCGGCATAAGGCGCTTTAATGCTGTAGCTGGTGTCGTAATTACGCTGACAACAATTGCCCCAATAAGGCACCCCATAAGCCAGTAAACCTTGTTCTGAAAAAGCAGTGCCATCGGCAGCAGTCACGTTCAGCAGCTCAGCATTGTCCCCTTTGAGTGCCATCAGATAACTGTTCCACAACCAGGACATACTGATGTTCTGGTCGGCAACGTAATAACCAAGATTCACATCCACATCACCAAAGCTGCGGGACAATTTCAGATCATTGACGATGGAGCCAAAGTCATTGAGCTCAACATCAAAACTATGAATACGCATGGCGTTTTTTGCGTTATAGGCCTGACCGGCATTTGGCCCCACTGCGTAGCTCAGCGCTGCACCACTGCCTGCAATACTGTTTGCCATTTGTTGACTATCGCCAACTTCGGCCGGGAACAGGGTGATAAAATTGCCGCTGATATCACTTAAACGAAAGCGGTTTTCCATGGTCCAGCCTTCAGGCAAGTCAAACACAGCTTCAGCACCAACACTGTTTACCTGTGGGTTCATGCCGTCACGCAAATCGCCGCGGGAAATTTGATTATCGCCGTTAAGGCGCACAGTTTGCGTTAAATAAGCTGACTGCAAAGTGTCACGCTGTGCATCAAAACCGGCAACTGAGCTGCCATCCGCCAGCATCGGCATCGGCATATAACTGGCGGCTTTGTCGTTCAGGTGTTTCAGATATAACCGCACATAACCGCTGTCAAATTCCCGGGTCAGGTTGGCTTTGAGCTGATAACCACTTTCGCCCTGATAACCCGGATCCCGCACACCTTCGCCCTGCCGGACAAAACCACCAATATGAAAGCGGGTCTCTGCATTGAGGTCACCGCCATATTCAAAGTCGGTGCGCAAAGTGTCGTAATTCAGGCCGTTGGTGAAGGCAATACTGCCACCTTCGTTTTCGCCGGTTTTACTGACAAAGTTAATAATACCGCCAGGTGAATTGCTGGCAGCTGTGCTGGCGGAGCCACCCCGGATCACATCTAAACGGGCTAAGCTGGCGTCAGCGCGCAAAAAGATATCGGCATTACCAAAGGCGATATCGCCAAACTGCAGTACCGGCAAACCATCTTCCTGCAGTGCTAAAAACTTGGCACCGCCCGATGCAACCGGCAAACCGCGTACGGCAATATTGGCATTGCCTTCACCGCCGGTTGATTCACTGCGAACGCCTGGTAACATGCGGAATATCTCCGCTGTGCTGCGTGGGGTTGCCACTTCAATATCAGTGGGCGTTAAAGTACTGACCGAGACACTCGATTGCATCACTGTTTGTTTACGTGCAACAGCGCCTGTTACCACAATACGCTCAAAATCAAGGCCTTTACTGGCTGCAGCTTCAGACTGTGTTTTGCTGTCAGCAGCCTGTGTCTTTGACTCATTCTGCTGTGCCTGTGCATAACCACTGCCCAGGGCCAGGCTGACCGCCAGCGCAAGATAAGCAGGTTTTATCTGTTGTTTTTTCATCGTCTAGCTCCCGTGTTGATTGTGCTATCTCTTTGACTGGACAGCTCTTTTATTAAAAACTTAATCGTTTAAGTGTATTAAGCCAACAAAATCGAGGTAAGTGATCATCTTAGGTTTTAGGTATCACTTGATGATGGCCGGCGATAACCAAGCCGCTGTTTGGCCGGTTGTGCCAGATAGTTGTAAAGCATGGCTGCTGCAAGCAATGCCGAAAAAACAGTGGCAAGATAAAAACCGGCACTGACATCTGCCGCTAAATCTCCGATAAGCGCCATCAGCGCAGGTGCCAGCGCGGCTGATAAGGCAGTAAATGCCAGGATCAAACCGGCTACAGCACCGTGTTGCTGCCGGCCAAAACAGCTGATGCCTTTGGAGTTTAAAGTTGGGTAAATCATTGACATAAAAAGACCAGACAGCGGCATTAACCAGAGCGCAACTGCTTTGCCACCGAGCATACTGAAGAAAAAACAAGCAAAAATGGCGACTGTGCAAATTGCCATCACACTGCTCCAGCAAAAATGTTGCAGGATAACTCCGGCGACAAAACGTCCGGCGGCACGAAGAATAAAAAACAAGGTAATTGCATGCGCCGCAACAACAGCAAAACTGCCTTGATAATCGGCCAGCAAAGTCGGCAACCAGACAAAAATAGCCACTTCACAGCCCACATAAAGTGCAATGGCCAGGGAAAAACCCAAAGCGTAGCGATCTTTTAACAAAGCCAGTGATTGGCGCAGCGAGACCTGTTCGGCCGCAGGCTGATAAGGCGGGTAAGGTAACCTGGCAGCCATAATCACCAGCACTGTACACAACAAACCGGCGACCAAATATAACTGCTTCCAGTGCACTGAAGCGGCAATCATCACAGTCACTAATGCAGGACCAGCAATAGCGCCGAGCGCAAAAAAACCTTCGACTTTATTCATGGTTCTGGTGTGGCTTAAGCTGTCTGGGCTGATATCGCCGATAAGCGCCAGAGCGGCGGTTTTAAAGATGCCAATCGCTAAACCACAAATGCCCATCAGCAGGATAAAAAACAGCGCATCGTCGCCGGCAGTAAAAGCGTAACAAGCGGCGGCATACAGACTAAGACCCACGATGATCAGGCTTTTGCGCCCCAGTTTATCTGCCAGCCGCCCAAGGAATAGTCCGGCCAGCCCTATGGCCACCATAGGCACATAGTGAAAGGCACTGGCCTGAAATAAGCTCAGTTGGTATTGCGCCATGGCCTGCGGAATAATGACGCCTACTGCGTCTGTGGTCATGGCAAAGACAAAAAACATCAGATAAGTCATCCAGCGCACCTGGCGCTGCATCTGTTGTGTCGCATGTTGTGTCGCCTGTTGTGTCGCCTGTTGTGTCGCATCAAGGGTGCCATCGGCTGAAACCGCGACTACATTCGTTTTACTTGTCTGCATTGTATTCCCCGTTGTTACAGCAGGCTGACGCTCGCACCTCAGCCAGTTCACACGCTTCATGACAGAGCTTTGTACCTTTGCCCTGTAATTATTCAGTGGGGGCTTGACAAAGTTGTGCGCTGGCTTAAAGCTATATCTTAATCGTTTAAGATGCAAATATTTTTTCAGGATGCGCGCAATGACCCATGCAGTACAAACCAACCAGATCCAGTTAATTACTTATGTTGATAGATTAAGTGGTGGAAAAATAACAGATTTACATCAGATACTTAACGGGCAACTGGCCTGCTTGTTTGATGCCGTGCATTTGCTGCCGTTTTACCCGCCTATTGATGGAGAAGACGCTGGCTTTGACCCGACAGACCATACCGCAGTGGACAGCCGCTTAGGCAACTGGGCTGATATTGAACGTCTGGCGGCAGATTACCCCATTATGGCGGATATGATTGTCAATCATATGTCGGCGCAGTCACCGCAGTTTCTGGATGTGCTGCAACAAGGTGAAGCATCAGCCTACTGGCCGCTGTTTTTAACCCGTGACAAAGTGTTTGGTCAGCAGCCGGATCAGGCGCAGATAGATGCCATTTACCGGCCAAGGCCAACCCCCTGTTTTACCGATATCCGTTTAGCCAATGGTGACACCAAAGCGTTCTGGACCACTTTTACCGCCAATCAAATTGATATCGATGTGGCTTCCGCCCAGGGCGACGCTTACCTGCAGGCCATTTTGCAGCGATTTACCGACCATGGTGTTAAATATATCCGGTTAGATGCGGCAGGTTATGCCATTAAAAAAGCCGGCAGCAGCTGTTTTATGCTGCCTGAAACCTTTGAATTTATTGAAAAACTGTCACAGCAAGCCAAGGCGCGTGGCATGACCTGTCTGGTTGAAATTCATGGTTATCATAAAACGCAGATAGAAATCGCCAAACGTTGTGACATGGTGTACGACTTTGCGCTGCCACCACTGGTATTGCATACCATTTTCAGCGGCAACGCCCAAGCCTTAAAAACCTGGCTGGATATAGCACCGCGCAATTGTATTACCGTGCTCGACACCCATGACGGCATTGGTATTGTCGATGCAGCCGATTATCAGGGCGAGCCCGGACTCCTGACAGATCCGGAACTGGATAGCCTGGTGGAAAAAATCCATCACAACAGCGGCGGCAGCTCAAAACTGGCAACAGGCAACGCCGCCAATAACGTGGATTTGTATCAGGTCAATTGCAGTTTTTACGATGCTTTGGGCCGTAACAACGAACACTATCTGTTGGCGCGTGCTATTCAGCTGTTTTGCCCTGGCATCAGTCAGATTTATTATGGTGGATTGTTGGCAGCAGAAAATGACGTTGCGCTGTTACAACAAACCGGCGTGGGGCGCGACATTAACAGGCCGTATTTTGATGAGAACAGCCTGCAGCAGGCACTGCAAAAACCTGTGGTACAAGCCTTGATGAAACTCATCCAGCTGCGCCGCACCCTGCAAGCCTTTAATGGTGACTTTAGCCAGACTTTAGCGCCAAACCTGTATCAACTGAACTGGCAGCACGGCGGACATAGCGCCAGTTTAAGCCTGGCACTGGATAGCCTGACGGCCACGCTTGACTGGCAACATCAGGGACAAGCGCCACAACAACTATCCCTTGCCGACTTGTTGGTGTAACAAACCAGCTGTTGCTGTGGCAAAGTTTGCCACAAATTAACTGCTCTCCCCCAGCCTGAGCTCATAAGGTAAGCGCTGGGGGCTATCATCACCGGACAAAAATGCCCGCACTGCCGCCTGGCCTTTGGCATCGCTGAACTGCCAGACACTGCTTAAAGTCGGGTGATAACGTAAACTTTCTTCAATACCATCAAAACCAACCACTCTGAGCTGATTCGGGATCTCAATGCCCTGTTGTAATGCTTCGCGCATGGCGCTGAGGGCAATTAAATCACTCATACACAACAGCACAGTGGGTCTGGGTTCAAGTGCCAGCACAGTTTTGGCCGCAAGCTGGCCATAATGCTGATTACTTTCGGGCAAATGCCACAGATACTCGGGTTGCAGTGTTAAACGGCACTCTGCCATAGCCCGCAGATAACCATCCAGCCTGCGATGCGCAATAGAGCTTTGGTTGTCCCACATCGGCGCTTGTAGCACCGGACGGCTGTCGGGAGCATCAATCAGCCGTAAACCTAAAATGGCGACAGTGTCATTGGGCTTTAATACAGCCAGTGCACTTTGATAGGCCGCCTGCTCATTATCAATATTCACGGACGGTCGGCCGGGTAAATCAAAATCGACGGTCAGCACCCGCTTTGGACTGCGTGTTAACTGTTCAATCAGCCCCAGATTGCGTGGTGCGCCATAACAAATAAAACCATCCACAAAATCACTGATCGCCTCTAAATTGGCACTGCTGCCGGAAAACAACAACAAATGCAGTTTATGCCGCTCCAGCTCGCGGGTGACTCCTTGTAAAAACTGGCTGGCAACAGGGTCGCTGACCATATATTCCAGAGAGTCAGATAAAATCACGGCCACAATGCCCGAGCTGCCGGTACGCAGCGACTGTGCGGCTTTGTTTGGGCCAAAATAACCAAGCTCGGCACAAGCACTGAGTATTTTTTCCCTAAGCCCAACAGACAGCTGATCGGGCCTGTTAAAGGCATTGGATATGGTGGCCGTCGACACCCCCAGCGTTTTTGCCACACTTTTCAGCGTTAATTTACTCATGATCCGGTCACTTCAGGCTTTCATCTTAATTGATTAAGTTATATGATTTTTAAACAATAGCCAACCGCAGGTTCTGGCTGAGCTGACTGCCACAGGATACTACTATGCTTGCTGTAATTGGAGAAAACGTTGTTGATTTGTTGCCTGACGCCACTGACCCCAATGGGATGTACCGGGCCTGTCTGGGTGGATCGCCCTTTAATGTCGCCATAGGCGCGGCCAGGCAACAAATTCAGGTCAGTTATATTTCACCTTTATCACAGGATAACTTTGGCCGGCAGTTTGCTGATTATCTCAATCAAAATGGCGCAAACTATGGCCTCGATAGCTTCAGTCTTTGCCCAAGCTCGCTGGCACTGGTCAGTATCAACCAGCAGCTGCAGCCCCAATACAGTTTGTACCGCAGTGGTATCGCCGACCGTGATATCTGTGCCGACCGACAAATTGCCGCCTTGCCGCCCGCTTGCCAACTGCTGCATTTAGGCTCACTGGCGCTTGAAAGCGAAGACGCGCCCCGCATCCGCCAGGTGGTTGCAGCGGCAAAAGCGCGGGGTATTCAGATTGCGCTCGATATTAATGTGCGTCTGAATGCGGTATCTGATCCTGCCGCCTACCGCAGCTTTGTGCTTGAAATGATTCAACAAAGCGATTTTATTAAAGCCAGCGATGAGGATTTGCAGTTACTTTTTGCCGCTATGGCGCTGCCCGATGCTATAGCCGCGATCAGGCAAGCTGCGCCCGCTGCGATGCTGGCGCTGACCGAGGGCGATAAAGGCGCGGCTATTTTCTGGCAACACCACCAGATAAGATTGCCGGTGATAGCCGCTGTGCCTTTTGTGGATACTGTCGGCGCTGGCGACACCTTTTGGGCCAATTTGCTTGCTGCACTGTTAAAACTGGGTTTACCTGATGCAAGCCGTTGCAGTGCCCTGCTGCTGGAGCAATGTTTAACCCGGGCTATGCTGGCAGCAAGTTTAAATATTGCCTGCAAGGGTTGTAACCCGCCAACTCTGGCACAACTCGATCACGCCATGGCCAATTACCAGCAGAGTCAAGTCTGACTGTAACGCGTTATTGCTCCGGCATCACTGCCAGGCTCTGCATTGCTGATGATAAACGCCGGTATCAAGCCAACCGGCGTTTTGCTCTGGATTTTAGATCTGGCTTTTAGATCAGGGTTTTACTTTGGCCTGACAGGCACTGTCACAACGGCTTGGGTTGTCTTGTTGTTGTGGTGGTAATTTATCTACAATCACACCGTCCATCTCCAGCATTCCTTTAAACACTCTGAATAAAATTTGGAAAAACATCACCGGGCTCCTTGTTGCCGATTGCGACCTGCGTATTGTAAGTAGCTATTGTTACCTTGATTAGACAGCAACTCAGAGATACATTGTTTCCTAAAGGAAACAATCAGCACGATATCTTACTGGTATCATCCATAGAAGCTGTTGAACCCGGGGTTACAATGTCGTTATTACAAAGACTTAGTGATATGGCCATTTTTGCCAGAGTGGTGGAAAGTGGCAGTTTTACTCAGGCTGCTATTGCGCTGGGAATGTCCAAAGGAGCAGTCAGTAAAGCTATCGCCAGGCTGGAACAACATCTGGCGGTGCGGCTGTTGCAACGCACCACCCGACAACTGAAACTGAGCAGCGAAGGCCAGGCCTTTTTTGCGTATTGTCAGCAGGTAGTACGTCAGGCCGATCAGGCCGAGCATCATCTGGCAGAGCTTAGAGACGAACCAGTTGGCACTATCCGCATTAGTGTGGCAGTGACTTATGGTTCCAAAGTCATAGCGCCGCTTATTCCTGAATTGCTGCAGCGTTACCCCAAATTACAGCTTGAGCTTGATTTAAATGACAAAATTATCGATTTGGTGGCTGATGAAGTCGATTTAGGCATACGGTTTGGCAAACTACCCAGCTCCAGCTTAATTGCCAGAAAACTGACCCATCTGCCGATAGTGCTGGTGGCATCCCCTGCTTATCTGGCAGCTTATGGTGTGCCACAACATCCCAATGATCTGGTGCATCACCTTTGTATTTCCACCAATAGCGGTGGCCCGGAGTCCTGCTGGGAGTTTCTGGAAAATGGCAAGGTGCTGCAAGTGCATACCAGCGGCCCTTTTCATACCAACAGCAACAGAGCGGCCAAACCCACAGTGCTCAGTGGTATGGGACTAATGTTTGTTACCCGTTATCAGGTGGAAGAAGAATTACAGGCCGGTTTATTGGTGCAGGTACTTGCCGACTATATGCCCAAACCTTTGCCTGTGCATCTGGTGTACCCACACCGCACTCATATGAAAGCCGGACTGAAACTGGTGCTGCAATATCTGCAAGGTAAAATTGGTGATAGCTAAGTTGAATTGTGTCAGTGCAAGCACCGACATCGCCAGGTAACACCACCACAATGACGTTGTACAACAGCCATTGTGGTGATTGCCTCTGGTTGTGGCCCTTATCCTTTTAGCAAATGTTGCTTAAAAAAGCTGATGGTGCGCTGCCATGCCAGGGTTGCAGCTGCTTTATCGTATCTGGGTGTGGTGTCATTGTGAAAACCATGCTCCACCCCTTCATACATAAAACTCTGCGCCGTTACGCCAGCTGCCTTAAGCGCCTCGTCATAAGCTTTGGCGCCTATATTAATCCGCTCGTCATTGCCGGCATAATGAATAAGCAATGGCGCCTTAATCAAAGGTACTTTGGCAAGATCGGCCTGCCTGCCGTAAAAAGGCACTGCAGCTGCTAAATCCGGTACTTCGGTTGCCAGCATATTGGCAATACCGCCACCATAACAAAAACCCACCACCCCGACTTTGCCGTTGCCCTGTGGCAGGGTTTTCAGCATTTTTGCAGCTTCAACAAAATCGGCGGCTGTTTTTACCGGATCCAGATTTTTAAATAACTCCCGTGCTTTATCTTCATCACCCGGATAACCACCCTGGGTAAAAAGTGCATCAGGCGCAAATACAATAAAGTTCTCCAGCGCCAGACGACGCGCCACGTCTTCAATATGCGGATTTAAACCGCGGTTTTCATGCACCATCAGCACTGTTGGCAATGTCACTTCTGCCTTCCTTGCAGTGTCGGCAGGTTGCACCAGATAACCACGGATCTTGCCGTTGCCGTTAGGGGATGCGATTTCCAGATATTCAGCTTTGAGTCTGCTATCACTGGCTTTAATTTGTTCGGCCTTTGCAAACTGCGGGCTTAATGCCTGCAGCACACTGAGAGCTGTTACACCGGCAACGGTATATTTGGCGACCTGAGTTAAAAAATCGCGGCGACTGATATCTCCATGCACGTATTGATCAAAAAGTTTCAGCGTTTGTGGGTGAAAATCCTTCGAAGTCTTCAGTGTCATCAGACAGTCTCCTGTTGTGATAAGTCCGGTGCGACCAGCGCACTACAAAGTGCAACAAGGGGGCGACCACAAAACAACCCTTTGGCTCAGCCTATCTAACGCGCTTTTTTGCCTGGCAGCAATATAAAAACCGGCAAAAACCACAACAGCGTCGACAAAAGCTCTGCAAGGCTATTGGACGCTTTTGCCAGGCCCCCTTGCGAGACTGACATTTTCACCTTGTTCGCTAACGCACAGAATCTGGTCTGCACTGAGTGCACATTAAAGTCCCTACATCAGGTTCACAAGGAGATACAAAATGACAAGGTTTAACACAATACAACACCACAGGCCCCATTCGAAGGTGCAGCTTTTGCTGGCCGGTCTGGCTATGGTGTTCAGCCTGAACGCCTGTGGTCAACCTCAGGAACGGGTCGATACCGAACGCCAGCCAACAGTGTTACCAGCTGAAGAGTCGGATTTAGATGTGACCACTAAGGTGATTAATGCATTAAGCCGTGATGATGTACTGATGATATTTGATATTCAGGTCAAAACGGTCAAAGGTGATGTTTCACTGACCGGAGCCGTAGATACTCAGGTACAAATTGACAGGGCATTACAACTGGCACGAAATATCAGTGGTGTTGTCAGTGTGCATGACAAATTAACACTAAAACCATGATTTATTAGCTGTATTGCCATAAACAAAAGCTCAGTGTGAGCACTGAGCTTTTTTCTGTGAACGGCGTGATTTACAGCTGATACAGCTGCTGGCCCTGAATACTCACCCTGTCGCCAATTTGTAAATTACCTATATCCTGGTAATCAAAATGACGGATCTGTCCGTTTTGTAATTGCACCGTCACCCGGTACAGCTGGTTGCCGCCCTGATTGCGTTTTTGGATTTCATTACCCGCTAAAGCCCCGCCAATCAGACCAGCGCCTGTGGCAACTTTACGTCCTGAACCACTGCCAAACTGATTGCCGACCACACCCCCTATCACAGCACCAATCAGCGCTCCAGAGCCTAAACCCTGTGTGCCTGAGTCCACCAGCTGAATACTTCGGACAAAACCCAGCTGATCTTGCTGTTGTTGCTGCCGTATTGAGGTTTGTGGTGTATACCCCTGTTGACTGCTGCAACCCGTCAGGGGTGTCAGCGTCAATACCACACAAAGACAAAGTACAAGGGGAGCAGCACCTGACTGCGGGTGAAAGCATGAAAGTTTCATGATCTTGATCCAAACAGTGAATGAGATCCCGATCCTGGCTGTTGTGCTGCCGCAATTCTGTTCGTCGCCCCACTTAGCTGCTACTTTATCGCTTCGGATGACGTGGTAGCTGCAGATGCAACCCCATCAGCAACAACGCGGTAGCAAGCCCTAAAGCGGCAAATAAAGTCCACATCAACATAGGCTGTTGTTGCTCTATGGCAAATAGCTGATAAGCCCAGCCTGACAACAAACCGGCAAATAAATAGCCCAATGCCATAGCAACAAAATAATACCCCATATACATGGCGGTCTGATGGCCGGGCGCTATAGCAGCAACATATTCCTGACTTTTTGGCGACGCCAGCATTTCACCCAATGAAAACAACAACACAGCCCCTGCCATGGCAAAACCACCCACCACCAGCAGCCCACTTAAGCCAAAACAAAACAGACCTGCACTTAACACCAGCGTACCGCCCACCAAAATAGGTAAAGCCGGCAACCGCTGAATAAGGGCGCTGATAACAATTTGCATAAGCACTATGGCGGCAAAACCAAGATTGACAATATATTCAGGATTAATTTGGCGGAACTGACTTTGCCACTGACTGGCAAGGGTGGCAGCTGTGGTTTGTTCTGCGGCCAACGCCTGTAAACCAAGTTGAAGTTCAGCCAGAGGAACCCTGAGTTTATGATGGTACAACTGCTGGCTTACCTGCTGCAGACTTTGGCTGCCTTCACTAAAACCAGCAGCAAGTTCCGGCAATAACAGCTGGAGTTGCGGCAGATTAACCACGGCCAGATAATCCAGCCAGGACGGTGCAAAAGTTGCCACGCTCTGCACCAGATCACTGGTATCAACAAAATCGCGGATAAACAGCGGCACCGTAATAAAAAGTTGGTTGTAGATGGTCCAAAAGCCGGTCAGGATCAATAAATAACAGACAAAAGCTTTGTTACCTGTTTGTAGCTGTTGCAAATACCAACGGCTGGGCTTGATATTGGCCGCCCCTAACAACAGACTCCAGCACAGATTCAGCGTGATCCAAAATGCACAAATCGCCAGGGCTTGCCAGAACGTCATTGTGGTTAAAGGGCTGCACATCAACAGCAATAACAAAGGCAATACCAACAGCGCTAACCTGCCATTACCAAGCACCAGCCGCACTTCCTGCAGTAACGGTAAGGCATTGGTTTTATTTGCTTTTTCCGCCGTCGTCAGCGATGGTTCTTTGTACCAAAAAAGCGCTGGAATAAAATTCAAGCTGATCCAAAACGCTGACATAATAAAAACCCAATCCCAGCTGATGGCCCGCACATAACCGGCTACCAAAGGCCCGATAAAACCACCAATATTCACCATGGTATAAAAAATACCAAAACCCAGGCCACGGTTACTGTCGTCAGTGCAGCGCCCGACCGTGCCCACCACCACGGGTTTAAAGCAGGCAGCGCCCAGGGCCACCAGCACAAAAACGGCAAAAAATGACCAAAAACCTGACACTTGCCCCAATAAATAATAACCAGGGGCCATCAGCATAAAAGACAATAAAAACATCCGTCTGTAACCGTATCTATCGGCCATGGCGCCGGTCAGCACCGGCAATAAATACAATAAAAACGGGATCATGCCCTGCACAAAACCCCTTTGTTGTTCGCTAAATCCAAGGCCCCCCTGACTCAGCGGGCTGGTGAGATACAAAGACGACAAGGAAAAAAAACCATACCAGGCCAGCCGTTCAAAAATTTCCATACTATTGG
Organism: Rheinheimera sp.; assembly: GCF_030824435.1. GTDB lineage: Bacteria > Pseudomonadota > Gammaproteobacteria > Enterobacterales > Alteromonadaceae > Pararheinheimera. The sequence goes on from NZ_JAVBXS010000013.1 coordinate 73,570, forward strand.
CCACATAAAAAGCGACCGGAAAAGGGCTGCGTTTGGTTTTTTTATTTGTTTGAGCGTCTGAGGTTAAAGCTGCAGTCTGGTCGTTTTGCGCTGTTGCCGTCAGCTGTGCTGACGACCGCGGCTGTGTGCCGGAAGAGGTGGTATTCATGCTGTGGTGTGCCCCGGCTCTGGTTGAACAACGACCTTTGGCGCTAACTCCTGCAACATCAGCGCTTGTTGATAACGCTCCAGCACTAAGGCGGCACATAATAAATCGCTGAGTGCCGTACCCACAGATTTAAACAATGTGATGTCGTTGTAACTCTGGCGTGCCGGCGGTAAAGCTGTTGCAGCTGCCTGCTCTGTTAAACAGGCCGCAGTTATGGTTGCATGGCCTTCACGGCATAAAGTCGCTAAATCTGCTTGTATATCCGTCGCTTTAAAACAACCTTCAGCGATTGGCAATAGCAACTCGCCGGCTTCTTTTAACACATTGTTTTTGTCATCGACAAAAACCCGCGCTTTTTGTACCAGCGCGCTGTCACATTCCCTTTTATCCACATTGTGATTGCCCAACAAATCAACATGGCTGCCGGGTTTGATTCGCGCGCCAAACAACAAGGGCTCGGCTGAGCCTGTTGCAGAAACAATGATGTCACTATTGCTTTGTGCCTGCGCTAAATCCTCTACCACAACAATGCCAAGTTTTGGATATAAAGGCAGTAACTCAGACATGGCTTGTTGTTGTAATTGTTGTGCTTTTTGTAGGCTTCGTCCCCACAATAAAATCCGGCGTAAAGGCCGCACCGACAGATGCGCCCGCAGTAGCGGCATGGCTAAATTACCGGTGCCAAGCAATAACAAAGTGTGGCTGTCGCTGCGTGCCAGATGAAAAGCTGCCAGCGCCGACACTGCCGCAGTGCGGGCACAGGTCACACTGACGCCATCAATAAAAGCCAGTGGCGCCCCGCTTTTTCTGGCAAATAACATCAGCTGCGAATGTAAAACCGGCAAATTATGCTGGCCGTTATCCGGCAAATAGGTAAAAGCTTTAACGCTGATATAACGGTCATTCCAGGCCGGTAACAGCGCAAAAGCGTCGTGATTGCCGGTTTTGTCCGGCGACAAAGCATATAACTGGCGTGGCGGCGCTGAAAAATCGCCGGCAAAACCCTGGTTTAAGGCATTGATCAAAGACGGATAATCCAGATGGGCCGCAACATCGGCAGCAGAAAGCGTCAGCATGGTGTTACTCCCGAAGGGCCAGTTCAAATTGTTTGGGGGCTTTGGTTAAAATGCGGCAGCCTGCTTTGGTCACCAGCACATCATCTTCAATACGCACACCACCAAAATCAGCAATATAAATACCGGGTTCAATAGTGATGACGGCGTTTTCTGGTAACAGCTGCCGGCACAAAGGCCCGAGAAATGGTTGTTCGTGCAATTGCAAACCCACGCCATGGCCAAGGCCAGGCCCGGCGTCTTTGGCAAAAGGTGACGCGGCCAGTATGTCGGCTGCAATATTGTTGAGTGCTGCGCCACTGGTGCCGGCACGCACTGCTTCCAGCGCCGCTTGTTGTGCCTCCAGCACCACCTGATACATTTGTTGTTGCAGCGGACTTGCTTTGCCACAGACAAAACTGCGGGTCATATCAGAGCGGTAACCATTGACCACAGCGCCAAAATCCAGCACCACTAAATCGCCTTTTTTCAGCCGTTTATCTGTAGGCAAGGCATGAGGCAAAGCAGAACGCTCGGCAAAACCCAAAATAGTGGCAAAAGAAAAGTCCTCTGCGCCGGCTTTTTTCAACTGATATTCAAGCTCAGTGGCAAATTCACGTTCACTGACCCCAACCTGCAACATGGGTAAAGCGCGGGCTAAAGCTAAATCGGCAATCGCAGCTGCTTGTTCAATTTGTGCTACTTCCCAGTCATCTTTCACCATACGCTGCGCCGCCAGATGCGGTGGACAAGGACTGAATTCAATCAGGCCGTTGTCATCACAAATAGCACGCCACAACAACACACTGATATCACTGTCTTCAAACCAGACCCGGCGTGCTTTAAAGGCAGCCAGTTGCAAAGCGATGGCCTGGCCCAGGCTCTGGCGGTCGCGGTCACGGCAGAAAAAAGTTGCTTTGGGGCAAACCGATTTGCTTTCCTGCTCTGCCTGGGCAATAAAACGATAATCGGTAATAAGCACAACCTGTTCCGGCGTCACCACCGCCATCAAGGCTTCACCGCTGTAATTAAATAAATAACGTAAGTTCACCGGCGAAAATATTAATGCAGCGTCCTGACCTGCCTGTAACATCTGGTAGCGGAACTGACTTAAACGGCCGGTAAAATCCGCTGCTGGCGGCGCCATCTTCAATGCTGCAGTCAAAGTTGCCCCTGCCGCTGCAACAGTATTGGTTGGAATTTCTGTCTGTAATTTCATTGGGATAGGTGTATTCATCGGAATATAAAACCTTCTGCAAGCGGATCTTCAGGATCTATAAAAAACTGATGTTGCCCTGTGACATGGGCTGTGCCGGCAACTTGAGGGATCACCGCATCATAAGGGCCGTAGCTGGTTTGGGTTTTGACCGACACCTCAAATTCAGAGCCGACAATACTTTCAATACGGATTTTTTCACCTGGTGCTAACCTGCCTTGCTGCTGCAATAAAGCCACCAGGCCGGACACACCACTGCCGGTTGGGCTGCGGTCAAGTTCACCATTGGCAAAAATACAAACATTACGTTGATACACCCCCGGTTTTTGCGCCGGCCCGGTAAAAATCACGCCGTATAAAAAGCTTAAATCTTCGCTAAATGGGTGTTGCACTGACACTTTATCCGCCAGCAGCTGCTGTTTAATCAATGCGCCATAACGGATAATTTGCCGGTGATTGGCCATCGACAAGTCAAGGTCGATAGCTTGTGCGTCCACATAAGCATAAAAAGCGCCACCATAAGCCAGCTGATAAGGCACCCGGCCTATGCCTGCGACATCAATATACTGACTGGTGCCAGCCACAAAAGAAGGCACGTTTTCAAACCAGCAACGATGAACTTGTATCGGGTTTTGCTGAGCAGCTGAGCCTATAGCCTGATCTGCATGATCTGTTGGATTGCCAGTGGCAATTTCAGCAAAAAGCCGGATTTGACCACAAGGCGCGTCCAGCAGAAATTCAGTCACCGGATAAGTAACAGGCACCACCCCCGCTTCCACCGCGGTTTTGGCAAGGGCAATCATGGCGTGGCCACACATGGTGCTGTAGCCTTCGTTATGAATAAACAACACCCCAAAAGCACTGTTGGCACGCTCTGGCGGCACAATAATGCAACCATACATATCGGCATGGCCACGGGGTTCAAACATTAACGCTGTTCTTAAATGGTCAAAACGCTGCTGACAATCGCGGCGCTGCTCCAGCACTGTAAGACCCCGAAGCTTTGGAAAACCACCGGTGATAATACGTAAAGGTTCGCCCCCGGTATGACAATCCAGACTGCTGATTTGCAGCCAGTGGGGTGGCGCCTGCCAGAAAGAAAATGCATTTTTTGCCAAAGTGAAATCCTGATCAAAAGTCGATTTAAAGTTGATTGAGAATATTGTATACAATATATTTGAATTGAAAGGAACTGCTCAAGTTAAAAAATCAACAAGCTGCGCTGATAACTTTGCTTGTGAAACTTTGTGCTGCTCTGCCCGCTGTATTGACAACAGCTTGTTTATCATCAGGAGAATTTATGTTTGTGTTCAATAAGATGCAGCGGGCCTTTGCTGCTGTGTTGGTGTTATCTGCGCCCCCTCTTTATGCCGAAGGGCTGATTGCCGCTGAAGCTAAAGCTCAAGATAAAGTGAAAGTGCAGACCGACGCTGCCGCCGGGGTTTTGACTCAGGTGCATCAGTGCAGCCCATCATTACAGTTGCGCTCAGTTGCATTAAACAAACAGCAGCAGTCGCAAAACTGTCTCGATTTAGCCAAAGTTGAGCAGCGTTTTATGTGGTTATTTGAAAACCCCAAACCTGTGCTGCATGACGGCAATATGATGCTCAGGGCCAATATTTATCAGTCAAAACAACAATATGTTGAGCTTGCCAGCCAGCATTTTTTGATGCCAACCGACAATGGTGGTATGTATCTGGAAGGTTTGCCACATCTTAAAGGCAATCAGGCTGAGTTTGTCGCTTATCAGCGCGACAACGGCGAAGTGTGGAATCTGGGGCATGAATATGTGCATTATCTGGATGGTCGTTTTAATTTAGCCGGTGATTTTTGCGCCAACTTACATGACTCGCACGCTGCGCCAGAAAATTGCCCGCGCCCTGCACCTTTAAGCCCTTATCTGGTGTGGTGGACAGAAGGCATGGCCGAATATGTCGCCCATGGGGACGACAACGAAGCGGCCATCAAAGTGGCCAAAGAAAAAACCTTTCCACTGAGTGCCTTGTTTCATACCGGTTATGAAAAAAATACCGGCAGCGACCGTGTGTATCGTTGGGGTTACCTGGCGGTGCGTTATATGTTTGAAAAACATCCGGATAAACTCAGGCAAATGTTGGTTTTTACCCGCAGTGGCGATTATCCGCGCTATCAGGCCTTAGTGAACGGCTGGGGCAACTCGATGGACGACGACTTTTCGTTATGGTTGACGACATTGCCGGCTCCGGCAGCACAAACAACCAAAGCTGAATAACAATACCAGCCCAAAGCGGTGCCACTGCTGCAGTCAGCTTTGCACAACACTGTGATACCACCAACACCACTTTTGGCTAAAAACACCGGCAATAACAGAAAAACTGAATTAAAATCCGTCAGTTAAGCTGTCATTGCCGGCACGCCCCTTACCGCAACAATTCAGCTCTGGTACATTCATTGCCCTGCAAGCTGCTTGCTGGTGCTGGTCTTATTTTTCAACAGCGTTAAAACTCATTCAGAGGTTGTTATGCGTGTGTTATTTGTTTTAGGTTTTGTTTTGTTCAGCACACTAAAAGTCACTGATGTTGCCGCTATGCCGGGTGACGCCATACTCGCCAGCAACTTTGACCAGAATGAGCAGCAGTTTAATATTTTATCGGGTTGTAGCCTGCAAAAAGACATAGTGAAAAGTGGTATACAAGCACTCAGTTGTGGCCGCGGTTCCAGTTCATTAATCAGCCGTCAACCGCTGGCTGAGCTTGGCTTGCTCGAGCTTTGGGTAAAACCGGAAAACGCTTTTACCAGTTACCGGATAAATATTCTGACTTCGGCCTCTATCCGTATCGACAGTGTCTGGCAACAAGTGGGGTTAATTGAAACCCAGGCCGGCAGCACCGACTTTATTGCCCACCGTATTTCGATTGACGACCCGGGTCGCAAATATATCCGGCTGGATATTGAAACCAGCAATGGTGCTCTGGTGATTGATGATCTGGTGGTCGACCGCATTCTGCTGGACACTGCGCTGCAGAAAAACGAACAAAAAATTATCAGTGGCATCCTCGAACAACTGAAACAAAACCGCAATTATGAAGTGCAGGCCGAGTCGTTCCGCACTTTAGGCAAAAATTACGCATCGCAGCTGGAAAGTCAGCGCCAATACCTTGAATACGCCAATGCCATTTATTCCAGTATTACTTTTGTGCTGGCAAGTTCTGAACGTAACAAAATGTCGAACCCTATGGCTTATGCGTCGTTTCGTACTATTTTGGCCGATACCAAAAGAGTGGCTTCCCCGCTGCAACAAGCACGGTTAAATTCGATGGTGAAACCTTTTGGTGATTTAGTCACTGCCACTTTAAATGTGGTGAGCGCCGGTACTTATTCTGCTTTTGCCGAGCCTTTTAAATCCTTTTTGGCCGCAACTTTTGATAAATCCAATTATGAAAATGCTGATTTAAGCCGCAAAGATCGCAAGTTTGCCGAAGAAAACGGGCTGAAAATTTACGAAAACGCCGAACGTTTTTTAGGGGAGCTGGAACGTGAGCTGGTGCAGGTGTCCACTTTGGATCAGGATTTACAACAAATGGCCAAAATGGTGGAGCTGTTTCGTAAAGACTTAGATAAACATCTGCGTAATTACCTGCAACATGCAGGACTCGCCCGCACTCAGGAAAATTATGGCCGGGTGATGAGTAAAGAAGAGTCCATCCGGGTGAATGTGATGACCGAAGTGGCACTGAATGTGACGAATAGAGCCCAGTCTTACCTGGCCAGCGAAAACAACACTGAGTTAGTGCAATATTTATTAAAAACCCGCGAGCAGCTGGAAGCCCTGCAGGAATTTAAAGAAAGGTTTAACCAGATCACCGCCTCTTCTATTACCTTTTATGAAAAGTTTGAACGTTCAGTGGCACCTGAACAAAACCCCTTTACCGACGCCAAAGACAAAGCGGCATGGGAGCAACATGCCAAAAAAGCCCGGGCTTATATTCAGCAATCCAAAGAAGCCTTTAGCAAAGCTTATATGTAATATTTTTGTCATACGTCAGATTTAAGCTTCGGCTGTTTACCGCTTGGATCTTAAGTATCAGCGCACAGGTATTAGCGCGCAGGTATACAAGGCTCAACAGTGCATCACAATGAAACTACCGCCACAGAACTCAGCATGCTGAGTTCTGTTTTTTATTTGAGGAGCTACCGGCCAGTGCATCAGCAACAAGGATCAGAACAACAGCTTACGTCCCCTTCGTTATGGCAACTTTTTATTATTTTTCTGACACTTGGCTGTACCAGCTTTGGCGGCCCTTTGGCCCATCTGGGTTTTTTCCGTTTTGAATTTGTCGAAAAACGCCGTTGGCTGAGCGACCAGGATTATGCCGAGCTGGTGGCTTTATGCCAGTTTTTACCAGGCCCAGCCAGCAGTCAGGTCGGTATGGCCATTGGCTTTTTAAAACGCTCTTATGCCGGCGCCCTGGTCAGTTTTTTAGGTTTTACCCTGCCTTCTTTTTTAATGATGTATTTGTTTGCGCTCTATTTACAGCGCGAAGCCGGTGGCTTTGATGCAGATATAGTACATGCGCTGAAACTGGTGGCTGTTGCCGTAGTGGCGCAGGCACTGTATGGCATGAGTAAAAGCATGTGCCCCGACTGGCCACGGCGTTTATTTGCGCTTGTTGTGATGCTAATTCTGCTGTGGCAACCCGGCGTTTGGCAGCAGCTTGCGGTAATTACGATGGCCGCTTTTTGTGGTCGATATTTTGTATTGTCTTTGCCTAAGCCAGCGCCAGCCAGAGTCCAAAAGCCCTTGCTCGCGCCTGTGTTACTGGGGGTGTTTTTATCCTTACTGCTGCTCCTACCATTATTGGCGGCCATCAGCGATCACGGCCTGTTAAACCTGATAGATAAATTTTACCGGGCCGGTAGTCTGGTGTTTGGTGGTGGTCATGTGGTGCTGCCGATGCTGCAGGCTGAGCTTGTACCGGACCTTATTGATAACCAGAGCTTTTTGGCAGGTTATGGTTTAGCACAGGCTTTACCTGGTCCGCTCTTTGCTTTTGCCAGCTTTTTAGGGGCTGCAAGTGACTTGCCTTATTCAGCTTTGTTGCTGGCCTTTGTTGCCAGTGTCGCCATATTTTTGCCGGCCATGTTGTTGGTACTGGGCGCTTTGCCTTATTGGCAACAACTCAAATCTAAAGCACCGGTGCAGCAAGCCATGGCGGGCGTGAATGCCGCTGTGGTCGGTGTGCTGGCCTGTGCTTTTGTGCAGCCGGTGGCCAGCAGCAGTATTGGCTCTGTGACTGACTTTTTGTGGGTACTACTTGCGGTGTTTTTGCTGGTGAAAGCCAAACTATCGCCTTTTTATCTGGTGGCGGGTGCCCTGCTGCTTTCGTTGTCGGTTTCAAAGTTTATGTCGTGATAAAACAGCTTTGCTAGCGGTTTTTTAAGCCCGGCGGCACACAAAAAAAATACAGCAGCCACAGCCCGTTTTATTGTTTTTTTGCCACTTCACATAAAGTTTTGACTGCACTCTGATGCTGTTGGTTTTTATCAAAAGCCAGCACTAATTGCCGCTCAGATAACACCAGCTCCAAAGGCCTTATTTGCATTTCCGTCCTGTTTCTGTGGCTTTCAAAAGCCGGTAATAAAGCACAACCAATACCGGCGCCCACCAGCCCTATGGCATATTCAATGGTATGAATATTGGCGCGGATATCGGCTTTGATATTGTGCCTGTTCAGCGCCGTTTGTAGTTGATCCCAGGCATCACAAGGGGTGCGTTTAATCAGCGGTAGTTTTTTAAAATCTTCGATGCTGATTTGTGCTTTGGCACATAAAGGGTGCTGCGCCGGTAATGCCAGTAAATAAGCATCACTCCAGAGCGGCTGATAGAGCTCACCGGCTTTCAGTTGGCGGATATTAATAATACGGGCATCACAAGGCTCATCCGGCTCCACTAAGTGCAGCTCTAACCCTGGCAACTGGCTATTAAAGTCTTTCAGTAGCGCACTCATACGCTCTACCCCTAAAGCCCGCACCAGTCCAAGCCTGAATTGCAGCCGTTTGGCCGGTTTTTTAAAAGAAGCCTGTACCGCCTGCAGCTGACTTAAAATCTGGCAGGCCTGACTGTATAACCTTTCGCCTTCTTCGGTGGCTTTGACGCCTCTCGGTAAACGGATAAACAACAACACCCCAAGTTCGGTTTCCAGCGCCAATAAAGCAGCCGACACTGAAGGCTGCGCTACTTCAAGATGTCTGGCCGCTGCACTGATGCTGCCTTGTTCAAAAACCGCGACAAAATAACCAAGCTGACGCATATCCATAGGAAAAAACTATACCTGACCAAGCTTCTATATGTTTTTACTTTAAATCCGAGCTCCATAAGATAGCAATAACTTTCACTGCATTGAGTAATGGCCATGAGCAAAACCGCGTTTAACTGGCAAGACCCTTTTGCCTTCAATACCTTATTAACCGAAGAAGAGCGTTTAATTCAGGAAACTGCCCAGAGTTATTGTCAGGAACGTTTAATGCCACGCATTCTGGAAGCCAACCGCCATGAACATTTTGATGTCGCCATAATGCGCGAGCTCGGTGAACTGGGTTTGTTAGGTGCCACTTTGCCGGAAAAATACGGTTGCTCTGGCGTCAATTATGTCAGTTATGGTCTGGTGGCCCGTGAAGTGGAAAGAGTCGACAGCGGGTATCGCAGTGCCATGAGTGTGCAATCTTCCCTGGTGATGCACCCTATTTATACCTATGGCTCTGAAGCACAGCGGATGAAATACCTGCCTAAACTCGCAACCGGTGAATGGATTGGCTGTTTTGGTTTAACAGAGCCGGATTCAGGCTCAGATCCGGCGTCTATGCGCACCACAGCGAAAAAAATCGACGGTGGTTACAAAATTTCCGGCACCAAAATGTGGATCACCAACTCCCCTGTTGCCGATGTATTTGTGGTCTGGGCCAAACTGGATGGTGTTATTCGTGGTTTTATCCTGGAAAAAGGCATGAAGGGTTTAAGCGCCCCGAAAATTGAAGGTAAGTTTTCACTGCGTGCTTCTATCACAGGCGAAATTGTGATGGATGGCGTGGAAGTTTCAGAGGACCAGTTATTGCCCAATGCTCAGGGATTGAGTGGGCCCTTTGGTTGTTTAAATAAAGCCCGTTATGGCATTGCCTGGGGTGCTTTGGGCGCCGCTGAGTTCTGCTTTAATGCAGCGCGCCAGTATACGCTGGACCGTTCGCAGTTTGGCCGGCCACTGGCTGCCAACCAGCTTATTCAGAAAAAACTCGCCGATATGCAAACTGACATCAGCTTAGGTTTATTGGGTTGTTTACAGGCTGGCCGCTTGATGGATGCAGGTTTGTTGCCGGTGGAAACTATTTCGCTCATTAAACGCAATTCTTGTGGCAAAGCGTTGGATATAGCGCGTATCGCCCGTGATATGCACGGTGGCAACGGCATTGCTGATGAATATCATGTGATTCGTCATGTAATGAACTTAGAAGCGGTGAACACCTATGAAGGCACCCATGATGTGCATGCGCTGATTTTAGGTCGTGCCATTACCGGCATTCAGGCGTTCTGCTGAGTTCCTAAGGCCAGAGGCAAAAGCCCTGGCCTTTTTTCTGTCGATAACAACTACATATGGCAGGACTTTTGATGACACCTTATGAACAACATGCATGGACGACGGCATATCTGGACAAAATTCAGAGCCACAAGCTGCCGACGCCCAAATCTGCTGCTTTAACCCTGACGGACGCGCAAATTTGCCGTTATTTTGATTCGATGCTTTCCAGCCGTTTGCTGGATTTACGCTCGCGTTTATTACAGGCCAAAGGCCAGAGTTTTTATACCATTGGCTCGAGCGGCCATGAGGCCAACGCTGTGGTGGCAGCTGCGCTTGAAGTGACAGATCCGGCCTTTTTGCATTACCGCAGTGGTGCTTTTTTTATTGAACGCAGCAAACAGTTGCCAGGCTCCACCCCTATTTACGATTTGTTATTGTCTTTTACCGCTTCCAGTGAAGATCCTATCTCAGGTGGCCGACATAAGGTGCTGGGCAGCCTGGCGTTGGCCATTCCCCCGCAAACCAGCACCATTGCTTCCCATTTGCCCAAGGCTGTAGGTACTGCTTTTGCTATTGATTTAAGTAAAAGATTACAACAACAAGGTCAGTGGCCGGAAAATGCCATTGCACTTTGTAGTTTTGGTGACGCTTCAGCCAACCATTCCACAGCACAAGGCGCAATCAACGCTGCTTGCTGGGCCGATTATCAGCATGTGCCTGTGCCAGTGCTGTTTTTATGTGAAGACAATGGCCTGGGGATTTCCACCCCAACCCCTTGTGGCTGGATAGCACACAGCTTAAGCCCGCATATGCAGACTTTTACTGCCGACTCGCGCGATTTAGCCGATGTGGCACAGGCAGCCAGAGCGGCCGTTGATTTTGTACGGAAAAACCGCCGCCCTGCACTGCTTCATTTGAAAACCTATAGGTTATTTGGCCATGCCGGTGCTGACGCCGAAGTGGCTTATCGCAAAAAACACCAAATTGAAGCTGAGCTGGATGAAGATCCGCTGTTATACGCCACAGCCTTGTTGTTACAACGTGGTATTTATCAGCAAAGCGAATTACTGGAACTGGTATTAAAACTGGATCAGCAAACCGCCCGTGTTGCTTTTGTTGCCAGCAATAAACCTAAACTCACCTCCGCCGAAGCTGTGATGCAAAGTATTGTGCCCAAAGCTGCTGCGCAAAAAAACACAGCGGTTAAAGCCTCAGCGGTATCAACAGAGCCAGCCACAGCACAAACTTTAGAGTTTGATAAACATAACCTGGGTAAACCGCAACATCTGGCCAAAATTATCAACTGGACTTTACACCAGGCCATGGCGCGTTACCCCAATGCCATAGTGCTGGGGGAAGACGTTGGCAAAAAAGGCGGGGTTTATAACGTCACTTCGCAACTGGTGCAGCAGTTTGGCAGCAACAGAGTGATCAACACCTTACTTGATGAACAAAGTATTCTGGGGCTGGGTATTGGCTTGGCGCAGCAGGGGTTTTTACCTGTGCCGGAAATTCAGTTTTTGGCTTATGTGCATAACGCTGAAGATCAAATCCGTGGTGAAGCTGCCACTTTGCCGTTTTTCTCCAATGGCCAATATCAAAACCCTATGGTAGTGCGTATTGCAGGACTCGCTTATCAACGGGGTTTTGGCGGTCATTTTCACAACGACAATTCTTTTGCGGTATTTCGCGATATTCCGGGTTTATTGTTGTTTTGCCCATCAAACGGCCGTGACGCCAGTTTATTGCTGCGCCAGGCGCTCGAGCTTGCCCACAGTGAAAAACGGCTGGTGATTTTTTTAGAGCCAATAGCCCTTTATATGACCCGCGATTTACACCAGCCGGGCGACAACCTCTGGGCTTGTGATTTGCCGTTATCAGAAGAACAGCTGCCGGATATTGGCACACCGGCCATCAGACATCATCATCTGGATAAACCAACAGATTTGGTGATCATCAGTTATGCCAACGGTTTTTATTTAAGCTGTCAGGCGCAGCAACAACTGGCGGCTCAGGGTATTGCCGCAACAGTGCTGGATTTACGTTATCTGGTGCCATTGCATATCGACAAAATTGCCAAAGCCATAGGCCAAACCCAAAAAGTGCTGATAGTGGACGAATGCCGGCGTCGTGGTTCACTCAGTGAAGAGTTATTTACCGCTTTGCATGAACACAAACCCAACTGGTATCAGCTGTCGCGTTTATGCGCACAAGACAGTTTTATTCCGCTTGGCAGCGCCGCTTACACAGTGTTGCCTTCTGTTGCACAAATTATTGAACAATCAATCTTGTTGCTTGGTGAAAACAAACAACAGCCCAAGCTGGAGCAGGTCGGATGAAACAAACAGCAGTAGTGTTGTGCCCTGGCCGCGGCACTTATCAAAAAACAGAATTAGGTTGTCTTGCCCCTTTTTATGACTCAAACACCTTAAAGGCCATTGATAAACAAAGACAACTTCTGGGCCTTACCACTGTGACTGAGCTCGATAGCGCAGCTGTGTATTTACCGGCCAGCCACCAAAAAGCAGAAAATAACGCCGCGTTAATTTATGCCGCTGGTCTGGCGCAGTTTCAGGCGCTACAACAAGATTTGGCTGCGCAATACGACATAGTGGCAGTCAGCGGCAATTCGATGGGCTGGTACACAGCGCTTGCCTGCGCCGGTGTCTGGGACAGCGCTTTTGGCACTGAAGTGGTGTCAGGTATGGCGCAGCTCACCGCCAAAGCCGAAGGTCAGCAGTTTATTTATCCGTTATTAGATGAACAGTGGCGGCTTGATCCGGCAAAAGACGCTGCAGTAAAACAGCAGCTGGCACTGCACAAAGGTGAACTCTGGATGTCGATTGAATATGGCGGTTATGCGGTGATGGCCGGCAGCAAACACGCGGTCGCCAGCGCGATGAAAAATCTGCCGCCACTCGATGGCCGTTTTCCGTTGTTATTGCATGGTCATGCCGCTTTTCACAGCCCTTTGATGCAACAAGCATCAATGCAAGCGCTTGAAAAATTCAGCCAACAACATTTCCAGCGTCCACAAACCCCGTTAATAGACGGCTCTGGTGCCATCTGGCATACAGGCCCGGTGGACACTGAAGCGCTGTGGCGTTACACCTTCCAGACGCAAGTGGCTGATTGTTATCACTTTAGTAAAGCTGTGCAGGTGGCAGTCAAAGAATTTGCGCCGGATAAACTGATTTTATTGGGCCCCGGGCAAAACCTGGGTGGCGCAGTGGCCCAAAGTCTGATTGACATTGGGTATGCCGGCCTTAAAAACAAACAGGATTTTGTCGCGCTGCAACAAAGTGATAATCCTTTGCTGATTGAAGCGCAGGCCCTGCTGACACAAGCTGAACCTGCTTAGTTTGTTTGCATCATAACGGATAGGCTAAAGACACAAACAGCCTTGTGGGGCTCAGGGTTGTTTTGTGGTTTGTGTAAGTTCAGATCCGGATTGCTGGGCCGGGATCAACACCAGTTGGTCCCGGCCTTGTTTTTTCGCCTGATATAAAGCCTCATCCACCTGCTGCAACAAAAATTTTTTATCAAGCAGCAGATCCGGTACATCTGAATAAGCCCCAATGCTGATGGTACAACTGCGGCAATGCTCATCATGGTTTATTTCAGTGCTGGCTATCACACCAACAAAAGCGCGCAGCAATTTTTCCATTGCTGAAGCTTCAGTGCCGACACTGATCAACATAAACTCTTCGCCGCCATACCGTACCAGCATGTCTTGTGGCCTTTGAAAATAACTGCGGCATAAGCTGGAAAACTGCCGTAAACAGGCATCACCATACAAATGGCCACATTCATCGTTCAGTTGTTTAAAGTGATCCAAATCCATCATCGCAACAGTCAGCGTCAGCTGCTGACGCTGGCAAAGTGCCAAAGCATCCTGCAGTTTCTGGTCAAAAAATTGTCTGTTATAAAGCCCGGTTAAAGGGTCGTGCTGGCTCAGTTGTTCAAGTTCGGCATTGGCTTTTGTCAAAGCTTTGTTCAGCCGGTTCAGTTTCAGATAAGCCCACAGCCACAATAGCCCAAGCGCCGCAGCGCCGGCCAGTACCTGCCACACCAGTTTGTAATCCACTCCCTGCTCATAACGAATACTGAACCAACGGTTGTTAATTTGTTGCTGTTGTTGCGTTGGCAAGCGCAATAACAATTTCTGCAAAATACTGCCAAGTAAAGGTTCGTCGTTGCGGCTGGCAAAAGAAAGCTCACTGTCGCCGTGCAGCCGGCCGGCAATTTTCAGGTTGTGCATTTTGTTTTGCTGCAGGCTGTAGCTGATGCTGCCCATATTGCCTAAAAAACCATACAAAATACCTTGTTGTACCGCCAGCAACCCTTCGTCGTAACTGTCGTATTGCATAATATGTAAGGCCGGATATTGGTTCTTATACAATTCGATAAAACCATAACCACGGCGCACCCCAATAGCCTGCGGCGGTAAATCAGAAAAATCAGTGAGATAAGCTTTGTCGATGCTGGTCACCAGCACAGTTGGAATATTCAGATACACAGTGCTGAAGTTTAAATAACTGCTGCGCTCAGGTGTTTTCATGGCTAAAGGCAAAAAATCACAACGACGATCTTTGGCATATTGCAGCGATTGAGCCCAGTTTTTGGTTGGCACCAGACGAAAAGACACAGGTAGTTTCTGTTGCAGCAACTGCAGATAATCGGCGCTGATACCCATATGCCGCCCTTGGGTATCGACCCCCTCAAACGGCATCCAGTCGGGATCAATACAATAACTGAGCTCGCCTTTGTGCTGAAGGTAGTTCAGCTCTGCCTGGCTAAAACCAACCTCTGACTGCCGGGCAGTGACAGTGCCTGCCAGACAGCATAACAGCACGGCAATTCCAGGCTTGCTCACAATATTGTTTGTTCTGACAGGCTGGCGCATAACAGCTGCATTTGTGAAGGACACTGTTACTACCATAACAGCAAGCCAGAAGGGCGCAAGTTGTGAACACAAAAAACCGGCAACACAAAAAACGACTGATTTTTTGCTGTAGTCACAACAAAAACAACAAGGCGATGAAGATGTTGTGACAACCATGGTCAAAAACTGGCAAGATAAAAACACAGCACCTTTGCCTGTGCTCTGCCTGATGAACCGCGTCAACAACCCCTTTGGCAAAATAACAACATGGCCGGGAGTGATTTTGAAGATTGTTAATTATGTTGGAATGACACTGGCTGGCCTGATACTAAGCGCCTGTAGTTCAGCTCCGCTTCGCCAGCACAGTTTTTCCACACAGCTGCAACAAGCCGGCTTAACAGCAGACGAGATAAGTCTGGTGATGCAGCCACTGTTTCAGGGCAACAGCGGTTTTTATCATAGGGCCGATGCCGCTATGGCCCCTGCATCCACCATGAAACTGCTCACCAGCACTGTTGCACTTGCAACACTGGGACCAGACTGGCGTGGCAGCAGCCGTTTTTTATTGGCTCAGACTGATTATATAGCGCTGCAACAGCAAGAATTACAACCACAGCCCTCTTTTACATTACGTCAGCCGCTGTACCTGCAAGCCGGAGCAGACGCTGATTTTAATTATGCTGAACTGTCGGCTTTATTAAGTCAGGTTCGCGCTTTAGGTGTTACTACACTTGGTGCCGGTATAGTGCTGGATCGCAGCAGCTTTTTACCAGGACGCAACGATATCGGCCAGGCTGATTTTGATGAAGCGCCCAAAGCCCGTTATAACCATAGGCCAGACGCGCTTTATCTGGGGCAAAGCCAACAGGTGCTCAGGCTGGTCTCAGACCATAAAAATGCCAGAGCCACCTTGTTCCCCTATTGGCCGGACGTCAAGCTTGATCTGTCAGAACTGCAGCTGACACAGCATAATTGCGAGCAGGCCAAATTGTCGCAGTTAACATCAGAATTTGTTGCTGAGCAGCAATATTGGCGGTTAAAACTCAGTGGTTCTTTTCCGCAAAATTGTCAGCAACAACAAAGCTTTGAACTGATAGACCGCGATGCGGCGCTGCTGCTTAGTCTGGCACAGGAATGGCAACGCCTGGGCGGGCAAATTCACACTGAAACTGCAGTGCCGACTGAACTGCACAAAGCTGCCCATCGCAGCGCCCACT
The DNA here is from genome assembly GCF_030824435.1 of Rheinheimera sp. Classification (GTDB taxonomy): domain Bacteria; phylum Pseudomonadota; class Gammaproteobacteria; order Enterobacterales; family Alteromonadaceae; genus Pararheinheimera. The sequence goes on from NZ_JAVBXS010000013.1 coordinate 89,638, forward strand.
GTTGCCATCTGCCAATACAACACAAAAGTAGCGCTGCAGTTTTATTGCCATCCGTCCCCAATACCAACTGGTTACAAACCGCAGTCACGCCACCAGACGCAGTGCCGGTCGCAACTCACTTAAGCCGGCCTTTGGGCGAGTTAGTGTTAAGAGTCAATAAATCTTCCGACAATGCATTGACCCGGTTATTGTATTTAACTTTGGGCGCTGAGCATGCTGCCAGCCTTCGCACCACTAATGTTTTGGCAAACCAACACCAGTTGTCGCCTGATGGCTCCGGACTTATCCCAGGCAAAGCGCCTGAGCTCACCCCAACAGCACAAATGGCAGAGCAAAAAATAAGACACTGGCTGACGCAACAGGGCATCAACCAGCAACAGTTGGTGCTGGAGAATGGCTCTGGTTTATCCCGTAGTGAACGAATATCTGCGTTGTTTTTGACACAACTGCTGTCTCACGTCTGGCAAGCAGATTATGGCCCTGAGCTGATAGCCAGCCTGCCACTTGCCGGTATTGACGGCACTTTAAAAAATCGTTTCAGACAAGGCGCAGCTTATAAAAAAGCCAGGTTAAAAACCGGCACTTTAAAAGATGTCACTGCGCTGGCAGGTTATGTTTATGACGGTCGTCACAGACCCTGGATTTTTGTCGCTGTCGTTAACAGTCCCAAAGCAGCAACAGCAGGCAAAACTTTGTTAAATCAACTGGTGGAACAACTGGCGCAATATCAGCAATAACCCTGAGCAAAACATCACAAGCGCTTCCAGGGAGAAGGCATGGTGAATAAACGCAGAACGCGGCAAAGCGCAGTAACAGCTCTTTAGTTGTGTTGCCACTCTGCCCCAAGCTGCGCCAACCATTGCCGCTGCCTGATGGCTTTTGCCTGAATGTACTGCAGATCACGTTGTACAAAACGCACCAGGCTGCCGGGCCGGCATTGTGCCAAAGCATTCAGGCTTAAGCGGCTGACTGTACCAGGTTTGGCGTAACCCCCTATGGTCTGATGATCATTGAGCATTACCATAGGTTGCCCGTCATTGCTGATTTGAATCGCACCACAACAGATCCCCTCCGAATACATCTGCGCTGGCGTCTTCACTTTAATTTTGCCCCCACTGAGCCGGCAGCCCATACGATCTGATTGTTTTGTCAGGCGAAATAACTGTTGGTTCAACCGGTGAATAGCATCTTCACTAAACCAGTCAAATTGCGCCGCCGGCAACCAATCAAGCTGGGTCACAGCACGGAAATGGGGTTGTTGCTGGTAAGGCAAAGAACGTAATGGCAAGGTGTCGCAGGGATTAACCGCCAACCAGTCGCCGTCAGCCAGCGCCTGGCCATTCAGCCCACCTATGCCTTCACGCAGCACAGTGGAGACACTGCCAAGGGTGGTGGGTACTAAAAAGCCGCCAGCAACAGCCAGATAACAACGTAAACCCGCTCTGGCGTAACCGATTTCAATTAAATCACCGGATTTTATCTTGATAGTGCAGTAACGCGGTACCGCCTTGCCGTTGTGTAAAAAAGGCATCTGGGCGCCGGTGAGCGCCACATAAGTATCGGCCTGAGCCCTTAAACTGACACCACCTACACCAATCTCCAGTAAAGGTGCGCCGGCGGCATTGCCAAGCAGCATATTGGCCAGCATGGCCGACTGTTGATCACAAGCGCCACCTTCGGTAAGGCCCAGACTTGCCACGCCAAATCGACCTAAATCCTGCAATTGGCAAAGGGCATGGCTGCGCAGCAGGTAAAAACCACCCTGTTTTAATCCGTCCATAACTGGCCCCCAAGCCGGATAAACTCATTGCGTTCTATCGGCACAAACTGTACTTCATCACCAACAGCAACCGGCATCAATGGTGAAGCTGTTGGGTCAAATAACGGCAGCGGACAATTGCCAATGATATTCCAGCCGCCCGGCGAACTGGCCGGATACACTGCCGTTTGCCGGTCGGCAATGCCTACTGAGCCGGCATGCACCTGCTGCCGGGGTGTGCTGAGTCTTGGTGTATAAATTTGTTCAGGGACAAAACCTAAATAAGCAAAACCCGGCGCAAAACCTATGGCATACACCAGATACGCAGTGCTGTGATGGAGTTCAATCAGGCGTTTTTGGCTCAGCTGATGTAAAGCCGCCACCCGCGCCAGATCAGGGCCACTGTCTTTACCATAATACACCGGTAGTTCAACCTTTTTTCCGGCAAGTTCTGCCGGAGGCTGTTGCAACAGCCTCCGGCAGATGGCTTTGAGTTCACGGCACAGCGGCTCAAAGGCAAAAGATTCAGCTTCAAAAATCAATAACAATGATAAATAAGCGGGCACTACATCCCGTAAATGGTGGCCATAATGCTGTTTTAGCTGATGCTCCAGCTGCACCAGCATTGCCAGCGCAGCCGGTGAAGGCTCACGCGCGATATCAAGGTAAAGTGCATGCTCGGAGGCAAGCCGGATTGACAACAGAGGTTCATTTGACATCGGTTCGGGCCCAAAGCAAAAGGAGAAAACTATATCGCCATAAAACGTAATAAATTACAACCAGATAGCCCAGGATAGCAGCATAGAAGCAACCATGACTTTTATGTTATCTTTCGCCTTTCACCAGCAGCTTCCGCCTGACAGTGCAGCAACATCTTGTTGTGAAGTGGCTGATTTGGCTCGCCGGTTGTTATTGCCAAAGTCTGTATTACAGGCTGTATCACAGGTTGTTTTATGTTCCGACAAAAATTGCCCTACAGAGTTCGCGACATCTTCCAGCACACAGTTTGCATTGGCCTGGTGTGGTTGCTTGCCGCTTGCTCCAGTGCACTTTCGCCGGTAAAACTGCAAATTCAGCCTTACCCTTCAGCAAATCAGAATCACAGAGTGCGTTTTGTGGTGTTGCATTACACCGCCGGTAACTGGCAACAATCTTTGCAGATTTTAACTGAAAAATCCGCCCACCCTGTCAGCAGCCATTATTTGATCCCTGAGTCTTTTGACGACACTTACCCTGAGCGGGAACTGAAGGTATATCAATTGGTGGATGAGTCTGAACGCGCCTGGCACGCCGGCGAAAGTCAGTTTGAAGACAGGCACAACCTGAACGATCAATCCATTGGCATTGAACTGGTGAATACCGGCCATTGTGATAATGCAAACACAAAAACCTTGCCCCTTGTGCCCTCTACGGCCAGGCCAAACTTATGTCTGACACCCGATTTTGACGCCAGGCAAATGCAATTGCTGGCATTGCTGCTCAAAGACATTCTAAAACGTTACCCCGACATCAGCCCAACCCGTATTCTGGCGCACAGCGATATTTCGCCAGCTAAAAAACAGGACCCTGGTGCCCGTTTTCCCTGGCAGTGGCTGGCTCGTCAGGGTATAGGCGCCTGGTATGACAACGCTCAGGTGCAACATTATTACCAACAGCCGGTGCTGACCGGCGGTATCAGTCAGCTGCAACAGGCGCTCCAGCTTTATGGTTATGCCATCAGGGTTACAGGCGAACATGACGACCAGAGCAGGTTGTACTTCAGTGCTTTTCAGCGCCATTTTGTGCCTGAACAGATCACAGGTCTGCCTGATGATAAAAGCATTGCAGTGTTATCGGCCTTACTGGCAAAGTATCGGCCTGCTGAGCTCCACAAATTATTACAACAACAGCAACAGGTTCAAAAACAACAATAAATAACAACTATAAATAACAACAAAGAGGTGCATTTTGTCTGATTGGCTAACGCTGCTGCCCGCGCTGGTGGCTTTGATTGTGGTGCTTTGGAAAAAAGAAGTGATAGTGGCGCTGTTGGTGTCGTTATTTTGCGCCGAATTGTTGTTATTAAGCCAACAAGGTGAGTCTTTGTTGGGCGCAGCGGCTTTGGGTGGCCTGAATACCTTTGAAGCCCTGATCAAAGTGATGTCTGACCCCGGCAATGCCCGTTTGTTATTGTTTGCGCTGTTGGTCGGTGCCTTAATGGCTTATATGCGTTACTCCGGCGGTGTAAACGCGCTGGTGGTGCGTTTAGTGGCGCGTGGTATTGCCAAAAACGCCCGGCAAAGTAAGTTGTTGGCGTTTTTTACCGGTGTGGTGATTTTTATCGAGTCCAATTTGTCGGTACTCACAGCCGGTATTTTGTCCCGCGGTTTGTTTGATAAATTTAAAATCAGCAGAGCCGAACTTGCTTATATTATCGACAGCACCAGCGCGCCCATTTGTATTCTGATTTTACTCAATGGTTGGGGCGCTTATGTGCTGGGTTTGCTTGGTAGTTATCAGCTACCGGAAAACCCGGTGTCCATTTTGATGCAAACCATTGCTTTTAACTTCTACCCGCTTTTTACCTTAGCGCTGGTGCTTTTTACTATTATCACCGGCCGTCATTTTGGCCCGATGAAAACCGCCTGGCAGCGCCAGCAAAGTTTGCACAGTGCCACCACTGATCTTGTGGCTGAGCAGGATGTCATTGAAGGCAAAGCCCGTTACATGCTGCTGCCGCTATTAACCATGATTGTTTCTATGGTCGGTTTTATGTACTGGACAGGTCAAGGCGATTTGGCAGCAGGCTCTGGCTCAAAATCTGTGTTGTACGCCACTGCCCTTGCCTGTTTAGTCGCTTATGCCCTGCTGCGTTTTGACAACAAATTCAGCCATCAGCAGTTGGTGGATATTGGTTATAAAGGCATGAGTGAGCTGTTGTCTTTAACCACTATTTTGTTATTGGCCATTGCGCTTGGCGCCAGTTTAAAAACTTTGGGCACTGGTACTTTTATTGCCGGTTTAGTGGCAAGTTCAATGCCGCTGTTTTTAATTCCGGCCATGATGTTTTTAGCCGGTGCGTTAATTTCCTTTACCACAGGCACTTCCTGGGGCACTTTTGCCATTCTTATTCCTATTGGCATGCCTTTGGTGCTGGAGCTGAATTTACCACCAGCCCTGGTGCTGGCGGCTATTTTGGGAGGTGGTGTCTTTGGCGACCACTGCTCGCCTATTTCTGATACCACAGCTGTGAGCTCAGTGGCGGCTGGCAGTGATTTACTTGAGCATGTGCGCACTCAAATGCCTTATGCCGTGTTGTGTGCTGTGGCGAGTTTTATCGCGTATCTGCTGTGTGGCTGGTGGATGATTTAAGCTGGTGCTGCAGGACCTGGTTGTAGAGCGCAGATGCGAGCACAGATGCAAACATAGAAAAATATGCAGACAAAAAAACCGTGAATAAATCACGGTTTTTTGTTTTTAAGTGTGTCAGAAAAATTAAACCAGCTCAGCTGGTGTTAATAAAATCAGCTGTTTAGCAAGCTCCAGCGCATCAACAGGCCACATAACTTCTGGCCTTGGCTGGTCAACCCCTGTTACCCCTTCCTGCGGTTTACACTGGGTTATAGTGTGCAGCCAGTCCGGGTCAATTTTATCTATACCTTGCACTGCGCCCACTAATGCCGCAGCTATCAGCGCATTACTGCCGGTATCGCCGCCCTGACGCACAGTGTCGACTATCGCCTCCCCCACAGATTTTGCATACAGCAGCTGCCAAATAGCATTGTGAAAAGCACAAAGTGCAGGCATAGCCGGGTTTTCATAATTGGCAGGTGGCATAAAAAGCGCTTGTTCTATGGTCTGACGCAGCGAAAATTCTACTTTTAAATCCCGCGCCCACTGCTGTAAATCCTGATACAAAGTTTCAGCGTCTGCACCTGTGTCTATGGCTTTGGCCAGCAGCATGGCGTAAAGCGCACTGATTTGCTGACATACAATGGCAGCTTGGGTAAGGGCTGTGTCGGCCATAGCCCAGGCTGCTATTTGTGGCAACGAAAAGTGCACGCCCATCATGGCAATGGGCAACTGCCGGCCAAGTGCTGCCAGGCCAAAATCCTGCTCAGAAGCGCCAACAGTCAGCGCCTGTTGCAAAGAAGCAGAAATCGCAAAAGGCTGGCTTTGTAACCAATATTGATAAGCTGAAGCGGCGTCCGCTTGTTGGTAACAACGGCAAAATGCCAACATCCGGCATAACAACAACACCAGCTCACCTTCTTCAGTCGGTTGACCGGCTAAGGTATGCCAGGGACCTTCACTGAGTGTCAACAAAGTCGCAGCACCAAGGCGGTTGCGCTCGTCTTTGCTTAAAAACTCCGCCTGCACCCCCAAAGCATCAGCTGCCAATAAGGCCACCAGCGCGCCCTGGGCACGACCAATTTGTTGCTGTTGCATTGGTGTGCTGTCGCTGCTGTTCATTTGACACTCCGTTGAAAAATTAGACTGGTCTAGCTTACTTAAGATATTGATTATTTACCAGTTTCTGTATGTTTTTTTATCAGCTGTAAACACTCCGTCAGCTGTTGTTGCCATGGACTCATACTGATGCCAAATGTTGTGTTGACTTTGTCGTTACAGAGCCTTGAATTGGCGGGTCTTTTGGCCGCTCTGTTCAGGCTTTGACTGTCGGTTGGCAAGACTTCAGGTTGCTGCTCGAGTAAATCTTCGTCCACCGCATAATGAAAAATGGTAGTGGCAAATTCATACCAGCTGCATTCGCCGGCTGCTGTCAGATGATAAATACCGCTGACGGCACGGGCTTCTTCTTGTGACATGGCAAAAATTTTACTAAAAATGCTGACAACAGCGTCGGCGAGGTCAATGGCGCTGGTTGGCGCCCCTGTCTGATCGTCCACCACTAAAAACGGCTCTTGCCGCTCCGGCGCCAGCGACAACATCGTCGTTAAAAAATTACGGCCTGTGCTGCTGTACAACCAGCTGGTGCGAAAAATCAGATGGCGGCAGCCGGATGCAACTATGGCTTCTTCGCCGGCCACTTTACTGCGACCATATTGTTGTAACGGCGCTGTTTCGTCTGTTTCAACATAAGCTGCGGCTTTTTTGCCGTTAAATACATAGTCGGTAGAAAAATGGCATAACCAGCTGTGTTTTTCTTTGGCAATAGCACCAAGCGCTGCAGGTAGCTGATGGTTTAAAGCTTCACAAAGCGCGCCGTTGCGCTCGGCGCCATCCACATCTGTCATGGCGGCAGCGTTGATGATTACATCCACCTGCTGCTGCGCAAACCAGGCTTTAACAGCCGCTAAGTCGGTTAAATCCAGCTCTTGCCTTGTGGGTGTCAGCACAGTGCCAAGGGCGGTTAAATCTTGTTGTAATGCCTGCCCCAGCTGACCGCTGGCACCTAATAAAATGATTGTTAACATAAAAAAGTCTGTCTGGGTTCTGAAAGATAAAAGTTATAAAACCTGATTTATTGCTATTCAACCAGCGTTATCAAACAAAAGTTCTTTCACACCGGCAATACAGGCCCGCAATTACAGGCCAGTAATAAAAAAGCCAACCTGAACCCTAAGGTGAGGTTGGCTTTTTTCAGGCAGTTAGATTAACCGCCGTATTTTTTCGCCAGATATAACCAGGTTTCCAGCACAGTATCAGGGTTCAACGACACTGAATCAATGCCTTGCTCCATCAGCCAGGCGGCAAAATCTTCGTGATCTGAAGGGCCCTGACCACAAATACCGACATATTTGCCTTTGGCTTTGGCGGTAGAAATGGCCATCGACAACAGCTTTTTAATGGCCGGATTGCGTTCATCAAACAAATGCGCGATTAAGCCAGAGTCACGATCCAGACCCAGAGTCAGCTGAGTTAAGTCGTTAGAACCAATAGAGAATCCGTCGAAATATTCGAGGAACTCATCGGCTAACAAACAGTTACTTGGCAATTCACACATCATAATGACTTTCAGGCCATTTTCGCCGCGTTTTAAACCTTGTTCTGCCAGTAAGTCGATAACCGCTGCTGCTTCTTCTAAAGTACGCACAAAGGGGATCATAATTTCGACATTGGTAAAACCCATGTCGTTACGCACCCGTTTTAACGCTTCACACTCAAGCGCAAAACAATCGCGGAAGTCTTCAGAGATATAACGTGAAGCACCACGGAAACCAATCATCGGGTTTTCTTCGTGTGGTTCGTACTGCTGACCACCGACTAAGTTGGCGTATTCGTTTGATTTAAAATCGGACATCCGAACGATGACACGCTCAGGCGAAAACGCAGCGGCCAGCGTTGAAATACCTTCGGTCAGTTTGCCAACATAATATTCAACAGGTGAAGCGTAACCGGCCATCATCTCGTCAATAGTGGCTTTGACATCCGCAGGTTGCACATCGTAATTCAAGAGTGCCTTGGGGTGCACGCCAATACCACGGTTGATAATAAACTCCAGCCGCGCCAGACCAATACCGGCATGTGGCAACTTGGCAAAGCTAAAAGCGCGCTCCGGATTACCGACGTTCATCATGATTTTCATTTTCAGTGGCGGCATCTGGTCTACACGCGACGTCACTACGTTAAATGGCAAAATACCGTCGTAAACAAAACCGGTGTCGCCTTCGGCACAAGAAACTGTCACTTGCTGACCGGTTTTAACCTTTGCTGTGGCATCACCACAACCCACCACTGCCGGAATACCGAGCTCACGCGCAATAATAGCGGCGTGACAAGTACGGCCGCCGCGGTTGGTGACAATGGCTGAAGCGCGTTTCATGATAGGTTCCCAGTCGGGGTCTGTCATGTCGGTGATAAGCACATCACCTGGCTGAATCTGGTCCATATCGGCGATGCTGGCCAGCACCTTGGCAGTACCGGAACCAATTTTGTGACCAATGGCTCGGCCTTCAACCACAACTGGCGCGCTGCCTTCGAGCTGGTAACGCTCCATCGAGTTACTGTCTTCGCGTGAACGTACAGTTTCCGGGCGGGCTTGTACTATATAAAGTTTGCCGTCGATACCATCTTTGGCCCATTCGATATCCATGGCGCGGCCATAGTGTTTTTCGATGGTGATGGCCTGGCGGGCTAATTCTTCCACTTCGGCATCGGTTAAAGAAAACTGCCGGCTTTTCGCCTGCGGAATATCTTCAATTTTGACCTGTTTGCCATGACCCTGTTCAGAGGAATACACCATCTGCACCAGCTTTGAGCCTAAAGTGCGGCGCACCACGGCCGGACGACCGGCAGTCACTGTTGGTTTATGCACGTAAAATTCGTCAGGGTTCACTGCGCCCTGCACCACCATTTCGCCCAGACCGTAAGAAGAAGTAACAAAAACCACGTCTTCAAAACCAGATTCAGTGTCGATAGAAAACATCACACCAGAAGAAGCGCAGTCTGAACGAACCATGCGCTGGATACCGGCAGACAACGCCACACCACGGTGGTCGTAACCCTGATGCACACGGTAAGAAATAGCGCGGTCGTTAAATAACGAGGCAAATACGTGTTTGATGGCTTCAATCACCGCATCATAACCACGCACGTTTAAGAAAGTTTCCTGTTGCCCTGCAAAGGAGGCATCCGGCATATCTTCAGCAGTGGCAGAAGAGCGGACAGCAAATGAAGCGTCGTTTTCGAAGCCGGCACAAAGTTCGGCATAAGCAGTGCGGATGGCTTGTTCAAATTCGCTTTGGAATGGGGTTTCAATCACCCATTGCCGGATCTGAGCGCCGGCTTTGGCAAGTTCAGTTACATTGTCGACATCAGTTTTATCGAGCAACTGATAAATCCGCTCATTGACACCACTTTGTTCCAGAAACTGATTAAAAGCTTCTGCTGTTGTGGCGAATCCGCCTGGTACTTGTACACCGGCATTGGCCAGGTTACTGATCATCTCACCCAAAGAGGCATTTTTGCCGCCGACCCGAGGAACATCGTGCATGCCCAAGTCCTGATACCAAACAACGAATTCTTGCACAGTATGTCTCCAATTTTTGTTGCAGGTTAGGTAAGCTTACGAGGCTCGCTACATAAGCAAAAAGATTCTACACTGCCAGACGGCTTAAATAAAACCTTAATTTTCAATGTAATTTTATAACAACAATGGGGACTCCAGCGTGCGCACAGCCTTTTATATCTCTGACGGAACAGGTATTACCTCCGAAGTATTCGGCCACGCCTTACTCTCTCTATTTCCAGCAGAATTTGACCATGTCACCATCCCATTTGTTGAAACTGCCGACAAAGCATTACAGACCAAACAACGCATTAACGATCGTTATAAAACTACCGGTGTGCGTCCTTTGGTGTTTTTAACTTTTGTTGATGAAGGCCTGCGCGCCATTATCAACAGCTCTGAAGGTGTTTGTTATGACTTTCTGAATGCTTTTGTGGAGCCAATGCAAAAAGAGTTGGGCATTCAGGCCATGCCAAAAACCCACCGTACTCATAGCATTCATGAAAAAACCTATGATTTTCGGATTGACGCTGTGAACTATGCGCTGGCCAACGACGATGGCTCTAATTTAAAAGATTATGCCAAAGCCGATATTATTCTGGTGGGTGTCAGCCGCTCCGGCAAAACCCCAACAAGTTTGTATCTGGCGCTGCAATACGGCATTAAAGCGGCCAATTATCCTTTTGTGGAAGAAGATATGGACCACCTGAGCTTGCCCAAAGTGTTGCAACAACATAAAAGCAAACTTTTTGGTTTAACTATTACACCCGAGCGGTTATCACAAATCCGCGAGCAGCGCCGGCCAAACAGCCGTTATTCGTCATTGCGCCAGTGCAAACTGGAACTTGGCGAAGTGGAAAATCTGTATAAAAGAGAACGTATTCCATATTTAAATTCCACCACCTTGTCGATTGAGGAAATTTCGGCAAAAATCATGGCGGAAACCGGCCTGAAACGGCAAAAATATTAATAAAATCAACTGCAACTTGTACTGCAATAAGAACAAACACAAGGATAGTTTGATGTCATCTCTTGACTCACGTTTACCTTCATGGCGACATGGCCCGCGCCGTGATGCCATTTTGGCTTTTATTGATAAGGTGACTGATCCAGATTCTCCTTGTTATGTTGCCCCCGCGGACAGAATTGCCACCTTTGACCATGACGGCACTCTATGGGTGGAAAAACCTCATGTCACTGAAATCACTTTTATTAAAGATTTAATGCAACACGATGAAATACGGCAAAAACCGCGTTGTGGCACAATTTTGGGTTTTGTGCGGCATTATCTGGCAGTTTTGATGGAGAAAGTGTTGTCTGATGCCCGTTGGTTATTGCGGGAATGGCTGGATGGTGTCAGTACCGATGAATATAAAGTTTGGGTACAACAATGGCTGAATAAAGCAACACATCCAAAATTTAACCGCCCTTATCCACAACTGGTGTATCAGCCGATGCTGGAGGTGTTAGCGCTTTTTCGCGAAAACGGCTTTCGCAATTATCTGGTGTCGGGTGGCAGCTGTTATTTTATCCGGGCTTTTTCAGAGCAGGCTTATGGTATAGGCCCTGAGCAGGCGCTTGGCAGTCAGCTCATGACCAGAGTTGCTGAAAAAGACGGCAAGCTGGTGGTTGAACTAAAACCTGTGCCCTGGTTTTTGGATAATGGCAAAGGCAAAGTGCTTTGTATTGAAAGCCATATCGACCGTCACCCTGTGGCCGCCTTTGGTAACAGCAGTGGCGATATTGCCATGTTGCGCTGGGCAGGCCAGGCCAAAACCTCGTTATGTATGCTGGTGCATCACACTGATGACATCAGGGAGTATGCCTACAGCCCCGGAGATAAAACGCTCAAGGCTGCTGCAGATCACGGCTGGCAGCTGGTGGATATGAAAGCAGACTGGCTGGAGGTTTTTGCCGTAACAAATGGCAACTCAACTTCAGGCTGAAGCTAAAAGTTGCTGGCGCAATTGTTGTGGGCTGAGGTGAATGGCTTCCCCCTGCTCCAGATGTTTCACCAGTTCAACTATGGCGCTGTTTACCGGTGTTGGCACGCCGGTTTCAATGCCAAGACGCACCACAGCACCATTTAAATACATCACTTCAGTGCGCCTGCCGGCCTGAATATCATCCCACATCGAAGAACGGGCCGCTTCGTCAATCAACAACATTTGCCGCGCCAGCACTCTGAACAACCAGGTTGGTAAACGTAATAACCAGGGCAACAGCTCATTTGGCAATGCAGTCATGGCCTGTGGTTTTATTTGCAAAGTTTTGCATACCATCAACCACTCTTGCATGGCTGCGGCCAGTACCAGACGGATATCCTGCTGCAATAGCTGTTGTTTAAGCGGCAAACCACTTAATGCATTCAGCGCGTTATTTAGGTTTAACAACAACTTACCGTATTCAACAGCGCGCATATCGGCACATAACTGCACACCTGAACCATGCTGGCGAAAAATAGCGGCCAGATAACTCAACCTGTTGTCATTGCTCTGCGGCCAGAGTAACTGGCCAGCGCTTGTTTGCTGAAAATGGCCAGGGCCGGTTTTAACCACATTAAAAGGCACCACAGCTCTATACACAGGGTTGTTCAGGCTGGCACTTAACATAGTGTCTACCCCAATGCCGTTTTGCAGCGCAATCACAGGCACGTCGGGGCGGATAAACTTTTTCAGCTGCGGAATTAAATGTGGCAGGCTGGTGGCTTTGACGGTCAGCAAAATAACATCACAGTCAATCAGACTGACCATCGAAGTATAAAAGGCCGGTGCTATGGCGCTGGCGTTACCGCCAGGGAAGGCAGCCGACAAACCATAAGCGGCAAGCTCCAGTCCAAGCGCTTCCCGGCCAAAAAACTGCACCGAAAGGCTTTTATCCTGCGCCAGAATAGCGCCTAAAAAACAACCTATGCTGCCGGCACCAACAATACCAACAGTGCTGTGAATTGCAGCACTGCGGTATTGTGACTGGATTTCAAGGCCGGATTTTGACGGCATAAGGGCTGTACTTACTTGCGGACACTTTGCAGAGTATCAGCGATTAAAAAGGCTAATTCCAGTACCTGATCGGCATTTAACCTTGGGTCGCACTGAGTGAAATACCTTTGGCTTAAGTCGTTTTCAGACAACCCATAAGCACCACCGGTACATTCGGTGACATGTTCACCTGTCATTTCCAGGTGAATACCACCGGCATGGCTGCCTTCAGCCTGATGTACCGCAAAGAAGTTACGGATTTCACGCAATATGGCTTCAAAATCACGGGTTTTGTAGTCATTGCTGGCTTTGACTGTATTGCCGTGCATTGGATCTGAACTCCAGACCACTTTGCGGCCTTCGCGTTGCACCCGGCGCACCAAAGCCGGCAGTTTATCGGCCAGTTTGTCAGCGCCCATCCGGGTGATCAGCGTCAGACGTCCGGGGATATTGTCAGGGTTCAGTTGGTCAATCAGCCGGATCAGGTCCAGCTCATCCATACCTGGGCCAACCTTGACACCAATAGGGTTATGAATGCCACGGAAAAACTCGATATGCGCGTGATCCAGCTGACGGGTCCGTTCGCCAATCCACACCATATGGGCAGAACAGTCGTACCAAAGACCAGTTAACGAATCACGGCGGGTTAACGCTTCTTCGTAATTGAGCAGCAATGCTTCATGCGAGGTATACAAAGTGGTTTCTCGGATAGAAGGTGAATTTTGTGCGCTGATGCCACAAATTTCCATAAAGCGCAACGCTTCCTGAATACGTTGGGCAATATCCTGATAACGGCCTTTGAGTGGGTTACTTTCGACAAAACCCATATTCCAGCGGCTGACCTGATGTAAATCGGCCAGGCCCCCCTGAGCAAAAGCACGTAATAAATTTAAGGTGGCGGCAGAATGATGATAAGCCGTTAATAACCGGTTTGGATCCGGTTTACGGGCAGCTTCAGTAAATTCAAAACTGTTGACGATATCACCACGGTAACTTGGCAGGCTGATGCCGTCGATGCTTTCCAGATCGCTTGAACGGGGTTTGGCGTATTGACCTGCCATCCGCGCCACTTTGACCACAGGGCAACCGCCGGCAAAAGTCATCACCACGGCCATTTGCAATAACACTTTAAAGGTATCGCGAATTTTTGGTGCATTAAAGTTACTAAAGCTTTCCGCGCAATCGCCCCCTTGCAGCAAAAAGGCGTTACCTTCAGCTACCTGGCCTAACTGACTAAAGAGATCACGGGTTTCCTGCGCAAACACCAAAGGCGGAAAAGAGTGCAGCTGCTGCTCCACAGTCGCCAAAAGCGCCGGATCATCGTAATGGGGTTGTTGTTGGATGGGAAATGCTCGCCAACTTTGAGGCGTCCAGGTATTCACGTTGTATGTCCTATTAAGGTTATGAAATGGGTTTTTGATTCACTTTGGCTATTAATCCAAGGACAAAGTAAATTTATTACCGGACAATTTCAATCGCTAATTTGTTATAACCTAGAATTTAGCCGTCTGTAGCGCAAAAATGCAGCAATAAGCTCAGAGGCAACCGGTGGGATGAAGTAAAAAAACAACAAAAGCGCCTTCAGCGCCTTTGTTGTAGCTCAGCCAGCAATTGTTCGCAGGCTTGTTCTATCAGCTGGCGCACCAGTTCAAAACCCCGTGTTCCACCATAATAAGGATCCGGCACTTCAGGTTGATTGGCAAACTCAGCGTGATAGCTCATCAATAGTTTTAGTTTATGTTGATGTTCCGCCGGACAACGACGTTTTAACGCGGCCATGTTTTCAAGATCCATAGCTAAAATGAGATCGTAATAACCAAAATCATCATTTTGCACCGGTCTTGAATAAATGCCTTTAAAACTGACATCAACGGCAGCTTTGATACTGCGTGGATCGGGCGGCGCCCCTTTATGGCTGGCGCTGGTGCCCGCAGACTCCACCTCACAGACAAAATTATTGTCGGCGGCCAACTGGCGGAAAATGGCATGGGCAGTTGGGGATCGGCAAATATTACCCAGGCAGACAAAAAGTATTTTCATCACAAAAACATTCCCAAAATAGCGCTTGCGGCAGTATACGAACTTTGCAACTATTTGCCAAAGCTCCATTTTCGCCTGAAGCGACATGTTATTCAGCGCAAGGACAAAGCAGTGCATACAGATATTCAACAAGTAGAATTGCAACTGAATCAAGTGATCCTCGGCAAAGCGCCGCAGATCAGGCTGGCACTGACCTGCCTGTTGGCGCAGGGTCATTTATTACTGGAAGATTTGCCCGGCATGGGAAAAACCACCCTGGCACATGCGCTGGCACAAAGTCTGGGCTTAAGTTACCGGCGGGTGCAATTTACCAGTGACCTGCTGCC
The DNA here is from genome assembly GCF_030824435.1 of Rheinheimera sp. Classification (GTDB taxonomy): domain Bacteria; phylum Pseudomonadota; class Gammaproteobacteria; order Enterobacterales; family Alteromonadaceae; genus Pararheinheimera. Next base: position 104,692 of record NZ_JAVBXS010000013.1, read on the forward strand.
GGCTGATCTGACCGGTTTTAGTATTTTTGATGCCCGTTCGCAGCAATTTAATTTTCAGCCAGGTCCTGTGTTCAGTCAGGTGCTGCTGGCCGATGAAATCAACAGAGCCAGTCCAAAAACCCAAAGTGCGTTATTAGAAGCCATGGAAGAGCAGCAGGTTTCTATTGATGGCGAAACCCGGCCTTTGCCAGCGCCTTTTTTTGTGATTGCAACACAAAATCCGTTGTTTCACAGTGGCACCAATGCCTTGCCGGAATCGCAACTGGACCGTTTTTTGATGCGGTTAACACTGGGTTTTCCTGATCGCTCTGCAGAGCTGCAACTGTTACAGCAAGACCAGCAGAACCGTCAGCAACAACAACTGCCGGCACTGCTGAGCACCGAAAGGCTACGTGCGTTGCAACAACAGATCCCACAGCTGACAGCGACCGACGCGGTGCTTGGTTATATTCTGGATTTAGTGCAACAAAGCCGGCACCGCAGCGATATGTTACCTTTGTCTCCGCGGGCTGCACGGGGACTGGTCAGGGCGGCCAAAGCTTATGCATTTTTACAACAACGCCATTTTGTTACCACTGAAGATGTGCAGGCCGTGTTTAGTGCAGTGGCTGAACACAGATTACAACCCAGACAACAGCAGCATCAGTCAAATCTGAGTGCGCTGTTGTTGCAGGAAACGCCATGCCAGGTGTAAAACGCCTGACACAGTTTATCAGAGCAAAGATCTGGGCCTGGCTGGAACGGCGCCAGCCTGCTGCAGAACAATTAAAACTGCGGCAACACATTTTATATGTACTACCGACCCGTTATGGCATGGCGTTGTTTGCGCTTGCGGCCATTTTGTATTTATTGGGCAGCAATTATCAAAACAACCTTATTTTATTGCTCAGTTTTTTGTTAATAGCTTTGCTGCTGTTATGCATTATGCTGGCGTTTGGGAATCTGCACGGACTGGTATTGCATCACACTGCAGCCAAAGCTGCTTTTGCCGGCGATCAGTTAACGGTCAGCATCCTGCTTGAACAGCAACAACAGCGGCAGTTACTGGAGTTCAGCCTCAACGGCAAACATCAGTTGTTCTGGACCTTGCCCACTGAGGTCATGTTGCAGGTAGACAGCTCCCGCCGTGGTTATTACCAACTGCCACGATTTAAAATTCAGAGTATTTATCCTTTTGGTCTGGTACGTTGCTGGTGTTATCCGGCATTAAAACAACACTACTGGGTTTATCCACAACCGCTGACCAGTACCAGCCAACAGAATCTGCCGGCCGGTGATGGCGAGTTACAGTGGTCACATCTGAGCCCTTACCAGCCGGGTGACGCGCTACAGCGTATCGACTGGAAAAGATTGGCCCGTCAGCCCACTCAGCCTGTGGTTAAGGTATTTAATCAACAAGCAACTGAACTGCATCAACTGGTCGTTCCTTCGTTATCAGGTGCAGCGCTTGAACAGGCGTTGTGCCATATCACAGCACAAATTTTGCACCTGAGTAACCGTCATTTGCCTTATAGCCTGCAGATTGGCAACCAGATCTTAACTGCAGAGCACAACCTGACCGGCACCGATGCTCAGCAGGGCGTGAATGCACAAGAGCTGCATCGTCAACGTTGTCTGGAGGCGCTGAGTTTATGTTAAGCAGCCCGACATCCAGCCTGGCTCCGCCAACCCAAACCGTCGTGCTCTGGCGTTTATGGCTGCTGCAGACATTGCTGCTTGCTTTGTTGTCGCCCGCCTTTAATTTCTGGAGTCTGGCCATTTTTTCGTTATTGCTGCTGGCGAAATTGCCGCAGTTGTTGTTGGGGCGACCGGTCTGGAGCCTGAGGTTATCGAATCTGCTGGCTCTGGTGATAGTGGCGGCACTTTTGCTGTTTGCCCGCGATCTTGGGGTATTACACCTGATGATCCACCTGTTGTTGCTGGCAGCCATCTTGCGATTATTGGGCTTTCGCCATGCCGATCAGGCCGATATACAGCAGCTGTTATGGGTGCAGTATTTTTTATTTGCCTGCTGTTTTATCCTGCATCAGTCGTTGGGCATGGCGCTGCTGGTATTTTTGTTGTTGTTGTTACAACTGCAGACACATTATCTGGCTTTTGCCGCGCCCGGCAGCCATTTTCCGCTAAAAACCAGCTTAAAAATTGCCTTGTTGTTTGTCCCATTCTGGCTGGTGTTGTTTTTATTGTTCCCGCGTATTGCGCCGCTCTGGGCTTTGCCTGACAGCAAAAGTGCCATGACAGGCCTTGGTGAAGAACTGAATCCGGGCAGTATTGAACGGCTGGTGGAAACCGATCAGCTGGCATTCAGGGTCGAGTTTCACAGCCGCAAACCCAGAGCCGATGAGTTGTATTGGCGTGCACGCATTTACGACACTTTTGATGGCGCCAGCTGGCGACGCCGTCACAACGACGAACAAGCCGACTTTAGCCGGATGAAATATTCGCCAGCCAACAGGCTCAGTTACAAAATTATTGCCGAACCCCATCAGCAGCGTCATTTATACAGCCTTGGCGTGCCTGTGCGGCTTATTTATCCGCAGCGTGCAGACACCGACGCCTTGCTAAGCAGCCGCACATTGCTGTCACAACGTGCCAGTTTTCAAATTCAGAGTGTGTTAGCACCGGTGCCAGACTTGCCGCTCAATCAGGATAGCAATCTGCAACTGCCAGAGGGCAACCCAAAAAGCCGGGCACTGGCCGCTGAACTGGCAAAACAATATCCACAGCCGGACCAGCTGGTATTGGCCATAGGCCGGTATTTACGCGAAGGTGGTTTTCGTTACAGCCTGACGCCACCGGCATTGTCCGGTGACCAGATTGATATGTTTTTGTGGCAAAGCAAAACAGGTTTTTGCAGCCATTATGCCCAAACCACCACCTTTTTATTACGTGCCGCCAAGGTGCCAGCCCGTATTGTGGCGGGTTATCTGGGGGGAGAATGGCGTGATGGTCAGAATTATCTGGAAGTCAGCCAGCGTGCCGCCCATGCCTGGGTGGAGTACCGCCATAATGGCGCCTGGCATAAGTTTGACCCTACACTGGAAGTGGCACCTGAGCGGCTTTTTTCCAGTCTTGAAGACTTGTTGTCGGCCACTGAGTTATTACGATTACAAGGCAATTGGCTAAGCAGAGCCGGTTTTGCCAAACAATGGCTGCAACAGCTGGAAGACCTGGATTATTACTGGTCACGCTGGGTGCTTGGTTTTGACTCTGAACAACAACAGTCGCTGTTAAGCAGTGTGAAATCGCGTATACAACAGCTTGCGGCCCTGAACTGGTGGCATTACAGCAAAGTGTTATTGCTGTTGCTTGGTGCCTTGGCCATCAGCTGGCTGGCTTTTTTGCGCCTGACAAGAGCGCCCCGCTCTGTGTCGGCCTGGCTGATTGCCGAACTGGCTGCTGTTGGCGCCAAAACACCACAACAAACGGTATTGCAATATATTCTCAGCCTTAGCGGGAATACGGCCGCCAGCCAACAACTGACACAGCAGCTGGCTGATGACTACCAGCAACTGGTGTTTGCCGGTGATGTCAGCCTGGAAAAAAATGTCAAAAACAAGGTTAAACAACTGAAAAAACTATTAAAACAACAACGCCGCTAAAGCGGCGTTGTGTTTTGACAAAAAAGCAACAGACTGAATCAGGTACCAAGAATCCGCAACGCAATCTGCACATGTTCGGCGCAGCTGCGGCCAAGGTCTGTCAGATATCCCCCATCTTCTTGTGTCACCAAACCTTTTTGATATAACCGTGCTATTGCCGCTTTACTGGCGTCATCGGCACTTTTGTGTGCTTTGATGCCTTCAAGGCTACTGTCTAAATTAAATAAATTAAGAATACGGATTTCGGCATTGAGGTCAGCATTTACAGGCATAAAGCCTCCTTGTTCGATTGCTGTGTCAATCTGAGTCTGCATCAGTGGGGTCGGACCTGCGAGCCGGGCTTTTCCCACTGCGCAAAGCCCGCTAGTTTAATGATTCATCACGCCAGAATTTTGTCCCTTTGATGGTAGCCTGTAACGCCAGCCCCGATTCTGTCAGCTGATAAATGGTAATGTTATCAACAGTGATTTCGCCCCCTATCGCATCGCCCTTGTCTTTTGCCTTGGCCGCTGCATCCAGCTGGCCGCCAAAAGCCCAGCCATGATCAACAAAACGGCGCAGCGCTTCTTTGGTATGGAACACAAATACCAGGCGATAATCTTTAGCACCCAAACCCAGACCTAAACCCAATTCACCCATTTTCATGTAAGTGACATTGCCGTTGTTGCTATGCACCACACCATAACCACCACCGGCACTGGCAAAAATCAGGTTAACATTGGCATTGCTGAAGACGGCGTAACCGGCCGAACGTTCGATGCTATCTGCTGCATAAGGTTTTTGCCGGTATAAGGTGTTGAGGGTTTCGGCACGCATATTTTCAATCGATTGCCGCTGCTGCTCCACACTTTTCCCCTGATGTGAAGCACAGCCGGTTAACGTGATGGCGAACAGCGACAATATTAAAATCCACTGCTTCATTGTTGCTCCTTTTGCGGATGTTATTGTTATCAGACCACCAGTTGCAGATATTGCCGGGCAAAAGGCAGTGTTTTTGCCAAATGATGTTGCACTCTGACTGAAATGATTAAACAAAGTTGCGCAGTCAAGTGACTGAATATCAATTGTTTCACACTGTTCCACAGCCAGAGGCAGTTGTAAACACCTGAACAAAGCAAAAGTGCGGCACAAAAGCAAAATGAAAAACCAAAATGCTGTCAGGCGCTTATGCAAAACAAAGCAGGCAACCGACTTGATGGGTAGGATACAGAGCTAACTGGCGTTTTATGCGAAGGCAATAAAAAAACGGGTTGTATTCACAACCCGTTTTTTTATCTTTGCGCCCGCTTACACTGGCCGAAACAAATCCATCAGCGCTGCTGACGCAAAGCTTCAATACGTTTTTCCAAAGGCGGATGACTCATAAAAAGCTCAGAAGCCGCTGGTTTATTGGCAATACCAAAAGCCATCATTGAACCTTCCAGCTGGCTTTCGTGGTTATTGCGCAGACGCTCCAGCGCAGCCATCATTTTGTTGGCTCCCACAAGTTTGGCGGCACCGGCATCGGCACGGTATTCACGCTGGCGCGAGAACCACATCACAATGACACTTGCCAGTACACCAAAAATCATTTCCAGTACAAAAACAGTAGCCATATAAGCAAAACCGCCGCTGGAGGATTCTTCATCGCTGCTGCGACCAGCGTTGGAAATAGCACCGGCAATCAGGCGGGCCATGAAAATCACAAAGGTATTGACCACCCCCTGAATGAGCGTCAGCGTCACCATGTCACCGTTAGCAACGTGCGACACTTCATGCGCCAGCACTGCTTCTACTTCGTCTTCACGCATATTGCGTAATAAGCCTGTGCTGACAGCAACCAAAGCATTGTTACGGTTCATACCTGTGGCAAAAGCATTCATTTCCGGTGAATCGTAAATAGCAACTTCCGGCATGCCGATACCAGCTTGTTGTGCCTGACGGGCAACAGTGCTCATCAGCCATTGCTCAGTGGCGTTGCGTGGTTGTTCAATCACCACTGCGCCTGTAGAGCGTTTTGCCATCCATTTGGACATAGCCAGAGAAATAAAAGAACCACCAAAACCAAAAACTGCGGCAAGCACCAGCAAGCCACCCATGCTGCTACGATCAATGCCAAACACTTTAAAAATGATGCTTAAGACAATGGACAACACCAGCATCACAGCTAAGTTGGTCAATAAAAACAGCACTATACGCTTCATAAATACCTCGGTTACTTCATTCGATGTTGCTACTATATGGGCTTAACGCCGGTTTTCAACCACAGCTTGTGCCTGATTTGTAAGGGTTGATGTCAGGCAACCAAACCTTGCTGCAATTTTGTACCTGATGGAGTTTGTATGAAATTATTGTTATTAAGTTCATCCCGTGCTGCCAACAGCGCTTATCTGGCGCCTAATCTGGCACTTATTGGGCAGCATCTGGCTGGTGTGAAAAAAGTGCTGTTTATTCCTTATGCTGCTGTCAGCATCAGTTACGACGCTTATCAGCAGATGGTTCAGCAAGCTTTTGACGCTATAGGTATTGAAGTTGACAGTATTCACCTGCATCAGAACCCCAGACTTGCAGTGGCGCAGGCCGAAGCCATAGTGGTTGGTGGAGGTAATACCTTTGTCTTGTTACACCAGTTGTATCAAGAGGGCTTAATGAATGAAATCCGGGCGCAAGTGGCCAACAATGTGCCTTATCTGGGCTGGAGTGCCGGTTCTAATATTGCAGGCCTGAGTATCCGCACCACCAACGATATGCCGATTGTTGAACCTGAATCTTTTACCGCATTAAATTTGCTGCCTTGTCAGCTGAACCCACATTACAGCGACTATAAACCTGAAGGTTTTCATGGTGAAACCCGTGATATGCGCCTGAATGAATTTATGTTGTTAAACCCCGATACCCCTATTGTTGCTTTACCTGAAGGCACAGCGTTATTGCGCCAGGCTGATGAGTTAAGTTATCAGGGCAATGTGGATGGTTATTTGTTTATTGGCGGCAGCAAAACTGCCATTTTGCCAGGGGCTGAACTTTCCGCATTTTTGCAACTGTAAAAAAGCGTCTTTAATTCAGCTGTAAAAGCAGCGCCTGTGCCAATTGAGTTTCTATTGGCAATTGTTGTTCGGGCGCGCTTTGGCAAGCCTCCTGTTGGCAAATACCCTGTTGATAAGGCACCACACCAAGGCAGGGCCAGGGTAAACGTTGTTGTAAGTCGGTGATATTTTCCTGAAGTAACAACATATTGGGGTCAACACAATTGGCTACCCAACCCAGCACTCTGGCGCCTGAACGTTGTAACTCTCTTGCTGTTAACAGGGCATGATTCAGACAACCGAGTTTCATGCCCACCACCAACAGTACCGGCAGCTGATGGCGTAGCACCCAGTCGGCCAGATAAGTATTGTTATTTAACGGCAATAACCAGCCACCGGCGCCTTCAATGAGCCGCACCTGAGCGTCGCATCCGGCGGTCTTTTGAAGCTGTGCATCCAATAAAGCCAGATCAATAGCCGTATCACAAGCTGTTGCCGCCAGATGTGGCGCCACAGGCGCCTGGAACAATACCGGGTTCACCTCCTGATATGACAAAGGCCTAGCCGATAACAGCTGTAACATTTTGGCGTCGCTATTTTTACCGTCTGTATCCACACCTGCCGCTATCGGTTTTAAACCAATAGCCGGCACTTTTAAATGGGCAAAACCACGCAGCAACAAAGTGCTGATATAAGTTTTGCCGGCGTCGGTGTCAGTTGCTGTGATAAAAATGCTGTGCATAAAGGTCTCTGGAAGATGATAAGGACTTGTTTTTAAACTATTTCAGGCCGGTGTTAACGGCTCTTTCTGGCTACTATTTTTAGTACCTGATAACTCAGCGGCAAACCTTGTTCAGTGCGAAACTGCTCGTAAGCTTTGGCAAACTGCAACCAGCGTTTTTTACCACCAAGACCGGAATCAGAGCGGCCTGCCACATAATTGGCGCCAATTTGTTTAAAACTGCGGGCCAGGCTTTGTACATCGGGGTAAAACAGCTGATAAGTCCGTATGTCACTCTGGCAGACAAAACCTTGTGCACTGGCTGCTGCCAGTACTTGCGCTGCTGATAAAAACTTTAGTTGATGGGCATGGTTATCCACTTGTGCCCAGCTTTGGCGAAATTCGGCCATCGAATCTGTCACTAAAGTACTCAGATAAAAGCAACCGTTATCTTTCAGTACCCGGTGAAACTCCGCAAAAACGTCGGCTGGTTTGGGGCACCACTGCAACATTAAACTGCTGAAAATGCTATCTATGCAATTTGCGGGAATGGGCAATGCAGTAGCGTCCGCTTCGATAAAACAACTGGCCTGGTTCAGGGTTTTGGCTTCTGCCAACATTTGGGCACTTAAATCGGCAGCCCAAAGTTCAGAACAATAGTTTTTAAGCTTCGGGTGTAACCAACCGGGGCCACAACCCATATCCAGCAAGCGTTTTTGCTGCTGTGGTGTAACTTCGGGTAAAAGTGCCAATAAATCAGCCGCCACCTGCTGCTGCAATCTGGCACCGGACTGATAACTTTGTGCTGCTTTATCAAAATGCCGGCTAACGATATTTTTGGCGCCAGCCTGCTTTTTTGCGTGAACCCTGTTTTCTGCACCCGCCTTTACCGGCAGTGGCAACACATCGGCCGCTCCTGCATCCATAGCCACAATGGCACTCATAACAAATCCTTTAAGGTTTTAAACAGCAGCTGTAAATCTGCCTGAGTGTGCAAAGCGCTTAAAGTGATACGCAGCCTGGCCTGATTAAGCGGCACTGTTGGTGCGCGAATAGCGCTGAGCCAAATACCCTGCTCTGCCAGCTGCTGACTGACCAACATGGCTTTGTGGCTGTCGCCAATCAACAGCGGCTGAATAGCACTTTGGGAGGGCATCAGCGCCAGCTCATAATGCGCCGCCAGTTCACGGCACAAACTGATATTGCTTTGTAGTGCATCACGACGCCATTGCTCACTGCGGCACAGCTGAATACTCTGGCGCATGGCTACAGCCAAAGCCGGAGATAAAGCAGTGCTGTAAATAAAATGCCGGGCTTTTTGCGTCAGATAATCGGCCACCAATTTGCTGGTAGCGAGAAAACCACCCTGTCCGCCTAAAGCTTTACCAAAATTGGCCATCAGACACTGGCTGGTTTGGCTGGCAAGGCCGGCAGCAGCCAATGAGCCTGCGCCTTCATTGCCAAGCACACCCAAACCATGGGCATCGTCCAGTAACAGAGGTGCCTGATATTGCTGGCATAACTGGCTTAAACGGAGCAAGTCAGGGCTGTCGCCGTCCATGCTAAACACGCCTTCAGTGGCAACCACGGCTTTATCACTATGACTAGTCAGCTGTTTTTCAAGCGACGCCAAATCGTTGTGTAAAAACCTTTGATAACCCCCCGGATGTTGCAAAGCGGCGTCAATCATCGACGCATGGCTGAGTTTATCCAGCAACAAGGTTTCATCGGTATCGGCAAGGCCAAGCAACATCGCCTGATTGGCAGCAAAACCGGAGCTGAATAACAACACAGCTTCCACATTCAGCCAGTCACAAATTTCGTCACAAAGCGCCTGATGGGGCGCCTGCTGACCACTGACCAGCGGCGAGCCTGTGCTGCCAACGCCATAATCAGCAGCGCCTTGTTGCAGCGCTGCAATAACAGCAGGATCGGCAGATAAACCCAGATAATCATTGCCGGAAAAATTTAGATAATCCCGGCCCTGATCACGGATCAAACGCCCTTTTACCTGCTGTGGCACCTTCAGCGCACGCAAAAGCCCGGCTTGTTGGCGCTCAGCCAGCAGTTGTTGCATCACTTCAACGCGCATCAGCTGGCCGCGTGAAATAACGACGGTGTATTTTGTTCCTGAATTGCATCAGCCATAGCTGCTTCATAAGCTTCGTCCGACACATCATGGCGCTGCTCTGGTTTTAAACCCAGTTTGGCAAACAGCAACATATCAGCATCTGCTTCCGGGTTTTCAGTGGTCAGCAGTTTGTCACCGTAAAAAATTGAGTTGGCGCCGGCCATAAAACACAACGCCTGCATTTGTTCGTTCATGCGTGAGCGGCCAGCCGATAAACGCACGTGGCTTTTTGGCAACATAATACGGGCAACGGCGATAGTGCGGATAAATTCAAAACCATCCAAATCTTCCACGTTTTCAAGCGGCGTACCGGCAACTTTCACCAGCATATTAATAGGCACACTCTGCGGATGTTCCGGCAAATTGGCAATTTGCATTAAAAGCGCTGAGCGGTCGTTGGCACTTTCGCCCATGCCAACAATGCCACCACAACAAACTTTCATCCCGGCGTCGCGCACATGGCTAAGGGTATCTAACCTGTCCTGATAAGTCCGGGTGGTAATAATTTCACCATAAAATTCCGGCGAGGTGTCGAGGTTATGGTTGTAATAATCCAAACCGGCTTCGGCCAGCTCCCGCGCCTGCTGCCCGTCCAGTTTGCCAAGGGTCATACAGGTTTCCAGCCCCATGGCTTTTACACCTTTGACCATTTCCATAATGTACGGCATGTCACGTTGTTTAGGATTACTCCAGGCGGCGCCCATACAAAAACGGCTGGCACCTTTGTCTTTGGCAGCTTTGGCCTGGGTTAATACTTTTTCCACTTCCAATAAACGTTCGCGTTCAAGGCCGGTGTTGTAATGGCCGCTTTGTGGGCAATATTTACAATCTTCAGCGCAGGCACCGGTTTTAATCGATAACAAAGTGCTGACCTGCACTTCCTGCGGATTAAAGTTCGCTCTGTGGGTGAGCTGCGCCTGAAACATCAGCTCATTAAATGGCAATGCAAAAAGTGCATTCACTTCTTTAAGTGTCCAGTTATGGCGCACTGTTGAATAAGACATAAATTTCCCTGTAAGCCTTGAATAGCGGCATTGTAGTTCGATGAATTTGCCGCTAGTCTAGCCGCCTGCCTTTTGAAGTCAACGCCAACCAGTTGATGAAGTTTACCACCGACCAATAAATGAGCATTTATGGCTATTGATCTCGCTTTTGACCGTCAGCATATCTGGCACCCTTACACTTCATTAAAAAATCCGTTGCCGGTGTACCCGGTAGTGCGGGCCGAAGGATGCAGGCTTTATCTGGAAGATGGCCGCAGTTTAATAGACGGCACCTCCAGCTGGTGGTCGGCGGTGCATGGTTATAACCACCCTGCTCTTAATACTGCCGTTACCACCCAGTTGACCAACATGAGCCATGTGATGTTTGGTGGCATAGTGCATCAACCTGCGGTGGATTTGGCCAAACTACTGCTGTCGATGGTGCCCGAAGGTTTAAACAAAGTGTTTTTTGCCGACAGCGGCTCTATTGCGGTGGAAGTGGCGCTGAAAATGGCCTTGCAGTATTGGTTGTCGCAAGGTGTGCAAACAAAAAGCAGAATATTAAGCCTGAGCAAGGCTTATCACGGTGATACTTTTGCCGCTATGTCGGTATGTGACCCGGATGATGGCATGCACGCGCTATTTAAAAGCCAGCTGACCCCCCATTTATTTGCACCGGCACCACAAAGCCGTTTTGACGGTGAATGGCTGCAAGAAGATGGCCAGAAACTGCGGCAACTATTCGAGCAGCATCATCAGGAACTGGCCGCCATGATAGTGGAGCCGGTATTACAAGGCGCAGGTGGTATGCGGATGTATCACCCGGACTATTTAAAACAATGCCGCGCTTTATGTGATGAATTTAAGGTGCTGCTGATTTGTGACGAAATTGCCACAGGTTTTGGCCGCACTGGCAAGTTATTTGCCTGTGATCACGCCGGGATCAGCCCGGATATTCTGTGTTTGGGTAAAGCGCTGAGCGGTGGTTATATCACCCTGGCCGCCACCTTATGTAATGATCTTGTGGCCGAAGGTATACAAGGTGCTTTAATGCACGGCCCAACTTATATGGCCAATCCGCTGGCTTGTAGTGTGGCAGTGGCAAGCCTTGGCCTGATTCAGCAAAATCAATGGCAACAGCAGGTTCGCTTGATAGAGCAGCAGTTAAAAACTGAACTTGCCCCTGCCAGGCTATTGCCGCAGGTGGCCGATGTGCGGGTGCTTGGTGCTGTGGGTGTGGTGGAAATGACAGGTAATGTGGATGTAGCATTGTGTCAGCGTTTGTTTGTGGAGTCTGAAGTTTGGGTGCGGCCTTTTGGTAAGCTTTTGTATCTGATGCCACCTTTTATTATCAGCAGCCAGGAACTGACAGAGCTTACACAAGCGATCCTCAAAGTCTGTCAGCAGCCTATTCTGACCACAGAGGTCCCTTTACCTGGCGCCTGAATGGTCAGTTTAATCAGTGGTCAGCATTATATGTTGAGCGCAAAGCGCAGTGGTGCTAAGTAGCTGTATGCCAAGGTGAAACTTTCAAACGAACTAGGGCAAACTGCTGATATCACCCTGTTTTTTGCCACGCGCTTTGTTAATGGCTTCATCCATGGCTGTTACTTTGGGATCTTTTTTCTTAAAAGGGTCGGTTTTGCCCGATTTTTCCTGTTGTTTGTCAATTTGCTGCTGTTGATAAATGCCGCTGGCCACAGCCGAAGTTGCGTCTATCACATCATTGCCGGTTTGCACTTGCACACAACCTGTTGCAGCAAATAAAACAAAGAATATCAGCGTATTGCGCATAAATTTGCCCATTAATTTTACAAAAGTGCTACTTTAGGTCGGCAAAACTGAACGCTAACTGTATCGGCTTTATCACAACAACAGGCTTATAAAATAACCGCCAGATACAACAACACTGCAGACGACATCAATAGCAGCACCACGAGGTTATAACGCAGATGATCATCAGCGCGTTTTAATCTGAATCTGTTTAGCAGCAAACTCAACAGGCTGATGCCACAACACCACCACAACAAATAAATCAACCTTGCTGTGAGTGTAGGATCCCAATAATCCCGCACCTGAATATCCAGGTATTGCAAAAAACCATACTGCACTTCAGGTTTCGCCAGATGACTGAATCCCATGGCAATCACAAAAACCACCCAACCGGCAACAGACAGCCAGTTTAAGCTTTGCAGTAGCCAGTCGGGCCCACGACGGCGGTTTTTTGTTGGTAATGGCCGTTTTTGCTCAGTCAAATCGGGCTTCCTGTCAATTTTTGCTTGTGTTGAAACGCTGCCTGCGTATGATTACACCTCTTAAGTTAAATTCAACCTTTTTCAAGCAGCAAGTTGGAGCCTATTGCATGACGCATGCAGTGATTAAAGATGTTTTAGCCGGCAAATATGCAGTCGGCGACCTGGTTACCGTCAAAGGCTGGATCCGCACCCGTCGTGATTCCAAAGCCGGTATTTCTTTCCTCGCCGTACATGACGGCAGCTGTTTTGATGCACTGCAAGCCGTCGCTCCGGCCGAATTAAATAATTACGAAACCGAAATTAAACGCCTGACTACAGCCTGTTCTGTGGTGGTGAGCGGCACTATTGCCCGCTCAGAAGGTCAGGGTCAGTCTTATGAAATTCAGGCCACTTCTGTAGAAGTGCTGGGTTTTGTCGAAAACCCTGACACCTACCCTATGGCACCAAAACGCCATTCGATGGAATATCTGCGCGAACAAGCGCATTTACGTTCACGTACCAATATGGTTGGCGCCATTACCCGGGTTCGGCATTGTCTGGCACAAGCCATTCACCGTTTTTTCCACGAACGTGGTTTTTATTGGATAAGCACCCCAATTATTACCGGTGCCGATGCTGAAGGCGCAGGTGAAATGTTCCGGGTCAGTACTTTAGACATGGAAAACCTGCCACGTGATGACAAAGGCAAAGTCGATTACAAACAAGACTTTTTTGGCAAAGAAACCTTTTTAACGGTGTCCGGCCAGCTGAACGTTGAAACTTACGCTTGTGCTTTGTCCAATGTGTACACTTTCGGCCCGACTTTTAGAGCTGAAAACTCAAACACTACCAGACACTTAGCTGAATTCTGGATGATTGAACCTGAAGTGGCTTTTGCTGAATTAAAAGACGTAGCGCAGCTTGCAGAAGACATGCTGAAGTATGTGTTTAAAGCAGTGCTGGCAGAGCGTGGCGACGATATGGCGTTTTTTGCCGAGCGTGTGGATGACAAAGCTATCAGCCGTCTGCAAGACATAATTAACTCAAGTTTTGTGCGGATGGATTACACCGAAGCCGTTGAGATTTTAAAAACTTGCGGCAAAAAGTTTGATTACCCGGTGGAATGGGGTGTGGACTTACAGTCAGAGCACGAGCGTTATTTAGCTGAAGTGCATGTTGGCGCGCCGGTGATCCTGCAAAACTATCCAAAAGACATCAAAGCTTTTTATATGCGCATGAACGAAGATGGCAAAACAGTAGCCGCTATGGACATTCTGGCGCCTGGCATTGGTGAAATTATTGGTGGTTCACAACGTGAAGAACGTTTAGAGCAGTTAGACGCTCGCATGGACGCTATGGGCCTGAATAAAGAAGACTACAGCTGGTACCGCGACCTGCGCCGTTATGGCACAGTGCCGCATGCCGGTTTTGGTTTAGGTTTTGAGCGTTTGGTGTCTTATGTGACTGGTGTAGGCAACGTACGTGATGTGATTGCCTTCCCACGCACACCTGGCAACGCTGACTTCTAACAAAAGCAACAGCTTGTGTTACAGCTCCTTTTGAGCAAGCTACAAAAAAGCCATCTTCGCGATGGCTTTTTTTATGGTCTAGGAATTTTTATGCACTTTAAAAAACGGTATGCCGCTATTGCGGGAGCAATTCGCGACTGTGCTTCATTAAATGTTTAATTAAGTGTTTATTAGTTATTCAAAATAACTGAAAAAATGATTGGTATCAGGTACAGGTCTTTGTGGTGCTTCACCGGCACAGGTGCCAAGATACAAATAACCCACAATTTCGTCGTCTTCACCCAAGCCTAAGGTTTGTTTCACAAACTCATACTGAGCATAAGCGCCGGTGCGCCAGATACCGCCAAAACCCAAGGCAAAAGCGGCTTGTTGCATCGCCATCACACTACAGGCGGCAGATTGCACCTGCTCTTGCAATGGTACTTTGGCATGTTCAGAACATTTGGCAATACAGGCTATCACCATAGGAGCGCGCAGCGGTAACTGTCGTGCCCTTTCCAATAATTCATTGGCAATAGACGGGTCTTCTTCTACGGCAGCTTCGGCAAAAATATCACCTAATTTAGCCAGCGCAGTTTTGCCCTGAAAAATAACAAAACGCCATGGTTTTAAACCACCATGATCAGGCACTTTTAACGCTGCCTGTTTAATCAGCTCTAATGCTTCACCGGCCGGTGCCGGTTCAGTTAAACGTGAAGAAGAATAGCGGGTTGTTAATAACGTAATAGCATCCATAACATCAGCCCCTGGAAAAAATGCCCTGTAAGGCTAGCAAATAAAATCAAAGCGCGACAATAGTTTTCATCGGCAAGAGGCTGTTTGCTGCGACGCTGCACAATAACTGCCGAAGAAGCGAGCGCCGGTATTGCCGTTATTGTGCCTGTTGGTAAAGATGCAGATATTTTTCCGCCGCCTGATCCCAGCCAAAATATTGTTGCATGCCTCTTTGTTGCACCTTTTGGTATTTGCTCTGGTTTTGAAACAGCGCTTCTGCGCTTTTTAACGCCTGAATTAAATCCTGTTCTGCAGGTTCAACAAAATGGATACCTGTGGCGTTTCTTGCCGGTAGCGCCACCACAGTGTCTTTTAAACCACCAGTAGCACGCACTATAGGCACAGTGCCATAACGCAGACTGTAAATCTGGTTCAGACCACAAGGTTCAAATAAACTCGGCATCAGGAAAAAGTCACCGGCCGCTTCCAGCTGGTGGGAAAAATCTTCATCAAAACCTTCGATAAAACGGTACTTCAGCGGATATTGTTGTTGCAGCGCTTTGAGCGGCTGTATGTATTTTTGCTCGCCAGTGCCCATCATTACCACCTGAGCATCGCAGGTGCCAAGCCAGTTGGTTAAGGCCGGAATAAGGTAATCAAAACCTTTTTGCCCTGTCACACGGCTTACCAATACAAACAACGGCACTTTTTGACCATTATGGTTGTGGGCATGGCTGTCAGCCAGCCCCATTTGCCGGCGAAGTTCGGTTTTGCATTGCTGTTTCCCGGTTAAATCGGCGCTGTGGTAGTTGGCGACCAGCGATTTATCTGTTTGTGGATCCCAGCGGCCATAATCACAGCCATTTAAAATACCAACAAAACTACTCTGCCTGGCCTGATACAAGGCACTTAAGCCGTTGGCGGCCGGCTCTGACAATAACTCGTCCCGGTAACCCTGACTCACAGTATTCAGCGCGCTGGCATGTTGTACGCCCAGACTCAACAAGCTAGGAGCGATACCTGCCGCAAAATCATCGGGCGTCAGGCCAAGGTTTTTAAAGTCATGTTGGGCTATGCCCTGTTGATAAGCGGCATTGTGAATGGTCAGAATAAACCTGCTCTGCAGCAGTTTGCCCTGTTGTTGCATTTGTTTTAGATACACAGCAGCCAGCGCTGTTTGCCAGTCGTGGCCGTGGATCACATCAGCTTTAATGCCACTTTCACTCAGATAACAAAGTGCGGCTTTGCAAAAAAAAGCAAACCGCAAAGCATTGTCAGCAAAAGCATGATAACCATCATCATAAGGGCGACTGCGGGCAAAAAAATCATGGTGTTCAATCAACGCCACTGAAATACCATCTTCCAGCAGATGCCGCACGGCACAACCATAATGTTGCTCACCCAAGGCAAAATAGATGGATTGCCATTCAGGTAACAGTTCACGCTGGTATAACACACCATAACGAGGCAACAGCACAGTGATTTGATGTCCTTGCGCCTTAAGCGCCTGCGCCAGTCCTCTGGTTGCATCGGCCAATCCACCGGTTTTTAGCAAACCTTCGTATTCACTGCATAAAAATACTATGTGCATCAGAACCCTGTGCTCCTTTGTTGCCGTTATGGCGTTCTCAGTCAAAACCTACCAGTGCGCCTTTGGGGATCACCACCACACCGTCCGGTGATACGTGGAAACGCTCGCGGTCCAGCACCGGATCTTCACCTATCACAGTACCAGGCGCAATCTTCACGTCTTTATCGATAATGGCACGACGGATACGGCAGCCGCGGCCTATATCGTTGTTACCCATCAACACACTTTTTTCGATATAACCATGACTGTGTACATGCACGTTGTAGCCAAGAATGGAATGGTAGACGATAGAACCACTGACAATACAACCTGCTGCCACCATAGAGCTGATGGCCTGACCTGTACGGTTTGCTTCATCGTGGACAAATTTTGCCGGTGGCACAGGAGGTGTGTAACTACGTAAAGGCCAGTATTTGTTATACAAATCAATGGGCGGTACCACTGAAATCAAATCCATATTGGCTTCATAATAAGAGTCGATAGTCCCCACATCCCGCCAGTAACCCCAGGCAGCCTCTTTTTCACCACGAATAATATTGGTAGAAAAATCATAGACATATACGTCGCCAGACGGAAAAAGTTTCGGGATGATGTTATGGCCAAAATCGTGTTTGGAATCGACCTGCGCTGCATCTTCTTCCAGCACGTCCACCAGACAACGGGCTTCAAAAATATAATTGCCCATAGAAGCCAGCACAAAATCAGGATTGCCCGGAATAGTTTTAGGGTTGGATTTTGGTTTTTCTTCAAAACCAATCATTTTGCCCTGTTCATCCACTTCTATCACGCCAAATTCATGGGCTTGTGACACAGGTACCGGAATAGCTGCAACAGTCAGTCTGGCATTACGCTGACGGTGAAAATCCAGCATCTGACGTACATCCATTTTATAAATGTGGTCGCCACCAAACACGCAGACATGTTCAGGATCCAGGCCATGAATCAGGTGCAGGTTTTGATACACAGCGTCCGCTGTGCCCAGATACCAATGTTTGCCGGTTTGCATCTGTGCCGGAATGGGGTCGATAAACCTGTTGGTTAAGCCCGTCACCCGCCAGGCACGGCTTAAATGTTTCATCAGCGAATGTGATTTAAACTGGGTGATCACAAAAATCTGCAACAAGTCTGAATTGACAAAGTTGTTCAACACAAAATCGATAATGCGATAGTTCCCACCAAAAGGAACTGCGGGTTTGGCCCGAATGCCGGTTAATGGCGCCAGTCTTGTGCCTTCTCCGCCAGCCAAAATCATAGTTAATACACCAGACATCTGAGACTCCCTGTTAATCAAAACCAATACCAGCCGAAATTTGCGATGCCGGCCAGTGTTTGATGCTGGTACGGGCAAGCGTTGTGTCACGCACAGCGCTAACACATTGCAAAGCCGATACCATGATGAATGACACACTGATAAATCCTTCAACAGCCGGAGTTAACTGCACAGTGTGCGATAGAGTGTATGTCGTTGCTGTGGCAACGGTATGACAAAAAGCGCCAATTTGGTGCAACTATGCAACAACGCACCATAATGGCAATTCAAGATGTCACATCAACTGTAATAACGCTTAAAGCCTTGTGCTGGCAAGCATAATGCGGATAATTTTTCAGATTTATGGCAAAAATAAGGCGCCCATCGGGGCGCCGTGAATTTTTAGCTGAGCAACACCAGCTTTGTGAGCTTTTGTGGTCTGGCTGCCCTGTTGGTAAACCGGGCAAAAGTTTATATTCTGGCCGCCAGTTCAGCGCCCTGACGGATAGCTCGTTTAGCATCAAGTTCAGCCGCTACATCGGCGCCGCCTATCAGATGGACAGAACAACCTTTATCCAATAAACCTTGTTGTAAGGCACGTTGTGGCTCTTGCCCTGCACAAATCACTACGTTATCCACATCCAGACAACGTTGCTGACCGCCCAGTTCAACCCACAAACCTTCGTCGTCAACCCGCAGATATTGGGCGCCGGAGAGCATATCCACTGCTTTTTTCTTTAATGAAGCGCGGTGGATCCAACCGGTGGTTTTACCAAGGCCAGCGCCCACTTTGCTGTTTTTCCGTTGTAATAAATACACTTTACGCGGTGCAACCTCTGGGGTTTGATCCGGTAATAAAGCACCACGGCTTTGATAGTTTTTATCAATGCCCCAGTCTTTGAGCCAGGCATCAGGTTGCAGCGTTAACGAATGAGGCTCTGTCAGGTATTCGGCTACATCAAAACCAATACCACCGGCACCGATAATAGCGACTGTGCTGCCCACTTCTTTGTGGTCGCGTAACACATCCAGATAACTCAGTACTTTTGGATGATCAGCACCAGGTAAATCCAGATCTCTTGGCACTATGCCCGTTGCCAATACAATTTCATCAAAACCAGCGGCTGACAATGACTCTACCGTCTGCAGCTGACCCAGCTCCAGTTTCACGGCATGCAGCTGTAACATCCGGGCGAAATAACGGATGGTCTGGTGGAATTCTTCTTTACCAGGCACTTGTTTGGCATAGTTAAACTGGCCACCAATTTTGTCGTCTTTATCAAACAGAGTCACCTGATGACCACGCTGCGAGGCATACACACTAAAGGCCATACCGGCAGGCCCTGCGCCGACCACCGCAATCTTTTTGCGTGTTGGTGCCGGGTTAAAATTCAGCTCTGTTTCATAACAGGCCCGGGGATTGACCAGACAACTGGCTCTTTTGTTTTGAAACACATGGTCAAGACAAGCCTGATTACAGGCAATACAGGTATTAATTTCGTCCGCTTTGCCTGCTGCTGCTTTATTGACAAAATCAGCATCGGCCAGGAAAGGCCTTGCCATACAGACTAAATCGGCTTCACCTTTGGCCAGAATATCTTCGGCAACCTGAGGGTCATTGATGCGGTTCGTCGCAACCACAGGAATTTGCACCTGTTGTTTCACTTTGGCTGTGATCCAGCTAAAAGCAGCGCGTGGCACCATAGTGCCTATAGTGGGCACCCGCGCTTCATGCCAGCCGATGCCGGTATTGATCATGGTCGCGCCTGCTGCTGCAACCTGTTGCGCCAGCGCCACCACTTCGTCGTAGCTATTGCCATCTTCAACTAAATCAAGCATCGACAGCCGGTAGATAATAATAAAATTGGGGCCACAAAGCTCACGCACTTTACGGATGGTTTCCAGCGCAAAACGGCAACGGTTTTCAAAACTACCGCCCCATTCGTCGGTGCGCTGATTGGTGCGCTGACATATAAACTGATTTATCAGATAACCTTCAGAACCCATAATTTCTACACCGTCATAACCGGCTTTTTGTGCCAATCGTGCAGAAGATGCAAAGTCATTGATGGTGCTTCTGACCTGCCGGGACGACAGCTCTGAGGGTTTAAAAGGTGTAATAGGCGACTGAATTTTACTTGGCGCAACGCTAAAGGGATGATAACCATAACGGCCGGCATGCAATAACTGCATACAAATTTTGGCGCCGTGCTGATGCACAGCTGCTGTTACCTGCTTATGTTTACCAGCTTGCCAGAACCAGCTGAGCTGACTGCCAAAAGGCACCAGGTTGCCGCGAAAATTCGGGCTGATGCCGCCGGTAATAATAAGGCCAACGCCGCCTTTGGCGCGTTCGGCATAAAAAGCGGCCAGTTTGGCAAAACCTTGTTTTTCCTCTTCTAACCCCGTATGCATTGACCCCATCAAGACGCGGTTTTTTAAGGTGGTAAAGCCAAGATCTAAAGGTTGTAATAAATGTGGATAAGACACTGCGGCCTCTTCTGGTCGTACCTGTTGAATAACGAAACTTTATCCGCTTTTAATTGCGCTGACAAGGAATAAACATTTTCTTACAAATTCCGTTTAAGTTTATTGCCTTAATTCGTTATCTTAGCCTCAGACAGAAGTATTTAAATAGGTGTTTGATATGTCGTTAGAAAGACCAGGTCTGCTCAGAAGGTTTTTTGGTGCAGTTTTGCGTGTGTTTAAAACTGTTCGTAATCTGGTACTTAACCTGATTTTCCTGGTAATTTTTATTGGGTTTATCAGTGTGTTGTTATCCGATGGTGAAGAAGTTTCAGTTCCGGAAACTGCAGCCTTAGTGCTGAATTTAAAAGGTGATCTGGTTGAAGAACTGCGTTTTGTTGATCCGGTTGAAGCTATGGTCAACGAAGCCGCAGGTGGCAGCGAAGAAAGCCCGGAAATTCTGGTTCGTGATGTGGTGAAAGTGATTGAAGGCGCCACTAAAGACAATAAAATCAAAGCGATAGTTTTGGAGTTGTCAAATCTCGGCCGAGGTTCACTGGACAAGTTGCAAACAGTGGGCGCCGCGCTGGAAAAATTTAAAGCTGCAGATAAAAAGGTGCTGGCAACAGGTACTTTTTATGCACAAAACCAATATTACCTCGCCAGTTATGCAGACAGTATCAACCTGCATCCAAAAGGCACTGTGCTGCTGGAAGGTTATGGCAGTTACCCAATGTATTACAAAAGCGCGCTGGAAAAACTGAAAATCAGCACTCACGTTTTTAAAGTGGGTACTTATAAGTCGGCGGTAGAACCTTTCCTGCGCGATGATATGTCACCTGAAGCCAAAGAAGCCAACAGTGCCTGGTTAAACGAACTCTGGAGCACCTACAAACAGCAGGTTGCCGAGCGGCGTGGTTTTGAAGTGAACAACTTTGATGAAAGTTTTGCCACTTTATATCAACGCATCAGTGCAACTGAAGGTGATATTGCCAAATATGCACTGGATGCCAAACTGGTCGACACGCTGAAAACCCGCGAGCAGTTCCGTCAGGATATGATTGCATTGGTTGGCGAAGATAAAGACAACAAAACCTTTAATCAGGTGAACTACGAGGAATATCACAGTCTGGTGCTGCCAAAAATGCAGATGCCAAATCCGATGACCGACAAAGTTGCACTGGTGATTGCCCGCGGCAATATCGTAGATGGTAACGCCAAAGCCGGCATGATTGGTGGTGACAGCACAGCCAAACTGCTGCGTAAAGCCAGATTTGATGACAAAGTTAAAGCTGTGGTACTGCGTATTGACAGTGGCGGTGGTAGTGCTTTTGCATCAGAAATTATTGCCGAAGAAATCCGCTTATTAAAAGATGCCGGCAAGCCGGTGATAGCTTCGATGGGCGCAGTGGCAGCATCGGGTGGTTATTGGATTGCAGCACCAGCCAATGAAATCTGGGCGGCCCCCACCACTATTACCGGCTCCATTGGTATTTTTGCGTTGTTACACACTGCCGAAAATGCCGTCAGCAGTCTGGGTCTGAATGTTGATGGTGTTGGTACCACTGAGCTTGCCGGTTTTAGCGCCGGAGTGCCACTGTTTAAAGGTTTATCACCGGACGCTGAAAAACTGCTGCAACGGATGATTGAACGTGGTTATGATGAATTCATCAGCCATGTTGGTGCCAGCCGTAATCTGGAAAAAACCGCAGTAGATAAAGTTGGCCAGGGTCGTGTCTGGACGGGCACCAAAGCGCTGGAGTTTGGTCTGGTTGATAAACTGGGCACGCTGGAAGACGCTATTGCCTCAGCCGCCAATAAAGCCAGCCTGAGTCAATTTGACGTTTGGGTGGTTGAGCAGGAACTGACACCACAGCAGCAGTTTGTAAAACAACTGTTTGGCGAAGCCAAAGCGCTGGGATTAGTGCCGGAAATGACACCTTCCGCCGATACCAAAGCGGTAAAACAGCTGATGAAACAGCTTGAACAACATGTTGCACAGTTCAGTCAGTTTAACGATCCTAAGGGTATTTATTCTTACTGTTTCAGCTGTCAGGTAGAATAAGCAACACAGCCTGAGCAGGTAAAAAAAGGAGCTTTTATAGCTCCTTTTTTATTGTTCAGTATTTTATGGATAGATAAGCAATGAATGCTGATTTGATAGTTATTGCATACTATGTAAACCGAGCTTATTGCCGGCAGGATCCAAAAAAAGTCCAATAAAACCATGTTCGCCAATAGCCGTTTTTGGTAACAGCACTTCCCCACCCGCCATTGCTACCCGTTTCAGCACAGGCCCGACATCTGCGGTTTGAAAATACACTGTAGTGCCTGCAGCAGAAGGTCTGGAGTCTGGTCCCGATACCAAAGCACCACCACAGCCACTTTGTTGATGATCAAAAGGAAATAACGCCATTTGATCAGAAGCCATCTCCATCATGGTAAGTTCCAGCTGAAATACCTGCTGATAAAAGTTTTTACTCAGTGCCATATCTGTCACCGGAATTTCAAACCAGCCCACCGGATTTGTGATTGTTGCAGTCATGTTCTCAAGTCCTTTGTTTATGAAAGACTCAGCAATTGTAGCGCAGCAGTTAAAAACTGACGCGCTTGCTCTATTTAATCTCTTATTTGCCCTAAGCCCCCCCTGCAGCGCCATTTTGTTAACAACCACTTTTACTGATAACCGCATTTACCGGCTACAAATTACTGCATCTTTTGACCTGAACGCCTGCGTGAAATAACCATAAAAAAACCTGCGAATGCAGGTTTTTTAGAAGGCGCAACTGAGGTTGTGCTTTTATCAGCGTTGTTATTTTGCCTGACTTAATAAATGCACCAGCAACTGCAGCGGATGTTGTGGTTTTTGCCCTTCATAACGTTTCACCTGACTGCGGCAAGAAAAGCCTGTCACCAGCACCCTGGTAAGTTCTGTTTGTTGCACGGCCTGTTGCCAGCTTAAATCGTATAAAGCACGACTGTTTTGCTGATTTTGTACTTCATGACCATAGGTACCTGCCATACCACAACAACCCACTGCCACCACATCCAGAGTTAAACCCGCTTTGCCGAAAATTTGCTGCCAGCTTTTTTCGGTGGCTGGCAAAGCGGTTTTTTCCGTGCAATGAGCAAATAAACGGTATTTTTCAGTACTTTGAAGTTTAGGCAGCTGCTGTTGCACTAACCATTCATGCAAAAGTTTCACATCAAAATCGCCCCTTTTATCCCCCAGCGCTTTGACATATTCGTCGCGGTACACCAACACCAGGGATGCATCCAGACCTATCATAGGAGCACCAAGGGCAGTCAGCTGATTGAGAAAATCAGCGGCGTTTTGCGCCGTTTTGGCAAATTCACGTAAAAACCCTTTGACGTGTTGTGGTTTACCATTGGGTAAAAATGGCAACAGTACCGGCGTGAAACCCAGTTTTTCCAGCAAACTTAGTGCGTCAGCCACTAAATCCGCTTCATAAAAACTGGTGAAAGGGTCTTGCACCAAAAGCACCAGTTTTTCGCGTTCAGCCAAAGATAAACTTTGTAACTGCGTTAAATCAAATTGGTATTTGTTTTGAATACGATCCGCCAGCGTTGGCACCGACAACAAAGGTGAATCGACATAACCCACAGTTTTTTTAAGCAGCCAGGCGACTGGTGGCAAAGTTAAACCAAAGTTCACCAGCGCCGGCGCTTTTGCAAGCACAGGTGCACTTTGTTCAATACCAGCAACCACATAGTCTTTGAGTGGCCGTAAATAGCGGCTGTGATACAACTGCAAAAACCGCGCTCTGAACGATGGCACATCCACTTTAATAGGACACTGGCCAGCGCAGGCTTTACAAGCGAGACATCCTTCCATCGCCTCCATCACTTCATGCGAAAAATCAGCATCACCTTGTTTTTTCGCAATGCTGTTGCGGATACGGGCGGCAAAGTTTTTCAGACCCCCGGAGGATGCTAACAACTGCTGCTCCTGTGCCAATACGTCCACCCCCTGATTGCTCATCAGCCGCAACCATTCACGCATTAAACCAGCACGGCCTTTGGGGCTATGGCGTCTGTCTTTAGTCACTTTGCTGGACGGGCACATCGGTGAGTTTTCTTCGTAGTTAAAACACAGGCCATTACCGTTGCAGTTGGCGGCGCTGTCAAAACTCTGTCTTACCTGAATAGGAATTTGCCGGTCATAAAAGCCACGTTTTACGCCATCTACGCTGACGAGCGCGTCGTCACTTAACCAGGGCGTACAAATTTTGCCGGGGTTCATCCGGTTATCCGGGTCAAAAGCGGCTTTAATTTTGCGAAGTTCATTAAACAAGGTGTCGCCAAAAAAGGCCGGACCATATTCACTACGATAGCCTTTGCCATGTTCCCCCCACATTAAACCGCCGTATTTAGCAGTCAGAGCCACCACCTGATCGGACACTAAACGCAGCAGTTTTTCCTGCTCTGGGTCACACATATCAAGGGCTGGGCGCACATGCAGCACACCGGCATCCACATGACCAAACATGCCGTAGCTGAGGCCATGACTGTCAAGTAATGCTCTGAATTCAATAATAAAATCGGCCAGATTTTCAGGTGGCACAGCAGTGTCTTCAGCAAAAGGCAAAGGTTTTTGCTGGCCTTTGGCATTGCCTAACAGACCAACGGCTTTTTTCCGCATCGCATAAATCTGATTGATGGCGCCTAAATCGTACGTCAGCTGATAACCAATAATGCCGCTGTCACCTGTTGCTAAGGCTTGTTGCAGCCGGCCTTCCAGCAGTGCCACCTTTTGCTGCATGTCGCTTTCATTTTCAGCGTTGTATTCCACCATATTCAGGCCCAACATGGTTTTGCCCGGCACATCTTCAATGTAGTTTTTGACCTGATGCCAGATAATGTCCTGGCGCGCTAAATCCAGCACTTTGCTGTCAACGGTTTCTACCGAGGTGGCTTGTGCCGCTACCAAAAAAGGTGCGTTTTTTAAAGCACTGACAAAACTGTCGTACTTCACATTCACCAGACATTTAAAAGGCGCAATAGGCGTCACGTTCAGTTTGGCTTCGGCAACAAAACCCAAAGAGCCTTCCGAACCTGTGATCACCCGGCCTAAATCAAACTGGGTTAAATCGTCATTCCAGACGTGTTCTAAATCGTAACCTGTTAAAAAACGGTTTAGCCTTGGAAATTTGCTCAGGATGTCGGCACGATAATCGCGTGTGCTGCCAAGTACCTGACGGTAAATGGCACCAATGTCATTTTGCTGCGTAGCAAGCTGCTCAGCTTCTTTTACCGGTATGGGCGCCGTATCCAGCACATCACCGCTCACCAGCACAGTTTTGAGTGCCAGCACATGGTCGCTGGTTTTGCCATACACCAAAGAGCCCTGACCCGAAGCATCGGTATTGACCATACCGCCAATAGTGGCGCGGTTAGAGGTAGATAAATCCGGTGCAAAGAAAAAACCATAAGGTTTTAAAAAAGCATTGAGCTGATCTTTAATCACTCCTGCCTGCACCCGCACCCAACGTTCTTTGGCATTAAATTCAAGAATCTCACGCATATGGCGCGATAAATCGACCACCAGATGTTCAGTCAGCGCCTGACCGTTGGTGCCGGTACCACCGCCTCTTGGGCTGAATTTTAAGGTTTGAAACTGTGATTGTTGCGAAGTTTTGGTGATCAGCTGCAAATCAGCCAGATGACGGGGTAATAACACAGCCTGAGGCAAGGCCTGATAGACACTGTTGTCGGTGGCAACGGCGAGTCTGGCGGCATAACTGGTTTCAATATCACCGGCAAAACCGGCATCTTGCAACGCTTTGCGAAAGGCCAATACAATTTCAGGCAAGCTATGTTCGGGTGTTAACTTCGGGATCATCACAGGCACAACAACTGATTCGGGAAACTGCGAGTATATCACTCTGTAGTGCTGGAATTTAAGTGCAAAAGCGGCTTGATTTGACTGAAAAACAGCAGCTGATTGTGCTGATAAAAGCATCTAGCCAAAACAGCACTACAAAGTCATACATAAAACCCTGTAGTGTTGTATCGGGTAAGCAGATCCAAAACTACCGTTAACTCAGGTTTTTGTTGCTCTGTTCATTTTTAACTATCACTTCGCCTTCAATTACAACACCTTTGTTATTCAGATTGTCGTCCGGAGCGGCACTATATTCGCTCTGATATCCACTCTGGGCTCTGTGCATTTCCTGCATCTGTTGCATTTTTTTCAGCAACTGCTTTTTTTTCCACCAAAGCCAGGGAAACAATAACACTGCCACTGTGGCAATAATCATTAACAGACCAACACCAAAAACTAAAAATGCCAAAGCTGCCAACACCATAAAAATAACGCTGAACAGCCCGCCACTACGTGTTTTGCCGATATTGATAAAAACCGGCTGTGACCCTGATTGCCAGGATTGTTTCATGCAATAAACCTCTTGATAAACCCGCGTTTCTGACTACTCCAACCGCAAATGGTTCTGTATCGCTGCCAGATACAACATAATAGCTTGTCACTTTATGGGGATGCCCGAATGCCATTTCCAGTCAGAATGGAAATTTTCCGAAGCCAAGATGTAACTAAATATTCCCCACTGCGCCGTCGTTTGCTCAGTGTTACCAGCTCTGCTATGGTGTTGAAATAAGCCCTTTATAGTGTTTGTGGTGTTCGGCATGAAGATATGGATAATCGCTCTGCTGATGTTATTTTCTGCTGTTTTTTCAGCACAAGCCTGCACTATCAGAGTTCAGGTCAATGACTTTCCGCCTTATTCCTATTGGCAGGATGGACGCTGGCAAGGCAGCCGGGTGGTTCTGGCTGAACGACTGGCGGCAAAACTTCACTGCAACACTGAATATCTGGATATTGCCTGGGGCCGCGCTTTATTACTGATGCAACAAGGTAAACTGGATTTAATGTTTAACCTCAGCAAAACCCCTGAGCGCGAGCAAGCCATGTTGTTTCTGGCGCCCCATCATACTGAAACTTTGGTACTGGCCGTAACCTCAGAGATGACTGAATGGCATTTTATCAGTAATCTGAAAGAGTTACGGCTTTTCCCCGGTACCATAGCTTTAACTCAGGGCGGTTATATGGGGCCGCAATTTAATGCTTTTGCTAAAGATCCCATTCAGGCTAAAAAAATAGTGTTGATGCCTCATCGCAAAGCAAAAACTGAACTGGTACTCAAAGGCAGAGCTCAGGCCTTGATCGAAGACAAAGACTACCTGCAATACGCCATCAGCAATTTTCCCGCTTATCAGAAGTTAGTGTTAACGCCGCTGGTGTTATCACAAACCCCGGTGTATGCCGCGCTCAGTCGAAAATCTGTCGTGTTCAGCAGAGCTGCGGAATTTGAACTGGCAATAGCGGAACTTATTAAAGAAGGCCATTGGTCGGCAGATGCCCCCTAAGTACCGGCTAGTCTTGTCCGACAAAAAAGCCTGCAATCGCAGGCTTTTTTAGTTTGTGTCTCAGCGCTTATTTCTGCCCAATCTGGCATTTTTTCAGCTGCCACACCCTTTGCACGTAATCTTCAATAGAGCGGTCTGAGGTAAACTTGCCAACACTCGCAGTATTGAGAATGGCTTTTTTCGCCCAGAGTGTTTTATCTCTGTACCAGCTATCAATGGTTTCATGCGCTTTTACATAAGATGGGAAGTCTGCCAGCACCAGATAAGGGTCACCGCCTTCCAGCAAACTGCGTTTAATAGCCGCCAGTTCACCTGGTTTACCCGGGGTAAAATAATCTGTTTCCAGCCAATCCAAAATGGCCTTTAGCTCAGGGTTATTGTAATAATAATCCCAGCTGTTATAACCCTGCTCCTGTAGCGCTTTTACTTCGTCAACAGTTAAACCAAAAATCGCAATATTGTCTGCACCTACTTCCTCAACAATTTCAATATTGGCGCCATCCATGGTGCCAACGGTAATGGCACCGTTCAACGCCAGTTTCATATTGCCGGTACCACTGGCTTCTTTGCCAGCGGTGGAAATTTGCTCCGACACATCAGCGGCCGGGATCATTTTTTCAGCAAGGCTGACCCGGTAATTCGGCATAAACACCACTTTTAAGCGGTTCTTAACCCTTTTATCGTGGTTAATTTTTTCGGCAATCTTATTGATGGCATAGATAATTTCTTTGGCCAGTTTATAACCGGGCGCAGCTTTAGCGCCAAACAGGAATACCCTTGGCACCATGTCGTAATCCGGGTTTTGCAAAATACGACGGTACAACGCCAGAATATGCAGCAAATTCAGATGCTGACGTTTGTATTCATGCAGACGTTTAATTTGCACGTCAAAAAGTGCGTGTGGATCTATGGCAATACCAGTTAGCTTTTTCACTTCGTCAGCCAAATCAGCTTTGTTCTGCTGCTTAATCGCCATAAAAGCGTCTTGCATTGCAGGGCTGTCGGCATGAGCTTTCAGTTCTGACAGCTGATGTAAATGGGTTGGCCAGTCTTTGCCAACAGTAGCGTCCAGTAATTTCGATAAACGTTGATTACAGGCTTTTAACCAGCGTCTTGGTGTTACACCATTGGTGATATTGGTAAATTTGTCCGGCCATAAAGCTACCATTTCTGGGAATAAATCCGATTTCACTAACTGAGAGTGAATTTCGGCCACACCGTTCACTCTGAAAGAGCCGACCACCGATAAATGCCCCATCCGCACCATAGGGTCGTGGCCTTCTTCGATGATGGACAGTTTGCGTTTTTTCTCCACATCACCAGGCCAACGTACATCAACCTGCTCCACCAGGAAACGGCGGTTAATTTCGTAAATAATTTCCAGATGACGTGGCAATACTTTTTCAAATAACCGCACCGGCCATTTTTCCAGCGCTTCCGGCAACAAGGTATGGTTGGTATAAGCAAAAACGTGTTGGCAAATATTCCAGGCTTCTTCCCAGTTCATTTCAGCGCGATCAACCAGAATACGCATCAGCTCAGGAATAGCCACTGAAGGATGAGTGTCGTTCAGTTGAATGACCACTTGTTTGGCAAACTGGCTCCAGTCGTCGCCATGCGCCCTTTTATAACGGCGGATAATGTCTTTGAGTGAACTTGAGCAGAAAAAATACTGCTGAATCAGCCGCAGCTCTTTGCCCGCTTCGGTTTCATCGTTTGGATACAATACTTTAGAGATGGTTTCCGCTTCGATATTTTCGCGCGCGGCATCAATATAACCGCCAGAGTTAAACACGTCCCAGTTAAAAAAGTCACTGGCACGGCTTTCCCACAAACGCAATACGTTCACCGAACTGCCGTTGTAACCCACCACCGGAATATCCCATGGCACGGCTTTAATAATACGGCCAGGGTGCCAGACTTTTTTCATTTTACCTTGCAGGTCGTACACGGTTTCAACATAACCATATACCGAAATTTCCTGAATAGATTCAGGACGGCAAATTTCCCAGGGGTTGCCGTATTCACGCCAGCTGTCAGGTCTTTCTATCTGAAAACCGTGCTGAAATTCCTGCTTAAATAAACCATGTTCATAATGAATGCCATAACCTATAGCCGGGTAATTTAAGGTCGCCAGCGAGTCGATAAAACAAGCGGCAAGACGGCCCAGACCACCGTTGCCCAGCGCCATATCTTCTTCTTGCTGTTCTAAATCGGCAATGTCCATACCCAGCTCAGCCAACGCCTGTTTGGCGGCTTCATAACAACCCAAATTGTGCAGATTGTTGCTGAACAAACGGCCCATCAGGTATTCAAGGCTGAAATAATGCACGGCGCGGGTATTTTGCTGGTAATGCGTGCGCTGGGTATTACGCAAGCCGTCATACACAAATTCGTTAATAGAAGCGCAGGTGGCGCGCCACCAGGCTTGTGGGCTGGCTTTATTGACATCAGTGCCCAGTGTACCGTGCAGGTGCCGGATGATCCGGTCTTTCAGTTCAGCAGCAGAAGGTAACGCAGCTACCGCTACGGTAGTTTCGGTTGTAGTAGGGTTCATAAGCCATTTCCAGTTTGCCAAATCCGATTGCCAGCAAGGGCAATAACCGCAGCGCAACCTTTAATGGAACGGCGCTGCTTTGATTATTCTTGTAGTAAAATTACAGAATGTACGGCTATTCGTCAAGGAAACAGACCATTTCGGCCTGCATTTGTAATTTAATTACATACGAATGCAGCCGCTTGACAACTCAGTTTAACTGCTGAAAAACACTGTCGACAAAAGCTTTTGCGTCCAGCTCCAACTGCTGCAAGTGGGCAGCATCAACAAAACTTTCCAGATAAATTTTATAACTGTTTTCAGTGCCGGACGGTCTGGCGGCAAACCAACCATTCTGAGTCACCACTTTTACCCCACCAATGCTGGCGTTATTACCTGGTGCTTTGGTTAACACGGCCAAAATAGCGTCGCCGGCTAAGCTGCTTTGTGAAACACTTTCGACATTGAGATTTTTAAGCGCATTTTTTTGCGCAAAATCGGCCGGCGCATCAATACGTCGATACAAAGGCGCACCAAACTCGCGGGTCAGCGCCTGATACTGGGCATAAGGGTCAACACCGGTTTTGGCGAACATTTCTGCGGCCAATAAACCCAGAATAAAACCGTCTTTGTCAGTCGACCAGACAGTGCCGTCAAAACGCAAAAAGCTGGCGCCGGCCGATTCTTCACCACCAAACACCAGAGTGCCCTGATGCAACCCGTCCACAAACCATTTAAAACCAACAGGTACTTCAAACAAAGTACGGCCACGTCCCGCCACTACGCGGTCAATTAAAGCGCTGGAGACCAGGGTTTTGCCAATTTTTTTGTCAAGGCCCCACTGTGGTCTGTTGCTGAGCAGATAATTAATAGCAACAGCCAGATAATGGTTTGGATTAAGCAAACCACCATTTCGGGTCACAATGCCGTGACGGTCAAAATCAGGGTCATTGCCAATACCTATATCAAACTGATCTTTCAGTTTAATTAAGTTGGTCATTGAATAAGCCGAGCTGCAGTCCATACGGATTTGACCGTCTTTATCCAAAGGCATAAAGGCAAAAGTCGGGTCGACAATGTCGTTAACCACAGTTAAATCAAGGCCATATTTTTCGGCAATCACAGGCCAGAACGCGATGCCGGAACCACCTAATGGGTCCACACCAATTTTTACTTTGGCTTTGGCAATGGCTGCCATATCAACCACATTGGCCAGGTCGTCAACATAAGGGCCAATATAATCATAAAGCTGATAGAGCGGGCTTTTGAGTGCCTGCTGATAATCCAGACAATTGACGCTGGCCAAAGCTGCACCAATCAATGCATTGGCACGTTGTTCAATCCAGCTTGTTGCATCAGTGTCGGCTGGCCCACCATGCGGCGGATTGTATTTAATACCACCATCTTTGGGTGGATTATGCGAAGGTGTAATCACAATACCATCTGCAAGTGCTGCTGGTTTTACTCTGTTGTAGCCCAAGATGGCATGTGAAATCACAGGGGTTGGTGTATAGCCGTTGTCGGGTTGCACTTTGACAGTGACCCCATTGGCAATCAGCACCTGCACTGCGCTGATAAAAGCAGGTTCACTCAGTGCATGAGTGTCTTTACCCAAAAATAACGGGCCATTGATGCCCTGCGCTTTACGGTATTCAGCAACGGCCTGGCAAATGGCTTTAATATGAACTTCGTTAAAAGAACGGTCGGTTGCACTGCCTCTGTGCCCTGAAGTACCAAAACTAACCCTTTGTGATTGAATGGTTAAATCTGGCTGCAGTGTGTAGTACTCTGAACATAACAAGGCGATATTCGACAGTATGTTTCTTGGCGCTGTTTGTCCGGCAAGCGGGTGAACCGACATATAAATTCCTTATAAAAAATCCCGGATAAGTTCTGCTTCTTCCTGTGAATAACCCAGCTTTAACGCAGCTTCGGTTAACATCATTTTTTTGCGGGTGGTGTTGGAATTGGTGATCACCCAAAATTCGCTGTTTGGAATAGGTTTTGGATTGGTGCTGCTGCCCGCTTCCAATAAATCTGCTTCTTTACGGCCAAAATACACGCGGTTGCGGCCTTTAATATCCAGCACTTTGGCAAACTGTGCTTTGTGTGCCCGCGCCAGGGCTGACAAAATAATTAAAAAACGGCCAACCACGCTGAGTTCTGCCTGTAAATCCTGTTTACTTAAGATATCAAATACTTTTTGATCCTGAACCTGTGATGCCTGCGCTGGCGCAGTCACACTAACAGTTTCAGATTGCGCTGGGATGACAGTGCCGTTTTGCGGCAACAACAAACGCCGTAAAATTTCTGAAGCACTCTCGCCAATCTGTTGGGTCTGACTGGCGATATAATGATAAAGATCATCATCTATTTCTATTGTTTTCATAAAGATACCTTAAAACCCAAACCGACAGTCGGCATTATATAAATTGACACTGGCTGACGCCAGCCCGGTATTTTGCTAGGCTGACCGCACTTTTTTTATAGCGCGTCGTTGTCAAAGGATAAGCATGATATTACATACTGACATAACAGGCCAAGGCGAACCACTGGTATTGATCCACGGTTTGTTTGGCAGTTACGAAAACCTTGGCGTCATAGCCCGTGCCTTGCAGGACAAATTTCAAATCATCAATCTGGATTTACGTAACCATGGCCGTTCAGCGCACAGCGACCAGATGAATTACCCGCTGATGGCAGCCGATGTCATTGAAACTCTTGATGCTTTGGGGCTTGTGCAAGTATCAGTGCTTGGTCATTCTATGGGGGGTAAAGTTGCGATGCAGCTGGCGCTGCAAGCACCAGAGCGGGTACAAAAACTTGTGCTGGCCGATATTTCCCCTGTGGTGAACGAACCCCGCCACCTCGGCATTTTGCAGGCCATGCAACATATCAACCTTGCCACCTTAACGGACAGACGAGAGGCCGATCAGCAGCTCAGTCTGTCCGTCAAGGAGCTTGGTGTACGCCAGTTTCTGCTAAAAAATTTGGTGAAAGAAGGTGATAAATTTCAATGGCGGTTAAATTTACCTGCCCTTGTAGCCAATTACCCCGCTATTCTGGCAGCACCGCAAGCCAAAGGGCCTTATACCGGCCCTGTACTTTTTATTAAAGGTGGTGACTCTGATTATTTACTGCCATCACATCAAGGCCAGATACAACAGCTATTCCCGAATGCCAGAGCAAAAGTGATTCAGGGCACAGGCCATTGGCTCCATGCGGAAAAACCAGCTGCTTTTAGCAAGATAGTGGCAGATTTTTTATTGAGCTAGCGCATAAAAATTTTTGTGCTTTGTGCTATAGTGCGCGCGTTTTTTTGAAGGTCATCACCATGTTAAATGAATATATGGAACAAATTGAGGCAGCCAGCCTGTGGTTTTTCCTCAGCGTATTGTTTTTTTTGATTGGAATGGCAATTCAGGACGTATTAAAAAAAGGCGATGTGCCAAAATTTGGCCGGGTATTCGTCTGGATAGTATTATTTTTGGGTTGTGCCGGCTTTCTGGCCAAAGGTGTTATTCAGTTTATTTATGAGTCAAAAGGGTTAGGTTAATGGCGAAAATTGCCACAGATCGCACAACTCTTGATTTATTTGCCGGCGAAAAGCGGCCGGGTCGGCCTAAAACCAACCCGTTACCGCGTGAAGAGCAGCTGCGACTGAATAAAAGAAACCAGATCCGCCGTGACAAAACCAAAGGGTTAAAACGCATCGAGTGCAAAGTGACAGCAGAGCTGTATTCGCAACTGGATGCCAGAGCACAGGCACTGCAACTGACCCGCAGTGCGCTGATTGAACAACTGCTGAGCGCAGCGTTAGCAAGGTAAAAGGCACTTATATGGCAACTGTAGGTATATTTTTCGGCAGCGATACCGGTAACACTGAACATATCGCCAAGATGATTCAAAAAGAGCTGGGCAAAAACTTAATTGCCGTGCATGACATTGCAAAAAGCAGCAAAGAAGATATCGCCAGCTACGATTTGCTGATGTTTGGTATTCCAACCTGGTATTACGGTGAAGCCCAGTGTGATTGGGACGATTTTTTCCCTGAGCTGGAAAATATCGACTTTAACAATAAGTTAGTCGCTATTTTTGGTTGTGGTGATCAGGAAGACTACGCAGAATATTTCCTCGATGCCATGGGCACGCTGCGTGACATTATCGAGCCTAAAGGCGCCATTATTGTCGGTAACTGGCCAACCAAAGGTTACAACTTTGTGGCGTCCAAAGCTTTGGCCGACAACGACCATTTTGTTGGTTTAGGTATTGATGAAGACCGTCAACCTGAGCTGACTGAAGCCCGTGTGAAACAGTGGTGCAAACAAATTTATGATGAACTGAGTCTGAAAGACCTCGAAGGTTTATAAGCTTCAGCCAAAACAAAAACCACCGCTAGACGGTGGTTTTTGTTTTTGTGTCCGCTGAATTTTCTGCGTTTACGTAAGACGGAACTACTGTTTTACTGCCACTGAAACTGGTTACACGCTGCCAGCTTGTTGCTGCCGGTGTTTTGGCTTTTTGCGGATATACACAGTGCGGTTGACTTCACAGACGATATCATTGTGTTTGTTTTTAATATGGACCAGAAACTGCGGGAAATATTTATCACCATCCGCTGTAGCCGCTTTAATTTCATCAACAACAGCATCCCCCAGCCAGAACTCTGCCGTTAAGGTGCCATGTCCTGGTTTGATGTAATCAATGTCGGCCTTTTTATCCCACACCATATATTCTTTGCCCAAAGCGCCCATCAGCAGCAAAGGGTAAATAGGATCGGTCATCGCAAACATGGTGCCGCCAAACTGGCTGCTATTGATATTGCGCCGCCAGGGTCTGTCACTCAGACTTACTCTGGCATAACGATAATCATCGGCCAGCTTTTCTACTTTAATGCCGTTACACCAAAACGGCGGCCAGAAGTTTAATAAATGCCGCATCACTGCGGGTTTAAATGCCCAGCGCATAAAAGCTCCATCTGGTAAGACCTGTAACGAGAAGCATAACCTGAAACAAGGTGAGATACCAAACTTCCCTCGCTTTGGAACAGGAGATTTTACTTTTCCAATCAAAGAGAATAGCTTTATAATCCAAGCCAACAGCAATTATGAGTAACGATACAGATGTCAGATCACAACAGTGAACTTCGCAAAGCCGGCCTGAAAGTTACCCTGCCACGGGTAAAAATTCTGGAAATTTTACAGGACCCAGGTCACCAGCACATCAGCGCTGAAGACGTATATAAAATTCTGCTGGAAATTGGTGAAGATATAGGTCTGGCCACTGTGTACCGTGTGTTAAACCAGTTTGACGATGCAGGCATTGTCAGCCGTCACCACTTTGAAGGTGGCAAGTCGGTATTTGAATTAAGCCGTATTGATCATCATGACCATCTGGTTTGTTTAAGCTGCGGCAAAGTCATTGAATTTGAAGATGATGATATAGAACGCAAGCAGCTGGAAATTGCCGAGAAAAATGGCATTAAGCTTACCCACCACAGTTTATATCTGTATGGTGAGTGTGTAGATAAAGTCGCTTGTGACGCTTTTAAAAATAAAGCCTGATTGATTTTGTTTGGAAAAAACGCAGCATCAGCTGCGTTTTTTTTATGTTGCTAAGGCAACAAGGCGCATTGTTGCTGCTGACAGGCCGCCACGGGTTGTGGCATGATCTGGCAGGTACTACGCAACCCAAGTCGTTGTTGTTGTTCTTGTTTTAGTTTTTTATATCTTTCACTGGTAATAGCCAGCAGCTTTTCATCTGTTGTTTGGCTTGAATACACCAGATATTGTTCAGGCCCGCCACAAGGTCTGTGCCCAACAGCCAGAATTTTACATTGGGCATTTTGCTGACAACTTTTATTCTCGGTTAATCTTTGCAGCCGCTGATGTAGTTGTTTAGTGTCAACCTGCAGTTGCGCCAGTGAACCGTCCAATTGGTTCAGCATTAAATCGCCCTTTTGCGGCACAGTATTGCAGCCTGAAAGCAAAACCAGCATGCCCAGCAGTGTGCTTATTCCTTGCATTTTCACTTGCGTTTCTCCGGTCTGAAAAAGTTACAACATTTTAACTAAAACATATTCAATAACAAGCAATTGCACAAAAGTTCGGCAGCTTTCATGCCGTTAAGTTGTAACAAAAATTCTGCTACACGCTAAAACAACTCAGGTCCGGTTGCCAAAATGACATCAAAGGCAATACAACAGACATAGCTGATATCACGGCCTGGC
>NZ_JAVBXS010000019.1 GCF_030824435.1 Rheinheimera sp.
TGGAGCGGGCAACGAGATTCGAACTCGTGACCTCGACCTTGGCAAGGTAGCGCTCTACCAACTGAGCTATGCCCGCATCGTATCGTCTGAAGAATTTGGAGCGGGCAACGAGATTCGAACTCGTGACCTCGACCTTGGCAAGGTAGCGCTCTACCAACTGAGCTATGCCCGCATCAATTTCTTCTTTCCACCACTTAGTTGTGTAGTTGGCTTTCAGCTAACTTCGCAACTAAGCGGGGCGCATTTTACAAAATCAAATTGAGTTTGCAAGCATTTTATGAAGGCAAACGGAAAAAGTGCTGTTGATAGGTGACTAATTCAGCAATTGAGTCGCGGATGTCATCCATCGCCAGATGGCTTGATGATTTTTTCACCAGTTTGGTTACTTCCGGATTCCAGCGTTTGGCCAGCTCTTTCACAGTGCTGACATCCAGGTTGCGGTAGTGGAAAAAGCTTTCCAGTTTAGGGGCATATTTCACCAGAAAACGCCTGTCCTGCCCTATGCTATTGCCACACATTGGCGATTTACCGGCCGGCACATACTGAGATAAAAAGGCGATGGTTTGATCAACTGCACTGTCTAAATCAGTGTTACTTTCGCGGCAACGTTGGGTTAAACCACTTTTGCCATGTTGTTCCACACACCAGGCGCTCATGTTATCAAGCACAGAGTCCGGCGTTTGAATGGCAAACACCGGGCCTTCGGCCAGAATATTCAGCTGACTGTCGGTGACGATCACGGCCATTTCCAGAATTACATCAATATCAGGCTCCAGGCCGGTCATTTCCAAATCAATCCAGACTAAATTGTTCTCGCTAACAGACATAAAAGGCACCTTATGGGATTGCTACTTTGTTACTTGAGTGAATGCTAGTATCATACTACGCCTGACGCCAACTGGAAAACGCCCGCAGGGCTCTTGAGATACAGTGACGAAAAAGAAACACCTCAGTCAACGCCAAACCGATCGTATTGCCGGTAACCAGCAAAAACGGCTGGAACGACTGGAAAAAAAAGCCGCTAAAGCCGAACAACAAATGCAGCACACCCAATTGGGTGACACAGAAGCAGGTGTTGTGATCAGCCGTTTTGGCCAACATGCCGATGTGGAAGACCAGAACGGCGCCATTGAACGTTGTAATATCCGCCGTACTATCACGTCCCTGGTTTGTGGTGACAAAGTGGTGTGGCGCCGTGCGCTGCAACCTCAGGCCGGTATCAGCGGCGTGATAGAAGCTGTGCAGGAGCGCAGCTCTGTATTGTCGCGGCCGGACTTTTATGATGGCCTCAAACCCGTAGCGGCCAATATCGATTTGCTGATTATTGTTTCTGCCGTTTTGCCTTCACTTTCGCTGAATATTATCGACCGTTATCTGGTTGCGGCTGAAGCTATGCAAATCAAACCTTTGTTATTACTGAACAAAATTGATTTGTTAACTGCCGAACAACGTCTTGAAGTTGAAAAACAGCTCGATACCTACCGCAAAATTGGTTATGAAACGCTGTTGTTAAGCGCCAAAACCGGTGAAGGCATGGCGCAGCTGGATACTTATTTACAATCCGGCACCAGCATTTTTGTTGGCCAGTCCGGTGTGGGTAAATCGTCCCTGGTGAACAATTTATTGCCACAGGTACAGGTACTGACCAAAGAAGTGTCTGATAACTCAGGACTTGGCCAGCACACCACTACTGTTGCCCGTTTATATCATCTGCCTGAAGGCGGCAATTTAATTGACTCGCCCGGTATCCGCGAATTTGCACTCTGGCACTTAGAGCCTGATGAAGTGATCTGGGGTTTTAAAGAATTCCGCCCCTGGCTCGGCCGTTGTAAATTCCGTGACTGTAAACATGGCAACGACCCTGGCTGCGCTTTACATCACGCCATAGAAATTGGTGAAGTGTCGACTGAACGTTTTGATAACTATCATAAAATCCTGCTGAGTATGGAACAGGATAAACCGAATTTTTTTAAAGTTGATTAAGGATCCGCACTGATGGATAAATTTAAAATCACCCTGCAGTACATCATGCCCAAACATCTGATTTCCCGTCTGGTGGGTTTATTGGCTGCGGCACGTTTAGGTGCATTAACACATGCACTGATCAAACTTTTTATTAAATCTTATGGCATCAATATGGCCGAAGCCAAATATGAAAATGCGTCTGATTATAAAAGCTTTAATGAATTTTTCACTCGCCCGCTGAAAGAGGGTCTGCGCCCAGTGGTGCAAGATGCCAATATCATCGCGCATCCGGTGGACGGTGCTATCAGTCAGCTTGGCAAAATAAACGGCGACAAACTCATTCAGGCCAAAGGCCATGACTATTCATTACAAGCTCTGCTGGGTGGTTTGGCTGAAACAGCTGCGCCTTATCAAAATGGTGAATTTGCCTGTATTTATCTGGCGCCAAAAGATTATCACCGCATTCATATGCCGGTCGCAGGTACCTTACGTGAAATGATTTATGTGCCAGGTGAGCTGTTTTCAGTCAACCCGTTAACAGCCGCCAATGTGCCGGGTTTATTTGCCCGCAACGAGCGTGTAGTGACTATTTTTGACACTGAAATTGGCCCTATGGCGCTGGTGTTAGTAGGTGCAACTATTGTGGCCAGCATCGAAACTGTCTGGGCCGGCACTATTACCCCACCAACAGGCAAAGACATTTTCCGCTGGAGCTACCCAGCTACGGGCGCCAATGCAGTTCATCTGGAAAAAGGTGCTGAAATGGGCCGCTTTAAGCTGGGTTCAACTGTGATTCTGGCTTTTGCACCGGACAAAATTGAATTTTTACCACAACAATACCCTGGTGCTGTGACCCGTATGGGTGAGGCTTTTGCCGCTAAACAACACTAAATAAAACCGGAGGTGACCGATGTTTATTTTTGCCCATCGTGGTGTCAGCGGTCACTTTCCGGAAAATACCCTCCAAGCCATTCAGGCAGCCTTAGATTGTGGCGCTGACGGCATTGAAATTGATGTGTATGCGCTCGAGGATGAGCTGGTGGTGATTCACGACCGCGAGCTCAACCGCACCACTAACGGCACCGGTGTGCTGGAAGATTATTCACTGCCCGAGCTGTTAAAGCTGGATGCAGGTGCCGGGGAAAAAATCCCTATTTTGTGGCAAGTGCTTGAACTTGTGCAAAACCGCTGTGTACTGAATATTGAGCTCAAAGGCCACGACACGGCAGCACTGCTGGTGAAGCTGCTGCATAAAGCACGCAGCGAGCTGGGTACCGATTGGTCAACACTGTTGATTTCGTCTTTTCACCATCCGCTGTTACAACAGCTTAAGACACTCATCCCTGAGCTTGCCATTGGCGCTTTAACTGCGTCTATTCCACTGAATTATTGTGCTTTTGCCACAGAAATTGGTGCAGTTTCAGTTCATTGTGACCGGGCTTTTATTGATGAAAAAATGGTGCAGGATGCAAAACAGCGCGGACTTAAAGTCTATGTTTACACTGTAAATAATGAGCGCGAAGCCAGAAGGTTACAGCAGATGGGTGTAGACGGGATTTTTTGTAACTTTCCCAATGAAGCCAAAAACTGGTTTGAATAACGCAGTTTTTTAAGAAATAGCTGTAAAATTAATGGCTTTCACAGCTATGACAATGATTACAGAGCCTGATATTCAGCACATGCGCCAGCACCACAAAAGCAGCACCCACTATCAGCACATAATGTTCATATTCATGGCCTAACAGGTCTTTTTGCCAATAAATAAAACCACCCAGAAATAATGAATAAAAGGGGTACAACTTTCGGTGGTAACGGTGGAAACC
The DNA here is from genome assembly GCF_030824435.1 of Rheinheimera sp. Lineage (GTDB taxonomy): Bacteria > Pseudomonadota > Gammaproteobacteria > Enterobacterales > Alteromonadaceae > Pararheinheimera. The sequence goes on from NZ_JAVBXS010000019.1 coordinate 3,789, forward strand.
GGCAAAAAGCGTAATAAAACCAAGCACCATAGTCACCAAAAGTACAATACGCTCCAGCGCGTGGTTATGCACTGATGTCAGACCAAGCAAAGGCAATACAGGTAATAACACCGGCAGCATGATGCAGTGGATAGCGCATAAGGATGTCACTGCAATCCCTACTTTATCCAGGGTATGACGAATTTGATCAAACATTCGGGGGCCTGCTGCTGCCAAAAAAAGAAATGAGATGATATAACAAATCTGACCTGATGAAAACTGCCGTCGCAAAAAATTCCGGGCTAAAAAACACAGAACAGCACCTATGCTTTGCCTGTAACAGAGGCAGTTGTGGCATAATGCCAGCCATTTTTTAAAAGGGTTTGGTATGGAACAGTTACTTAATCAGCTTGATCAGAATTTAAAAGAACTTTATCGCAAAGCCGTGGATGCAGACGCACTGCTGGATGAAATGGCACAACAAGGTAAAGGCAAACATCAGGCAATTTTCCCTGCCGATTCATTATTCAGAGTCAGCAGTCCACGTTTTTTACCTTATCTGTCAGAAACCGCAGAACAAGTAGCATCAATGCGTCTCACCCAACAATTTAACACCGCTACGCTGGAGCTGGTGGTCAAACAATTACAGTTACTCCACAAAACGCTGAATGAATTTCGTACAGCTTTAAGCCGCTGAGCTATTATTAAACAGCGTTTGCAGGCTTTTTGATGCGTTTTTCGGGTTCATTATGCAAGTGGAGGCTCTAATCATGAATCTTACTGCAGCTGCGGTTTCATCAGATAAACTGCGATTCACCACTGAAGCCGAAAATAACCTGAGATTTCCGGCAAAAGACAAAGCCCAAAGCGTTACTGATATTGCCAAAAAAACCGTGTCTAACCTCAATACCGACAACTCGGTGAACCTGTTGTCGCAAGTAAAACCGCAAAATACAACAGATGAACAAAAAACAGAAAACAATGATTCGGTGAAAGTCAGCAGCACTATTGGGCGGGCAGCAAGCAGTGGCCAACTGAGCAGAGAAGAAGCAGTGGCGATTTATCAGAAAATCGCCATCTTGTTATAGCTGTTGCGGGTTTGATATAAAAATCACTTCGCCATCTCAGGTTTCGTTTTTGGCAATAGCTCTTTATGAAACCATTTTTCCAGCATTTGTTTTTCATAACCAAATTCACGACTGCCCATACCTAAAGATCCAGACTGCATAAAACCCATATCTTTGATTTTCACACCGGCGGCCTTTGCAACTTCGGCTTTATTCTGGTCGTACAATACGTAATCAAGACTCACTTTCGGAAAATAAATATCTTTGATCACCCGAATGTCATTCATAGTCCGACCCGCACCTACTCCACTGTACATAGCTTCGACATCACCGGCTAAATCAACATCAGTGATCACAACTTCAAGTTTGTAGCCGGGCGGCAGTTGCTTCGCAAAATCGCCCCACATTTTGTCAAAAGCGTTGATAACTCTTTGTTGATAGGCTTTTTTAGTACCTGAACCCGGACGAATATCAGTAAACTTTTCCGGATTCTGCCAGCTGAGTTTTACTTCGGCCGAACCTGTGGATGCTGCCGCTGCAAAACTAAAAACCATCGCCGTAGTGAACATAATAAGTGTATTACGCATAGATGACCCCTTTAGTCTGTCTGTGCGGGCCAACCCCCGCATGTATCATTAGACACAATATAATAGCTTTTACCTTTTTATAACGTTGTAAGACGTGAATAAATGCAAAGAGATGCAATCTATCATGACATTCTGCTGACATTTGTGACTACATCAGCTCTTTGTCGTTACGCTGACTATAATCCAACAACCACTCAACCTGCTGTTGCGCTTTGACTAAACGCCGGTAAACCAGCTCTATCTGCTTCATATCAAATTCGGCCTGATAGGTATCTTTTGCAATTTTTCGCCACTGCGTCCCGCTTTCTGTCAAAGCGGCTTTCGCCAATGAAGCCTGCAAATCTGTGGTGCTTAATACCAAACTGTTACTGGCCATTACATACTGAGAAAATTCAATATCATATAACCGCCATGACGCTGCATTCCGGTCCCGTAAAAATTTCTTGCCGTTTATCTGTATGCTGTGTCGCTCCGACTTATTTAATGCAGAAGACGTTCCCTTTTTAATTGTGGTAGTGATATCGGACTGAGCTTTTATGTTCTGCGATTTAACCTCAGACCTGTTGATAAGAGGTTCGTTAGAGCATGCGGGCAAATGTACTGCTATCACAAGTAACAAACTGTATCTGAGCACTGTAAAACCCCTGACTGATTTAAAGCGTTTGAATATCCAACTTTCGGTGACACAAGTTAACGATTTGTTGATTTGACAGCCAATTAATTATATAAAACTTACGTGTTTATTAATCGTTTAACCATACCTATAAAATACAACCCAAGGAACATCAATGAAAAAGTTCACTCCGGCATTATTGCCCATTCTGGTTGGCGCAGCCCTCGGCACCTGCCAGGTCTCTGCTTCCCAGTTATCTGCACCAGGTCTTAAATCTCAATCTCAGGTTGCGACCGTCAGTGGTATGGCGCATCAGGTTGACAGCCAGACAGGCCAAACCACATTTGCCTGGGCTCCGGTTAATTTAAGCAAACCAAACCTGGGTGCAGTTGCCGCCGAACACCAGTTAGAATTTGCCGCCAGTTTTTATCTTGATGCTATGACAGGCGCTATCAGCAAAGGTCAACAATCAGGTATGGCGCCGGTGCTGGTTCATTCTCATCAAAGTGATGACGGTGTCAAAATTGCGAAATTCCGTCAGGAATTAAAAGGCGTTGAAGTATTTAATAAAGAATACAACGTCCTGATGGACGCTGAGTTTAACCTGGTCGCTGGCTCAGGCACACTGGCACAAGCCCCAAAAGGTTTGGCTGCCGGCGCCAATGCCGCCATTTTTGCCAAGTCCGATGACGCCGTATTAACGGCATTTAAAGCAGCAGGTGGTGATGCAGATGCTGTGACAGTTTCCGCTGACAAATCAGCAGATAAATACACTGTATTTGCTGTACAAAACAACGGCAGCAAACTGAAACTGATTGGCGAACCCCGTACTAAACCAGTGTATTTCGAAAAGAAAAATGCACTGGTTGCTGCGCACTATGTAGAAATTGAATTCGCAGAAGAAGGCTCAGTCGACTCTGAATACATGAGTTATGTGGTTTCAGCTGAGACTGGCGAAATTCTGTTTAAAAACAGCTTAAAAGCTCATGCTGCCGCTTTTGACTACCGCGTTTATGCCAATAATGACGGCAAACCATGGGATGGCCCGCATGGCAACGTCATTCCGGCAACCAGCGCCGATCAGGAAGATGCAACAACTTATCTGGCTGCACCTTTAGTCAAAATGACTCATGGCCCAATCAGCACCAAAGATGCCTGGTTGGCTGATAACGCAACTACAACCTCAGGCAACAACGTTTTTGCTTATATTGATGCTATTGCACCAAACGGCTTCAGTAACGGCGACTATGCCGCTGAAACAACGGCCCCACTGACCTTTGACTACAAATACCGTACCGACGAAGCAGAAACTTCGGTAAACAACCGTAAAGCCGCCATCGTTAACCTGTTTTATATGAACAACTATCTGCACGATTTGTTCTATGACTACGGCTTTGACGAAAAATCCGGTAATGCCCAGTTGAGCAACTACGGTCGTGGTGGTGCAGAAAAAGACCCAATCCGTGCCGAAGTGCAGGATTATTCAGGTTTTAACAACGCCAACATGTCAACACCAGCAGACGGCGGCTCACCGCGGATGCAGATGTATTTGTGGGACAGCAAAGACGCCACTTTTGGTGAAGATTATGGTGTAGTTGCCACAGCAGATGGCGCTGCTATTAGCATCACTGCAATGCAACGTTCAAGTTTTGGCCAGGGTCAGTTTGACTTAAGCGGCGATGTTGTGGTGTTTGACGATGGTGTGGCTCCGGGTCGTGACGGTTGTACTGCAGCTGCCAACGGCGCTGATATGGCCGGCAAAATTGTGATTGTCGACCGCGGCACCTGTACTTTTACAGTAAAAGTGAAAAACGCACAGGACCAGGGTGCTATTGGCGTTATTGTAGTAAACAACGCAGCGGCCGGTTTACCGGGCATGGGTGGCACTGATGCTACCGTAAAAATCCCGAATATCGGCATCTCTTTGGCTGATGGTAATAAAATTTATGCTGAAATTGCCGCTGGTAAAACAGTATCAGTAAAAATGTTTAACAGCCGTCCATTTAAAGACAGCTCATGGGACAACGCCATCGTTTCACATGAATGGGGTCACTATATCAGTAACCGCTTAGTGGGTAATGGTAACGGTCTGTACAACAATCAGGGCCGTTCTATGGGCGAAGGCTGGGGTGATTTCCATGCTTTAATGATGATTGCCGAAGCCAAAGATCTGGAACTGCCAGGCAATGACAAGCTGCAACGTGCCTATGCGGCTATCAGTTATGTAGATTCTTTCTACTACGGCATTCGTTCTGTGCCTTATTCCATCGATAAAACTGTGAACGGTAAATCATTCCGCAATATCGAAGTGGGTCGTGGTGTGGCAATTTCTGAAGGCAATGCACAGGTTCACTCTGCTGGTGAAGTCTGGGCAACTGCGCTGTGGGATGGTTTTGTCAATCTGGTGAACGATGACCGCCATAGCTTCGATCAGGCCCGTCACCGTATGCTGGGTTATCTGGTGAATGGTTATAAGATGACGCCGGTTGGCCCAACTTATACCGAAGCGCGCGACGCCATTCTGGCTGCTGCTTATGCTAAAGATCCGGAAGACTACAAATCACTGCTTAAAGCCTTCGCTGGCCGGGGTATGGGTTTAGGTGCGCAATCACCAAACCGCCTGGATGCTCAACATAAGGGTGTTGTGGAATCAGACAAGACTGAACTGTCAACTTTCGAGGTGTCCAGCCATAACCTGAACACGAATTACGAAGGTGTAACCGCCGGCTTCTGTACCAACGACGGTATTCTTGACAACGGCGAGACAGGTGCTGTCAGCTTTAAACTGATGAACCGTGGTAGCAAAGTACTGGAAAACGTTAAAGCCAAAGTGGAAGTGACCAGCGGTCAGACTGTTACTTTTGCCAATAACGGCGAATTTACCCTGCCTAAACTCGATATCCTGAGCAGTGTAACTTCTGTACCAGTTGAGTTTAAATTGGCTGGCGCCACCACGGCAGACACGCTGAAACTGAAACTGAGTTTCCCTGGCCTGGCTGAAGGTGTGGTTGCAACCAGTTATGAACTGTCAGATCTGGTGAATATTGGTTTTGCGCCACGTGCACCTGTTAATCAAAGCAGCACAGATAACATGGAAACTTATTCTTCTTTAAATGACTTTAAAGAAGTGGTGTTGTCTGGTGGCGAACTGGCGAAAAACAGCCGCATGATGGATTCAACCTATGCGGAACTGTTCACTGACTTTGGCCACCCTGTTGGTTCGCAGTATATGTATGTTGCGAACAATGGTTTCAGCTCTGATGTTGCTTATGAAACCCGTTCATTTGAAGTGGGTTACGGTGGCGATTTTGTAATGAGCTTCTGGCACTACTTCGAGTTTGAAGAAGCATATGACGGTGGTGTGGTTGAAATCAGCATCAACGGTGGCGCCTGGATGGATGTCACTAAAGTGCAGATTGGTACCAACCCAAGCACAGGTGCTCCGGTTTATGCTTCATTCAGTGGTGCTGGTTACACGGACGAACTTGCTGAATTATTGGCTGACCGTAAAACCTTTACTGGTGTAATGAACGAAAATCTGGGTGGTGAAGAGTCGATTAACTTTGGTTCAGCATTAAACGGTAACCAGGTAAAACTGCGGTTCCGTGCAGTGTCTGACTCTAATACCAACGCCTTTGGTTGGGTCATCGACAATGTGAAACTGAATAACATCAACAGTTCAGTGTTCTCGAACGTTGCCGCAGGTGACAGTTTTGCCTGTGATAACCGCATCCCGATGATTACCAAAGCGGCTGCAGCCAGCGCTGCCAGCGTAAACGAAGGTGCTGATGTAACCTTGTCGGTCACAGCAACTGATGCCAACAGCACAGATACACTGACCTACAGCTGGAAACAAACAGCTGGTACAGCAGCAACAATTACCAATGCTGACAAAGCTCAGGCCACAGTAAAAGCACCACAACTGACAACTGCTTCAGAAGAAATTAAGTTTGAAGTCACAGTCAGCGATGGTAAAGATGCAGTGAAATCAACTGTTGCTGTGAAAGTAAATGACGTCCCTGCACCAGTGGTGCCGGTAACAAAACCGAAGTCTTCCGGTGGTCATTTCGGCTGGTTCAGCTTGGTATTATTACCGGTATTATGGCTGCGTCGTCGCAATAAATAAGCCGGTTTTACTCTGTTAAAAACCAAAGCCCCGCAGTTGTTTGCGGGGCTTTTTTTTGGGTGTTTTTTTGTTTTTGTATTTGGGAGCTTTGTCGCGGTTAGCTAATTTTGGTCTTGCTGTTTTTTGTTTTGTACTTTCTGGAATTCTTTACGAAACAACGGTTTTAACAACAGCCTGACAAACCTGCTGATGTAAACCAACTACCGGCAACTACTCCGTTCGCCCGTTCGCGCCTCCCGCGCTCACTTTTGAATGCTCACTCCGCAGTACCGGTATTTGGTTTTTCTATCGGTATTAAAGAGGCGAATAGTAAGTGTGAGTCTGTTGAGCAGAGAGATTCTAGTGATCAATCAGATCCTCCCAGCTTACAATCGGTATATGTCTTGGAATACTCGGATGGTCGATTATAAATTGCTGAAGATGACCATCCTTTTTCGGCAAGACAATCATGGCAATATCATCTACACAGAACAGAAAGTCATTGGTTGATCGCCATTCCCGCTCGCAATAAATGTTTTCCACCTACCGCAAAACCCATCGAAACGCTAACTGTTACTGATTAAGATCTTTAGATTGTAAATAATCAATCAACGGCATGAGCGATCAATATTTGCGCAAAACAAGGTTGCATAGCAAACACCAGCAACTGCGCAGTGAGCATTCAGAAGTGAGCGCGGGAGGCGCGAACGGGCGAACGCAGTAGTTACTGGTGGTTGCTTTCGCCAATAACCCAGCTTCTTATCGCACCTTAAATCAGTACGACAGCTGGCCCCCCTCTTACTCCAGCGCAACTCAGCACAGTTCGGGGGAATTTTATTTATAAAAATTGGGAACGCTAAAAACAACAAACCCGGCATTAGCCGGGTTTGTTGTTTTTGTATCAAGCAAAGGCATGTTTTGCAGCGGCTTAAAAAAAGCCAGCTGCAACGGGCATCACATCATGCCGCCCATACCACCCATGCCGCCCATATCTGGCATTGCTGGAGCATCTTTCTTCGGCAGCTCTGTCACCATCGCTTCGGTAGTGATCATCAGAGAACCTACAGAAGCAGCAAATTGCAGTGCAGAACGGGTTACTTTAGTTGGGTCCAGAATACCCATTTCCAGCATATCGCCGTATACGCCAGTTGCAGCGTTGTAACCATAGTTGCCTGAACCGTTTTTCACGTTGTTTACTACAACTGAAGGCTCGTCACCGGCGTTATCAACGATTTGACGTAATGGCGCTTCCATCGCACGCAGCGCAATTTTGATACCGTGGTTCTGGTCTTCGTTAATACCACGCAGGTCAACCAGCTTGGCAGCAACACGAACCAGCGCCACACCACCGCCAGGTACCACACCTTCTTCAACGGCAGCACGGGTTGCGTGCAGCGCGTCTTCTACACGGTGTTTTTTCTCTTTCATTTCGATTTCAGTGGCAGCGCCCACTTTAATCACAGCAACACCACCGGCCAGTTTAGCCAGGCGCTCTTGCAGTTTTTCTTTGTCGTAATCAGAAGTGGCGTCTTCCACTTGCTGACGGATTTGCTTCACGCGACCGTTAATAGCTTCTTGCTCACCGGAACCATCAATAATAGTGGTGTTGTCTTTGGTAATAACCACACGTTTAGCAGTACCTAAATCTTCCAGCGTGGCTTTTTCCAGCTCCAGGCCGATTTCTTCAGAAATCACTACACCACCTGTTAATACAGCGATGTCTTGCAGCATTGCTTTACGACGGTCACCAAAACCTGGCGCTTTTACCGCAGAAACTTTGACGATACCGCGCATGTTGTTCACAACCAGAGTCGCTAAAGCTTCGCCTTCTAAATCTTCAGCGATGATTAAAAGTGGTTTGCCTGACTTGGCAACGCCTTCTAATACCGGCAGTAATTCACGGATATTGCTGATTTTTTTATCAACAGTCAGGATAAACGGGTTGTCCAGTTCTACCTGGCCAGCTTCCGGGTTGTTGATGAAGTACGGCGACAGGTAACCACGGTCAAACTGCATACCTTCAACCACAGCCAGCTCGTTCGCTAAACCCTGACCTTCTTCAACAGTGATCACACCTTCTTTGCCTACTTTGTCCATGGCATTGGCAATGATCTGGCCAATTTCATCGTCAGAGTTTGCAGAGATAGTACCTACCTGAGCGATAGCTTTGGTGTCGGCACATGGCTGAGATAAAGCTTTTAATTCAGCAACAGCAGCGATAACCGCTTTGTCGATACCACGTTTTAAATCCATTGGATTCATACCGGCAGCAACAGCTTTTACGCCTTCGTTGATAATGTTTTGTGCTAACACAGTGGCAGTCGTAGTACCGTCACCGGCTTCGTCATTGGCTTTAGAAGCAACTTCTTTCACCATTTGTGCGCCCATGTTTTCGAACTTGTCTTCCAGCTCGATTTCTTTGGCAACAGATACACCGTCTTTGGTGATGATGGGTGAACCGAATGACTTGTCCAGAATCACGTTACGACCTTTCGGGCCTAAGGTAACGCGCACTGCGTTTGCTAAAATGTTGACGCCTTTGAGCATCTTGTTACGGGCTTCATCGCCAAAACGTACGTCTTTTGCAGCCATTTTTTAATTCCTCGAAAATTTTTATCAATTGAAAACGTTGAAGATCTGTTTGTTGTTACTTATTCGGTGATCACACCAAGGATGTTGTCTTCTTTGGTGATGACATATTCCTGGCCTTCAATTTTTTCAGTGCGTTCTACATAAGCACCGAAGATCACTTTGTCGCCAACTTTCACGTCTAATGGACGCACAGTACCGTTTTCCAGGATCCGGCCGTTGCCTACCGCTACCACTTCGCCACGGGTCGATTTTTCAGCAGAAGCGCCGGTCAGAACAATACCACCGGCCGATTTGCTTTCTGCTTCCAGGCGTTTGATGATCACGCGGTCGTGTAATGGACGAATATTCATGCTTAATTTCTCCTAAAGCGTTTTGGGGTTTTAACGTTGCCGTCAAATTTATAAATTTTTGAAGTGACAGGGATATGGGGTAAGGCCTTAAAAAAACCAAGGGCATTGCTTAAAATTTCTTTGTAAAAACGCGCAAAGCTTGCTTTTCAGAGCGAAGTTATTCGTGCTATCAATCAGTTACTTAAGTTTATCTTCAGCTTGTTGCAACAAAGTGCACTTTTGTCCGGTCTTGAAAGCTAAGGCCTGGTGTTTTTGCTGCCTATATCGTCAGGAAAAAGACCAGATGCCAACAAGCTGCGTATAATCAGCCGCTATCACCAAGGCGCCTGCAATTAAAAAGGAATGTGGTACTGATGTTAAAACAATTAGGTATTTTGCTCTGGGTATTGCTGGCGAGCTTTTCGCTGCAAGCCAATGATTTATTAAGCAAATTACAAGGTAACCAGTTTTTACCTGTTGATCAGGCTTTTGTGTTTGATTTTGTTCAACAAGACAACACACTCAAAATCAGCTGGCAAATTGCCGATGGTTATTACCTTTATAAAGATAAATTTAAGCTGGCCGGCGTGGCTGTTAATTTTTCCCACCCCACTTACCCGCCCGGCATGCCGTATGAAGATGAATATTTTGGTAAAACAGAAATTTATCTGCATCAGGTGGTGTTGTCGGTGCCCTTGTCGAATATCGACAAAGACGCAGTATTAAAAGTGCGGTACCAGGGCTGCGCCAAAGCAGGTTTATGTTACCCGGTACAAACCAAAGAAATTCCGTTATTTCAGCCACAAGCAGCCAACACTGATACAACAAATAGCGCTGCTGTGCTCAGTGATATAACCGGCGATATTGCTGGCGAAACAAATCATTCAGCAGCAGATACCGCGTCAAATCCAGACAGCGCCACAACATCGAATACCAAAGCACCAGTGTCGTCACAGGTTGAACTGGCCGGCCGTTTAACTGAAGATCGCAGCCTCTGGACTTTAGGTTTGTTTTTCCTGCTGGGTTTAGGTTTGGCTTTTACCCCTTGTGTATTTCCTATGTACCCTATTCTCACCAGCATTATTGCAGGCCAGGGCCAGCAACTGAGCACAGGTCGCGCCTTTCGGTTGTCGATGGCTTATGTGCAGGGTATGGCTATTACCTATTCGTTATTAGGATTAGTAGTGGCCAGCGCCGGTGTGCAGTTTCAGGCGTATTTTCAGCATCCGGCGGTACTCATTGGCATCAGCATTTTATTTGTATTGCTGGCTCTTGCCATGTTTGGTGTTTTAACCTTGCAACTACCAGGCAGCTGGCAGGAAAAAGTCGGTGGGCTGAGTAACAAACAACAAGGCGGCAGTTTAAAAGGCGCTTTGACCATGGGTGCGCTGTCGGGTTTAGTCGCCTCCCCCTGCACCACAGCGCCGCTGACCGGTGTGCTGCTTTATATAGCGCAAAGTGGTGATATGGCCTACGGCGCTTTGGTACTTTATGTATTAAGTATGGGCATGGGCCTGCCGTTATTGCTGATTGGCAGCAGCGGTGGCAAATGGCTGCCCAAGCCAGGTGCCTGGATGGACGTGATTAAAGCCGGTTTTGGTTTCCTGCTGTTATCTGTGCCTTTAGTGCTGCTGGAGCGCATTGTGCCGGATAAGGTTTTGATAGTGCTGGCATCTTTATTGGCAATTTGCGCCGCTTTGTTTTTACACACAGTGCAGCAACAACTGCAAAAACCTGTGGCGAAGGCCATCTGCTGGTTGCTCGCAACTTTGTTAGTGGTGGCCACTTTTAGCTGGAACCTGAAGTTTTGGTTTGCGCCTGTTTCAACCGCTGTTGTTGCCACAAGTAACGCAAACAGTACAAACAATGCTGAAGCCGGCAAATTTATCGATATTAAAACCCTGGCTGATTTAGACAGCGAACTCGAAAAAGCCAAAGCAGCAAACCAATATGTGATGCTGGATTTATTCGCCGAATGGTGTGTGGCCTGCAAAGAGTTTGAACATATTACTTTTGCTGACACCGGTGTTAAAACCGAAATGGCAAAAATCCGTTTATTACGCATTGATGTGACTAAAGCCACTGAGCAGGATCAACAGGTTTTGGACAAATTTAGTGTCCTTGGTTTGCCAACTTTATTGTTTTTTGCGCCAAATGGCAGCGAATTAACGCAATCCAGAGTCACTGGTTTTATGCCACCAGCTGAATTTCAGGCTCATCTGCAACAGTTAAATCAGGGTTAACCAGCACGAAAAACAGGGCTACAGAGCGCCAGAACATTAGATTTGGCCGCTGTAGCCCGACTATTCCTCCGGATCCAAAACAAGGGTCGTAAAAAGTTCCCCTCCGCTGATAAGACCAGTATTTTGCTGCCATTTGCTGCGATTTCACTATAATAAGCGGCAACTCTGCAGGGCCAACCCGGTTTTAACTGAAAAAGATGCTTTTTCAGACAGCCTTTGGCAAGATAAAAGCAGATGATGAATCTTCAACGGAATAGGCGACAAATGGCTTCAGTTTTACGTATTTTGCTTCTGAATGGCCCCAATCTGAATATGCTGGGACAACGTGAACCCCATATTTATGGTGCCGCCACTTTAGAGCAAATTGTTGCCGGTCTGACCGAACATGCCAGCAGCCTGAATGTACAACTGAGCCACCTGCAATCCAACGCAGAACATGAGCTGGTGACAGCCATTCAGCAAAGCCTGGGGAAACAGGATTTTATTCTGATAAACCCCGGCGCTTACACCCATACCAGCGTGGCCATTCGCGACGCTTTATTGGCTGTGGCTATTCCCTTTATTGAAATTCATCTGTCGAACGTCCATGCCCGTGAGGCATTTCGCCGGCATTCATATTTATCCGACATTGCAAAAGGGGTGATTTGTGGCCTCGGCGCCAACGGTTACCGTTACGCCTTAGAGTCTGCAGTGTCGAGTTTAACCACCACGAACATCAACCCATAATTTCAACTAAGAGTCAGGCAACATCGTCATGGATATTAGAAAAATTAAAAAATTGATCGAGCTTCTGGAAGAATCAGGTATTAACGAACTGGAAATTACCGAAGGCGAAGAATCAGTGCGCATCAGCCGCGGTGGCCCGGTTCAACATTATGCCCCAATGCAATATCAGGCAGCGCCAATGCAGGCTCCTGCCGCTGCACCAGCAGCAGCTCCGGCGGCACCAGCCGCTCCTGTAGTTACAGGTCATCAAATGCGCTCGCCAATGGTGGGTAGTTTTTACCGCGCCGCTTCACCAACTTCTAAAGCTTTTGCTGAAGTGGGTCAAACCGTTAAAGTTGGCGATACCTTGTGTATTGTTGAAGCCATGAAAATGATGAACCAAATCCAGTCTGACAAAGCGGGCACCATCACTGCCATTCTGGTAGAAAATGGCGAGCCGGTTGAATTTGACCAGCCTTTATTTGTGATCGAATAATTCAAAAGGCCGACCCCATGTTAGAAAAAGTGCTGATTGCCAACCGGGGAGAAATTGCGCTGCGTATTTTACGCGCCTGCAAAGAACTCGGTATTAAAACCGTCGCGGTGCATTCCACTGTCGATAGGAACCTCAAACATGTGTTGTTGGCCGACGAGACCATTTGTATTGGTCCGGCGCCTTCTCCACAAAGTTATTTAAATATTCCGGCGTTAATTGCCGCTGCTGAAGTGACCAATGCCCAGGCGATTCACCCGGGTTATGGCTTTTTAGCAGAACGGGCTGATTTTGCGCAGCAGGTTGAAGAAAGTGGCCTGGTGTTTATCGGCCCACGTCCTGAATCTATCAGCCTGATGGGTGATAAAGTTTCTGCCATTGAAGCGATGAAAAAAGCCGGTGTACCTTGTGTACCAGGCTCTGACGGCGCTGTGGGCGATGACGCCGACACCAACAAAGCTATTGCTAAACGTATTGGTTACCCAATTATCGTCAAAGCGGCCGGTGGTGGTGGTGGTCGTGGTATGCGTGTGGTACGCAGTGAAGAAGAACTGGTTTCTTCCATTGAAATGACCAAAGCCGAAGCCAAAGCTGCTTTTGGTAATGACATGGTTTACATGGAAAAATTCCTGGAAAACCCACGTCATATCGAAATTCAGGTATTGGCCGATGGTCAGGGCAAAGCTATTCACTTAGGTGAGCGCGACTGCTCTATGCAACGTCGTCACCAAAAAGTGGTGGAAGAAGCACCGGCACCTGGTATTACTCAGGAACAACGCGACTTTATCGGTGGCCGTTGTGTGCAGGCTTGTATCGATCTGAATTACCGTGGTGCCGGTACTTTTGAATTCCTGTTTGAAAACGGCGAGTTCTTTTTTATCGAAATGAATACCCGTATTCAGGTAGAACACCCGGTGACAGAAATGATCACAGGTGTGGATTTAATTAAAGAGCAGCTCCGCATTGCCTCTGGTATGCCACTGTCAATTAAACAGTCTGACGTGGTAATTCGTGGTCATGCCGTGGAATGCCGTATTAACGCTGAAGATCCAAAAACCTTTATTCCGTCTCCTGGCACCATCACCCGCTTCCACCCGCCAGGTGGTAACGGTGTACGTTGGGATTCGCATATTTATGCCGATTATACGGTGCCACCAAATTACGATTCTATGGTTGGCAAACTCATCACTTATGGTGAGAGCCGTGAAATTGCCATAGCAAGGATGCGTAACGCGCTGTCTGAGCTGTTAGTCGGTGGTATTAAAACCAATATCGACCTGCATAAAGAAATTATGGCGGACGCCAACTTTAATAAAGGCGGCACCAATATTCATTACCTGGAACATAAACTGGGTATGAAATAACCACCTGCTGGTTGTAAAAAAGGCTCCTTAAAGGAGCCTTTTTGTTATTTGCTTTTGTTATTTGCTGCCCGGTCGAACCAGAATGCAGATGTTTGTCTCTGACTTTTATCCTGACTTTAGTGTTTTTTATTTTTGTAACCCGACTTATTTTATCTTCGATAGCTCTTGTTGATAAAAATCAACCACATCCTGTACCCGAGCCTGAATATCAAAACGCTGCATAGGGTAGCTCATTTGCCCCGGCTGATCTGCTGCAAGTTTTAGCATCGCTTTGGCCAAAGCATCCACATCATCGATGGCCACTAAATCACGGCCAAATAACGGTTGCAGATATTCGGCGCCTTGTGATTTTGTTGCCAGAATCGGCAAACCCGCCTGCATCGCTTCTAAAAACACTAAACCAAAAGGCTCGTAACGGGCGCTGCTGACAAAAACATCAAAACTATACAACCAGTGTTGTGGTGTGCTGCTAAAACCGGCCAGCAACACTTTTTTACTGGCCAGCTGGTCACTCACCAGTTTTTTAAGCACTGGCATAGCTTTACCATCACCCACTATCACCAGACGGGCATTAGGGATATTGGCTTTTAAAAATGCCTGCAGCAGCACCTCATGGCCTTTGGTTTGTTCCACCCGGCCAAGGGTGCCAAAAATCAGCTCGTTTTCCAGAAGGCCCAGTTGTTGGCGTAACTCTTTTTTGCTGCCAGGCGCTGTGAGTTTTGTGTTGGTCCAGTTATCCAGCTGAATGCTGTGGTTTTTCAAGGGCTCTGGTATGGCGTCCAGCTGCCACGGCGCTATGGCAATTAAGGCATCAAGTTTGGCATGCTGCTGTTTTTTATAGCAAATATGCAAAGTGGCCACGCGAAGGCACACACCTTTTAAACCCTGTAATACCCTGCAACCGGCACTTAAATGGGCATGGGCCACATCGGGTTTTAAAGTGCGGATAAGCTTACGCGCTTGCCAGATAGCAAAAAATTTCCAGCCATCCACCACCAGAACCTGCACTTTGTCACTCAATCTGTGCCGGATGGCATTGGCTCTTTGTTCACAACCTCTTTTGTGCAAAATCACCGTCACCTGATGTTGCTCTGCCTGGGTATTGGCAAGCTCCACCGCATAACGTTCGCTGCCGGCAAAACTGTGCGTCAGAATAATGTGAACAATTTTCATAAAAAACCTATGGTAGCCAAAACAACAATGCTCTGGCGGCAGTCTAACAAAATCTGTTGCTGATGCCGCCAGCTCTTTGGAAAAATGGCTGAAAATCAGCAGTTTTAGTCTGGTGTTTCGTCAGCTATCCCCACCTCATCTCTGCTGCAACACTTTATTTTCCTGCGATCGCGACCTGCATTTCTTGCTTTGATAAAGGGCAAAAATAAGACAAAGGCCCGTCAAACGCTGCCTTGCGTGCAGAAAACTGCTAAACTGCCGCTCTTTTATTTTCAGCACCAAATGGAAATCACCATGCCCTGGATCCAACTGCGGGTAAATACCACAGAAAAACACGCCGAAACTGTCAGCGACATGCTGATGAGCTGGGGCGCTCAGGCCGTCAGTTTTGTTGATGCCAAAGACACGCCCATTTATGAACCTCTGCCTGGCGAAGTGATTTATTGGGCCAACACTGTGGTGGTAGGCCTGTTTGATGCTGAACATAAAATGGATAAAGTGATTAAGCAGTTAGAGCAGGCCAGCCTGTTTAAAAACGGCGTGCAATATAAACTCGAGCAGCTCGAAGACAAAGACTGGGAACGCGAATGGATGGACAACTTCCATCCGATTCAATTTGGCAAAAGGTTATGGGTGTGCCCAAGCTGGCGTGATATTCCAGACCCAACAGCAGTGAACGTGATGCTGGACCCTGGTCTTGCTTTTGGTACCGGCACCCACCCGACCACGGCACTTTGTATGGAATGGCTGGACGCCCAGGATTTAAGCGAAGCAACAGTAGTCGATTTTGGCTGTGGCTCCGGCATTTTAGGCATAGCGGCGCTGAAACTCGGCGCCAAAAGAGTGGTGGGTGTCGATATTGACCCTCAGGCCATTGAAGCCAGCGGCGCCAATGCTGAGCGTAATAATGTTGCAGGTCAAATTGAACTGTATTTACCCAAAGATCAGCCAAAACTCGAAGTTGATGTGGTCGTTGCAAATATTCTGGCCGGCCCACTGGCCGAGCTGTCCGGCATTATCAGTGCTTATGTCAAACCAGGTGGTTTATTAGCGCTTTCCGGTATTCTGGAAAGCCAGGCGCAAAGTGTCATTGACGCTTATGCCGATGAATTTGATTTTGACCCTGTGGCAGTGAAAGAAGAATGGGTGCGCTTAAGCGCACGGAAAAAGAGCCGGTAAAAAAGCTGAACGCCATTTCGCCATAACAAACAGCCTGCTACAGCAGTCGCTCGTGCTGCAATTCAGGTTGAAGATCAAGCGCCTTATCAGTTCTAAAGATTTGGCGCTTTTTTTCAGGTGCTTTTTGTTGTTTTGCGTCAAAACAACAGCCTGGTAACAACTTTTGCTCTGTGCATCACCACATCCAGCTGACAGGCAAGCACAGCAGAGCTCCATCACAAAACCCAAAAGCACTGCTGCAAAAACCAACAGCAATGCAATTATCTGATTTTATTAACCGCTATTTATCTGGCCTGCATAATTTGTTGAGTCTAATTTTCAGCCGTTTAGCGATTGTCAACCCACCAAAGGCCAATAAATTTGCACTTTTGTTTAAATAATAGCCTTTGCTTTGTGTGCAAAAATCCGTAAACTTGGCGCCCCTTCGGGGTAGAGCCTAGGGATATAGCGGTGCGCATCGGTCCATACCAATTATCGAACAATGTAATTTGTGCTCCGATGGCCGGAGTCACTGATTACACTTTTCGTGAGCTTTGCCGTCGTTTTGGTGCAGGTTTAGCTGTGTCAGAAATGATGTCGAGCAATCCTTTGGTGTGGCAGAGCGAAAAGTCGCTAAATCGGATGACACATGGTGACGAGTCTGGCCTGAGGTCAGTACAAATTGCCGGTAGTGATCCGGATCAGATGGCCCAAGCTGCGGTGTTTAATGTTGAACACGGCGCCCAAATCATCGACATCAATATGGGATGTCCGGCGAAAAAAGTGAACAAAAAGCTGGCGGGTTCGGCACTGTTACAGTACCCGGATCTTGTTGAAAAAATTGTTCAGGCCGTGGTCAAGGCTGTATCAGTTCCGGTGACGTTGAAAATCAGAACGGGCTGGGACACCGAAAACCGCAATGGCGTGCAAATCGCACGGATAGCGGAAGATAACGGCATTCAATGTCTGGCGGTTCATGGCCGAACCAAAGCCTGTATGTATAAAGGAGAAGCGGAGTACGACACCATCCGTGTTATCAAACAGGCAGTGTCGATCCCGGTGATCGCCAACGGTGACATCACATCACCGCAAAAAGCCAGGTTTGTGCTGGATTACACCGGTGCTGACGCCATCATGATTGGGCGGGCAGCACAGGGCCGGCCCTGGATTTTTCGGGAAGTGGTTCATTACCTGACCACAGGGGAATTGTTGGCAGCGCCCGACTTGCAGCAAGTCAGGGATATTATGCTGGAACACGTTCAAGGCTTACACCAGCTGTATGGTGAAGTGCTTGGTCCACGTATCGCCCGCAAACATGTGGGATGGTATCTGGCCGAACATGATGCCGAAGGCGCGTTTCGCAGTGAATTTAACGGCATTGAGCAGCAACAACCGCAGCTTGATGCTCTGTGGACCTATTTCGAACAACTAGCAGCAACTAACGTAAAGAGACCTGGTAATGTTTAATCAAAACGTGACTTCGCCATTTATCACCAACGCCCATGTACAGACTCAGGAAAAACCGCAGCCTTTAAGTAATGCGGTACAAAAAGCGGTGGCGAACTACCTGCAACAGTTAAACGGTCAGGACGTCAACGACCTGTACGAACTGGTGTTGTCAGAGCTGGAAAAACCGTTACTGGAAGAAGTAATGAAATATACCCGCGGTAATCAGACCCGCGCCGCCAATCTGATGGGCATCAACCGCGGCACGCTGCGCAAGAAGCTGAAACAATACGGCATGAGTTAATGCCCCCGCGGGAGGAGTCCCGCCAGAAAGCACCTTCGGGTGCTTTTTTGTTTCTGGCGCCCGGCAAATTGCTGCACCGGCCCCACAAACAAGGTTCTGCCGCTATGGCCCGATTTTCCGGTTATGCTTATCGCCGATAAACACTCCGGACATCAGCACCAGCAGAACAGCTCTCAGAGCAGAATTTATTTATCCCTTGTTTAGCGAAGATACTAAAGAGAGAACCGATATGACCTCAGCTCGTCCAATCCGTCGTGCACTTTTGAGTGTTTCTGACAAAACTGGCATTGTTGAATTTGCCCGCGCTTTAGCGGCGCAAGGTGTGGAACTGTTATCTACCGGTGGTACTGCCAAATTACTGGCCGAACAAAACATTCCTGTAATTGAAGTCTCTGACTACACAGGTCATCCGGAAATTATGGATGGCCGTGTCAAAACCCTGCACCCTAAAGTGCATGGCGGTATCTTAGCGCGCCGTGGCCAGGACGAAGCTGTGATGGCGGCCAACAACATCAACGCCATTGATCTGGTGGTGGTGAATCTGTATCCCTTTGCCAGCACTGTTGCCAAAGCCGGTTGTACGCTCGAAGACGCGGTGGAAAATATTGATATCGGCGGCCCGACTATGGTGCGTGCTGCAGCCAAAAACCACGCTGATGTGACTATTGTGGTGAACGCTGCTGATTACGACAAAGTACTGGCTGAAATGGCCGCCAATAATGGTGCCACCACACACGCCACCCGTTTTAGTTTAGCGATCAGCGCTTTTGAACACACAGCCCAATACGACGGCATGATTGCCAACTATTTTGGCGCCATGCTGCCTGCTTATGACACGGTAGACGCTCAACCAAGCAAATTCCCGCGCACTTTTAATAGCCAGTTTGTAAAAAAACAGGATTTACGTTACGGCGAAAACAGCCATCAGGCAGCGGCTTTTTATGTTGAAGAAAACATTCAGGAAGCTTCAGTGGCAAGCGCCACCCAGCTACAAGGCAAAGAGCTGTCGTACAACAATATTGCTGACACTGACGCTGCACTGGAGTGTGTCAAAGAATTCTTAGAGCCTGCCTGTGTGATCGTCAAACACGCCAACCCTTGTGGTGTGGCTATTGGCAACGACATCCTTAGCGCTTACAACCGCGCTTATCAGACAGATCCAACGTCGGCCTTTGGCGGCATTATTGCTTTTAACCGCGAGTTAGATGCAGTCACAGCTGAAGCTATTGTCAGCCGTCAGTTTGTTGAAGTGATTATTGCGCCAACTGCAACCAATGAAGCTGCTGAAATCATTGCGAAAAAACCCAATGTACGTTTATTGGTGTGTGGTGACTGGTCTGCTAAAACCACAGGTTTTGATATTAAACGTGTCAACGGTGGTGTGCTGGTACAAGACCGCGACCAAAAAATGGTGACTCTGGATGACTTAAAAGTAGTGTCCAAACGTCAGCCAACAGCAGATGAACTGCGTGATTTGTTGTTCTGCTGGAAGGTAGCCAAGTACGTCAAATCCAACGCTATTGTGTATGCCAAAGACTCAATGACCATTGGCGTTGGCGCAGGCCAGATGAGCCGTGTGTACAGCGCAAAAATTGCAGGCATTAAAGCTGCCGACGAAAACCTGGAAGTGAAAGGCTCTGTGATGGCTTCTGATGCGTTTTTCCCGTTCCGCGATGGCATCGACGCTGCTGCTGCTGCCGGCATTAAAGCCGTCATTCAGCCAGGTGGCTCTATGCGTGACGCTGAAGTGATTGCCGCAGCAGATGAGCATGATATTGCCATGGTGTTTACCGGCGTACGTCATTTCCGTCATTAATTGCTGAATGACTGATACAACGGCAGCTTAAGCTGCCGTTTTTTTTGGTTTGCTGTTTTTTGGTTTATTCCATGCTGCAGATAAAGTTCAGTGTTTTTCTGCCTGGCAAACACCGGCCAAACCTTGTCTTTTAAAGAGTGACACAGCGCTGTTATGCTGGGTTTAGTCATTTTTAACATCGCATATTGAGACTATAAAGATGCAACACCCTACATTACAGCCAGAATTCCCACTGTTATTAAGTTATCAGGGGCAGAATGAAGCCGAACTGATTATGGATAAACAGATGCTGGAACAACTGCTGCAACAACCACTACATCTGCTGCCTGATGGCGACCGTTTGATTGATAGTCTGGGCAGGGTGTACCGGCTGGATGCGAACCATCAACTTTACGCAACAACAGAGCAGCTTGATTTAGCAGAGGTTATCAGTTTGATCCAACAACATTTTTTTGCTTTGGCACAAAGTTGTGTTGTAAAAATACAAACTCCGGATATTCGCTCAGCCTTGTTATTGCTGGCTGAATAGTGCTGTCCCGAACAAACAAGTTTTACCGCCAGGTGGCAACAAGCCGGGCTATATGAACAAGGGAACATCATGAAACAAAAGTTATGGTATCTGCTCAGTGTACTTGGCCTTACAACTTTTTATCAGTTGCTGCTGATGTTCACTGTTGGTTATACCGTTGCCGCCAAAAGACCAGACTGGTGGCCTGTGGGTATTTTTACGTCAACGGACGGTTTATTAGCCTGGATGCACCTGACCCAGGGTTTTGGCGTGTTATTGGCTGCTCTGGTTGTTGCCTGGCTTATCCAACGTTTTTTTCGCGCTCAATGGCTGAGTTTAAGTTTTGGCGCCACTTTGCTGCCGCTGCTTTTTATGGCCTCACCTTTTTGGCAGGGTCAAATGTTGCGATCAGATCTCTGGTGGTCCGGCATGCTGGATACAGCTAAGTTTTTGTTGTTGCCGCCTTTTTGCTGCTGGGTCATCGTCAAATACCAGCAGCTTTATTCTGACAACAACAGCTGATAACGCCGTTTTTCACAACAGAGTCTCAGGCGACTGAAACCAATTCAGGCTCTGTCGCTTCAGCCAAAGCTTTAACGCCAATACGGCTGATTGTTGCGCCCTGCAGTTCAGCCACTGTCCATATCATGCCAGACCATGTCACTGTATCGCCCACCACCAACTTGCCACCATGCTTGCGGGCGATAAATTCATTCAGCAGTACAGCGTCGCCACACTCGCTTAAATCCAGACTATAAAACATGGCTAAATCGTCCAGTTTGGCCGAGCCATCCAGCATAAAGTCACCAAAAAACTCAAAATCAAAATTACGTTGTGGCGTTTCACTAAACATACGGCCAAGCACAGCTAAATCGGCATCGTGGCCGATAATACAAAGCACATCACCGGCCATCAGTTTTGAGCTACCGGACGGGTGCAGCAGCACATTGTCACGAAATAACGCCACAATACGGGTATTGTCCGGCATATTTAAACTGCGAAGTTCACTGCCAATACACCATTTGTCGGATTTGAGTTTATAAACAAATAACTCCCACTGACTGGCCAGCGCAATTTCAATACCGGCTCTGGAGATAGGCGTTGGCATGGCAGGCACCACCACTTTGGCTTTGCGTGCGGCAAAACCCAGTGTGGTGCCCTGCAATATCAAAGACACCAACACAATAAAAAACGCCACATTAAAAAACAGCTGGGCATTGGGTAAACCTGCCATCAGCGGAAATACTGCCAAAATCACCGGCACTGCGCCTCTAAGGCCAACCCAGGAAATAAAACTACGTTCTTTCAAGCTAAAACCGCGAAACGGCAACAAACCAATAAACACCGAGAGCGGTCTGGCGAATAAAATCATCCATAACGACAACAACAAAGCAGGCACTGCTATAGGCAATAATTCACTGGGCGTCAGCAATAAACCCAGCACCAGGAACATGCCAATCTGACTGAGCCAGGCCAGGCCATCAAACATATGCAAAATACCGTGTCTGTTACGGATAGGCTGATTGCCAAGCACTAAACCACAGACATACACAGTGAGAATACCGCTGCCGCCAACAGCACTGGAAAAGGCATACAACATAATACCGCCGCTGACGGCCAAAAGCGGATACAAACCATCGGCAATATGAATACGGTTAATCAGTTTTAATAACAACCAGCCACCGGCAAGGCCAAGCAGAATGCCAATACCAAACTGCTGCACCAGACTGACCAGCACTGTCCACTCAAAAGCAGTTTGGCCACTGGCCAACATGGCAATTAAAGTGACAGTTAAAAACATCGCCATCGGGTCGTTACTGCCCGACTCTATTTCAAGGGTTGCGCCAACCCTTTCGTTTAAACCTTTACCGTTCAGAAGGTTAAATACCACAGCAGCGTCGGTAGAGCCGACAATAGCGCCTATTAACAGGCCTTCCAGCAGCTCCAGGTTAAACAGCCAGGCCGCAACAACACCGGTTAAACCTGCGGTGATCACCACACCAACGGTCGCCAGTGACAACGAAGGCCAAAGCGCTACCCGAAAACTTCGGGCATTGGTGCGCATACCACCGTCGAGCAAAATCACCGCCAGCGCTAAGTTGCTGACCATATAAGCCAGGCTGTAATCATCAAACTTAATGCCACCAGGGCCGTCCACCCCGGCTATCATGCCAACCGACAGGAATATCACCAGAATGGGCACACCAATTTTGTTCGCCACTGAGCTCACCATAATGCTGGCAGCCACCAGAATGGCACCAATCAGCAATAAGTGATTTATCGTTGCTGCATCCAAAATTGACCTCCGACAGCCTGACCTTAAACCTCACCTTTAGCATTAAAATAGTGACGAACGAACTCAAACTCAATCTAAAACATTAAAAACCACAAATTTCATAAATATCTTAATTAAAAACAAATACATATGTATCTATTAAAAACCATATAACCTAAAAAAAAAGCAAGGCTAATGCACTTAACTGAGTCACAGCAGCAGTTAACATCAGATTTAAGGCAGATTATGCGATTTATCTATTTAATCGCAGCTGAACAACTTATAGAGCATGTCTGAGCCAGACAAAAGCAGAGCCACACAAGGCAACAATCATTCTGATACCAAGTTGTTCATCAGTTTTGTGCCTTTGGCCGTTTTTTTTCTGACAGCAGCTTTTGTAACGCCGTCAGCGGCGAAATTCAGCTGTACTTTTATCTGACAGCCGATATAATACGCGCCGCTCTTTTGACTGTTCTTTATACAATAAGGTAATCCTATGCACCCGATGTTAAACATCGCTGTTCGTGCTGCGCGTAGCGCAGGCAATATTATCGCCCGGGCCTGTGGCCAACTGGACATGGTTCAGACCACTCAAAAAGGTACCAATGACTTTGTTACCAACGTTGATAAAGAAGCCGAACAGGCCATAGTGCAGATTTTGCGTAAATCCTACCCTGACCACGACATCGTCGCGGAAGAAGGTGGTGAATACAGCAACAATAATAGTGATTACCAGTGGATCATCGACCCGCTCGATGGTACTGCTAACTTTATCAAAGGTATTCCTCATTTTGCCGTTTCCATTGCTTTGCGTTATCGCGGCAAGCTGGATCAGGCCGTTATTTTCGACCCGCTGCGTGGTGAAGTATTTACCGCCAGCCGTGGTGCCGGTGCTCAGCTCAATGGTCGTCGTATCCGTGTCAGCAATGCAACTGACTTAAGCGGTACTATTCTGGCAACAGGCTTTCCGTTTAAACATAAACACCATTTAGACGCTTACACTGAAACCTTTAAAACCTTTTTTACCACTGCTGCTGATGTACGCCGTACCGGCTCTGCCGCTTTAGATCTGGCTTATGTTGCAGCCGGCCGTTTAGATGGTTTTTGGGAAATTGGCTTAAAACCATGGGACACAGCAGCAGGCGAATTGTTAGTGCGTGAAGCCGGTGGTTTGGTCAGCGATTTTGTTGGTGGTAACAACCAGATGAAGAGCGGCAATATTGTGGCAGGTAACCCTAAGGTACTGGCCGCTATGCTTAAAGGCATGCGCCCGCATCTGACGGATTCTTTAATGAAATAACAGTCTGATTTAAAAAAAGCCCGGGAAATCCCGGGCTTTTTTGTTTTATGCAACCTTCAGACATCAGAACACAAAATCCAGCGCCACACTAAACAGCCGGGCATCATTGTGATAACTAAAGTCGTACCAGGGCAACCGGTCGCCATTATCCTGGAAGTCGTCATACTGCACTTTTAAACTGGCATTGGGGTGGAAGTTATATTTAAGCCCAACAGTGATCATCCGGTGCTCTTCCGCTTCACCAGTGCCAAAACCCTGATAGTCCTCAGTTATTTTTAACAAGGCCTGCGACATGCCAATATAAGGCTGCCAGACATCATGGTTATACATAGCGGTCAGCAGATAAGTTGGAAAACGCGAACCATAACCGTCGTCATACATCACATAGTTGTAGTCAAACAATAAAGTGACATGAGTGAAGTTAAAAGAGCCGCTGGCACCAAAAAAATCCAGGTCAAATTCGGTTAATGACGAAGCGCCTGAGCGGATAGGTGTGCCATCAGGATTGCTGCGACGTTCAACAATTTGGTCAACAACCCCATCGCCATTAAAGTCGACTTCATCAAAAAACATCACATCGGCAAAGGTTTCATAAAAGGTACGGAAATACGACAAACGTAAATCTATCCAGTCATTCCCGGCTGCCAGATTTGTGCCCATAATTTTGCTCCAGGTCACATCGGCAGTGCCGGCAATATAAGTGCCTTCAGGCGGAAAATAATAACCACCTCTGTTGCGCCAGAAATCATGAGACTTAATATTTTTTTGGGTTTCATGGCCGACAAAACCACTCAGACTGAAGTTCCAGTCCTGATAACTAAAGTCTTTTACCAAAGTGGCGCCATTAAACTGGGTAATTTCCCACCAATAAAGGTTGGCCGGCGGACGCACCCAAGGGTAAGCAAAACCCACTTCCATATATTCTGAAAAATAATACATTGGCAGGTTTCTGCGGCCGAGCATCAGGTACAGATCATCAGAAAAACGGTAGGTTGCGTAGAGCCAGTCGATATCCGGTGAAAAATCATCGGCACCTTTGGCAACCAGCTGGGCAGTGAAGGTTAAATTTTCCATCACATCCATCCGCGCCTGCAGCGCTATCATGGATTCTGGTTCCATCGACCATTGGTTTTGGTAAAAAGCATAATCGTAAAAATCAACCGGAAACTCCACCTCCCCTGTTGGATCCGGATCTCCCCCTATGGTTTTGCCCACAACCAGAGAGCCATAACCACTCCATTGAATATCGGCAAAAGCCGATCCCATAGTGCAAAGCAGCACCAGCACAGCACTGAGCCATGTTTTCATAGAGAGTTCCTCAATTAATAGGTGGCAACAACTTTGACTGCTGCGCTGACTTTACTGGCATCCACAAAACCAATAGTGGCCGGGTTGGCCGATACCAGTTGCAACATTTCTTCGGTACTCACCTCACGGGGCGGTGTGCCTTTGCCGGTGAAGGTTAGCTTGGACCAATAGGCCTTCAGCTGAGAATCGGTTTTACTCAACACCTTGGTGTTAAATTCAGAGCGGCTGGATTCAGACTCCACCACAACCAGCGGAATGGCTTGTTTACCATCGCTGAAGCTGCGTTGTTTACCCAGAAACAACGCTTTGATATCTGAATCTGTAACAGCCGCCGCATTGTCCGGATGAACTATCAGGGCAATATCGGCCAAAGCCGGTGTAGTGGTAAGGGGGAATAACAACATCAACCACAAGAATTTTTTTTGCATATGAACCTCTGAACCTGGATCTGAATATCCTTCGACAGTCGTTCATTCCTTTGATAAAGCCAAGTCTAGACGGTATCTGCTGAATTACCACAAGGCTTTACAAAGCCTTAGTGCAAGCAGCTGCTGGCATCAGCTTGTGTCGCGGCAGCAATAACAGAGGTTATCCGAGGTACAAGTGGACAAAGCCAGCCTGTGATGCTGGCAGTGTATTGGTTAGTTCGATGGTTTTTCCACAGTTAAACCCTGCCCGACCCAGGCACTGTAACCCCCGGCCAGACTCAGCACATCGGTATAACCCATTTTGTGTAACACGTCAGCCGCCAATGCCGAACGAAAACCACCACCACAATACAACACCATGGTTTGTTGTTTATCCTGCACCACTTGTTCGATGTCGCGTTCAATAATGCCTTTACCAAGGTGCATGGCCTGAGGTAAGTGTCCCGCTTGCCATTCACGGTCTTCACGCACATCAATCAACACGCTAGGCTGTTTATGTTGCAGAAACTCTTCAATGCTAATTTCCTTTACCCGGCTTTTGGCGTCATTCACTAAAGCCAGAAAACCCGGACTATGTTGTTTACTCATACAAAACTCCTTATTCATCATTAGCAGTTGGTTCGTTTTTAAAAGCCTGTTAGCAAGACAGATTAAAACACAGCTAAATACCAATATGGCAAAAACTGCTGCTGCGTTTTTGGCATAACATACATCCCGACCACTCGCAAAGGCCCTGTACATCGCCAAAAACTGCTCCTGCGTTTTCGGCATACCGTACATCCTGTACATAAAAAAAAGCCAGTCATTTGACTGGCTTTTTGCGGTTATAAGGCTGCGGTGCCTTCACCTTCTTTTTCAATCACTGTTGGCAATAAGTCTTCACGACTTGCCCCCAGGATCACGGCAATAGAACTTGCCATATAAATAGAAGAATAAGTACCAATGGCGATACCAAATAACAGCGCAGTGGCAAAACCGTGGATCATAGCGCCGCCCATAAAAAACAGCACTATCAGCGTTAAGGCCGTGGTGAAAGACGTCATAGTGGTACGGCTTAAAGTCGAAGTAATAGCTTCGTTTACTGTTTCTTCCACTGTGGCATCGCGCAATTTACGGAACATTTCACGGATCCGGTCAAACACAACGATGGTATCGTTAATGGAATAACCAATCAGCGCCAGAATAGCCGCCAGTACCGTCAGGTCAAATTCCAGCTGGAATACTGAAAACAAACCCAAAGTGATAATGACGTCGTGTAACAGCGAGGCAACTGCACCCACTGAATAACGCCATTCAAACCGGGCTGCTACATAAATCAGAATACCCACCAACGCTGCCAGAATGGCCAGGAAACCGTCTTCTTTCAGTTCATCACCCACTGAAGAGCCAACAATATCCACTTTGCGCACTGTCACAGGGGTTTCGGCCACTGTATTAATAGAGGTGAGGATCTGCTCGCCAATGGCTTTTTGCTCCACACCTTCGCGCGGGGCAATACGGATCATCACTTCCTGACTGTTACCAAAATACTGTACCTGAGCGTCGGGAAAACCGCTGCTACCAAGTGCTGAACGTACTTTATTTAAGTCAGCGGCCTGCTCAAATTTTACTTCAATCACAGTACCACCGGTAAAGTCCAAACCCAGGTTTAAACCCTGAGTGAACAGGCTGACTAAAGAACCAATGATCAGAAAAGTAGAAAATATAATGGCTGGCCACTTCAGTTTCATGAAGTTCAGCGAGGTTTTAAAATTAAATAGTCTCATTGCTGACTCCTTAAACCGGTAAGCTGGTGCCGCGACGCTGGCCCCAGATCATGTTAACGATTAACCGGCTCACCACCACCGCAGTGAAAATTGACGTGATAATACCCAGCGCCAGAGTCACGGCAAAACCTTTCACCGGTCCAGTACCAATACCAAACAGAATCAACGCCACCAATAAGGTGGTAATGTTCGAGTCGGCAATAGTGGCAAAAGCACGGTTGTAACCCTCGTGAATGGCATGTACTGCAGAACGACCTTCAGCCAGTTCTTCGCGGATCCGTTCAAAAATCAATACGTTGGCGTCAACCGCCATACCTACTGTTAAAACAATACCGGCCATACCTGGTAAGGTTAAAGTGGCACCAGGGATCATCGACATCACGCCAATGAGCAACACTAAGTTGGCTGTTAAAGCGATATTGGCAACCACACCAAACCACTTGTAATAAATGACCATAAAGCCAAGTACAGAGATCATACCCCACATAATGGCGCTTAAACCTAAGTCAATGTTTTCCTGACCCAGGCTTGGCCCCACTGTACGCTCTTCCACAATCAGAATAGGGGCAATTAAAGCACCGGCACGTAATAACACGGCCAGGTTTTGTGCTTCACCAGGTGCATCTAAACCAGTGATACGGAAACTGCGGCCAAGGCGCGCCTGAATAGTGGCAACACTCACCACTTCTTCATTTTTCTGCATAATGGTTTTGCCGTTAGCGTCTTTTTTATCTGTTGGTTTGTATTCAATAAACACAGTGGCCATCGACTTGCCAATAGCGTCTTTGGTCAGATTAGAAAAAGTAGAACCACCTTTGGCATCTAAATCAATATTCACCTGAGGACGGCCGTTTTCGTCAAAACTGGTGTTGGCACCGACTATGTGGTTACCGGTCAACATGATACGTTTTTGCAAAACTACAGGGTTGCCGGCGCGGTCGTTAAACAACTGCGAGCTTGGCGGAACCCGGCCTGATACTGCACTTTGTACGTCAGCGGTTTCATCAACCAGACGGAATTCCAGCGTTGCTGTTGCACCTAAAATTTCTTTGGCACGGGCAGTGTCCTGAATTCCTGGTAATTGCACCACAATACGTTCAGCGCCCTGACGTTGTACCAAAGGCTCAGCAACACCAATGGCATTGACCCTGTTACGGATAATGGTAATGTTCTGCGCTACAGCGTCTTCACGCAGCGCTTTCATGCGTGCTTCGCTGAATGTCACGACCAGGCTGTTGTCATCGGCTTCGGTGTAGACCATATCGGCATCTTTTTTCGACAAAGCAGCTTTGGCAGCGGCAACATCTTCGGCATTACGGAAGGCAATAACAACACGCTGATTGACTAAATCAGCGGTCACTGAACGGTAACGGATTTTCACTTCACGCAAATCGGTGCGGTATACCTGCACCAGATCGTTGATGTTTTTATCCATGGCGGTTTTCATATCCACTTCCATCAGGAAGTGCACACCACCCCGTAAGTCCAGACCCAGTTTCATCGGGGCTGCACCAATAGCATCAAGCCAGGCCGGTGTGGCCGGAGCCATATTTAACGCCGAAACCACATCTTCACCCAAAGCGGTTGACACCACTTCACGGGCTTTCAGTTGATCTTCGGTATTGTTAAAACGGGCTAAAATCTGGCCTTTATTTAACACCACACTTTTAAAAGCAATATTTTGCGCCGTCAGCGCCTGTTCAAGCACAGTGACTTTTTCAGCACTGACTTCAGCACCGCGGGTACCGCTGATTTGTAATGACGGATCATTCGGATAGATATTGGGCAGTGCGTAGATCAAAGCGACCGACAGCACCACCACTATCATCAGATACCGCCAGATTGAGTTCTGGTTTAACACTTGGATATCCTTGTGAAGAAAAAGCCGCTGTTACAGCGACTTTAAAGTGCCTTTTGGCAACACTGCGGAAATTGCACCTTTTTGTACTGTCACTTCAGTGCTGTCGTTCAGGGCAATAATGACAAAATCTTTGTCATCAGCAATTTTGCTGATACGGCCAACCAAACCACCACCAGTCAGTACTTCATCACCTTTGGCCAGCGCAGCCATCAGGTTTTTATGTTCTTTTAAACGTTTGGCTTGCGGGCGGTAAATCAGGAAATAAAAAATTAAACCAAACGCCACCAGCATAATGATCATGTCTAAACCGCCACCTGGGCCAGCTTGGCCAGTTGGTGCAGTTTGGGCG
>NZ_JAVBXS010000036.1 GCF_030824435.1 Rheinheimera sp.
GAAGAAATTGGTCTAAGCCAGGCGTCTGATGCCGAACATATTCAGCGCCGTGCCCCTATGCTGTGGGACAAATCGCATCAGGCTGGTTTTACCATGGCGGAAAAGGCCTGGGTGCAGTTGGCTGATTTATTTCCACCACAGCAGGGCACAGCCTGGTGGGCCCCCTTTTTAAGTGTGCAACTGAGTGGTGATAACACTGTTTTTGATCAACAAAAACAACCAAAGTCTTTGTGGAACCTATATAAAACGCTGATCCAACTGAAAAAACAACGACCGGAGTTTTCAGTTGCCGGCAGTTATCAGGCAATGGATATTGCGGATGGCAAACTACTACAGCTGGTGCGGGAACTGAATGGTAAAAAAACCGTGTTTTTGCTGAATATGTCTGCAAAAAGCCAACAAATCCCGGCTGAATTATTAGCAGACAACAGTTTGCAAACCGTCTGGAGCGACAACGATTTGACAGTGCCGGCACTGGATAGCTGGCAATTGCGTATCTGGCAGAATTAATGTTGAACAGCCGGTGTTATTTTGCTTAAAAGCTGATAAACACCGGCGTTTTTTGCACTGACAGGCCTTATATCGCAGCCCAAAACCCAAAACCCAAAACTGCAGCGACAAACAGCTTGGTGTTAAACCTCTTGTTCAGGCGCAGGCCGCTGCGGGCAAGGCAAGTCCACATAAAACACCGAACCCTGGCCTTTATTGTTGTCAAAGGACAAGCGGCCACCATGTTGTTCCACTATGGCTTTACTGATGGTCAAGCCAAGTCCGGAACCGCCATAACTGCGTTGGTTTGAGGCATCAGACTGGCTAAAAGGCTGAAAAATACGTTGTTTAAATTCGGCGCTGATACCAGGACCATGGTCCCACACCGCCAGACGTAGCCAGTTGGCATCCAGATAAACCGCGGTTAGCTTAATTTCACTGCCTGCAGGTGAAAACTTAGCGGCATTTGACAGCAGATTGGCCAGCACCTGCATCAGCCGGTCGCCGTCAACCTGCAACTGAATGTCCGTCAGTTCAGTTTCCAGCACAAAACGCACCTGATGTTGCACCGCATAATAAGACAATTCCTGCACAGCAGCTTGCAATAAAGGTTTAATATTCTGCAGCTTAAAGACAAAATGCATTTGCCCGGCTTCAATTTTTTGCATGTCCAGAATGTCATTAATCAGTCGCAACAAACGCTGGCTGTTTTGTTCGGCAATCACCAGCATATCCTGCACCTGATGCGGTAATTCACCCAACACTTTTGCCGTTAACAACGTCAGCGAACCACGAATAGCGGTCAGCGGTGTGCGCAGTTCGTGGCTGACGGTGGAGACAAAATTGTTTTTCATTTGATCCAGCCTTTTGCGTTCAGAAATATCACTGAGCATTACCACAAAAATGGCCGGTTGTTGCCCTGTAATAGCGGTGACAGCAAGCGCCACCGGAAACTTGCGGCCGGTCTGGTGTCTGCCTTCACTTTCATGTTTGTTGCCAGCAAGTTCTGTTAGTTTTGTTGCAGTTAAGTCGCCCAGTGCCGGCACTAATAACGACAAAGGCTGACCTGTGACTGCGGGAGTCTCGTAACCAAAAATCTGGCTGACGGCTGGATTATCACTGAGCATAATGCCGTTGCTGCTGACAGTTATAATAGCGTCCTGAATATGCTGCAAAATAGCGCTGGTGCGGGCGGCTTGTTCCAGCTGGACGCTTTCTGCCATTTTGCGTTCGGTAATGTCTTCAAACACTGTAATGCCAAACGCCAGTTTGCCATTGCTGTCATAACCAGGCCGGCCCCAGGCTTGAAAACGCCGTTGTGGCCCGCCATTGCCAATCGCCAGATCGTCGATATAACTGGTTTCGCCCCTTAATGCACGCAGTGCCGGCATGGCCTCAGTCGGATAAGGATCTTGACTACCGCTTTGATAAAAATGCTGTTTTTCGCTGCCTGGCTGCAACAAAGGGCCCAACATTCTGGCCGCCGCTTTGTTGTAATAATAGGGTTGTTGCTGTTGGTCCTGTACCACCAGTCCCAGTGGCAAATCGTCTATCCACTGCCGGTACTGATGCTGGCTGATGGCATGCTGCGCCTGGCTATAACTGACGCCGGCCCGGGTCAGAATTAAAAAAACAATAGCATTCACAATAAGATAGGTCGCCCAAGACATAGGCTCGGTCAGGTAGATGTTGGCGTCCAGCGGCATGGCCAGCCAACCCTGAATAAAACCAAGGGCGGTGACGGCAAGAAAGGCAAAACTCAGGCAAAGAATGGCCAAAGCCAGCCGGGCCGAATACATCACATAAGCCACCACCACACTGGCCACCAGCCACCAAACCCCGGCAGAAGCCATGCCAAAAGTCATCACGCCGGGCACAGCCACTGTCCAGAAGATCAGCATCAATAAGGCCGTTTTCAGTTGAAGCGGCAGCCTGTTCAGCAGCGCATAAAACAGCAACACCAGCAGGGCGACGCTGAGCTGTATGTTGTAAACCGGCAGCCAGCCGCTGTACCAGGCTCTGGACAGCGAAATTGGCGTGCCAATAGCTGCCACTAACGCCAGACCGCGCCAGACGCTGTTGGCAAACTGATGACGGATCTGGTTCAGTCGCTGCTGCAGATCAGTGTAAAAAGGGTGCTGCTTGGGGCTGGTTTCGGGCAACGGCAAAGCTCAACTAAAAAACCGATGGTTTCAATGTATGCAGCCTGCTGCACAACCGCAACTGTACAATTAAAAAACAATTTTTTGCCGGCCAAATTGGCGCAATATCGGCGCACTATTGATGCAATATTAGCAGCGCAAAAAACCAGATTAACTGAACATATCCGGGGTAAAAGGGGTGTTGTCGTCTGCTTCCAGGTTGCTGTCGGGTTTACCGGCCAGGCGGGCGGCATCGCGGCGGGCGCGGCGTTGTTCCAGCAGTTTTAAAATACGGGCCCGTTCAGCGGCGGGTTTTTGGTGCCAGTTAAAACGTTCATCACGCGAGCGCAGGCAACCCACACAATAACCACGGTTATTGCTTTGGCACACCCCAATACAGGGGTTGGGTAGGTCAAATAGCTCTAGTTGATCCATGGGTTTATCGTGGGCTGACACAGCTCTGGTGGCTTCAGATATTTTTGAGTCTACTGAATTCATCTGCAGCTTGCCAGCACCGAAGCGGCAAGGCAGTTGGCGGGGCATCAGGTTTGAAGTCGGTTTTTTGTTTACATCTGTCCCGTAAACAACGGGTTATTTGCTGTGCATTTGTTGGGTTATGGCCGTTTTTACCGCTAATTTGCTATAAACGAAAAAAAAGCATTGACTTAAGACTTTCAGACGGCTATTTCTAATAGCCATTCGCACCAGCACAGCTGGGCAGTTTTTAATAGATAACCAACAGAGTTATTCAAAACAAAATGAATTTTACAAACAACCTGAACATTATTGTGGTCCTCGTCGTGGTGATTATTAGTCGCCGCGGGGGCTGCCGTTTGGGTTTTAGATAGACGAAAAAACCAGACACCAGCAAAACCCCCGCACCGCAAGGTCCGGGGGTTTTGTCGTTTCAGGGCCCCGGAAAATGCAAAACAGTGGGTTGTTCGAAAGGTAAAAAAGCGAACAAAGCTGGATAACAGCTGTAGCAACAAGCGAAAAAACGCCGTGTTACAGCAGCAAAAAAGCACAGAGGATAGAGTTATGACGGGCGCACAATTGGTCATTAAGCTGTTAGCAGAGCACGGCGTGGATAGCATCTTCGGCTACCCGGGCGGCGCTATTATGCCAATTTACGACGCGCTCTATCAAAGCCCGGTCAAACACTATCTGTGCCGTCATGAACAAGGTGGTGCTTTTTCCGCTATTGGTTATGCCCGCGCTTCCGGAAAAACCGGTGTTTGTATGGCTACTTCCGGCCCGGGCGCAACTAACTTAATCACTTCTTTGGCCGACGCCCTGCTCGATTCTGTGCCTGTGGTTGCCATTACAGGTCAGGTGTCGCAAGCCGTTGCCGGTACCGACGCTTTTCAGGAAGTGGATGTATTGGGTTTGTCGTTAACTGTGACTAAACACAGCTTTTTAGTGAAAAACGTGGCGGATTTAGCCGACACCTTACGCCAGGCTTTTGCGCTGGCGCAAAGTGGC
>NZ_JAVBXS010000031.1 GCF_030824435.1 Rheinheimera sp.
GGTACCAGTCGCGATACCGCATCAATCAGCGTCATCGCAGGCAATTCGCCCCCACTCAGCACGTAATCGCCGATTGACCATTCTTCGTCAATTTCCGACTCTATTACGCGTTCATCAATACCTTCGTAACGGCCAGCTACCAAAAGCAGCTTCGAATAAGTCGCAAGTTTGGCGACGCCTTCCTGATCCAGCTTCCGGCCTTGCGGCGAAAGGTAAATCGTTCTGACATCTCCACCAGCAGCAGCTTTAGCGGCGCGAATAGCGTCGGTTAAAGGCTGCACCATCATCAACATACCAGGGCCGCCGCCAAAAGGTCTGTCGTCAACAGTGTTATGTTTATCCGAGGTAAAATCCCTTGGATTCCAGCACTGTACGTCGATCAACCCGTTTTTGACTGCCCGGCTGGTCACACCGAACTTTGTCACAGCATCGAACATCTGCGGAAATAAGGTAATAACCCCAAACCACAACTTTGGCTGTTCGGCCATTAAAATTCAGGATCCCAGTCGACAATGATTCGACTTTGCGTTGTATCCACCGCTTTAATGACAGAGTCAGTTAAAAACGGCAATAAACGCTCCTTCTGACCAAATGCATCATTCCGGTTAGCTTTCACCACGATAACGTCGTTTGAGCCTGTTTCCATCATGTCCACTACTTCACCTAAGTCGTAGCCGGCTTCGGTTATTACTTTCATCCCCATCAGGTCTTTCCAGTAATAATCACCGTCTTCGAGTTTTGGTAAAACAGCGGGCGCCACTGCAATGTCAGCGTTGACATAGAGTTGCGCCTGATCACGGTCATTCACACCATCAATTTTGGCAATTAAGCCATTACTGTGACGCTTCCAACTGCTGATCTGCACTGGTCGCCAGTTACCCTGTAATTGAATTTGCCAGGGTGTGTAATCAAAAATCCCTTCCGGGATATCTGTGTAGGAGTTTACTTTTAGCCACCCGTTGATGCCGTAAACAGCACCAAACTTACCTAAGACAACTAAATCTTTACCGTTCAAGGTTTAAACTCCAACCAGTTTGCTAATTAAGCAGAAGCTTTTTTAGCTGCTTTTACCAGTGAAGCCACGCGATCACTTAAAGAAGCACCTTGTGCTACCCAGTGGTCTACGCGGTCCAGGTCGATACGCGCTTTCTCTTCAGTACCGCTGGCGATTGGGTTAAAGAAACCCACGCGCTCAATAAAGCGGCCATCACGAGCAAAACGGCTGTCTGCGACCACAACTTGGTAAAATGGACGCTTTTTCGCGCCACCACGTTGTAAACGAATAGTTACCATACCGTCCTCTAAATCAATCGTTCAGGTTTTATTGAAATAAAAATCCCTGTAGTCAAACCACAGGGACGCCGAATTGTACGGATTTTTAGCATGAATGCAAGGTATTTCACGGCTTTGACGCTATTTCCCCGCAAGACTGAAGCTCTGGTTCTGGCGCTCTTGCTTTACAAATCCGATGTTTTGCAAAATGACCACGGCCTGCGCCAGGTGGTGCTGCGCGACAAACACATAATCGCGGCTGAAAGTGGATATAAGCAAAATATCAAGGCCGGCAGCAGTCATGGCGCTGCTGATGCTCTGCAAAAAACCAACACAATAAAACGGATTGGCGCAATTAATTACCAGCAGCCGCCATTGCTCCTGATTCTGACTTTGAATGGTTAAGTCGGTTAAACCTGCTTCAGTGGTGACCACTGTAATTTCTTTATCATCACGGCAAATCAGCCGGTGCAGCTCGGGGGTTTTGACATCAAGTGCTGCGACATAATAAAAAATATCCGGTTCAATATAAAAATCGCTGCCACTAATCACCTGTTGTGTACTTAAAGGTATCACTGTTATTTCCTTATGCGGGTGAATGCCATTTGCGTTGTTGCAACTGCCACTGCAGAAGCAACAGCAAAAAGCCCCTCCGTCGGGGGCTTATCAGACATTATTTAAATTCAGCAAAGCCGTTTTAGGCAAGTGCAATTGAATTCAGCAAATTTTTATTGCATGGCGCCGTCATCAGGTGCCATTGCTGTCTGATTAAAATCAGTAGTGCTGCTTTGTTGCAACACCAGCCGCCGCATCGGCGAAGTATCAGTAGCATTTTGATAGCTGACCGATTGCCACCAGCTTTGGCTGCTTAATTCAGCAAAAACCGCGGGCCAGCTTGCCAGATGCTGAATCTCGAGCTCAAGCAAACATAAGTCTTCCCGGCAATCGAGTGTCATGACACTGAGTCCGCTTTGTTCGGCAAAAAAATCGGCCAGTTGTTGTTGATATTCCAGTGTCGTCAGATCACCACTATGTTGTTGCTGATGATTTTGCAAAAGTTGATGAAACTCAGCATCTTCTACCTGAATAATTAACTCTTTAGCCTCTGGCAAGCGGTTAGCAACCAGGCTGCTGTATGACTGCAAAGACAACCCGGCGGTGTTGACTGGCTGAGCATCATGAGCCGGCAAGGCCGGGGACTGAGTGTTGCGCTTTGTTGGTTGCGAGTCATTTTGCTCAGATACAGGCATGGTTATATTTGTGCTGGTCTTTGACACGACTTCTGTGACACAAGCGGCGGCTTGATTGCCCGCCGCCACTTCCAATACAACAGGAGATGACGCAGTGAGCTGAACAGCAACCAGATATCCGCTGGCAAAAGTTAACAACAAAGTAGTGATAAGTACTGTGTTTTTCATCTTCTCTTCCTTGAGCACTCTAAAACATAAAGGTTTGGACGCCAGTTAAAAAATCAGGCGAAGTTTACACTTCGCCTGAATCATACTGCTGTTAGTTTTTACTCCAGAGTCCGGCAAAACGATGTACATCTTCACCATCAATACCGGCCACTACATCTGTCAGATAACCCTGACCACTAAAGTCGTTAAAAGAGGTCTGGAACTGTGCTGAAGTCTGGCCGTGACGGGCCACCCAGCTATTAACCGGCGCCTGGGCAAAGACTGCGGTGTAATTGACGTTACCGCCGTGCATATAAGCATTCAGGTAAATAGGCCGGCGCCCTGCATCCCATTCGCTGGTGACTTTAGCCTGATAAGCCGCGGCACTGAGTTGTGAACTGACAGTCCAGCCACCGACGTTCTGCTGATTATATAAAGTGGTGTAACGACGCTCACCACCAGAGGACACCACAGAAATATTCACAGGGCGCATATTTAAATCTTTAGCCTGTTCCATCACATCCAGATGCTGTTGATAAGTCAGGCCGTGCCTTGCCAGGAATGCCATGGCTTTTTTCTCAAAAATCACGCTGTAACGGGTGCCACTGCCGGTTTGATGGGAGTCAACCTGCACAGGCACATAACCATCTTCCATAGCATCATTAAATACCGTCTGATACGAAGCGCCGGACTGACCAAAATAACCACGCCAGGCCAGATTGGCAGGTTTCCACACCATATTGTAAAAGGTGTCGCCATCCATGTTGTAACCGTCAAACCAGGCGGGTTTAAAACCTGAGTCGGCTAAATGGCTGAACCAGCCTTGCATGGCAACAGCGGCCATACCGTGACGCACATACTGACTGCCAACAGTGCGGGGAGCCCAAATCAGCTGTGAACCGCCAGGAATAGTGCTACCGGCAAAACGGCTCCAGCTTGGATAAGGTTTACTGTCATCCGGCGCAGCGGCCATACCACGGTTAAAGGTAATCAGCTGCCCTACACCGCTGCTGTCCTGCAAATGCACATGTAAATGTGGCCCTGTTGAATTACCACTGTTACCCACCCGGCCCAGATATTGGCCTTTGCTGATCACAGCTTGCTGAGCTGCCGGCACGCCGACGTACAACATCTCGCTGTTATTGCCGATAGGCGCCGGATAAGCCACATCGTCATGTGGGCATAAGGCAGAGCTGATAGTGCCCGGGATCATATGGGCATACAGCATGCGGGTGCCGTCGTCGTGTTCAATCCACAACATATTGCCACCACCTGGCATCAGGCCATTTTTCAGGTTGCTGTGCAGCCATGGTTTAGTGGTTTCTGAGTCACCGGACAGTTTTGGCCTTGGATTTTGTGGTGCGTTACGCCAGCAGCCCACCACTTTACCGGCACGCATGGCATAAATGGATTTGTTATAAATAGTAAATTTGTCGTTGGTTGGTGCGGCGTTGTAATCGGCCACAGTGGTATTCACCGAAGTCCAGCGGCTATTGTCAAAATCATAACGCCGTGCGCCCATATCAAAACCATGTTTTTGCGAGGTGTTCTGCGCATGGTCAAAGGTATGTACTTTTTCGTGGTCGCCGAAGTTTTGTCCTTTAAATGGCAGATCATAAGTTGCCGCTTGCAGTTGCGTGCTGATGGCAGTTAAGGTCAGTGCCAGAGTGAGTAGTTTCATGCTTGCCTCCTTGTAGCATTGGTTGATGTTCACAACTCGCAATCATCATATAAATTGTGGCCGGACAAGACTGCTCAGAAAGTGCTCATTAACTGCTCAATTAAAAAAAACAGAAAAACAAAACAGCCGTAATCACATTGATGGATGGCTGGGCCAATGCTTTGCTCTGTGTTTGGATGACTGCAGGGAGTGACTGAAAAGCCGAGCCCATATAATCTGGTTGGGAATCTTTGATAAACAGAATTTTATGTCTTCGTTACCTGAAAAAAGAAAGCCAGTCTTCTGACTGGCTTCTGCTTCAGAGCAGCTTGATTTGTCGCCTTTGCTCTTATGCTGTTATCTGTTTTGCAGCTGTTTCGCTTAAAAAGCCCTGGCTTGTAACTCCAGTTGCCACAATTGCTGGCCAAAATAAGCAACGGCTTGCGCCTGATGACGCCGGAATGTGCTGAATCCCATATGATATTGATCAGCAAGCTGAATTTGACCATGACGCTGCTGAATATAACGGTCAGAAATAATGCGGGCCCAAAGTTCAGTGGCTTTGGTTTGTTGCATGTCTTGCAGTACCAAAGCTATTTGCTGTTGTAAAGCAGGACTTTGTCTTGGGGAGGATGCATCCCCTGCTTTTTCCAATCCCAGATTTTTACTGAAAAAGGCACTGCTTTTTAATAAAGATAAATCCCAGTTTGCCGGCTGATAAAAGTGTTTTAACACCTGCTGCACCAGCTGCATAAAGTCGCTTTGCTCACACCAGCTGGCGTTGTTCGTGCGGGTTTTATTGCTTTTGATCCCGGCAATAAAACGTTGTTGCATTTTGGCTCGGGCGGCTAAATCTGCCAGCCTTGGCGCCAATATGGCGGCAACGGCTTCAACAAAATACTGATGTTCCAGGGTAAAAAAACCAGCTTGTGGATGTTCAGCATCAATCACCCCCAAAAGCTCTCCCTGATAAGTTAACGGCACTGACAATTCAGACAACCTTGGTGCGTCATCGACCACATAATGTTGAAAACTGCCGGTATCAGCGATACATAAACTGCTTTGACACAAAGCTGCGGTACCTACCACGCCCTGGCCTATTTCCAGTTGCAGCGGTTCAAGCACCCCCGAAGCTTGACAAAATTTGGCGCCGGCGGCAGCCACCTGCTGTAAACGCTGCTGTGGATTATGCAGATAAATAACGTTGTCGGGTAAATGCAGCGCCTGCACTATCAGACTGCTGACTTGCTGACAAATACCGATAATGTCGGTGAGTGGGTCGATACGACGGCCGATTTCGCTCAGCCAGGCCAGTGGAGTTGCCATAGTTCACCTCATCCTTAAGAGTGCACCCGGCGAGCATACGCCGCAGGACCGACCAAGCCCAGCGGCAGATACGGCAATTGTTGTGAGACATTGCCGACAAAACAGCATATTTGGAGCAAAAAAACCCGGCTTTTTGCAGCCGGTTTTTGTATTTTATCAAGATGTTAACGAGGTGGCAGCATACCTGGTGGTAACTTGCCGCCCATGCCACGCATCATTTTCATTAAGCCGCCTTTGCCACTCATTTGTTTCATCATTTTTTGCATCTGAGTAAACTGTTTCAGCAGCTGATTGACGTCCTGCACCTGAGTGCCTGAACCTGACGCTATGCGTTTTTTACGCGAACCTTTAATTAAATCAGGGAATTGGCGCTCTTTTGGTGTCATTGAATTAATGATGGCTTCCATTTTGCCAAACTGTTTGTTGTTCATCTGATCTTTGGCGCCAGCCGGCAGATTTTTCATGCCAGGCAGTTTGTCCAACATCGACATCATGCCGCCCATATTGCGCATCTGCACCAACTGGTCGCGAAAATCTTCCAGACTAAAACCCTGACCTTTCATGACCTTAGCTGCAACTTTGGCCGCTTGTTCACGGTCAACTTTTTGCTCCAGCTCTTCAATCAGGCTAAGTACATCACCCATACCCAGAATACGTGAAGCAATACGGTCCGGATGGAATGGCTCTAAGGCATCGGTTTTTTCGCCCATACCAATAAACTTAATAGGTTTACCGGTAATGTGACGGATAGATAAAGCTGCACCACCCCGGGCGTCACCGTCGGCTTTGGTTAAAATAACGCCGGTCAGCGGCAGCGCTTCATTAAAAGCTTTGGCGGTATTGGCAGCGTCCTGACCTGTCATGGCATCCACCACAAACAGGGTTTCTATTGGATTAATCGCCGCATGTAATGCTTTGATTTCATCCATCATTTCGCCATCAACGTGTAAACGGCCTGCGGTATCTACCAATAAAACGTCGTAAAAACCCAGTTTGGCCTGAGCAATGGCCGCAGTCACAATAGCAACCGGTTTCTGGCTGATATCACTTGGAAAAAATTCAACACCGACATCTTTGGCCAGTGTCTCAAGCTGTTTAATAGCGGCGGGACGATACACGTCAGCGGACACCACCATCACTTTTTTCTTTTTGCGTTCTTTTAAAAACTTAGCCAGTTTACCAACAGAGGTGGTTTTACCTGCACCTTGTAAACCGGCCATCAGCACCACTGCAGGCGGCTGACTGTTTAGCGCCAGTTCTTCATTGGCATCGCCCATGGCCTCTTCCAAAGCCTTGCGCACAATTTTTAAAAATTCCTGACCCGGTGTTAAACTTTTGCTGACCTCAAGGCCAACCGAACGTTCTTTCACCTGATTAACAAAATCACGCACCACCGGCAGCGCCACGTCGGCTTCCAGCAGCGCCATGCGCACTTCACGCAGTGTTTCTTTGATATTGTCTTCAGTCAGACGGCCCCGGCCACTGATATTTTTCAGGGTGCGGGTTAAACGATCGGACAGGTTTTCAAACATGTTTTTTTACCACGAATGTCAAAATGGCGGTGATTATAACCGAGTAAGCACGCGCCGTCAGCCGTCGGCTCTGTCATTCTTGCAAAGCTTGCAATACAATAGGTTTTTGCGCTTTAAACTGGAATTATTCGCATGTCGCTCGCGTTGTTACCTCTGCTGGCTTTTTTGTGTTATCTCACTGCAACCGCAGCTGTTGCCAGACGTTTGTATCACCCACAAGGTCCAAATCTGAAGCTGGTATTTTCCGCCGCCACTGCCGGCATAGTACTGCATATGTTGGGGTTAAGTCAGGCGATGTTTGGCAGCGATGGCCAGAATTTCAGTTTGCTGAATGTCAGTTCTCTGGTGTGCTGGCTTATTACTTTATCTTTTACAATTGCAGCGCTGCGCACGCCTATTGCTTTGTTATTGCCTATTGTTTTTGGTTTTGCCGCTTTGATGCAACTGGCCGTTGCGCTGTTGCCTGCTGGCGCTCAGGTACAACATTTTGAACAAAGTCCCTGGTTGTTATTACATGTAATAGTGGCATTTATTGCTTATGTGATATTGATCATGGCTACTTTGTATTCATTGCAGGTCAGTTATATAAGTCAGCGCTTAAAACAAAAAACACCGCTGCAAACAGGCTCTGTATTTCCACCTCTGATGCAGGCCGAACAATTGTTGTTCCGGCTGGTACTGGCTGGCACTGTGCTGCTGGGTTTAACCTTATTCAGCGGCGCTATTTTCACCGAAGACTGGTTTGGCAAACATAACATCCACAAAAATCTGTTAAGCCTTATCGCTTTTGTGTTGTTTTCACTGTTGTTGTTGGGTCATGCCAGGCTTGGTTGGCGGGGCCGTGTTGCCAATGGCTTAACCATCAGTGCCAGTTTGTTATTAACTTTGGCTTATTTTGGCAGCCGTTTTGTGCGGGAAATCCTGCTCGAGCGCTTGTAATCCTTGACTCACAAACCGCTTTGGCTTATTAAATAGGCCTTAGCGGCTATATAGGTTATTTCTCTTGGACGACATATCAACCAGCACCTTGTTTATTATTCTTGGTGTTCTGGTTTTTTGTTCTGCATATTTTTCTGCGACTGAAACAGGCATGATGTCGGTAAATCCTTACCGGCTTAAACATCTTGCCAATGAAAATCACGCCGGCGCTCAACGCACTGCTGCACTTTTAGCAAGACGCGACCGCTTGATTGGTTTAATTCTGGTTGGCAACAACCTGGTGAATATAGCCGCTTCTGCCATAGCCACCATTATCGGCATGCGGCTTTATGGTGATGTAGGCATCGCCATAGCCACAGTGTTTTTAACACTGATCATCCTGATTTTTGGTGAAGTCACGCCCAAAACTCTTGCTGCGCTGCATCCGGAGCGTATTGCTTTTCCAAGTTCGCTGATTTTAATTCCACTGATGAAAGTGCTGTATCCTTTGGTCTGGCTGCTGAATTGGATTTGTAACAACTTTCTGAAAATTTTTGGTGTCAGCGCCGAACATCATCATGGCCATAGTTTAAGCAGTGAAGAGCTGCGTACCGTAGTTCATGAAGCCGGCGCTTTATTGCCGGAGCAACATCAGAATATGCTGGTGGGTGTACTTGATCTGGAAAATGCCACAGTTGAAGACATTATGATCCCGCGTAATGAGCTGGCAGGCATTGATATTAATGACGAATGGAAAGACATAGTGCGACAGTTGGCCAATACGCAGCACAGCCGCATTTTGTTATACCGTGACAGTATTGACGATGCACTTGGCTTTTTACACACCAGAGATGTAATGCGTTTGGTCCTTAAAGACCAGCTCACTAAAGCCACTCTGCTGCGCTCAGTCAACGACATTTATTTTATTCCCGAAGGCACCCCACTCAATACCCAACTGGTGAAATTCCAAAATTCAAAAGAACGTATTGGTCTGGTGGTCGACGAATATGGCGATATTCAGGGTCTGGTGACACTGGAAGATATTCTGGAAGAAGTCGTAGGTGAATTCACCACCCATATTGCCGAGCAAAACAGTGAAGAAATTCAGCCACAACCGGACGGTTCATTTTTGGTAGACGGCAGTATTAACCTACGGGATCTGAACCGGGAAATGCAGCTGAATTTACCAACAGATGGCCCCAAAACGCTGAATGGTCTGGTGCTTGAATATCTGGAAGAAATTCCGCAAGCCAACCTGAGCCTGAAGCTGCTGGGTTATCCGCTGGAGATTGTCGAAGTGCAAGACAATATGATTAAATCGGTCAGGATTTTCCCACATTTGAAAAACAACTAAAGAAGCCAATTAGCGCGTTTTTTTGCTGACAGCTGCTTTGACAACTAGCCGAACACTGAGTATAAAACCTGTAAAAACAACATCATAAAAACATTTCGTCAAAAAATAACAAAAAAACAGAAAAAAAAGTAAAACCTTCTGAACTTTCAATACGACTAAGCTTCTAACTTAGCGAATGGATTCAACCAAGTTTTTGTTTTCATCCCTGGATTCTCCTTATCCTTAGTTTTACGGTCACTCAGGTGGCCGTTTTTTTTGCCCGCCTGACATCCCAAAGTCATTTCATCAATGCCAATTGACCAGACAAAAAAATAGCAGAGCGACTGCCCTGCCATTGTTTTAGATACTTTTGCTGCTTTTAGCTGATTTATCTTGTTTTTGTAGCAAACAATACAGGCGCTGAACCCTGTTGTTCACTACAGCCGGGCTCAATGCAACCTGCTAGCTTTTAGCTTTTTCTGCCTCACAGAGCTGCGCCGGATCTTCAATAAAATACTGCTTTAAATAGTCATCAAAGCTGATGGTGTCTTTTTGTTCGATAGCCCTTTGCTCCGACAACGAGGTTTTTGTCATCTGCAAAAATTCCGCTTCTGAATAAAACTGATAATCGCCCTTAAGCAATTGCTGCCGGTAACTTTCAGATAAATTCAAACTCACTGAACTGTTATCTTGTTGCGCAGCTATCAGCTGATTCAGCACCTTGCCGGAGAATGTTTGTGCCGGATCTAATAACCCCAGATAAAACTGTTTCAGCACAGCCTGATAACTATCGCCACCATGCACTTCATCAAAACAATGCGCTAAAGGCATTAAAGCGGCAAAAATCTCTTCCGCCCAGTCTTGCATCAGACGCGGGTGCGCGCCGTCCAGCAACTCCAGATTAATACGCCGGCCATCGGTTACCACTTTGCGCAGGTTATTGTCGACAAGATTTTGCTCGTCCGCTGACATCAAAGGGCTTTGTTCAAGCAGGCAATACAGCAGGAATAAATCCAGAAATCGCATTTGTTCAGCGGTAATACCTACGGCGGTAAATGGATTTACATCCAGAGCACGTACTTCAATGTACTCAACGCCGCGTTTGGCCAGCGCACAGGTGGGTCGTTCGCCACTTTGGGTGGTGCGTTTAGGTCTGATGGTGGAATAAAATTCGTTTTCTATTTGCAGAATATTGGCATTCAGCTGCTGATATTCACCATCAACTTTTACACCAATACTCTGGTACTCCGCCGATGGCGTGCTGATAGCCTGTTGTAAGCCTTTGATATAGTCCGGCAAATTGTTGTAACTGACATTCAGTGCCGATTGTGCGCTATTG
Organism: Rheinheimera sp.; assembly: GCF_030824435.1. GTDB lineage: Bacteria > Pseudomonadota > Gammaproteobacteria > Enterobacterales > Alteromonadaceae > Pararheinheimera. The sequence continues at coordinate 10,778 of NZ_JAVBXS010000031.1, forward strand.
GTATAACCTAAATCACTCATGCGCAAACTGGTGGCATAAGGCAAATACAAACTGCCTTTGCCAAGGTTCTGGAATGGATATTTGCTTTGTCTGCCTTGTAAAAAGGATTTACACATAGCAGGTGAAGCGCCAAACAAATATACAATCAACCAGACATATCTTTTGTAATTGCGGATAAGACCAAGATACTGCGCTGAAATAAAGTCCTGCAGCGGTTCGGTATTACCAAGACTTTGCTGATAACCCAACCAGAATTCTTCCGGCAATGAGAAGTTAAAATGCACGCCGCTGATGGCTTGCATCATACTGCCATAACGGTTTTTCAGCCCCTTGCGGTACAAGGTTTTCATCCGGCCTACATTGGAAGTGCCGTAATAAGCGAGGCGGATTTCATCCTGATGTTCAATAAAACAAGGCATGCTGCCTGAGCCAAGACGTTCATCACCCAGCTGGCGCATCGAAAAACGGTGGATGTCGGTCAGTTGCGCTATGGTCGTTTCAATGTCGGATTGCGCCGGCGTAATAAACTCCAGCAAAGACTCTGAAAAGTCAGTGGTGATTAGTGGATGGGTTAATGCAGACCCAAGCGCATAAGGGTGATCTGATTGCGACAACCTGCCATCTGGTTTGATGCGTAAAGTTTCACGTTCAATACCACGACGGATACCTTTGATGGTACTTTTCCAGGGCGCAGCTTGTAACTTTGCCATTTGTTCCGATAAAAACTGACTCAAGTGCATTCCTTATTGGGATCCTGTTTGCCAATGATTGGGAGTGCCCCGACAAAAAACAAGGGTCACCAAAGTGAAAACAACCTCACTCTTTACTCTTCTTCTTCCGATTGACGCTGACGTTTTAGCTGTGATTGCACCACAAGGCGCAAAATATCTTTCCAGGAAACGATACCGATTAAACGTTGTTGCTCATCGACCACAGGTAAACAACTGATATTACGGTCCAGCAACAACTTAGCGGCAGTCAGCACAGCACAATCCTGTGAAACACTGATGACAGGTGTTGTCATCACATGCCTGACTTTACGGCTTTGCAAAAACAATTCTGTGGTCTGCTCTGATGCTGAGTCCATAATAGGACTCAGTACCTTGTAATAATCTTTAACCGACACAATACCAATCAGCCGGTGCAGGCTGTCAATCACAGGCACATGCTGAAATCTGGCGTCAACAAACAAAGTCCGTAAACTGGCCAAAGTGGCATCTTCAGTGGTTACCCGCACCTTCTTACTCATAATGTCAGCAATGGCCATTGAATGTCCCTATTTTCTTTAATGCTTATCCGGTGCTTTGTAGTAAACTACTGTATCACCGCCCTAATTAAAGTCCAAGTCACTGATATGAACCGAAGAAATCAACAACTGGTCAACGAAGCCGTCACCTTTAGCCCTGACGTCGAACTGGTTTCCACCACGGATACCCGTGGCATCATTACCTATGCAAATCCGGCATTCTGTCAGGTTGCAGGTTACAGTGCGGAAGAATTAGTAGGTAAAAATCACAATATTGTGCGCCATCCGGATATGCCCAAAGCGGCATTTTCTGATCTCTGGGACACTTTGAAAAAAAATCAGTCCTGGCGGGGTATGGTCAAAAACCGTTGCAAGGATGGTCGTTATTATTGGGTTGATGCTTTTGTGACACCTATTTTTGAAAACCACAAACTGGTTGGTTTTCAGTCGGTACGGCGTTGCCCGAGTCCCGAGCTTATTCGCCGGGCTGAACTGACCTATCAAAAAGTTCAGGCGGGTCAGCGTCTGGCTGGCTGGCGTTTTAATCATTCATTCAGACGGATGACTGCTGCGGCGCTGACGCTTGCAGTTATCACTGCAGGCTGCTATTGGTTGTCACTGTGGTTTGCAGCTGCCCTGCTGCTGCCGCTGATATACCATGTCTGCTTTTATGATGAACTGCATGTCACACCACAACATCTGCAAACACTGCAACAACAAGGGGATTCGGTAAGCCGTTTTGTTTACAGTGGTTTTGGCCCTTTTGGTATTGCCGATTTCCAGCTGAAAATATTGCAAGCCAAATTAACCACTGTGCTTGGCCGCACCGGTGACAGCACCTCGCAACTGCGTAATATTGCCGATACTCTGGCAGAAGCTGTTGATCAGACCAAGGGTGGTATTTCGCAACAGCAACAACAATTGCAGCTGATTGATCAGGCCAGTCAGGAACTGACTCAAACCGTTGCCGAAATTTCGTCACGCACCGCCCATACCACAACTCAGGTGCAAAGCACCCATCAGATTTGTCAGCAGGCACAACAGGCCATGCAACTCACCACCAGCACAGTGCAACAATTGGCTAAAGAAGTGGATGGCGCAGCCAACACCGCTGACAGTCTGGCGGTGGAAGCACAGCGTATCGGCGCAGTAATGGCCGAAATTCAGGGTATTGCCGATCAGACCAATTTGCTGGCATTAAATGCAGCTATTGAAGCGGCCCGTGCCGGTGAACATGGCAGAGGTTTTGCTGTGGTGGCAGATGAAGTGCGGGCTTTATCTTCCCGTACCCACAATGCCACTGAACAAATTCAGCTGTCTATCCGTGAAATTCAGCAAACCTTGTTAAGCTGGGGCAGCGTGATGGTACAAAGCCGTCAGCAAGCGGAACATTGTGTTGAACAAAGTCAACTCAGTGCTGCTCAGGTCAATGAAATTGCCGCTATGGTCGACCAGATTGCATCAGCTTCGGCCCAAATTGCCACAGCCACAATGCAGCAGGATGTTGTAGCTCACAGAGTCGCAGGTCACGTGCAGGACATTACCGCTATCGCGGACACCAACAGCAACAATATGGCAGTGGTCGCAGAGAACAGCCATGTACTGCACGACAAAGCGGCAGAGCTCACCAGTCTGGCAAAAACTTTCAGCTAACCGGCACTGTTTAAGGCTTTGGCAGCCGACTGAATTTCATGAGGGAACGGGCAATTCTGTGAATGTTCGTTACACTTGAAGTTCAGTCTGCGGCAATCCGACAGAGGCCTTTATGAGAATACTTTTTTTCCTGATGCTGTCATCTTTGTTCTGCAACCAACTGCTGGCAGCCGAACAAGTGATGTACCAATGGCGTGACAAAAACAACACCTTGCATGTAAGTCAGTTACCACCACAAAATGTTGATTACGAAACTATAGTGATTGGTCCTTCGCAACAAAACACCGCGGCAATGAAACCGCAGCCAAAACCTCAGGCGAAGAATGAAGCGAAGCGGCAAAGCTGTGAAAAAGCACAAAAAAATCTGAAAATTTTGCAGCAGGATTTACCGGTATTTATTGATATGGAAGATGGCAGCAAACAACAACTGACAGATGCACAAATGGAAGCGCAGCGCACTCTGGCACAACAACAAATTAATTTGTTTTGTGATTCGACAGCGACAAACAATAATTAATAAATTCAGATGGATACAATAAGCTCACACAGTGCCCAACTGCCATATTCAAGCTGAACTCATATAATTCTGGCATAAAAAAAGAGCTGCTTTGCAGCTCTTTTTTTATCTTTGTTTTTACTGTTGCTCCGTTATCCAAGCGGAGGTGCAACAGCAGCTAACTGATATAGCAGATTTGCTATGACACATTTTTTCACTGCGGCCTGACTTCCTCCCTGGCTATCCGGCTACAAATCCCCTGCTGTTAATTCAGGGCTCTGCTGCTGACCACAAACTTATCGTCACTGACGTCCACCCGTACCACACTGTTTGGCAAAATGTCGCCTTTAAGCAGCGATTGCGCCAAAGTATTTTCGACATACTGCTGAATGGCCCTTTTCAGCGGACGGGCGCCAAACACCGGATCAAAACCAACAGCGGCTATTTTTTCCAAAGCCGCTTCTGACACTTCCAGCGTCATTTGCCGGTCAGCCAGACGCTGCGCCAGACGTTTGAGCTGAATACCGGCAATATTTTTAATCTGCACATGATCAAGCGGATGGAATACCACAGTTTCATCCACCCGGTTTAAAAACTCCGGCCTGAACTGCTGTCCAAGAACGCCCATCAGCATCGCCTTCATCTGGTCATAACTTTGCTGGTGGTAATGTTCCTGAATTAAATCAGAACCGAGATTCGACGTCATGATGATCACTGTGTTTTTAAAATCGACAGTGCGGCCCTGACCATCGGTTAAACGGCCATCATCCAGCACCTGCAGCAAAATGTTAAATACATCAGGATGCGCTTTTTCCACTTCATCCAGCAAAATCACTGAATAAGGGCGACGGCGCACTGCTTCTGTTAAATAACCCCCCTCTTCATAACCGACATATCCCGGTGGTGCGCCGACTAAACGCGACACCGCATGTTTTTCCATAAATTCAGACATATCAATACGTACCATGGCATCTTCACTGTCAAACAGAAAATGTGCCAAAGCTTTGGTCAGTTCAGTTTTACCTACCCCTGTCGGACCTAAAAACAAAAAGGAGCCTATAGGTTTGTTTGGGTCAGCAAGACCGGCGCGCGAGCGGCGAATGGCATTGGACACTGCTGCAACAGCTTCACTCTGGCCAATGACCCTTTGCGCCAGCGACCACTCCATTTTCAGTAATTTATCGCGTTCACCTTCCAGCATTTTACTGACCGGTATACCAGTTGCTTTAGATAACACTTCGGCAATTTCGGTTTCGGTCACTTTATTACGTAACAAGGTCATTTCATGCATTTCGGCCTGAGCTGCTAAATCCAGCCGTTTTTCCAGTTCCGGAATACGTTCATATTTCAGCTGTGACATCCGATTCAGATCGCCGGCACGGCGCGCCACTTCCATATCAAGCCGTGCTTGTTCAAGGTCGGCTTTAATACTCTGGGTGCCTTGCAAGGCGGCTTTTTCGGAGCTCCAGACTTCGTCTAACTCGTTGTATTTACTGTCAAGTTCGGCAATCTGCTCCAGAATAAAATCGCGGCGTTTTTTACTGGCGTCGTCCGTTTCTTTGGCAAGGGCGTTGTCTTCGAGTTTTAACTGAATAATACGCCGCTCTAGCCTGTCGAGTTCTTCCGGTTTGGAATCCATCTGCATTCTGATGCTGGATGCAGCTTCGTCAATTAAATCAATAGCTTTATCCGGAAGTTGCCGGTCGCTGACATAACGGTGTGACAAAGTGGCGGCCGCAACTATGGCTGGATCGGTAATATCCACGCCATGGTGCAACTCGTAACGCTCTTTTAAACCACGCAAAATAGCGATGGTGTCTTCTACCGATGGCTCTTCTACCAATACTTTCTGGAAACGCCGCTCCAGCGCAGCGTCTTTTTCAATATATTTGCGGTATTCATCTAAAGTGGTAGCGCCCAAACAATGCAGTTCTCCACGCGCCAGTGCAGGTTTAAGCATATTGCCAGCGTCCATAGCGCCGTCAGCTTTACCTGCGCCTACCATGGTATGAATTTCGTCAATAAAAAGAATGACCTGGCCTTCTTCTTTCGCAAGCTCAGACAATACAGCTTTTAAGCGCTCTTCAAATTCACCGCGGTATTTAGCACCGGCCAATAAAGCGCCTAAATCCAGCGACAACACCCTTTTGTTTTTTAAACCTTCAGGTACTTCGCGGTTGACGATGCGAAGCGCCAAACCTTCCACGATAGCGGTTTTACCTACACCTGGTTCACCAATTAACACCGGATTATTTTTGGTACGGCGCTGTAATACCTGAATACAACGGCGGATTTCTTCATCACGGCCAATCACAGGGTCCAGTTTGCCGGCTTCAGCACGGGCTGTTAAATCTATGGTGTATTTAGTCAACGCCTGACGGGTGTCTTCGGCATTGGCATCATCCACTTTCTGGCCGCCACGCATTTGCTCAATGGCTGCTTCCACCCCTTCTTTGCTGATGGCGAGCTGCTTTAATAAAGCACCAAGTTCACCTTTATCTTCACAGGCTGCCAGTACAAATAACTCACTGGAAATAAACTGATCTTTGCGTTTTTGCGCAAGTTTATCGCACAGGTTCAGAATATTGATGGTGCCGTTGGACAGCTGTAAATTGCCTTCACTGCCTTCCACTTTGGGCAGGCGTTCAATAGCCTGTGAAACTTTGGAGCGTAAGTCGTGCAGATTGGTGCCAATTTTATTCAGCAAGTCGCGCACGCTACCGCCATCCTGATTCAGCAAGGCATGCATCAGGTGTACGGGTTCGATAAATTGATGATCACGGCCCAGCGCTAAAGATTGCGCAGTGGCAATGGCTTCCTGAAACTTACTGGTAAAACGTTCTAAGCGCATGAGGTTACTCCATCGTAACAAGCTTGGTTGAGCTTAAGATGGAGGGCGTTTGCTGCATTTTCAAGCAGCAAACGTCAAAAATTTGACTTCGGTCAACAATAACTCAGTTTTTTCGCTTTGGCTCTGTGTTAAAGCAGCCAAATCAGGCTGGCCATACGGCCGGTCTGACCGTCACGGCGGTAGGAAAAAAACTGCTGCGACTGACTGACAGTACAATAATTGCCACCATAAATCTGGGTGACACCTGCTGCTATTAAACGCTGGCGTGCCAATAAATAAATATCAGCCAGATATTTACCCTGGCCAGTTGGTACAAAAGCGCGATTCGCCCCGGCGTTGTGCGCCATAAAAGCTGCACGCACTTCAGCGCCCACTTCAAAAGCCGCAGGACCAATAGCAGGCCCAAGCCATACCATCACATCATGCGGATTTTGAAAAAGCTTGAGTGTTTGTTCAATCACACCATCACACAAACCGCGCCAACCGGCATGAGCCGCCGCCACCTGCTGGCCTTTGTTGTCACAAAAAAGCACAGGCAGGCAATCGGCGGTCATCACCACACAAACTTTACCTGCAGCTTTAGTAACGGAAGCATCGGCATCCATTACACCACCTTGCCAATCGTCCAGCACCAGCACATCAGTACCGTGCACCTGATTCAGCCAGGCCGGCTCAACGGGCAAACCCGCATGCTCTGTTAATAACAAGCGGTTTTGCCTGACAGCTGCAAGTTCATCACCCACATGGGTTCCAAGATTCAGACTGGCAAACACCCCTTGTGACACACCACCGCAGCGGCTGGTACAAAGCGCTTTGACATTGGCCGGCGCCGGCCAGTCCGGATAAATCAACCCAGGAAGCGACATTATTGATTGTCCATACCGTGAATAGCAGTGTCTTCACGTAAAGCCAATGTCAGTTCCACCATATCCTGTGGAATTGGCGCATGCCATTCCAGCAATTCACCGGTAATAGGATGGGCTAACCGCAGCATGGCAGCGTGCAGCGCCTGACGTTTAAAATTACGCAATACCGCCAGCAAAGATTCATCTGCTTTACGCGGTGGACGCGGCCGGCCGGCATACACCGGGTCGCCAACCAGCGGATAGTTAATGTAGGTCATATGCACCCGGATCTGGTGGGTACGGCCGGTTTCCAGCCGCAAACGCAGACGGGTGTGGTTACGGAATTTTTCCATCACCCGGTAGTGGGTGACCGCAGGTCTGCCACTTGAAGTGACCGCCATATGAGTACGTTTGGTTGGATGGCGGCCAATAGGCTCGTCCACCATGCCACCCGCTGTCATACAACCGTGTGCTATCGCTTCATATTCACGGGTAATTTCGCGGTTTTGCATCATTTCCACTAAATGAGTTTGTGCCGGAATGGTTTTAGCAACCACCATCAAACCCGTGGTGTCTTTATCAAGACGGTGAATAATACCGGCACGTGGTACTTCAGCGATGCCAGGGCAGTGGTGCAGCAGTGCATTTAATAAAGTACCGTCGTGATTCCCTGCGCCCGGGTGCACCACTAAACCTGCCGGTTTGTTGATCACCAGAATATGTTCATCTTCATAAACGATATTTAAATCTATCGGCTCTGCTTCAAAACGTTCGTCTTCAGGCAGCTCTGCATTAATTTCAATGTTTTCGCCACCCAATAATTTTTCGCGTGGTATATCGCAAAGGCGGCCGTTGACCAGCACCCAGCCAGCCAAAATCCATTCTTTTATTCTTGAACGTGAATAATCAGGGAACATTTCTGCAAGTACCTGATCTAACCGTTTGCCGTAAAGATGGTCAGGTACAATTTCTGCAAGTTTTATCTGTTTTGTCATGTCGGAACCAGTTATCCTGTGTGCATACCCGAACACTCTGGGTTAGAATCGGTGTATTGCGTCTATTTTAACGATTTTATGAACGACTAGACAGCCAATCGGCTGAAGTAGTAGTGGATTTTTCAATGAAAGCTAAATTTTTTGTAGTTTTATGTGTTTCTGCCGCTCTGACCGCCTGTGCTGGCAACAAATCAGAAGAAGTATTGGTCAATACCAACCAGTCAGCGCAAGCTGCTTATAACGACGCTAAAGAAATTCTGGACTCAGGTTTATACAGCAGGGCCATCGAGCTGTTAAAAGCCATGGAAAGTCGTTTTCCATTTGGCCCTATGGCACGTCAGGTTCAGCTGGATTTAATTTACGCTTACCACGAGTCTGGTGATATTAAACAATGCCTGGCCAGTATAGACCGTTTTATCCGGTTAAATCCAAATCATCCTGATCTGGACTATGTCTATTACATGCGTGGTTTAACCAACCAGAAAGCCGATGAAAATTCCTTTCAGGAATTTTTTGGTATCGACCGTGCCGATCGCGACATGGCCAGCACCAAACAAGCCTTTGATGACTTTAAGATTCTGGCCAGCACCTATCCAAACAGCAAATATGCTGCTGATGCTCAGGCGCGCATGACCTTTATTAAAGAAAAACTGGCACGGCATGAATTGCTGGTTGCAGATTATTACAGCCGTCGTGGTGCCCATTTAGCTGCCGCCAACCGTGCTAAATATATTGTTGAATTTTATCGCGATTCACCTCAGGTGGCCGAAGCGTTACAGCTGATGGTCACAAGTTATGACGCCCTTGGTTTAACCAAATTGCGTGATGATGCCAAGGCTGTATTAGCGCTGAACTTCCCTCAGGCTGAAGTACCGGAGCAGACAGCAGCAAACTAAGCTGTCAGGCTCAGCAGGCAACCTCTGCTGACAACTAATAACAAAGGCCGCTTAGCGGCCTTTGTTATTTGAGCAATCATTAGCTGATAATTAATACTTTTCTGATAAAAATCAGCTGGCTGCAACTTATAAAGCTTCCAGCGCTTCCGGCAATTTTTGCACGCCAATCACTGTCATACCGGCAATAGGATCTTTGGGCACATTGGCAAGCGGCACTATAGCGCGTTTAAAACCGTGTTTAGCCGCTTCACGCAACCTTTCCTGACCACTGGGTACAGGACGTATTTCACCGGATAAACCCACTTCACCAAAGACCACTAAATCAACCGGCAGTGGTTTATTGCGAAAACTGGATACCAGCGCCAATAAAGTGGCCAGGTCGGCGCCGGTTTCGTTCACCTTCACGCCACCAACCACGTTGACAAACACATCCTGATCCGACATCTGAATACCGGCATGGCGGTGCATCACGGCCAATAACATCGATAAGCGGTTTTGCTCCATCCCCACTGTGACACGGCGTGGATTATTCAGTGGTGAATAGTCTACCAGCCCCTGAATTTCCACCAATAAGGGCCGGGTGCCCTCCCACAGCACCATCACTAAACTACCGGCCGCTTCGTCTTTGCCGCGGTTTAAAAAAATGGCTGATGGGTTTTTCACTTCTTTCATGCCCTGGCCTGTCATGGCAAAAACCCCAAGCTCGTTGACGGCGCCAAAGCGGTTTTTGGTGCCACGCAAGGTGCGGTATCTGTTGTCGCCATCACCTTCCAGCATCACAGAGCAGTCAATACAATGCTCCAGCACTTTGGGGCCAGCTAAAGAACCGTCTTTGGTGACATGACCCACCATAATAACAGCCACATTCTGCTGTTTGGCAAAACGCGTCAAAAAAGCAGCACTTTCACGCACTTGCGACACACTGCCAGGTGCAGACTGAATATCCATCATCTGCATCACCTGGATAGAGTCGATCACCATAATGCGTGGTTTTTCCTGCTGCGCCAGCTGACAAATGGTCTCTACCTGCGTTTCCGCCAGCATATTCAGCTGGTTGGTGGGTAAACCCAGCCGGTGTGCACGTAAAGCAACCTGCTGCAAGGATTCTTCACCTGTGACATAAAGCGCCGGGCCCTGCGCTGCCAGATAACACATAATTTGCAATAACAAGGTGCTTTTACCTGCACCAGGGCTACCGCCAATTAAAATGGCTGAGCCCGGCACTATACCGCCACCCAGCACACGGTCAAACTCGGCAAAACCTGAACTAAAACGCGGCACATCCTGCAAATCCACCTGATCCAACCGCATCACTTTGGCCACAGTGGCACCGGCGTAACCGCCTGTTGTGCGGCTGGTTTTGCTGCTGATAGTGGGCATCCGCACTTCGCTGATGGTGTTCCAGGCTCCACACTCAGTACACTGTCCTTGCCAGCGTACAAAGTCGGCACCACAATCGTTACAGACATAAGCGGTTTTAACTTTGGCCATAATTTTCACCGAAACAATTGAAAGGCATAATTTTTGCTTTTAATGTAAGACATGGTATCACAACAAGTAGTCACGATGGCTCAGACCCGCTTCTTATGACGACACCCGATCTGCTTCCTTATATCGGCGTGATCGAGCGCTTACTTCCCTTGATAAACACGCCGGAGTTTACCGAGGTGTTTAGCATTCTGACGTCTGATATCCCCAAACCCAAACAGTTTCTGTTAAAAATGGAGCTGAAACGGTTGGGCCAGCCTTGTAGTTATTACATTGATTTACGTGGCAAAGTAGATGGTGAAGTACGTTCTTACGAACATGGCGGCCGCACTCACTATATGGACGATACCGCCATCAAAGCCTTTGAGCGTGGCCTGAAGCGTTATGGCCGCTTCACTATGGGCCTGTTTGAAGAAGTGATGAACACCGACAATAACTACAGGGTCAGGCATAAACAGGAAACAGAACAAAGGTTACAGGCGGTTATTGCCGGTGAAACACCGGGTCAGACGCCTGTTGAAAACGCAGAGCCTGAACAGTTGAAAACCGGCCCGGCTCTGGTGCAATTTGCCAGTTATTGTAGCCGTGGTGAAGAGCGGATGAACTTCACCATCGACATTGAAATTGCCCAGGAAGATGGCGAAATATTTCCGGCAAGTACAGTCGACTTGTCAGTGTCGGGTAGCAAACTGAAAATACCTGGCAGCAGAAGACTGTCTGCAGGGCAAAAAATTGCCATTACATTCAAAGGTCTGGAGCAAGAATTTGCCTTAGGTCTCAGTCAGGGTGTGCCTTATCAGGTCATTGACACTGAAATAGTGGACCGCGCTGTTTATGCCAGGGTCAAACGCCTGCCAATGGCTGACGAACATGGGTTTAGTGAATTTTTACGTCAGTTTATTCAGGGTAATAAAAGACGGTATAAAGTGAACCTCGACAACACGCTGGACGCAGTGGTAGTGAAAGGTTACGAACAATTTTACCTGCCACGCATCAGCTCTTTGCCGGTGTTTTTGGCGGTGCGTGACGGATTGCCTGTGCCGGTTTGTGCCATGACGACTGAAAATAACCGCCAGCATGTACAATATTTCCAGGATGAAAACCAGCGTTCAGTATTGATGCAGTTGCTATCTGGCAAAAGGTTAAAAAGCTGCCTGCAAAAAGCACCGGCAGAACGTTCCTGTATCCTGTATTGTTTTACCCATGCCGCCAAAGGCAAGTTGTTTTTTTACAGTGCGACCTCTGACGAATTGCTACAACTCCCTGAACTGCAAAAAGTATTTTTTGGTTTTGCCGCCCGTAAACCGAGTTTCCGCGTTTTTCATCTGGTGGTACATCGTACCCACCCAAACGACGCCCATCTGTTGTTGTCGTTACCGGACAGTGCCGACCAGGACATCAGTAAACTAAATCAGCCTCCGTCTCAGCTGGTGCAAAACCTGATCCGCGATTTTCGATATATTGTCAGTCTTACTGACATCAGCAGCGAAGAAAATATCGCTATGTATCAGCAAATCCGTTATGACGAAAATTTGCTGTCACAACTGAAAATTTTTGGCCATGCCAAAGTTGACCATCTGCCGCCGTTGGAAGCTGTTGCTTTGCAATATGTCAATTTGCGTGGTGAAACCCGCTATTTATATAAAACCAAAGTGCTGCTGCAGCTTGGCGAACAACAGATTGAAGCCCATAGCCGCGATTTCTCCAGCAAAGGGCTGCAGTTGGAAACCCCGTTGCCGGTCAGTTTTCAAAAAGGCGACCGCGTCCAGCTGGCATTGCCCGATATGCAAAAAATTTCCAGTAAATTTGATCTGCAACAGTTGGACTATGAAGTGATGGCGGTCAGTAAAAGCCAGCTGATCATGAATTTAAAAGTGTGGGAAAAAGAGGATGCCCATCAGGGGAGGCTGTTTTTTGAACAACTGATTAAAAGTAATAAAGATAAACTGACCCCGGCCGAAGAAACCCCCAAATACGCCGGCCTTGGCACAGTGCTGCGTAACATGTACGTCAAAGCACTGAATAGTTTGCCTTTTTATATGCACCGTCATGGCATTCGTTACGACTTAAATGTGGTGGGCCGTGGTGCTGAACCCAATAACCTGCACCGCCTGCTCGGTTTGTCCGGGGAAAAAAATGCCAAAATGAACCTGCAGCCATTGCTGAAAAATAATGCCACCAATCTGCATTTTGCCACCCAGCTTAAAGCCATGAAACGCCAGGACGCGCCCAAGGTGTATGAAGTTTTTATCCGCCTGAAACCCGCCACAGCGCGCACAGAAACAAGTTTTGTCACCGAATTTGATTTTGAATTAAAAACCAGTCAGGCCAGACAGAGTTTTGTGCAGGAGTCGGTGCAACAGGATTTATTGTTTTGTTTTAAAGTATTTTTATCCCGCACCGGCAGGCCTGATACAGATTACATCGCCAAAGAACTGGGATATGTCAGTCTTTACGCTATTCATAAAGCCAAAGTACTGGAAGAAGAGTTGTGGAGTGTGGTGGGTGTTGGTGATGTGGTGGATATCAGTGATGAAGTTTTATTACGTTATGGTTTGAGTGCCGAACAAATCACCAGACAACTGCAAAAACGCCAGCAGTATATCACCGCTCTGCAGCAGGGTTAACTCAAGCTTATTGCCTGTTCAGCACGCTTTTTCCAAGCTTCGGTTATGACTGATTTTTTAACCAGCTGGTTAACGCCTGAAAATGCCCTTGCGCCGCCAAAGGGTGAGTGAGCATCGAAATATGATCGTAGTCCAACGCGTCGCCCTGCACTTTGCCAAGTAAGCTAAAACGCGCATCAGCCAGATTGCTTTCTGCCATAAATAACCGCACATCATTTGGGTGGCCTAAAATTTTGTCGTTCACCGCGGCAAAAAACCAACTGTCTGGCCACTGCAGTTGTTTTGCTGCTTTGGCGTAATCAAACTGATCTGTCGGGTCGATAAAATCCTCAGACTTAATCCAATGCACAGTGTCCAGCAAGAACTGCGCTGGTTCGTTGTCGGCACCAAAACGCCAGCTTTTCGCCGGCAAATAACCATAACGTTTACACAACCAGGGCGAAAGTTTGTTCCAGACCCAGTCAATTTGTAGTGTTTTGGCAGCACTTTTGACTGAAATGCGCCTTTTACTGCCAAAAAACACATTTTTTTCAATTTTTTCAGCAAGTTCAGGAAACCGCGCCAGACTGGCAGCCAGCACCACCCCGCCCCATGAATGACAAATCAGATGAATTTTTTGCTGATGACGCTGGTATAAATGTTCAATAAGCGCCGGAATATCCTGACAAATTAACTGATGCTGGCTGTGGTTAAAATCAGGGCCCACCCGGGGTTTTGACAAACCACGTCCGGCAAAATCGGCACAATAGACGGTAAAACCCTGATCGGCCAGATAACAACCCAGGCCTTTGCCCTGATGACTATAAAAAATACGGCCGTTTTCAATAGCGCCATGCAACATCAACACAGGCGCCTGACTAATATAAAAAGGCGTTAGCTTGCGTAGATGCAGCTGATAGGCTGTTAAGTCGAGATATTCCGAACTTTGTTGATGTTTCATACAACCGGATCTAACAAATACAATAACTGCAACAAAGACCCTTGCCTGATAGCGGCTTTGGCTTTTGCCTGCACCAGAGGTTTGGCATGAAAGGCCACACCAAGGGCTGCTGTTGCCAACATTGGCAAGTCATTGGCGCCATCACCAATAGCAACAGTTTGTGATGCTGAAATCTGATATTGCCTTGCCACTTCGTTCACTACTTCGGCTTTACGTGTGGCATCCACAATTGCACCCAGCACCTTACCTGTCAGAGTGCCGTTTTTTATCTCCAGCACATTGGCATAAGTGGCGGTTAAACCAAGTTGTTGTTTTAGTGCGTCGGTAAAATAAGTAAAACCGCCGGAAGCTATCACCACTTGCCATTGTTGTGTTTTTAAATGGGTTACCAGCTCAACAAGACCCGGCATTAAAGGCAGGTTGTTCAAAACGTCCGACAATACAGCTTCAGGCGCACCCGCTAAGGTTGCCACCCTTTGGATCAGGCTCTGGGCAAAATCTAACTCACCGTTCATGGCTCTTGCGGTCACAGCCGCCACTTCAGCACCTACGCCGGCAAGTTTGGCAATTTCGTCAATACATTCAATGCGAATAGCAGTGCTATCCATATCCATCACCAATAAACCGGCTCTGGTCAGGGAGGTGTCAGTGTCCAGATATACCAGTTCAGCATTTAAGATATTGCCAAAATCTTTTAGCTGCTGCTGTAACACTGCAGATAAAGGCCGGTCCAGCGCAAAATACAGCGCAGGGGCTAACTTGGGATGTGGTGAAGCGGCTTTTAACCTGATTTCAGACTGTTCAGCCTTCAGCAGTGTGAGCAATGCCGCCATATCCGCTGCACTCAAGTCTGCGCCAAAACAACAAATTCTGGCTTTTGCATTTGAGGTTGCGCACTCTAAGTCTTTTGTGTTGCTTAATGAAAAACCCTGGTCTTTTGCAGTTAACCACAAAGGTCCTTCGGTTTTTAACAATGATAAAAAGTCAATTTTAACCGGCTGCTGCCGTGTCCAGTTCAGAAAAAAGCCCACACTGATCCCTATACTTCAACCTGATGCCGTGGCATTCTACCGACATTTTTCGGCCCCTGTCAGTCTATGGTGTAGTGAAAATGACAAATTCGACGATAAAAACGCGAAAAAAATCAGCAAAACTATTCCGTATTGTACAGCTGGTACTCGCCATCACAGGGCTGATTGCTTTGTTGCAATGGTGGAATGACAGCAGCAATCAAGGCCAACGGCTTTTTGCGGAACAAAGTTCGGTGTTAATGCGTGAAACCTTAAAAGCATTGGCACAAACTGCGGCTTATCTGATTGAAAACGACCAACTTGATGGCCTGACGGCGCTGACCCAGCAGCTGGCGTCCAGCCCTTATTTACATGATGTGGTGGTGTACGACGCCAACGGCGTGCGGTTAAGTGAATCCAGTGGCAGTGAACCGGCCCGGTTGTTATATGCGCCACAACATGAAGTGGAATTGCAGCCGATGGTGCAGGAAATTTATCAAGGCTCGCAGCTACTGGGTTATATCAAAATCAGCTTAAAACAAGACACTGGTTTTAGTGCCGTTTCCAGCGCCTGGCATGCCATGATGGAACAAGTGTTGTGGATGCTGGCTTTGGCTGCTTTGGTGGCGTTGATGGCCCGCTCCAGCTTATTGCTGCTGTCACATAAACTGGCCAGCAACCAACAATTACATCATGCCGCTTTAGATAGCCACGAACATATTAAAAGTTAACAACAATTATCCGGCGCTGCATCCGCCAGCGCCAGTATTTGTAAATGCAGGTGTGTTGCTGCAAACGGCTTCCTTCACACTATATAGTCCAGGTTTTTAGCTCAAGCTTTTAACTCAAGCCTTTAACTGCAGCGCCTGCAGCGTGTTTTGCCATAACTTTTTCGCAATATCTTCAGGCGCTTCCGGCCTTAAACTGCAAAAATACTGAAATACCAGCGCCAACTGTTTGGGTGTATTGATTTGCCCCTGAAAACCACTCAGTGGCATAGACGGAGCATCGGTTTCCAGCACAAAAGCCGAAAGTGGCAAACGGCGCACTGCATTTTGGGTTTTCTGGCTGCGCTGGTAACTGATAGTGCCGCCAATACCTAACTTAAAGCCCAAATCGAGAAAATCCTGCCCTTGTTCAGGGCTGCCGGAAAAGGCATGTAAAATGCCACCTTCTTTGAATTTTTGCCGTTTAAGCTCAGCCAGCAGCTGCACCATAGATTTGCGGTGATGCAAAATGACCGGTTTTTGAAACCGGGCTGCAAGCGCAAGCTGCCCGGCAAACAGCTGTTGTTGTATAACAAAACTTTCTGGTGCAATGGCAAAATCCAGCCCTATTTCACCGACAGCACAAATCAACTCCGACTGCTGCGCCAGCAAATGATCAAGCTCTGTCAAAGCCTGAGGTTGATGGGCTGCCGCCCACCAGGGGTGAATACCAAGCGCTATCTGAAAGTCCTGTTGTTGCCGTTTAAAATCCAGCAAAGGCAACCAGGCCGACTGCTGCACCGCCGGAATTAAACAAGCCAACACACCGACGGCTTTGGCTTGTTGCCAGTGCAAAGACCAGTCTGGCCACAACTCCGGTAAATCCAGATGGCAGTGGCTGTCAAAAAGTGCCGGCAAAACCATGGTGTTCACTAAGTAGCCTCAGTGTTAAGGGCAAAGCCGCTCTATGGTCCAGCTGCCGTCTGCCTGCAACTGATACATAAAACGGTCGTGTAACCTGTGTTCTCCACCCTGCCAGAATTCAATGGCATGGGGTTTAATTTGAAAACCGCCCCAAAACGATGGCACCGGCACTTCGCCGTGTTCAAATTTATGTTTAATTTCAGCAAATTTTTGCATCAGCGCCTGACGGGTCGACACAGGCCGGCTTTGCTCTGATGCCCAGGCCGCCAGCTGACTTTCTTTGGGTCTGGATAAAAAATATTTGATCACATGACTGACCGGCAGCTCTGTTGCAGTGCCATAAACTATCACCTGCCGTTCCAGCGGGTGCCAGGGAAAATGCAGGCACACCTTAGGGTTACCGGCCAGTTCTTTCGCTTTGCGACTGCCAAGGTTGGTATAAAACACAAAACCTTCAGCGCTGACGTCTTTAAGTAGTACCAAACGTTGTGATGGCTGGCCCTGTGCGTCTACTGTTGCCACACACATAGCGGTTGGATCTGGCAGTTCAGCGGCAATAGCGTCTTTCAGCCACAGCTCAAACTGGGCAAAAGGATCGGCATTTAATTTGTCTAAATCCAGCTTGTCTTTGACATAACTGCGGCGAATATCATCTATTTTCATTTTTTACTCCTGAGCACCCAATTCCGTAACTCACAATGCCTGAACGCCCGGCCAGATAACAAAAAAGCGCCGAAGCGCTTTTTTATCAGGTTACATCCGTTCCATCACTTCAATGCCCAGAAGGTCTAAACCTTTGGCCAATAAATTGGAAACACCAATGCTGAGCATTAAACGGCTGTCACGCACTGCCGGTTCAATGCCTTCTTTTAACATTGGGCAAGCTTCGTAAAAACTCATATATAAACTGGCCAGCTCATACAGGTAATTACACAGCAGATTCGGCTGCGCGTCTTTCATGACCTGTTGCAAAGTTTCTTCAAATTGCAGTGTTTTTAATGCCAGTTGTTTTTCCTGTGGTTCAACAAGTTGCAATGGCGCATTAAAATCAGCCAGAAGCTCAGCCCGGCGTAAAATACTACGCACCCTGGTATAAGCGTATTGCAGATAAGGTGCTGTTGCGCCTTCAAAACTCAGCATCGAATCCCAGCTGAAGATGTAATCTGAAGTGCGGTTTTTTGATAAATCGGCAAACTTCACCGCGCCGATACCCACTTTACGCGCCACTTCAGCTATTTCGTCATCGCTTAACTCAGTGGATTTTTGTTCAACCACAGCTTTGGCGCGCACCACAGCTTCTTCCAGCAATTCGGCCAGTTTGACGGTACCACCGGTACGGGTTTTAAAAGGTTTACCATCTTCGCCCATCATGGTGCCAAAAGGGCAATGCTCGTAGGCAGTCATGCTGCGTAATAAACCGGCTTTACGCGCCACCACTTCCACTTGTTTAAAGTGCAAAGCCTGACGGGCATCGGTGAAAATAATAATACGGTCAACATTCAGTTCATGACTGCGGTATTTACAGGCCGCTAAGTCGGTGGTGGCATATAAAAAACCACCGCCGGTTTTCTGAATAATAAAAGGTGAAGGATTGCCTTCTTTATCGGCCAGCTCATGCAGGAATACCACTAAAGCGCCTTGATCTTCCACTGCAATACCAGTTGCTTTTAAGCTATCAACAATAGGCTGTAACATAGGGTTGTAAGCTGATTCCGGCTTAATATGTTCATGAGCCAAAGTAACATTTAAAGCACGGTACACTTCATCACTGTGTTTAATCGAAGTGTCGATAAACAGCTGCCATAACTTCTGGCAATGGGCGTCACCACTTTGCAATTTCACCACATAATCACGGGATTTATCGGCAAAACCAGCTTCATCATCAAAACGTTTTTTTGCTTCGCGGTAAAAATCTTCCAGGTCGGCAAGGGCCACAGCTTCCAGGTCAACACCTGCTGCCAGCTTATCTTCCAGATGGGCAATCAACATACCAAACTGGGTACCCCAGTCGCCCATATGGTTCTGGCGAATCACTTCATCACCCCAGAATTCAAGTGCGCGCACCACGGCATCACCAATAATGGTGGAACGTAAATGGCCCACGTGCATTTCTTTGGCAAGGTTCGGTGCTGAATAATCAACCACTACTTTTTGTGGTTTGGAGTTTGGGCTGACGCCTAACCGGCTATCCAGCAAGGCCGGTTGTAATTGTTTGGCTAACCATTCATTTTTCAGCGTGACGTTAATAAAACCTGGGCCTGCCACTTCCACTTTTTCGGCGATGTCGGCCAAATCGAGCTTTTCCAGCAACTGCTGGGCTAAATCACGTGGATTGGTTTTCAGCAGCTTGGCCGCTGCCATAGCACCGTTGATCTGGTAATCACCAAAACCGGCTTTCGTGCTTTGGGTGACAGCAGTGTTGGTGTCAGCAGGTAAACCAACAGCGACCATGGCGGCCTGAGTTTTATCTGATAATAACTGTTTAATATTCATGAACTATTTTGCCTTACTCGCGAAGGTTTGTTCGCGGGTTTTATGGAATTTAATTTTTGGATAACGTTCGATGGAAAGGTTTAAGTTCACCATAGTTGGTGCCAGATAACTTAAATTGTCACCACCGTCCAACGCCAGGTTGGTGCTGGCTTTATTTTTAAATTCGTCCAGCGCTTTGCCATCTTCCGAATACACCCAGCGGGCAGTGGTGACATTGACACTTTCATAAATGGCATCAACGTTATATTCAGATTTTAACCTGTGCACTACCACGTCAAACTGCAGCACACCTACGGCGCCAACAATCAGGTCGTTGTTATCCAGCGGCCTGAACACCTGCACAGCACCTTCTTCCGACAACTGCACTAAACCTTTGAGCAACTGCTTTTGTTTTAACGGGTCGCGCAGCCGGATACGGCGGAACATTTCAGGCGCAAAGTTTGGAATACCGGTAAAAGAATATTTTTCACCGGCGGTAAAAGTGTCACCAATCTGGATAGTGCCATGGTTATGTAAACCAATAATATCGCCAGGATAAGCTTCTTCCACATGCTCTCGGTCACCGGCCAGGAAAGTTAAGGCTTGAGGTACCAGCATGTCTTTGCCAATACGCACATGGTGCATTTTCATGCCCTTTTCGTATTTGCCTGAACAAATACGTAAAAACGCCACGCGGTCACGGTGTTTCGGGTCCATATTGGCCTGAATTTTAAAGACAAAACCGGAAAAACCTTCTTCAGTCGGCTCCACAGTGCGTGAAGTTGTAGCGCGGTGTTGTGGCTTAGGTGCCCAGTCGGTTAAACCGTCCAGCATATGATCCACACCAAAGTTACCTAAAGCGGTACCAAAAAATACCGGTGTCAGTTCACCTTTTAAAAACAGTTCTAAATCAAATTCATGGCTGGCACCTTTCACCAGTTCCATTTCATCCCGCAGTTGCTGGGCGTAATAACCAATACGGGCATCCAGCTCAGGGTTATTAATGCCCTGAATGGCATCTACTTCCTGAATGGTGTGGCCCTGGCCAGACTTATAAAACACCACTTCATCTTTCAGAATGTGATACACACCTTTAAATTCTTTACCAGAAGCAATAGGCCAGGTAATAGGTGCACAGGCAATTTTTAATACACTTTCAACTTCATCAAGCAAATCAATAGGATCGCGAATGTCGCGGTCCATTTTGTTCATAAAAGTGATAATAGGTGTGTCACGTAAGCGAGTCACTTCCATCAGTTTAATGGTTCTGTCTTCAACGCCTTTGGCGCCGTCAATCACCATTAAACAAGAATCCACTGCCGTTAAAGTACGGTAAGTATCTTCCGAGAAGTCTTCGTGACCGGGCGTGTCCAGCAGGTTGACCAAACAATCGGCATAAGGGAACTGCATCACAGAAGTCGTGACCGAAATGCCGCGCTCTTTTTCCATTTCCATCCAGTCAGAGGTGGCGTATTGGCCAGACTTTTTACCTTTGACGGTACCGGCTTTTTGAATAAGCTGACCAAACAACAACACTTTTTCAGTGATGGTGGTTTTACCGGCATCGGGGTGAGAAATAATCGCAAAGGTGCGACGTTTATTCACTTCTTCAAGAAATTGTGCAGAGGCCATGCGTGCGTAAGTTCCAATATTTTATTCAGATCAACAGGTTCCGCCTGACAACAACTGCAGGCGGCTATATGGGTTTTGTGCAAAATGGCGGCGATTATAGCAGGATGCAGGGCGCAGGCACAGTAATAGCTGCATCGGCGCCGGGGGAAATTTTACCGGTGCAGCCGGTCAGTCTCCTGAAACTACACAAAGTGCAAAACCACAGCATCCTACCAGGGTGTTGCAGATAACATACAAAAGAATAAAACAGCTTCTCAGCCAATTTTTAGCCAAAGCGCAGTGGCAAACCCATCAGAATGGCATCTTCATGACCTGTGGCCGTTGGGTAATAATTTGCTCTTTTTGCTGTTTGATGAAAACCAGCACTCTGATAAAGCTGAATGGCATGCAGATTACTTTCGCGTACCTCCAGCCAACAATCAAAAGCGCCTTTATTTTCCGCTTCACTGATAAAATGGTTTAATAACTGACGGCCAAATCCACGCCCCTGCGCCTTGGGTGCAACACAAATATCAAACAGACTGGCTTCACCGGCCACAAAATTGCCAATATAAAAACCAAGCAGTTGCTGCCCTTCTAACAAAACAAAATTAAAATAACGTTCGCCAAAACAACTTTCGAAAGTGCTTCTGGTCCAGGGATGGCTGGTGGCTGATTGCTCCAGTGCAAACATCTGCTCAATATCAGTGGTTAAGGCTGGGCGGATCATCACATCAGACATCAATAAACTCTTTATTCAGCAGTTGCCATAACTGACGTTTTTGTTCACTTTGTTGCAAAGCCGCAATGGGTGGTGTGTGCAGAAGCTGACCATCCCGATAACTTGCACTGAGTTCTGCCCCGGTTTGCCACTGCAGTTCAGGGGCAATTTGGGCAAGTAAAAGCTGGATATCCTGCTGCAACTGCAATAACTGCGGCGACAATAATGGTTCCGGCTTTATTGTTTCAGTGGCGGCAACTGGTGTGATTTCAGCAGAATTTACTTGCGGCAACACATCAGTGTCAGTAGGTGCCACAACTGTCGCCTGACCATCATGGTTTTGCGAAAAAGACAAAAAATCTGCATGCAGATTTAAAGTTTTGATATTCAGGATTTGCAGCAATTGCTGCTGATGTGTATTCAATTTCATCTTCAGAAGAAGTGGCAGGGGCAGAGGGATTCGAACC
>NZ_JAVBXS010000053.1 GCF_030824435.1 Rheinheimera sp.
AATCATATAGATAAAATAGTTTTTTGGGTTGGCACAGCAATTGTAATAACAGATTGTCGTTCGTTAATTAAATTGCCAACAAGGAAACTATCATGAAAACTTTTAACACTGCTTTACTGGTTACAACACTGATGTTTGGTTCTTTTAATACTTTTGCTGCCGAACCTGCTACCGAATTATCGTCACAATTGACTCAGGTTTTAAGCACTCAGGTGATGGAAGTCAGCAACAATATTCAGCAACAGATTGCGGCTTCAATTGAAGCGACAGTTGCGGAAATGGTCATCAGCGTTGAAGACACTCTGAGCCAGGCTCCGGCACAAAACAACACTGCAGAGCAGTCTGTAGCCGCCGTGGAGTAACGTATGTTGATCACACCCTTCGAATTGCTGGCGCTGTTTTTAATGCCGGTGCTGAGTGTGTTTGGGATCTGGTTATGCTCACTCTGGTTGTTACCAAACACTGATATTCCCCCTAAAACCCGGTCTTTGTAGTACCGGGTTTTCTTTTTGCAGTTATTGTCAGATTTCCTCCTTTTTAGTGGTTTCCCTCATTTTTTAGTCAAATTTATCTTTATTGCCAAAGATATTTTGCACGACATGTAGTTATTTGTTTAAAAACATAGGCTTATAGTTATTTCTGTTGTGGCATGCCTTTTGTACCTTGTTATCTGACATCTATTTTTAACAACAGCCAAGCGCCGAGGTATTTATGAGCAGAACAAAAGAACACAACTGGTATTGCAACAAAGCACACAAAAAAATTGCTGGTGTATGTGCAGGCTTTGCTGCCTTTTACCAGCAACCAAGGTGGTTAGTCCGGGTGTTGGCGATATTGTTGTTATTAACCTTCCCGGTAGCCGCAGTTGCAGCCTATTTATTGGCGGCTTGCTTGTTACCTGATCGTTATGTGCTCTGAATGTGGATGATGTAAGATGAGGGCAGTTCAGCATCAGGAGCTTGCCATGCCTTTGTTTTTTGCCCTCATTATTTTATTGAATAGTTTTGTGGTTGATGCCACAGAACTTGAATTTAGTAACGCCACTGTGCGTCAGCCTCTCCCCGGGAAATCGCTGAGTGCCGGATATTTTTCGGTGTCAAATCCTGGTGTAAACAACATTCAGTTGGTTGCGGCCAGTAGTGACTGGTTTGAACGTGTTGAATTGCATCAGCACAGCATGCATAACGGCATGATGCGAATGGAAAAAGTTGAAAGTTTTCAGGTTCAGGCCGGTGAACAACTGCATTTACAGCCAGGTGGGTTGCATCTGATGCTGTTTAAGCCTAAATATGAATTAACCTTAGGGGCAAAGGTACCTATTCAAATCCGCGCTGCTGATGGCCAGCAGTGGCAAATCTCTGCTGTAGTCACCAGAATTCCAACCCAATAACCGGAGTCACAGATGCAAAAAGTAAAGCTGGCCATATTGATCAGTAGTCTGGTGCTTGTACTGTTTTACGCCATGGCGGTTTGGCATAGCAGTGAACCCGATACTTTTGATGTAGTGGCCGAAGCCAATCAGTCGGCACAGGGTATTAAACCTGCAGTGGGTTACACCACAACCCACACTTTGGTGCACGTGACAGAGGTATTGCTCCATAAATCAGGCGGTTATCTATCAAATGATGTGTTACCACCTTTTGTGATGCTGGACAATATGCCGGCGTGGGAGTTGGGCGCTCTGGAAATGATCCGCGATTTAGCTTTGTCGATGCGCACTGACATCAGCCGTTCCCAGTCGCAATCGGTAGAGAACTCATTTTTGAAACTGGCACAACCCAAACTGAATATTGACCATCGCAGCTGGGCTGTGCCTGCTGCTGAAGATGAATATGCCGAAGCTTTGCGCTTGTTGCGCTCTTACCGCCAGGCGCTGAATGACCCCAACAACAGAGAGCATCAGTTTTACGCCAGAGCCGATAATTTGCGTGACTGGCTGAAGGCGGTTGAAAAACGACTGGGCAGTTACAGTCAGCGTTTAAGCGCCAGCGTGGGGCAGGACAGGTTGAATACCGATCTTGCCGGCGATGCACAAGCACGTCAATCCACAGTCACACCTGCGGAACAACTGATCAAAACCAATTGGTGGCGGATTGACGATGAGTTTTATGAAGCCCGCGGTGCGGCCTGGGCCTTGTTGCACTTTTTAAAAGCGATAGAAGTTGATTTTGCCGATGTATTGGCCAAAAAAAATGCCACTGTCAGTTTACAGCAGATCATTCGTGAGCTTGAAGCAACCCAACAAACAGTCTGGAGCCCTATGGTGCTCAATGGCAGCGGTTTTGGCTTGCTCGCCAATCACTCACTGGTCATGGCAAACTATATTTCAAGAGCTAATGCTGCTCTGATTGAACTTTCAGAATTATTGTCACAAGGATAATGCATGAGAATTTTATTACCGCTGCTTGGTGCCGGCATGTTGTTGAGCAGCCCCGTTGTTTCGGCTGATGTATTGGGTCTGACAGTCGGTGCTGAGTGGTGGCAGGCCAACCCGGACGGCAATGCCGGTGACACAGGTTTCAGCCAGCCACTCAATTTTGACGACGACAGTCATAGTGCTTTTTATGCTGCATTTGAACATCCAATCCCTTTATTACCTAATGTGATGATGCGTCGCCAAACCCTGAGTTTTCAGGGCGACACCACTTTACCCGGCGAATTGCGGTTGCACGATATGGTCTATCAGGCACAAAGTCAGGTCAGGAACCAGCTGAGTCTCGAATATACCGACGCCAGTCTGTATTACGAACTGCTGGACAATGACATCCTGAGTCTGGATATGGGGGTGACAGCCCGATTCCTGCAATCTGATGTCAGTGTGACTCAGACTACAACAGTGAGCCGTGGTGTTTCGACGCCGCTGCCAATGTTATATGGTCAGGCTGTTGTTGGTGTATTTGGTACTAACTCCAGCTTGTTTTTCAGCGGTAATTATGGTCGTTATGATGGTCATCAAATGTCTGATCTGCGGGCCGGTTTTGCCTACGAATGGATAGATTTGGCAGCATTTTCGTTGTCGGTGAAATTAGGAGTACAACGACTGGACCTGGAGCTCAACAGCGAAGACCGGATGGACCTGGATTTGTTGGC
This sequence comes from Rheinheimera sp., assembly GCF_030824435.1. Lineage (GTDB taxonomy): Bacteria > Pseudomonadota > Gammaproteobacteria > Enterobacterales > Alteromonadaceae > Pararheinheimera. The sequence goes on from NZ_JAVBXS010000053.1 coordinate 3,091, forward strand.
TGATGGTGTTTTTATCGGCCTGGAAGCTGATTTTTAAACCAGGCCATAACAGAACCGGCGTATTGTAGGTTGTTGTTCGCACAGACAATACGCCGGTGAAGTGAAAACCTTGTAGTTCAATCGGTGCACCATTATAGTGAGGTATCAGATTGGATCGGTTTTTCTCAGCATGAAGCAGCTTTTTATTCGCCCTCTGTGGCCATTAGTCCTATTGGCCCTTGTTGTTGTTATTTCTGTAGTGGCATCCTGGTTATCGTTACAGCTGTGGCAGCAACAACAGAACACAGCTTATCTGCAACAACTCAGTCGTCATGCAGCCTTACTCGCTATGCATCCGCTGCGTGAGCACAACGCTCAGGCACTCAATCAGACGTTACAGGCTTTACAACAACATAGCGTGCAGCCGTTACGGGCTATGGCAGTGTATGATAAAAACCAGCAACTATTTGCGGCAACCGCAGGTGCTGAAGCTGTGTTGAGCAACTATTCACCTTTACCTTCAGTCAGCCAGCCCGTGGCTTTTGCCGACGGTGTGCAGTTGTTCAGCGTGCCGGTCTGGGCCGATATGGTGCAATTAGGGCGCCTGGATAAACCAGCCCCTGCCATAAGCTCTGAACAGCTGGGTCATTTGTTACTGGTGGCCGAATCACAACCTTTAGCCCCGTCCTGGTTAATGTTGCCCATATGCATCCAGGTTTTTGTTGGCGGCATACTGCTGTATTGGTGGTTGCGGAAAAAACGGCAAAAAAGCCAACGTCAGCAGTTACTGTTGAGCCAGCAACTGCAGCAAGGAGCAACGGTTGAACTGTCAGGCGATGAGTTTGTAATATTAATTGAAGCTTGGCAACAGCAACAGCAGCGTGTTCAGCACCAACTACGTGCTGTGTCGCGTGATGCAGAGCTTCGGTTGCAACAACAAGAGCAGCTGCACGCCCATACAGCTGAAAACTTATTGCAGCTGCAGCAAAGTCATCATCAGCTGCAGCAACACAGCAAGTCCTGTGATCAACAATTAAAGTTCTGGCTGGAGTTGTGTCATAGATCCGATACGCTCAGTGCCACAGAACTTCGCAGCAAAATTCAGGCGCTGCAGCTGTTATCTCAGCTGCATGCCCCGGATTTTGTGTTGCAACCGGACCATCTCTGGCTACCGGACTGGTTGGGTCAACATGCAGCACCCTGGTTTGGCAACAACCAAATCCCGGAACAATTTGTGTTTGATGAGGATCCGCAAGCGTACCAATATAAAATTAATATCGATACCCGCCTGCTGAATGTGTTGTGCCAGATTTTTATCTGTTATTGCCAGCAGGCTGCGGCCGGGCAGGATATTTTGTTTAGCTATCGCTTACGCGAAGTGCCACAAAAACAACTCAAACTGACATTTAAATATACCGGTGCAGGTTTTTCCCCACGCTGGCGTCAGCTATTGCTGGCGCAACCAGACTCTGTACTGACACTGGATGATGTGGAAGCAGAAGTGGCGAGACTGTTGCTGCAGGCATTGCATGGTAGTATTTCGCTGAATTCTCTGGAGGATTTAGGTACTCAGCTGGAGATCCTGTTGCCGTTATCCTGGCAAAAAACCAGCCAGTCGAAATTATGTCAGTCGGTGCTGGTGCTTGATGAACGCCCTTGTCGTTTACCCCTGTTAAAACAATCCCTGGCCGCCATTGGCGAACAGGTACACAGTGTTGCAACTTTAAGTGCGTTACCTGAAGCGGTGCAATTACGGCTGGTTGATTTAGTGGTGGTGGTGCTTCCGGAAGAATCGGCGCAGTTGCAAGCCGATGCTGAGGTGCTGAACGCACTGGAACTAAGATATCAGTTGTTGTTTTTTGCATCTGACAAAGCCAGACTTTTGTGGCAACCGCTGTTAAATAGCAAGTTGCAGTCAATGCCATTGCTGCTAAGTCAGGTCAGTCATGCCTTGCAGCATTCCAATGAGTTGGGCAATCAGCAACTGCTGGTTGTTGACGATAACCTGACCAATCTTAAATATGTACAGGCAATGTTAGCTGGCGGAGGTTTGCGCATAGATATCGCCATGACAGGACATGAAGCCATTAAAATGGCCGCTAACAACAGATATCAGCTCATTTTAATGGATATTCAGTTACCTGATTTGTCAGGCACAGAAGTTACCAAAAGGATCAGGCAATTACGCCATCACCAGCAAACGGCTATTCTGGCTTTTACTGCACACGCATTGCCGGATGAAATTGCCAGTTTCAGGCTGGCGGGTATGGATGATGTGCTTATTAAACCGCTGGACACCCAAAAAATTGCTCATATTCTGACCAGGCTCAACCCGGCTGATGAAAGCTAATGACGTCAGCCAGCATTTGTTGTAAAGCTTGCCAGTATTGCTGATTTGGCTGGCTGCTTAACAGAGGTAACAGTTCTGCACCGACGCTGGTAAATTTATAATATTGCAATACCACCCCCTGATGTCTGGTTCGCCCCTGTAAAAGCTGCTGATGGTAATACCATTGCAGCTGTTGGTTTTTACCAAGCTCACCACTTTCTATCTCTGATTGATGCAGCAGGCCCAGATCAATCAGGTTCAAAATTTGCGGATAAGTTAAACCAAACTGACTCAGATTCAACAGACCACGGTTTTTACCTGCCAGCCAGCGCCATAACGATCCCTGTTGTACATAACCAAAATAGATATGTGCCGGTTCCTGACTTTTAATACGGCAACTCAGGCTGGCGGCCAGCTGCAAAGCAATGGCGTCTTTGTAGCCCATTTGTTTGAGCAGATGCAGGGTTTTTAATGAAAAGCTGCCGGGATTACTGATCTCTCCAGCCAGAATTTTTGCCCAGAGTTTTTGCATACTTTGGCTGGAAATATCTAAAACCAGCTCACAATAAGCCTGAAACCAGTCCGGGTCGACATCCTGGGCAGTGAGGATTTCGGTGCAGTAATCCAGTGCCAGAGTCATCACTTTTTCCAGGTTCAACTGTTGTTGTTCCTGCCGCATCTGAATACGACGACTGGCGCGTTCTGTAACAGATAAGCTGGCAAAAATTTCGTGTTCAGCCAGAACCACACCAGCTCTGCTGCTTAGTTGCTGATGTTTGTCGATAAAGCTGGCTGTGCCGGGAGAAGTATCCAGTGGCAGCGGCTGAGTGCCATGACGCACGCTGCCAGCAGCCTGCAGATCAGCGCCCAGCTGTTTTTTGGCCAGCTGTCGTAGTTTTTGTTGACCAGACAACGTCTGTACCTTTGTCATAGCTTCCCATTTATCTTTGCTGTAACAGCTGTTTTGTCGCCTGTTGAGTGACTGGGTATCGGCTCAAATTGCCCATACTGAAACTAACTTTAACTAAACCAATCAATTTATTGTTATTTTTATGAATTTAAAAGGTAATTTCTTATTCGGCATTGAGGTCAATACCGACAAAATGATTGCAATTTTTAACTAAGCGTATAGTGTAATAAGTTAGACAACAAGCTGGCTGCCGGCTTCACTGACAAGGCGTGCAGGTGTGAAGTCGGTGCAGATCCTGTCCCTTTGAAAAGAGAGGAAATTGTGCCAGACATTCGGACTCAATGGATAAGGTCGTAACATGGTGTCAAAAGTAACAGAAGATGATTTTCTGTTTCTCGCAGAAGATGATGTGCCAGAGTCAGAAATCCCGCAAATCACAGGGGAATGGCATCTGCTGATTGTTGATGACGATGAAGAGATCCATACCGTCACCCGGCTTGCGTTAAGTGACTTATTGGTGCTTGGCCGCAAACTGGTATTTCACCATGCTTATTCAGGTAAAGAGGCTATTAATTTCCTTCAGAAAAATCAAAACGTTGCGGTAATTTTACTCGACGTGGTGATGGAGTCTGATGATGCTGGTTTGTTGGTGGTACAACAAATTCGCGAACAACTCGGCATGGACGAGGTCCGGATCGTACTCCGGACAGGTCAGCCCGGTTATGCGCCTGAAGAAAGTGTGATTAAAGAATATGACATCAACGATTACAAAACCAAAACTGAGTTGACGCGCAGTAAACTGGTTACTTCTATTATTTCGTCTATCCGCTCTTATCAGCAAATCCGCACTATTAACCAGAACCGGTTGGGTTTACAGAAAATTATTAATGCTGGCGCTAACTTGCTGGAACAACATTCACTGCATGAGTTTTCCGAAGGTGTGGTGACGCAAATTTCGTCTTTAATAGGTCTACACGCCGAAGGTGTGCTTTGCGCCCAAATTGAAGATGATGGTTCCGCCAGTGACAATGTGTATGTGCTTGGCGCTGCCGGCCATTATGCGCCTTTTATAAAATGTAAGTTAGAACGTTTGAATAACCCGCGGATTATTCAGCAAATTTTGCAATGTTTGCAGCAAAAACGCCATATTTTCACTGGTTTTGATACTGTACTTTATCTCGGCAATGCCGAGCACAGTGCCGCTGTTTATATTGAAACCAACAGGCCTATTGAAGATTTTGACCGTCAGCTGATTGAAGTGTTTTTAAGTAACATTTCTATCGGTTATGAAAACGTCACCTTATTCCAGCAGTTAAAACATGCTGCTTATATTGACCCATTAACCAAAACCCCCAATCGTAATGAATTTACTCAGCTACTGGAAGAAACCAGAAGGCTTGAGCCTGGTAATAACGTCGCCGTACTCATAGATATTGACCATTTTTCTGATGTCAACGACGGTCTGGGCCAGGAAGTAGGTAACGAGTTATTGATTGCGGTAACCCGCCGTCTGGTGGAATTGTTTGGCGATGTGGCGCAAATAGGCCGTATTGGCGCTGACGTTTTTGGTTTAATTGGCCCAGAAGATATTCTGACCCCAACAGCCATTAATTCAGTGTTTGCACAGCCCTTTCAGGCGTCAGAACATGCACTGCAAATTAATGCCACCCTTGGATTTTGCCGTTTGATGGACACAGTCAAACAGGGCCTTGGCATTCTGAAGCACGTTTATATTGCGCTGAACCGTGCCAAAAAAAATCTGTCACAGAATTTTGAATATTACAGCAGTGAAATGGAAGAGCAGATGGCCGAACGTTTGGCTTTACTGCGGACCCTGCGGCAGGATTTCAGCCAGGATAAACTGCAGTTGTGGTATCAGCCGCAAATATCTTTGCATACCAATCAGGTGATTGGCATGGAAGCTTTGTTACGCTGGCCAACAGGTCAGGGCGGTTATATTTCTCCGGCGGTTTTTATTCCTTTGGCAGAATATTCAGGTTTGATTGTCGAGATTGGCGCCTGGGTCATTCAGCAGGCCTGTCAGCAGATTAAGTTCCTGCAGTCCCAGGGGTTGTCTGATATGCGTATTGCGGTGAATGTTTCTATGCCGCAGTTCCGTAATCCCTTGTTTGTACAGTCGGTCATTGACTGTGTTGAACGTTATCAGGTGGCGCCTGAACTGCTGGAGCTTGAGATCACCGAGTCGGTGGTGATGGATGAACCCAAGATAGTGATTGATTCACTGAACAGGTTAAAAGATCACGGTATTAAGGTGGCTATTGATGATTTTGGTATTGGCTTCTCCAGCCTGAGTTATTTGCAACAACTGCCGCTGGATCGTATTAAAGTTGACCGTGCTTTTATCCGTGATTTTGCCTTGCCAAATGGTGCAGTTATTGCAGAAACCATTATTCATCTGGGTAAAAAGCTCGGTTTAGCCACTATTGCCGAAGGTATTGAAACTCAGGAGCAGGCAGACGCTGTGCGTGCTATGGGCTGTGATGAAGTGCAGGGTTTTATGTACGCCAAACCAATGCCAACCCATGAGTTATTGCCATTCCTACAGCAAGGATTGGCTCTGGTACCCAAAAAATCTGAATAGAACTATTGCTGCTTGTGACAGATTTAATCAAAAGAACCACCTTCAATGCAGGTGGTTTTTTTATTTGTCGCTAGCAGGACTTTGGCGCAGCAGCTGCAGTTTTTATTGACCTTAGATGATGTGCTCTTCATCTTGGCTGAACGCAATAAAAAAGGCGCCAATGGCGCCTTTTTTAAAATATAAAGTCTGAACTCAGACCCGGAACAGACGGGCGATACTTTCCAGATTTTGTGCCAGATTGGCCAGTTCACGGGCAGCCTTGGCAATATGGCCAGCGCTTTGTGAACTGTGTTCGGTGTGTTTTACAATTTCCACCACATGACCCACTATAGTGCCTGCCATGGTTTGTTGCTCTTCGGTAGCTGCTGCAATATGTTGGTTCATTTCGCGGATACGGCGGATACTGGTGGTGATCACCTGCAGCGATTCACCAGCCTGATTGGCAGAAGTTACACTCTGATCGGCCTGTACTGTACTTTGTTGCATTTTTTGCACAGCTGAGCGGGCAGCAGATTGTAGTTGTTCAATGGTTTTCTGTATTTCTTCGGTAGATTTTTGCGTGCGTGACGCCAGAGTACGCACTTCATCGGCAACCACCGCAAAACCACGGCCTTGTTCACCGGCACGTGCTGCTTCAATAGCTGCATTGAGTGCCAGCAGGTTGGTCTGCTCGGCTATACCTTTGATCACATCAAGCACAGCACCAACCTGATTGGCGTCCGTTTCCAGTTTCAGAATAACTTCAGAAGCTTCCTGCACATTGGTGGCCAGTTGACGGATATTATTGACGGTAACACCCACAGTCTGTTGACCACGGTCCGCAGCAACATTGGAATCGTTGGCAGCGCTGGAGGCTTCGTTGGCACTGCTGGCTTCAGCAATCACGCTGTTGCTCATATCATCCACAGCGTATTTGGCTTGCTCAGCGGCCTGACGTTGCACAGCAATAGTTTTATTGGTGTCGTCGGTAAGTTGGTGTAAGTCTTTGGCCAAAGACGACAACGGCAGCGCTGTGTTGACAATTTCTTTCACCACACCCTGCAGTTTTTCCATAAAAGAGTTAAACCAGAAAGCTAAATCGCCCAGTTCATCTTTGGATTTGGTTTCAATACGCACTGTTAAATCGCCGTCTTCTTTGGCTAAATCTTTCAGTGAATGAATGATATTACCCAGGCTGTTATTAATGCCGCTGACCACAGGCACTGCAGTACCAAACAACACCAGGGTGGTGATTACACCCATGATGATACCGACGGTAATTAAGGTGCTGGCCTGATTGTTGGCATCGTCAATTGACGCTTTAAAATGTTTCAGCTGAATATCACGAAATTCGGTGAGTTTTTTTACCGTATTGTCGTAATCGGCGTTCATCTTCTGCGAACGTTCGCCAATGGTGGCCATGTCGGCTGTGTTGCTGACCATCTCCTGTGAGACTTTAAAAGCCACGGCATAATAACCTTCAAAGGACGACAGGATAGGGCTGATTTCTTTGCTTAGTGCAGCATCTAAGGTACTGACCTGATTCAGTTGTTTTTTCAGCTGATCGGCAAAAGCATTGGAAATGTTCAGCGCTTCTTCGTCACCTGTGGTGACCGCACTTGCCAGCGATTCCTTCACCCGCTCCAGTGCAACCAGACCACTTTCGGCCGCCTGTAATACCGGGAACTGAATGTCTCTGGTGCTTTCCAGCGTTTTGACGTTATTCAGTGCAGTGACAGTGGCCAACACCAGGTAGATAATAAAACTGATCGTACCGATGAAGGGTATTAAATAAATTTTTTTCGCAATCGAAAGGCGTTGCAAAAACTCCATACACGCTTACCCCTGTAGATAACAAACCGGAAGGAATTGTTTGTAATGAATATTTTAAAAAGCGGTTTTAGTATAGTCAGCAAAAAGCCTAAATGCTGCAAGAAATCAAGGAATGCGACAAAAATCTGAATATAAAGAAGGAATTATAACGATTTGCTTAATTTTGTTTCTGTTTGGGTGTGAAGCCACAAGCGATAAAGCTTGTTCGGGACTGGGCAGTGCGACAACAGGGCAATAACGGTGCAATAAAAAAAGCCCGCATCATGCGGGCTTTTTTGGCTTATTTCTGCTGAGCACGTTCAAATGAAGTGCTGATTTCAGCTTTGGCTTCGGCTTTGTCGCCCCAGCCAATTACTTTTACCCACTTGCCTGGCTCTAATTCTTTGTAACGTTCAAAGAAATGCTGGATTTGTTGTTTCAGCAGTTCCGGCACGTCGTTGATGTCCTGAATGTGGTCGTAAATTTTGGTCAGTTTGCTGATAGGTACTGCCAGTACCTTGGCATCTTCACCGGCTTCGTCAGCCATTTTTAATACGGCAACAGGACGGCATTTAATCACAGCGCCTGGTACCAGCGGGTATGGTGTTGGTACTAACACATCAACCGGATCTCCATCCAGGCTCAGCGTATGGTTCACAAAACCATAGTTGCATGGATAAAACATTGGCGTTGACATAAAACGGTCAACCCAGACAGTACCGCTGTCTTTGTCTACTTCGTATTTGATTGGATCGGCGTTGGCCGGAATTTCGATGATGACATTAATTTCGTCAGGCAGGTTCTTACCTGCTGGTACCAGGCTCAGGCTCATGTGAGTTCCTTAAGATAAATGAAAAGTGATAAATGCCGCCTATTATAACGGCGGCATTAAAAATGGCTATGGCTTGCCCCGACAAAAAATTATTGCTGATGATACTTCAGACAAGTTTCCACTTCGTGTTTAGAACCCAGGATCACCGCCACCCGCTGGTGAATATCTGTTGGCTGAATGTCCATAATCCGTTGGTAACCTGTGGAGCTGACACCACCTGCCTGTTCAATTAAAAAGCTCATTGGGTTGGCTTCGTACATCAGGCGTAACTTATAAGGTTTGTTGGCATCTTTAGTGTCGGTTGGATACATAAAAACACCACCACGGCACAACACACGGTGCACATCGCCCACCATGGCGGCAATCCAGCGCATATTAAAGTTTTTACCCCGAGGGCCGGTTTTACCCAGCAGCAAATCAGCAACATAAGCCTGCATTGCTGGCTCCCAATGGCGCTGATTCGACATATTAATGGCAAACTCAGCGGTCATACCAGGCACTGCCACTTCTTCCTGGGTTAACAAAAAGCCGCCGTAAGTTTTATCCAGTGTATAAAGTTTGGTGCCTTTGCCTGTGGTCAGCGCCAGCATAGTAGAAGGGCCGTACAACACATAACCTGCCGCCAGCTGTGCTGTGCCAGGTTGTAAAAATTGGGCGGCATCTGCGGCGTCCACATCAGAACGCGCTGGCAGAATAGAAAAAATAGTGCCAATCAGGCTGTTGATATCGGTATTGGACGAGCCATCCAGCGGGTCAAAAGTCACCAGATATTTACCTTCAGGGTTACCTGCAACCGTATGATCTTCTTCTTCTGACGAAATAGCTTTGACTAAGCCGGTTTCCAGAATCATGTCTTTGAGTAGCTCATTGGCCAGCACATCGAGTTTTTTCTGGGTTTCACCCTGAATGTTTTCATCCAAAGTTGAACCTAACACACCGGCCAGTGCGCCTTGGCCTACACGAAAAGAGATCTCTTTACAGGCGGCCAGAATTGTTTTGGTCAGTGAAATCAGGTCGGTATCAACTCCGTCCTGCCGTAATACGGGAGCCAGTCGGCGCATGGTGAATTCCTTGTTGAATAGGCTGTAGGGTGGGTGTCTGCCCTTATTCTGCAGGCCTTTGGGCGCTTGGCAGTACACCGGCGCACAGTGTAAAGAATTTAACGAAAAAATGCAGTTTTTGGCCTTATTTTATTTGCTTTTGTTGTGAAGCGCTTTTGTTACAATGCCCCATCTTCGCAAAGCTTGATGCGTGTTGTCGCAGCAAAAGGAAAGGTTATGCATATTCATATTTTGGGCATTTGTGGCACTTTTATGGGCGGTATTGCCGCTATTGCCAAGGCCATGGGGTATAAAGTGACGGGGTCTGATGCCAATGTGTATCCGCCAATGAGCACTCAGCTGGAAGCTTTGGGTATAGAGCTGACTCAGGGTTATGCCGCCAGCCAGTTTGAACCGGCACCGGATTTAGTCATTATTGGCAACGCCATGTCGCGCGGTAACGAAGCTGTGGAATATGTGCTGAATTCCAACTTGCCTTACACTTCGGGCCCTGAGTGGCTGGCAACGAATGTCCTGCAAAACCGCTGGGTGCTGGCGGTGTCTGGTACCCATGGTAAAACCACAACTACCTCGATGCTGGCGTGGATTTTAGAATACGCTGGCCTGAAACCCGGTTTTTTAATTGGTGGTATTCCGCAGAATTTTGATGTGTCTGCAAGATTGGGCGACGCGCCTTTTTTTGTGATTGAAGCCGATGAATACGACACCGCCTTTTTTGATAAACGCAGTAAGTTTGTGCATTACCGGCCGCGCACTTTAATTATTAATAACCTTGAGTTTGACCACGCCGATATTTTCCCGGATTTAGCCGCTATTCAGCGCCAGTTCCACCATTTATTACGTATGGTGCCTGGTAATGGTCTGGTGTTATCGCCTGCCAATGTGCCTGCTATTACTGAAACCTTGCAAATGGGCTGCTGGAGTGAACAACAAAGTTCCGGCACTGATTGGCAGGCAGAGCTTTTGCAAAAAGACGGCACTGCGTTTTCAGTTAGTTTTAAGGGCCAGCAACTTGGCAAGGTAGAGTGGGATTTAACAGGCCAACACAGTGTTGATAATGGCCTGATGGCCATTGCCGCTGCGCGCCATGCCGGTGTGCCTGCTCAAGTTGCTATTGAAGCGCTGTCCAAGTTTATTGCGCCCAAAAGACGGATGGAGCTGAAAGGCACAGTGGCCGACATTGCTGTTTATGACGATTTTGCCCACCACCCAACGGCCATTGACACTACTTTGGCCGGTCTTCGCAATAAAGTGGGCGAAAAACGTATTCTGGCCGTATTAGAACCGCGCTCCAATACCATGAGGTTGGGTGTGCATAAAGAAGCCTTGCCCGCTTCGTTAAAACAAGCCAATCAGGTGTTTTTATTTGAACCGGCCAATTCCGGTTGGTCACTGGCTGAAGTTGCCAAAGCCATAGGGCCGCAGGCCGAAGTGGGTACAGATATCACCGCTTTAGTGGCGCGCATCACAGATCAGGCGCAAAGTGGTGATTCTATTGTCATTATGAGCAACGGCGGTTTTGGTGGTATTCACGACAAGCTGCTGGATGCCCTTAGAAAAAAATGGGAACACTGATGAGTCACAGCAGCAACAACAGCAACGCTGAACAGAACCCGTTGGCGGCGCCAGGTGTAAATCAAGGCGCCGGCAAAGAAGTCACTTTGGCTTTTACCGGCGCTTCCGGCGCTTTATATGGCTGGCGTTTGTTGCAATGTTTATTGTCGCAGCAGGTAAAAGTGCATCTGCTGATTTCAAGTGCGGCCCGGGTGGTGTTTGCCACTGAACACAATTTAAAGCTAAACGGCAACCCACAAAGTTGTCAGCAGCAACTGGTTGAAATTTTTGGCTGTGAACCCAATTTATTGGCTGTATACGGCAAAGACGACTGGTTTTCGCCTGTTGCTTCAGGCTCAGCAGCACCCAAAACCATGGTGGTTTGCCCTTGTTCTACCGGCACTGTGGCCGCTATTGCTTATGGCATGAGCGACAACCTGATAGAACGTGCTGCTGATGTGGTAATTAAAGAGCAGGGCCAGCTGATTCTGGTGCCGCGTGAAACGCCACTCAGTGCTTTGCATCTGGAAAACTTATTAAAGCTCGCCAAACTTGGCGTGACCATCATGCCGGCTGCGCCTGGTTTTTATCATCAGCCGCAAACAATTGAAGATCTTATAGATTTTATGGTGGCCCGTATTCTGGACCACTTAAAACTGCCACAACAATTGCTGCCACGCTGGGGTTATGCACCACAGACCCAGGCCTGACCTTCCCGCACAAGGAGATTCATTTGACGCTCGCGCTTGATATTCAACAGCTGAAAAAAACCTATAAAAGCGGCACTGTTGCGCTGGAAGGTATTGATTTACAGGTGCAACAAGGCGACTTTTTTGCTTTGCTTGGCCCCAATGGCGCAGGTAAAAGTACCTGTATCGGTATTATCAGCGCTTTAGTCAATAAAAGCTCTGGTAAGGTAAAAGTCTTTGATTTTGATATAGATACAGCACTGGAAGACGCCAAAAGCCAGCTGGGCTTAGTACCGCAGGAATTTAACTTTAATCAGTTTGAAACTGTGCTGCAAATAGTGGTGAATCAGGCCGGTTATTATGGCGTGAATAAAAATCTGGCTTTGGTGCGTGCCGAAAAATATTTAGGTCAGCTGGGGTTGTGGGACAAACGCCATGCCCGCTCGCGCGAACTTTCAGGGGGCATGAAACGCCGGCTGATGATAGCCCGCGCTTTAATGCACGAGCCTAAGCTGTTGATTTTAGATGAGCCTACCGCTGGGGTTGATATAGAACTGCGCCGTTCTATGTGGGAATTCCTCAAAGACATTAACCAGCAGGGCGTCACTATAATTCTGACCACCCATTATCTGGAAGAAGCCGAAAACCTGTGCCGTAATATCGCCATTATTAACAAAGGCCGTATTGTCGAAAACACCAGTATGAAGGCGCTCTTGAGTAAACTGACCAAAGAAACTTTTGTACTGGATTTGGCCACCAGCGCCAAAGTAGAGCAGCTGCAAGGTTTTACTGTAAGGCAGATAGACGACCACACTTTAGAAATAGATGTGGAAAAAGGTCAGGGCGTAAATGCAGTTTTTACTGCGTTAACGGCCAAAGGAGTGGAGGTGTTGTCGATGCGTAATAAAGCCAACCGGCTGGAAGAGTTGTTTGTCAGTCTGGTGGAAAATACGCAGGGAGTAAAAGCATGATATCTGGCCGTTATTGGATTGCCTTTCAAAGTATTATTAATAAAGAAACCAACAGATTTATGCGCATTTGGGTGCAAACCCTGGTGCCTCCAGCCATTACTATGACGTTGTATTTTGTTATTTTTGGCAGTTTAATCGGCTCGCGCATTGGCGACATGGGCGGTTTTAGTTATATGGAATTTATTGTGCCCGGCCTGATTATGATGTCGGTCATTACCAATTCTTATTCCAATGTGGCGTCCAGCTTTTTTAGTGCCAAGTTTCAGCGTAATGTCGAAGAACTACTGGTAGCGCCTGTGCCTAACTACATCATAGTGCTGGGTTATGTCGGTGGCGGCGTGGCCCGTGGTGTGCTGGTTGGCCTGATTGTCACTTTGCTCAGCCTGTTTTTTGTCGATATCCGTATTCATCATTTATTTGTGATTATTGCAACTGTGGTGCTGAGCTCAACCTTGTTTTCATTGGGTGGCCTGATTAACGCTATTTACGCCAAATCTTTTGACGACATTAGCATAGTGCCAACCTTTGTGCTGACACCGCTCACCTATTTAGGCGGCGTGTTTTATTCACTGACTTTGCTGCCGGGCTTCTGGCAACAAGTGGCGGCGGCTAACCCTATTGTCTATATGGTAAACGCCTTTCGTTATGGCTTTTTGGGTGTGTCTGATGTCAGTATCACTGTGGCTTTTGCCGTGATGCTGAGTTTTATCGTGCTGCTGTTTAGCATTGCTATGCATCTGATTAATAAAGGCACAGGCCTGCGCAGTTAACAGCGACCGGCTTTGAGCTGTAGCGGGCAGAGGCGCATATGTTGTGGTTCTGCTTCGTTTTACTGCAATAACCAGTTTTTTGCAGACATTTAATGACACTTTTAGTACAGTAACCGCCTTTTTGACTGACTGTTTTCGCCGCTGTTTTGGTAAATAAATGCCGGTGTAAAGAAACCCAGTGAGAGCTTATGACCGATTTAAAACGCCAGGCTGAGGCCTCGGAAGAAGCTTTATGGCGCATTTTCACTGTGCCGGAAGCGCCAGATTCAACGCTCAGCATTATTGAGCAGAATATTTCGCAAAACCTGGCGGGTTTTTTGCGCGAAAGCATAGTGGCAGTGGAAAAACCGCTGTGGCAAATAGAGCGTGATTTTCAGGCGTATCAAATTCCGGCTGAGCCGAAGTTTGTGTCAGATTATGCTGAAAACATGATGGAAAAGCTGGTGGCCCACTCGGTACATACAGCTGCGCCCAGCTTTATTGGCCATATGACCTCGGCTTTGCCTTATTTTGTGTTACCGCTGTCAAAAATGATGGTGGGGCTCAATCAAAACCTGGTGAAAATTGAAACCTCCAAGGCCTTTACGCCACTGGAGCGGCAGGTGCTCGGCATGATGCACCATCTGGTATATGGCGAAAGCGAAGGTTTTTATAAAAAGTGGCAACACAGCGCCAATCATTCGTTAGGTGCTTTTTGCTCAGGTGGCACAGTTGCCAATATGACAGCACTGTGGATAGCCCGTAACAGGTTATTGCGCCCGGACGGTGATTTTAAAGGGGTGGCCAAAGAAGGTTTATTCCGCGCTATGCGCCATTATGGTTATCAGGATTTAGCCATTCTGGTGTCGGAACGTGGCCATTATTCGTTGCGTAAAGCCGCCGATATCCTCGGTATTGGCCGCGATATGCTTATTCCGGTTAAAACCGACGCCCACAATAAAGTAGACAGCGCAGAAATGCGCCGCGTTGCTGCCGATTTAGCGGCGCGTTCTATCCGGGTGGTGGCGATAGTTGGCGTGGCCGGTACCACTGAAACCGGCAATATAGACCCGCTGGATGAACTGGCCGATTTAGCCGCTGAGCTTAATTGTCATTTCCACGTGGATGCCGCCTGGGGTGGTGCAACTTTACTCTCTGATAAATATCGTTATTTACTCAAAGGTATAGAGCGGGCTGATTCGGTCACTATCGACGCGCATAAACAAATGTATGTGCCTATGGGTGCCGGTATGGTGGTGTTTAAACACCCTTCAGCGGCGCATGCCATTGAACATCACGCCGAATATATTCTCCGCAAAGGCTCCAAAGATTTAGGCAGCCAGACGCTGGAAGGCTCACGCCCCGGCATGGCGATGCTGGTGCATGCCTGTTTGCAGGTGATAGGCCGCAAAGGTTATGAAATTCTGATTAACCGCAGCTTAGAAAAAGCCCGTTATTTTGCTGGTCTTATTGATTTACATCCGGAATTTGAGCTGATCACAGCGCCAGAACTTTGTTTATTAACCTACCGTTATGTACCGGCCAAAGTGCAGCAGGCGATGCAAAAAGCCAAAGCAGCCGGTGACACAGAGCGGCTGCAGAAGTTTAATGAGCTGCTCAGTGGCCTTACTAAATTTATTCAAAAACGCCAGCGCGAAGAGGGTAAATCTTTTGTCTCGCGCACCCGATTAAAACCAGAAATGTATCAACGGCAGGATACAGTGGTATTCCGTGTGGTATTGGCTAACCCTTTGACCACTGACAATATTTTGCACGAAGTATTGGCAGAGCAAGTGGAGCTGGCGGCGATGGATAAAGAGTTTTTGCCAAAGCTGCTGAGTATGGCAAAGGATAGTTAGCTGTTTGGCGTAACAGCTTTTACCGCTTCTTGCTGAAAACGGCTGCTGTTGCAGCCGTTTTTGTTTTTTGTTTTGCAGCAAAGGGGCTTGGTGTTGGGTTGCATGATGCCTGATGCATAGCAGATATGCCGGTTTTGCCGTGTATGTAGGTATCGCATGTATTCATCTTCAGCTTGCAGCTGCTGGCGCTATAGAAGCGGGGACTCGCCCCCGCGGGCGAGTCTCTTTCTTTGCTGACAAAGAAAGAGACGCAAAGAAATCACCCCGAGATCGCTCGAAAGCCCGCTGTTTTGGCACAATTTTGAGGCGCCGCCAAAACTCAGCGGCTGCTAGCGTCAGCCGCTTCAAACAGTTGGCGTCTTAAAACCTCAAAATCGGCCAAAACAACGGCTCGCTTGACGGGGCCAAGAGCGCTGGTGTCGTAAATTGGTTATTTATGGTTTGTGCCAGTTGCTGACATAGGCTCAGGGGACGCTCTAATCGCAGGTTTGACTGATAGCGGGCATTGTTGGAAAACAACACATCATTGCGCTCGAAAGTTCCGAGACTGAAACGCATTGCCAAAACGTTAAAAAAACATGCATTATCCATTTCTCATTTCTACGGGTTATCAGTATTCAGACTATAACGATGTAGCCAGAATCAGTTGACTACTACAGATTGGGGGAGGCTGAAAAAATCGAGGAAAAATTAGCATAAAAGCCCCTTAAGACTAATTTCGGGAATAATCATAGGGGCTCAAAATTAATTGAGCCTCCTAGTTGGAGATATTGTGGTTAAGAATTTTTATAGAACAGTCGCGAGCTTACCTAGTTATGCCTTAGCTCCATGGATTTTCTTAGGTGGTCATTTTTTATTGATTCTAGTTTTTCGTCATTTTTCTGGTATGACAGAAGTTGAGTTTTCGTTGGAAAAGTACTGGTATTTCTATATTCCAGTATCATTTTGTGGAGTAATTTTTAATTTTAGAATGCATGTCCTGTTTTTTGTATGGTGGAGGTTTTTAGCTGGATTGTGTTTTATGTTTTTATACATCAGTGTTTTACTAGAGATGGCTTATTTTAGCGGCTGGCCTTTTGTTTCATATAGTATGCTTGTGTTGCTATTACTTTATTCGCTATTGTTTTTGTTGCGATTCGTCTTTTGGTCCGATTTTCATAGAACGCTATTATGGTATCGTAAAATTGAAAACAAGCATGGTGAAGACATATTTTACCTGACAAAGGATGGATACATGGAAGTGTATGAACTTAATGACAAGTTAAAATTCTTGAAATTTACAGCATTTTGGGAAATTGATTTCTTTGCAAAACCTGTCGATTTAACTTCAAAGACCCTAAACGGATTCTATAAGTTTTTCGGGCTGGTAGTAGCTCTGGGAGCCATTTACGCAGCTTTCACCGATTTTAATGTGGTGAGTGCAGGTATCATTATTGTTTTTTCATTAATTATCCCAGAGTTTCTAAGGCACTCCGTCGGAAGTGCTTTTTTGGACGCAATCTTGGTTAGTAAATACAAAATTGGTGATCGTGTCGTTATTCCAAAAAAGTAAAAGGTTAGGCAATAAGAATATCCAGCAAATTACCCGATGCCTTTGGCAATTCGCTGCGTTAACCAAAAAACGAATGACCGCAATTAAGGCAAAATAGATATTCGTTTTTCAAATATCTCCGCTTTTAAACAACCGCTATTTGTTCAAAACAGAAATTTCCAAGCAGCTCTGTTGTTGGCCCCGTCAAGCGAGCCGTTGTTTTGACCTGTTTTGAGGTTTTAAGACGCCAACTGTTTGAGGCGAGCGACGGTAGCGCTCGCCGAGTTTTGGCGGCGCCTCAAAATTGGTCAAAACAGCGGGCTTTCGAGCGATCTCGGGGTCGTTTTTTATGTCACTTTTTGTCGACACAAAAAGTGACTCGCCCGCGGGGGCGAGACCCCGCATACGTGCCATGCCGCAGGCATAAAATAAACCAAAAATAACAGTAGGTTAGTGCAACAAAGCTGTCATGCCGCCGGCATCCAGCAAAACGCCGCCAACACTTTGGCAAAACCAAGCGTCAGCCCAAAACCCAATACCAAACCGGTAAGGTGACAAAACTCAGCAATAACCCAAAACCCACCAGATTCCCGACCATTCTTGGGGCCAGGCCGGCCATAATGGCGATGGCGCCGGCGGAGATCATCGGTGGCATAGCGGCTTCAAATACCGACACTGTTACTGCTTTGCCCTCTAAACCCAGGGCATAACAACCGGCGTAGGCCAATAACGGCATTAAAATCAGTTTAATGCTGATGCCGCTGACCAGCGGTGATAAGCGTTCGCCACCCAGCGAAAAGCGCAAAGTAAAACCCACGGCCACCATAATGAGTGGTACTAAGGTTTGCGCCAGGTTGTCGATCAGCGCCTGGAAAAAGCTGGGGTAGGGGGTGTTTTTCAACAGCAAAGCCGCCACTAACGCCAGAAAAGGTGGAAAAGTCAGAATTTTCAGGCTGATGCTTTTGACCGTGGCTTTTTCGGCGCTGGGGCTAAAAGCGGCGGCCAGAATAGTGGAGTAGGTGGCGAGCGCCACAAAAGAGCCGACCTGGTCGTAAATCAGCGCATAAGGCAGATGATCACCACCAAAAAACGCTTCAATCATTGGAAAACCCAAAAACGAGGTATTGCCAAGTGGCAGCACTATTAAAAGTGCAGCTGTGACATCGCGGCCCCACTGAAAAATTTTACTTAGCAGCAGCACCAGCGCCACCACTATTAATAATAAAACCCAGGGAGTAACGGCTGGGATCAGTAGCGCTGAAGAAAAGGTAAGTGCCGGAATTTTCTGCAAAATAAGGGCAGGCAATGCAATATAAAGCACAAAAGCATTCAGCACAGCCGGCGTGTCCTGGCTGAATTTCGGGATAAAACGGATGCCAACCCCAATGGCCAGATACAGCAAAATCAGCAGAAAATTATCCACAATAATACTCCGGAGCAGGCAACAGCCATTTGAATGCATGGAAAAAACGATGATAACTGCTGGCGGTCTTTACCGCTATTCGACTTCTGGTGAACAGGGCATTTTCCCGGTTAAAGCAGTGCCTTATAAAGGGGCGCTTGCAAAACTGCGTCTTGCTCATCTGTGTCTTGTAAAGCTGCGCCTTGCAAAGTAGCGCCTTGTAAACCCGGGTCTTGCAACCCCTTGTCTTGCAGCCCCGTGTCTTGCAAAGCAGCGCGCTCTGGTTGCGGCAACAGCTCTGTCAGCAAAGCGCCGGCAATCAGGCGCTTTTTGTCGGCTTTTTTCAGTTGTTTCAGCTGATATTCCAGGCTGCTTGCCAGGCTGCGATTCGGCGCCAGCTGTTGCCACACCAAAGTTAACGGCCCTTTGCCCCGCAACGCTTTAGCCCCGCCTATGAGCTCGCCCTGATGTTGCCGGAGCCGGCGCTCTGGATCTGTGCTGATGCCGGTATACAACATACCTTTGCCGGTTTGTACCAGATATACAAACCAGGGTTGTTGCGCCGCTGTTTGCGTCTGGGTTTGAACCTGGACTTGCGGCTGTGGTTCGATCTGAAGGGTTGTGGTTGCTGGCAAAGGTTCAATATCCTGCAAAGGTTGATTCTGCTATACTCTGGTCGTTTTTTTGGCCGCCGTTTTTTCTGGTCGCAGTTGTTGTCGGCCACACACTGGCCAGCGCCCCAATTCAAGGAACTTTATGCAATTTGCAGATTTGGCGTTAAACGCGCCTATCTTAAAGGCAATCGCCGAGCAGGGCTATCAAAGCCCAACGCCAATTCAGCAAAAAACCATACCGGTGATTTTACAAGGCAAAGATGTGTTAGGTGGTGCCCAAACCGGCACCGGCAAAACCGCGGCTTTTACCTTGCCTATTTTGCAAAAACTCAGCAGCCAGCCAAAAAAACTTGAAGCCAAACAAGTGCGTTGTTTAGTGTTAACGCCAACCCGTGAATTAGCCCAGCAGGTGGCCGACAATATTGCCGCTTATGCCCGGCATTTACCGCTGAAAACTGCGGTGTTTTATGGTGGCGTGTCAATGAACCCGCAACTTGATGCCGCTGAAGGCGGACTGGATATTTTAATCGCCACCCCGGGCAGGCTGTTAGATCATATGCATCAGGGCACTATCAGCTTGTATCAGCTGGAAGTGTTGGTACTGGATGAAGCCGACCGCATGTTGGATATGGGTTTTATTCACGACATTAAAAGGGTGATGGCCAAGTTACCGCCAGAGCGGCAAACGTTGTTGTTCTCCGCCACCTTTTCCAAAGAAATCAAAGAGCTGGCAGACACCTTACTGAAAAGCCCTGAGCTGATTGAAGTGGCCACCGCCAACTCGGCTTCAGCTCAGGTGCAGCAGCTGGCGTTTCGGGTGGATTCCCAGCGTAAACGTGAGTTGTTATCTCATGTGATAGGCGCGCGCAACTGGCAACAGGTGCTGATTTTCAGCCGCACTAAACATGGTGCCGACCGTTTAAGCAAGCAGCTGGCGCTCGATGGTATTGAAGCGGCCAGTATTCATGGTGATAAAAGCCAGGGCCACAGAACCAAAGTGTTGCAGGATTTTAAAGACGGCAACTTGCGGGTATTGGTGGCCACCGACATTGCCGCCCGTGGTTTAGATATTGAGGATTTGCCGATAGTGGTGAATTACGATCTCCCTCATGTGGCCGAAGATTATGTACACCGGATTGGCCGCACCGGCCGTGCCGGTCGTTTTGGTCTGGCGGTCACTTTAGTGACGCCTGATGATTTACCTATGCTTTTGCAAATTGAAAAGCTGATTAAACAAGTGATAGAGCAGCAGGTGTTGCCGGGTTATGAGCATAATCCGAAGTTTAATCACTCCAGCAAAGCGAAAGAAGATGCCGCCGATGCTGAAGTAAAAATGAAGAAAAAAATCAGTAATAACAAAAAGTTGTCTATTGAAAAGTCGAAGCTTCGCGCTATAGCCCTTGGTAAAAAAAGGCCGCAATAACAGCAGCTGAAATCCGACAAATTTTTGTAACAACAAAGGAGCTATCGGCTCCTTTGTTGTTTTGATGGGATCTGATGTTTGTGCGGTTTAACCATCCACAGGTTCAAGCGGAGTTTTCAGTGTCAGCTGATAAAAAGCTAAATCAAGATAACGGCCAAACTTAAAACCAGCCTGAGTGATAGTGCCGCTATGCACAAAACCATGTTTTTGATGCAGCGCAATACTGCCGCTATTGCTGGCATCTATACCACCGATCAGCAGGTGATACCCTTGTTGCTCCGCGCTTTTAATCAGCTGTTGCAGCATCAGGCTGCCATAACCTTTGCCCTGATGATCGGGGTGTACATAAACCGAATGTTCCACCGAATATTTAAAAGCCGGAAATGCGCGGAAAGTACCATAACTGCCAAAAGCCAGCAGTTCACCCTCATTGTTTTTTAAACCCCAGACCGGAAAGTTGCCGGCAGCTTTATTGTTAAACCACTGCTGCATAGTTTCCAGCGTGCGGGGTTTGTATTCATACAAAGCTGTGGTATGCAAAATGGCGTGGTTAAAAATAGCCAGAATGGCTTTGGCGTCTGTATCAAACTGGCAAAGCGAAAGTTGCATCTGGCTATTCCTGTGTTGCTGTGTGGGTGTTTTAACTGCGGTAAAGGGTTTTGATTAAATGAAAACCAAACTGGGTTTTTACCGGACCATGAACTTCCAATAATGGCTTTTTAAACACCACATCGTCAAAAGGTTTTACCATTTGACCGGCGCGGAATTCGCCTAAGTCGCCGCCTTTTTTGCCGGAAGGGCACAAAGAGTGTTTTTTGGCGAGCTCATGAAAATTGGCGCCTTTGGCCAATTGTTGCTTCAGGTTTTGGGCTTCTTCCTGGGTTTTTACCAGGATATGACAAGCACAGGCTCTGGCCATTTTGTAACTCCTACCACTGTATTTTGGCGCGCTAACACAACGCGGCCGCGCATTTTAATGGAAAAGTTGCTCGAACAACAGCATCTGTTTAGACCAGTTTTTGTGCTTTGCCATTGACAGCTATGGGCTTATCTTAGTAAAGCTATGTTTTATAACTATAAAAACGGAGAGAAATAATGGCAAAGTGGTTGTTAAGAATTTTTGGGGTACTACTGCTGTTAGCAGCGATATTTGTCGTGAATGCGGTCTGGTTTAAACCTTTTTCCAGCCGGGTGTTTTATGAAAGGGTATTTCTGGAATATGGCCTAACCAGCCCTGAGCTTTTAACCCAACTGCGGTTGTTAGAGAGTTTTGGCATTCGTTCACACAACGCCAAACTGGACGATCGCAGTCGGCAGGCCGGTGATTTACAGTTTGCCAAAATGAAAACCGATCTTGCGACCTTACGCAGTTACGACCGTGCTGCCATGTCAGAGGCTGAACAGCTGAATTACGATATGCTGGAATGGTTTATTGCGCATAGCAGTGAAGGTGAGCGCTGGCGTTATCACGGTTATCCGGTCAATCAATTGTTTGGTGTGCAGAGTAACCTGCCCAAATTTATGGTCAGCAGTCATCCGCTGGCAGATGTGACTGATGCTGAACACTATATAAGCCGGCTCAATCAGTTCCAGCAGGTATTTTTGCAGGTGGTGGAAGATTTAAAAATTCGCGCCGAAAAAGGTGTAATACCACCGCGGTTTGTGTTGGAAAAAGTGCTGGCAGAGATACAAGGTTTTACCAAAGGTGAAGTAAAACAACAGCTGTTATACAAACATTTTGCCGATAAAGTCAGCACTCTGGCGGATATTGATGCTGCGACCACCGAACATCTGCAAACAAAAGTTGCTGAAGCTGTGCAACAATCTGTGTTGCCTGCTTATCAACATTTGAGTTCTTACCTGCAAACTTTATTAACACAAAGCAGCACTGATGATGGCGTCTGGAAGTTGCCGGATGGTGATGCTTATTACGCCTATATGCTAAAACAACATACCACCACAGATTTAACACCTGAACAAATCCATCAGCTGGGTCTTGCTGAGGTGGCGCGTATTCAGGCGCAAATGACAGAAATTCTGACGGCACAAGGCCATAGTGGTGATTCTGTCGCTGCCATGATGAGTACATTGGGTGATGATGCGCAGTTTTTATACCCGGACACTCAAGACGCCAGGCTGCAAATTCTGGCCGATTACAAAACCATATTGGCCGATATTAACACCAGACTAGAGCCCGCCTTTAATATCAGGCCCAAAGCAGAGATGGATGTACAGCGGGTGCCTGAGTTTAGCGAAAAAACCGCACCAGGGGCTTATTACAATGCTCCAGCCATGGATGGTTCCAGGCCCGGGGTGTTTTACGCCAACTTATACGATATCCGCGCTACCCCTAAATTCAGTATGAAAACCCTGGCTGTCCACGAAGGTATTCCAGGCCATCATTTCCAGATAGCCATTCAGCAGGAACTGCAGGGTTTACCCACCTTCCGTAAAATTTTGCCTTTTACTGTGTACTCAGAAGGCTGGGCGCTTTATACCGAAAAACTGATGGCAGAGCTTGGTTTGTATAAAGACGATCCTTATGGCGATTTAGGCCGGCTGCAGGATGAATTATTCCGTGCTATCCGCTTAGTGGTCGACACTGGAATACACCATAAACGCTGGACACGCGAACAAGCCATTAGCTATATGACCAGCAATTCAGGCCTTGCCGCTTCAGATGTGGAAGCTGAAATTGAGCGTTATATAGTGATGCCAGGCCAGGCCTGCGCTTACAAAATTGGCATGTTAAAAATTCTCGAGCTCAGACAAAAAGCGCAAAATGAATTGGGCAATAAGTTTAAGCTGACCGATTTTCACGATGTGGTGCTGAAAAACGGTTCTATGCCTATTGCGATACTGGAGCGGGTGGTGGAGCAATATATTGCTAGCAAAAAACAGGCTGGCGTTTAACAAAACACAGCAGCGGCCAGCTGAAGCTGGCTGCTGACATCAGCTGCAGATCAAAGTGCAAGCTAAAATGCACTCAAGGCTGATACAGTTTAAAAAACAATAAAAAACGGCGCCCAGGCGCCGTTTTTGTCAGATAAAACCAGCCACTGCCGGTTTAAGATTTCACTTAATAAGCGACGTCACGTTTTTCGATTAAATCTAACTGTACTTCCTGCACCAACGCAGATTCTGCCAGCGCTTTTTTCAGCTTTAACAGATTGGTATTGGCTTTGGCTTGTAACAACACCAGGCGATCATCGCCCGCAGTTTGTACCAGCGTTAAATCAAAGTCTTTTTGCAGTTGTGCCAGTTGTGAAGCGTCTTTAAGCAACACACTGACAATACCGCTGTAATGACCCAGTTCACCTGTCATGCGGTTTTTCACCACAGTACCAGGCACTATGTCAGTGCTTTGCACAAGCATGGGCGATACGCTGCGAACAACAACCTGTTCACCAAAGCTGGCAACCACATCCGCAGATTGTGCCTTGTGCGCTTCTACGACACGAAGTTCAGGCTGAACTTCATAAATAGGGCCACGCAGGCCTTTTTTAGTGGCAGGTTGGTTCTGTTCAGCTTGTTTGTTCAGTTGACGCAACTCTTTGTCTTGTTCAGTCGCAGTTGCAGGCAAAGCCATGCTGATAACCAGCAATGCCAAAGCAGATAATTTTGTGTTCATCGTTAATTCCTCGACTTAATGACCAAAGACGCGCAGTGCTACACCATCAACCTGAGAGGTTTCAGTGTTATTAACATAACCATCAACTTCCAGGATGCCGCCCGCTGATGCGTAATCTGCACCATTGACGTCCAGTACACGGATTTTCCAGGTACCTTTGGCCGATTCACCATAAAACGCGTTGCTTAACAGCACAGTGTCTTTGAGCAGATAACCCGGGTTATCTGAGAAGTCTGCATTTAAGGCCGGGTAAATCAGTGCTTGTTTTGATGACAATAACACGCTGCGGGTACCGGCAGGTGACGTCACTTCAATAGCTAAGTCGATACCAGCAGTGGTTTGAACTACACCATCAGCAGTTTCAATGCCGTAGCCATATTCAGGGTTGCTGATAGTAAATTTAAACTGCGCACCTTCCAGTTTGATATTTTCAGTCACTTCGATAGCTATTTCAGTACCGGTTATGCTGTTGTCAGGAACTTGTTGCGCCAGCGTTTGTTTGTTTTCAGCATAACTGCCTAAACCTTTCCAGGCGGACACTTTTTCTGCTGGTAAACCAGTGTGTTTTTTCGCCAAAGCTACTGCTTTGCCTGCGTCAACACGACCAAAACCATAGTTGTTGTTAAATTCATAACCTGCTTTGTTTTTCACCCAGCCCTGATGTGCGACAAAATCGCCGTCAGCTGTTTTCAGCGCCACAGTTTTATTGGCCGCGTCCACTTTGGTACTGGTTTGTACCAGAATGTCACGCACGTCACGATAGCTCAGGTTTGGATTTGCCGACAACATCAGGCTGACCACACCTGAAGCGTTTGGCGCTGCTGACGAAGTACCATTAAAGGTAGAGCTGTAGTTACAACTGGTGTTGTCCGGGTGGCCCGGGTTATTAAACGGGAAATAACCGGCAAAAAAGCCTGGCCAGTAAATTTTGTCGTAAGTATCAACACCAGTGAAGCTGCTGTAACCACGTAAACAGGTCATTTGATCTGTAGTGACCATGGCAGGAGCAAAGGTGCCGTATTCACCTGCTGGTGCAGAAACTAACAGGTTGGCACCAGCAGTAGAATAACTGGTATGGCGGCCATCAGAGTTGACTGCGGCAACTGTCATGTAATAAGGCGTGTTCTGGCTTGGTTCTAACGCGCCGTTGTAGCAGGTTAAACCCAGTGTATTGGCACCGTTGTCGTAACACAGGTCGGCATCGTATTCGTTGCCGTCCAGGAAAGAGTTACCAGCGGCTTTAACGTTCACCACACCTTTACCGGCACGCAGCACTTTGGCGCTGTAAGCCTGGATCAATTCAGACTGCTCACTGTAAGCAATAGCGGCAGGCACAGTAGTACCATAACTGCGGTTAAACACAGCCACAGGTTCGTTTATGCCAATGCCACTACCTGGGTGACCGTGAATTAACAATGTACTACGGGCACCTTGAGATGCCAGATAGTTCATACCGATCAATTGTGTATCTGGGGCCACACCACGACCACCTAAACCGTTCCAGCCTGTTGCAGCTATTAAACCTGCAACGCTGGTACCATGGTCGCCACCGGCGGCCATACTGGTTGGGTTGGTTGGGTCTGCAGCACCTTTAATCAGGTTTAACGAGCGGTTTGGTAAAACGTTTGATACCAAATCTTCATGGTTAATTTCCAGACCGCTGTCGACAACCACAGCAATGGTATTTTTACCTGTAGCGCCAAGTGCATAAGCACCCAGCACATTCATATCTTCATTCGGTTTTAATACTGAAGCATCAGCACGTTTAGCGGCGCGTGCATCAGCATCTTCTTTGGTCCAGCCAAGAATACGTTGTAATTGTAAAGAGTACTGTTCAATCAGGCTGTCGCTCATGGCATAAGCTTTTTGGCCTGTGTTACGTAAATGCCATTGTTGATCCGCCAATGGGTCAGTTTTGGCTGCACCAATTTTAATGGTGCCTACGCTGCTTTCTTTACCATCAGACAAGGTGTAGCTAAAAGTGGTCGCTTCCGGTTTTAAAGCCGTGTAGCTGAACTCAGGGCCTGTTAATACTAAATTACCGTTCTTTAATGCATATACGCCATTTTTGGGGCTGATGGCGGTGCCATTTTCACTGATCGTGGTGATAGTCAGTGGATCACCATCTACATCACTGGCAACTAATTTCCCCGTGATCGGAACCCAGACCAGGCCGCCGGCAAAACTTTCACTTTTTACGAATGGAGGTGTGTTTTTACTGCTGCTGCCGCCACATGCAGTCAGTGCAATCAGCACTGATGCAGAAATCAGCGTTCTTTTAAGTTGAAGCATGGTTATTCCCTGATTTTTATTGTCACTAAAAATATAAAGCGCATCCGATGCTAACACCGTGCCGGGATAATTTACTATTTTTTAATAAAAAAACTCAAATTAATTGATTAATAAACAAACAAAAAGCACCATTTAGGTGCTTTTTTATTCATATTTGTAGGTGTTATATGGAATTACAGTGGCTGTTGTTGGGTAATACAGTGCACATTACCGCCACCCAGCAGAATTTCCCGGCCAGGTACTGTCACCACCTGATGTTGTGGAAATACCTTGCTTAAGATCTCAACCGCAACTTTGTCCATCGGGTCGTCAAAGGTTGGCAATATCAGGCCGCCATTACATAAATAAAAGTTAATATAAGAGCCTGCCAGACGGGCTTCTGCTTCTCTTGGCGTTGCTGCGCCTGTTAAATCTACCGAAGCGTATTCTTCGGCTTTGGCCAATAAAGGGCCTGGTACCGGCAGTTTATGAATAATAAACTTACGGCCTTTGGCGTCAGTGCTGTTTTCCAGTACTTCCAACGCCGCTTTAGAGCGGGCATATTGTGGGTCGGACTCATCGTCAGTCCAGGCCAGCAGCACTTCGCCAGGGCGGACAAAACAACACATGTTATCCACATGGCCATCGGTTTCGTCGTTAAAAATGCCGTCTTCCAGCCAAATTACTTTGTCGATTCCAAGGTAATCACTGAGCTTTTGTTCAATCTGGCTTTTGGTTAAATGCGGGTTACGGTTTTTATTCAGCAAACACTCGGCTGTGGTTAATAAAGTGCCTTCACCGTCGGTATGAATAGCACCACCTTCCAGCACAAAACCTTCAGTACGGTAACGTGGTAAACCTTCCACATTCAGCACCTTTTGTGCCACCTGGTCGTCTTTATCCCATGGGAAATATAAACCGCCATCCAGGCCGCCCCAGGCGTTAAAAGTCCAGTCAACACCACGCACTTCTTTGCCATTGGTGACAAAAGTAGGGCCGGTATCACGGCACCAGGCGTCGTTATTGGACACTTCAATCACCCGGATTGGGTGATTGGTTGGCTCCATTGCCAGCTGCGCCTGGGCATTGGCAAACTGCTGCGCTGACGCCATCACTGTGACAGGCTCAAAACGGGCAATAGCACGAATCACAGCACAAAATGCCTGCTGCGCCGGCTTGGCACCTAAACGCCAGTTATCGGTGCGCTCCGGCCATACCAGCCAGCTTTGTTTATGAGTGGCCCATTCGGCCGGCATATAAAAACCATCAGCTCTTGGGGTGCTGGTTAAGGTACGATCTGAAATAAATCCGCTCACGTCAGGATCCTTATGCTGCTTCAGCTCCCTTAACAACAGAGAACTGCAAAAAGTATTCAGGCCAGAATATTCCGGCCTGATGTGTTTTTGGGTTGAGGTGCAGTTGCACCACGGCTGAACCCTTAGTTGCTGTTTTTTGGTACTGTTTTGCCGTCTTTGGTTAAAAGCGTGTCAAACAGGTCGATACGGCGGTCGCGGTATACACCCCAGCTGCGGCGGATATGCGCCAGCGCGTCTAAATCAAAGGTATGCACCAGTACAGCTTCACTCACTTCATCTGCTTCCTGCACCTTGGCACCAAACTGGTCGGCAATAAAAGTGCTGCCGTAGAAAGTAATCGAAAAATCCTGTTCAGTTTCAGTACCAATACGGTTAGAGGCAATGAGCGGCACCAGGTTGGCGGCTGCATGGCCTTGTTGGGTACGTTGCCAGTGATCGCGTGACGAAATAGTCGCGTCATGCGGTTCACTGCCAATGGCTGTTGGGTAAAACAGCAGCTCGGCACCCATTAATGCCATAGTGCGGGCACATTCAGGGAACCATTGATCCCAACAAATGCCGATACCAATTTTGGCATAAGCGGTGTCCCAGACTTTAAAGCCGGTGTCACCAGGCGTGAAATAGTATTTTTCGCTGTATCCAGGGCCATCAGGAATATGGCTTTTACGGTAAGTGCCAAGGTTTGAGCCATCAGCGTCAATCACAGCCACGCTGTTATACAGGCAGTTGCCAGCGCGCTCATAAAAACTGATTGGCAATACCACATTCAGCTCTTTGGCAATTTTAGTAAAGTGGGCAACAGCCTGGTTATTTTCCAGCGGAGTTGCAAACTCAAGGTATTCTGGTTTTTGCTTTTGGCAGAAGTAGTTGCGTTCGAACAACTCTTGCAACAGGATAATTTGTGCACCCTGAGCAGCGGCCTGGCGAACCAGTTTTTCGCCACGGGCAATATTTTCTTCCACATTCCAGCCACCCACCATCTGGGTCGCGGCAACTGTTACATTACGCATGCAAAGGTTCTCCAAGCCAAAATAAAAAAGGACACATTACTGTAGCCAGTTGTGCTGCCGGGCGCAAAATAACTGCATCAGCTATTGGCGTAAAAACTGTGGCAATACAACGACTGACTAAATGTGATTTGGGCGCGCAAAATGCCGGATTTTTCACCGGGCGTCAACGCATTTTTCCGCTGAATTTGTTGTGCTGGCAGGCGCTGCATCAGCATGGCATGAATATGCGAAATATCCGAATAAAGATGGTTTTTATATGCGTTTTTAGCTGAGCTGCTATGCAAAGCGGTCAGCGAAACAAACTGCGGGCACAACAGGTGAAGCTGCAGCTACAAACCCTGTGCGGCCTGACGCAGCGCAGGGTTTGTGTTTCTGTAGCTTATATTAAATAAGCTTATTCTTTGGCGAGTTTGGCAGCCAACAGCAATAACTCAGGCTGCAAACGGGTTTTATAGTTGATATGCACATAACTAAACTGCACTTCGGCTTTGCTATTCAGAATATAAACCGCCGGCACCGGCAATACTGCCTGGCCACTTTGATCATAAGTCAGCTCAATACCATAAGTGCCTTTGTATAAGGCTGTGGTTTTGGCGTCCAGATAATAAGCCAGACCAAAAGCTCGGGCCACATTGAGCTGTTGATCGGACAATAAACGATAATTCAGCGCCGCGTCTTTGGTGCTGGCCTGACTATCCGCCACAGCTTTTGGCGCTTGTGGGCTAATGGCAAGGAGCTGATAACCCAAAGCACTGAGTTTCGGTTCGATATCACGCAGGCCAGCCAGTTGCGTGTTGCAATAAGGGCACCAGCCACCACGGTAAAACACCAGAACTGTTGGTTTTTTGCCAAGTTCAGCCAGCAATTCCACTTTTTTCCCTTGTTGATCCAACAAAGTTGCTGCCGGCGCCGTCATGCCATTCAGTAAAGGTCTTACTGTTTGTGGGCTATCAGCGATGGCTGGAAGTG
>NZ_JAVBXS010000103.1 GCF_030824435.1 Rheinheimera sp.
TAACTCTGTTCAGTGGTCCATTCTTGAACTATTGCACAAAGCTGGAAGCAAGATCTTCTGTGTTGGTGATCCTGCCCAATCGATGTATGGTTTTCGTGGTGCCAACGATAAGAAGCTGAGTAAGTTTACAAGGTTGCTTAAAGACGCTGTGGTCTTTCAGTTAGTCAAAAACTACCGTTCTACTCCTGAGTTAGTCACACTAGCTAATCATTTGAGAAGCAAGATAAACAGAAACTACAGCCAGTCGAAGGCTCAGTGTGCCAGTGGTCCCTTGCCACGTTACCGACAAGAGAGGGACTTAAAATCAGCCGTAGCGTGGATTATCGAGGATATCAAAGCGACTCAATTGGCTAACCCTGCTGCCAGTTGTTTGATACTTTGTCGCTATAACGTCCATAAAAAGAGTGTCAAAAAGGCGCTGGCAACTGCGAGCTCGCAGTTGGAAAATGTAGGCGTTGAGGCAATGACTTACCATGGCAGTAAAGGGCTGGAGGCTGAAAACTGTTATGTAATTGATCCTTTGTTTTCAAGTTTCAGACTAGGCTCTATAAAAGAAGAGCTATGCAATACCTATGTGGCATTCACCCGTGCGAAAAAATGGCTGACAATAGTGGCATCAGAAAGAGGCTCTGCACTGTATGGTACTTGTGATAAGAAAAAATCTGGAGACAGTATATTCGCTAAGCTATGTGAAGATTTCGAAGACGTTGATGGCGTCCTTGAGTTAGTTTTTGATATTAACTCTGAATCTATTGAGAATTGATATGTGCTTCCACCTATGCATGGAAAGCACTCAATCTGATTCATCGGTTAATTGATCTAAAAGCTGTCCGTAATAGCCCATGACAGACCCATACGAATAGAATGTCTTATTGAGGGTTATTAGTTTGGTGTTATCGATACTGACTATAGCCAGTTTTAGTTCTAATTTGTTTTTTGCGATGGTAGGCAGGGTTACAAGACTTCGTCCTGTTTCCTGCCATTGCTTAAGATAGCCTATAAATACTTCTTCCTCGGTTTCGATAGTTGTCATTCCTTAACGGCCTATACAATTCGTTTACATAGAATTAAAGCACAACAGCGCATAAACGAAAGGAATCAGGCCTTGTAAATGTCGTCCCTATCGCTAGAGTTGTAAGCAGATTAACCATCATGGTATTGGCATATGTGTGGACGGTTAAATGTTATCGACTGCCCTGAAGTAATCGATCTCTGTGGGCAGCTGGGGATTACCTTTGAAGGCAAAGCACTAAGAACAGGCCGTTTTGTCAGAGCAGCCAGCACTATCTCTATTGTCTTGGAAAAGCAGCATGGGCGGGTATTACAGGATGCGGTCTGGTGGTTGCTGTTAGATCAAACTGCTACAGGGTTTAAACCTTCTTCCTATACCAGCTTCAATACGCGATATGACAAGCTTGATGTTCCCCGTTCTGCTGGTTATCAGAGTTTTCGGCACCAGCGCTGTATTATTCCGGCAAAGGGCTTTGGTGAAACTGAGCAGGTTAATGGCAAGCCTATATACCATGACTTTACTGCTGAAGCTGGTATGGCATTGGGTGGCTTATATCGGGAGTGGGTGCATCAGACTACAGGTGAGGTGGTATACAGCTCTTCAGTCATCACATTGCCACCCCACCCAAAGTTAATGGCCTACCATACAAAAGCATCCCCCTTAATATTGCCAGAAGACTATTACGATGCCTGGCTGTCACCAAGCACAGATATAGCTGAATTTAGACCTCTGCTAAAACCTCATTTGTGTGTTGGCCTGACGGGATATGAAGTAAAAAAACCAAGCCAGCCTGATCCTATAGGCAATGAATTTTATCTACAACCGGATGAATGATCGTTGAATTCGAGTTGTTGCTTAGTTTAGAAATATCTGAATAATATCAATGAGTGCGGGTCGTCAGCGTTAGCCTTTGTCTTCTGGCAGGAAGAGGCAAAGTGAATGTTGGCGGCCTTCGCTTTCTCTAAAGCACAACAACCTCCATTGACATTCCGTAAAAATCAGCGATCATTGACTGTATTTATATACAGCATTTTGGTGCTGTGACAATTCAGTTTATCGGGTTCGCAGAACCTACCACCCACTACAGCATTCCCTTATACCAGAGCAAAATCCCTGCTGGCTTCCCTTCGCCTGCACAGGACTATGTGGAACAAACACTGGACTTAAACGAGCTTTGCATTAAGCGACCTGCCGCTACGTACTTTGTGCGGGTAGAAGGGGATTCGATGATTGAGGCGGGTATTCATCCTGACGATATTCTGGTGGTAGACCGTTCGGTCACACCGCAGCATGGCGATATTGTGATTGCTCAGGTCAATGGTGAGTTTACTGTGAAAGAGCTGGCTTTGACTCCTACAGTGCAGCTGATCCCGCGCAATAAAGCCTACCCACCTATCACCTTTACTGATGATGCTGAGTTGGCGCTATTCGGTGTAGTTACCAACATCGTCAGGCAGATGACCCGTTCAAAACGAGCCCAGTAGTATGAGTCGTGTCTTTGCCTTGGTGGACTGCAACAACTTCTATGCATCATGCGAAAAGCTGTTCCGCCCTGATTTGGCTAATCGTGCTGTGGTGGTGCTGTCGAACAACGATGGTTGTGTAGTGGCTCGCTCAAAAGAAGCCAAGGCTATGGGCATCAAAATGGGTGTACCAGTATTTCAAATCAGGGAGCTGCTAGAGAAAAACAATGTGGTGGCTTTTTCGTCCAACTATGCACTTTATGCCGATATGTCCGCTCGGGTGATGCGCACTTTAGAAGAAATGGCTCCGGCTGTTGAGGTGTATAGCATTGATGAGGCTTTTCTGGATTTATCAGGGGTGGCCAGTGCAGTCAACCTAACAGAATATGGCCATCAAATTCGCCAGCGTGTTCAGCGGTGGATAGGGATTAGTGTTTGTGTGGGCATAGCTCCAACAAAGACTTTAGCAAAGCTAGCTAACCATGGAGCTAAGTCGTGGCCTAAAACGGGTGGTGTGGTAGATTTAACCAGTAAGGAGCGGCAACGCAAGCTAATGGCCTTATTGCCTGTCAATGAGGTGTGGGGTATTGGTGGGCGACTGAGCAAGCGGCTAGAGGATATGGGCATTTATACGGTGCTGGATTTAGCCGATGCACCCACAAAGATGATACGCCAGCAATTTTCAGTCGTGGTCGAGCGTACTGTGATGGAGCTAAACGGTGAATCTTGTATTGAGCTTGAAGACATACCACCCACGAAGAAAGAGATTGTCAGTTCAAGAGCCTTTGGCGAACGAGTAACAGAACTGGCTACAATGCACGAAGCAATATCAGAGTACGTGCATAGGGCCTGTAAAAAGCTAAGACAAGAGCGATGCCAGGCGAAACGTATCAGTGTCTTTTTAAGAACCAGCCCCTTTAGCGATCACCAGATAGATCCATACTACTCAAACAGCCGAAGTGCAGAACTAAACTACCCATCCGACGATACCCGCGATTTTTTGCATGTAGCCAGTAAGCTACTGGATGGTATTTGGAAGGACGGTTTTCGGTATGCCAAGGCTGGAGTCATGCTTTCAGACTTCTATGCCCATGGCGTATGCCAGCAAGACTTATTCGCTACCAGCGACACTGTGCGGGGTAACTCCGTATTAATGGGGCTGATGGACCAAATCAATGAGCAAATGCCAAACTCTCTGTACTTCGCAAGCAAAGGCTCCAAGCAGTCCTGGGGAATGAAACGTGAGCTACTATCGCCTGCATTTACTACCCGTTGGAGTGCTTTACCAAAGGTAAGATAAGTCTATGCTTGGGCAGAATTTGTGACAAAAGCGGACACTTATATCTTCTAACGTGTTTATATCCAGTTCACATCTAGATGCCGCTGATAACTGTTAGACGAGTTAACCCTTATTTGTCGATTACAGAATTACCAGCTGTACCTATAAGTTATTGTAACTTTTAAAGAAGCGATGTAATGTTCAGAACATTACATTTACAAAGACAGGTTACCCCGTGTTTAAATACGGGTGAACCGCCGAATGAGGGTTAAGCTTTGAACGCAGTGAAACCTTTTAACGCATAGGAGCACATCATGTTTAAACCGACGACAATTGATGACGTACGCCAAGCATTAAAGGAAGTAGAGGGGATTGAGCGCCCTGATGCTGATAACGAAGGAGACCCGTTAAACTCACCTTCAGTCTACAAATACTTGTCTGATGAAAACCAAGAAAAGGTAGATCGTGCAGAGGAAGTTCTTAGGGAGTATGTCAGGAACCCAGCAGGTGAACCCAATAACAGAGCGATTACAGAGTTAAACAAAAACGGATTTACCGCGCGCTTTAACCAAGATCAAGGTGATCCATATCGGTATGTCGGTAGCGTGAGCATCGGAGACTGGAAGATAGATGTTAGCGATCCGTCATCTGAAGAAGATGATTAGTCAGAATAGGGCGTCAGGAAATTCTGCTTAACGAACGGCTGCTGTCGGACTGCTAAAGTCTCTTGCTCCACCTCCGCTTTTACCAACCGCAGAGCCGTTTGTTAAGCATAAATTTAGCCACAAGAATTTATGGAAGATTGCCTATTTAAGTACCTACCGCCTGAGCGAGCTGATGCTATTCTTAAATGCATTCGAGAGTACTTAATTCGTCAGCAATGACTAAATGCACTTTAATGCAGATTGCAGTGGATAAAACGCACGTTAATGACAGTTGTAGCCAGAACGCATGTTAATCAGCGATTTTGTGCTGAAATGGGCCACAAAACGCACGTTAATAACTATTAAAGTGCTTTTTTCACAATTACTTTGCTCACTCTAAAATCTGCAATGCAGATGACTCGAAATTTTTTAGCTGTTCATAGTATGCAAAGCTGTTAGCAATCGGCTAGCCTACTTTGGGCTTCTACAGATGAATCCAATATACAAAGCCTGTCAAAATAGCTCATGTTTAAACTTTTACTGGCCTTTAGCAGCCTAAACCGCTAGAATGCCGCCCGAATTTTAAACAATAGCAAAAAACAAGCCAAGAGGATTAGCCGGTGTAATTAGCGAACAACACAAAACAGATTTGCAAAATAAAGTTAGGTTTGAACCATGCGTGCAAACTTTTAATGCAATACCTGTGGTGTTTTGCTGGTTCATATCGGATTTCTAAAACTTAATGGATGTTTTATGCTTAAAACTATTAAGCAGCACTGGCTCTCCAATATAAAAGGAGATGTCTTAGCTGCCATCGTTGTCGCTTTAGCCCTTATCCCTGAGGCTATCGCTTTCTCTATCATTGCAGGCGTTGACCCTAAAGTGGGTTTATATGCCTCCTTCGCCATCTGTGTTCTTATCTCTTTTACTGGTGCTCGCCCCGGCATGATTTCAGCTGCGACTGGCGCTATGGCGCTGTTGATGGTTGTTCTGGTTAAAGAGCATGGCTTGCAATATCTGCTTGCCGCCACACTGCTTACGGGTGTCATTCAAATTGTATTTGGTTTCCTGAAGTTAGGTAATCTCATGCGGTTTGTATCCAGATCTGTAGTCACAGGTTTTGTGAATGCGTTGGCCATCCTGATTTTCCTTGCTCAGTTACCGGAGCTATCCGGTGAATACGGTTCCGTCACTGTTTATGGGTTAACCGCTTTAGGTTTAGGTATTATCTATTTATTCCCTTATGTGACAAAAGCTGTGCCATCGCCGTTGGTCTGTATTGTGGTTGTGACTCTGGTCGCGCTTTATTTCGGCTTAGATGTCCGTACCGTGTCGGA
Source organism: Rheinheimera sp. (assembly GCF_030824435.1). GTDB lineage: Bacteria > Pseudomonadota > Gammaproteobacteria > Enterobacterales > Alteromonadaceae > Pararheinheimera. Next base: position 5,736 of record NZ_JAVBXS010000103.1, read on the forward strand.
TATGGGGGAATTGCCGGATAGCCTGCCGATTTTCTTATGGCCTGAAGTACCACTAAACTTTGAAACCCTGATGATTATCTTTCCTACGTCTATGGCATTGGCCGTTGTAGGTATTCTTGAGTCGCTGATGACCGCAACGATTGTTGACGATCTGACAGACACCAAAAGTAACAAAAACAAAGAATGTGTGGGCCAGGGGATCGCCAATATTGGTTCAGGTTTAATTGGTGGTATGGCTGGCTGTGCCATGATTGGTCAGTCAATTATCAACGTCAAATCAGGTGGCCGCACTCGTCTATCTGCATTGCTCGCTGGCTTCCTCTTGTTAGTGATGGTGGTCTTTCTGGATGCGTGGGTTGGCATGATCCCGATGGCGGCTTTGGTTGCCGTAATGATCATGGTATCTATCGGCACGTTCAGTTGGAGTTCGGTGAAGGATTTGAAAAAGAATCCAGTCAGTTCAAGCATCGTCATGGCTGCAACAGTGATCGTTGTTGTCGCCACTCACAACCTCGCTTGGGGTGTGTTGGTTGGCGTGATTTTAAGTGCAATATTCTTTGCTAACAAAGTCGGACAAATCCTTTATGTGGGTTCAGAACTGAGCAGCAATGAAAAACACAGAACCTACAAAGTTGTGGGTCAGGTATTTTTCAGTTCAGCTGAGCAATTTGTTGACTCCTTTGATTTCAAGGAAGCTATTGAATCTGTGCAAATTGATTTGAGTCGCGCTCATTTCTGGGACATTACCGCTATCAGTTCATTAGACAAAGTAGTGATTAAATTCCGTCGTGAAGGTACAGATGTTGAGTTGCTTGGCCTCAATGAAGCTAGCGCCACTCTGGTAGACAAATTTGCAGTACACAATCAGCCTGATGCTATAGAACGGCTGATGGGACACTAACGGGAGTACAAAAAATGACTAAAAAAGTAATAGCCTGTATTGACTCATCCCCTTACGCAGAAGCCGTATGTGATTATGCAACTTGGGCTGCCAAACGCCTTAATGTGACTATGTCGGTGCTGCATGTATTGAGCAAAGCACAACAACAGGATACAAGCGATTTAAGCGGTAGTATCGGGCTTGGCGCACAGGAAGCCTTGATGGAAAAGCTGGCTCAACTGGATGCGGAGCGCGGTAAACTGGCGTTAGAGCGAGGCCGAATAATGCTCGACGCCGCTCGTGCTCGAGCAGCATCCGCAGGGTTTGAACAGGTTGAAGAGCGCTTACGTCATGGTGACTTTGTAGAAACTGCGGTAGAGCTTGAAGAAGAAACCCGTTTACTGGTGATGGGAAAACGCGGAGCAAGTAGCGCCGACGCGCATGGCCGACTGGGTTTACAGGTTGAACCTTTGATCCGGAACGTTCATAAACCAGTGCTATTGACCCAACAGAAGTACAAGGAACCTCAGCGAGTAATGCTGGCTTATGATGGTAGCGCGACAGCCTTAAAAGGCTTAGAAATGCTTGCCGGAAGTCCTTTAGTCAAAGGTTTGCCTGTGCATTTGGTGATGGCAGGCGCTGATGTAGATGCGACCAGAATACAGATGGAACAAGCGGCTAGTATTCTGCGCAAGGCTGGCTTTAGCACAACAGTCGCTATTGTCGCGGGTGAACCTGAAACGGTGCTGCATCAGTATCAGCAACAACACGATATTGATTTGATGGTGATGGGCGCATACGGCCATTCCCGTATCCGGCAATTTATTGTCGGCAGCACCACAACGGCGATGTTAAGCCATGCCAAGTGTTCATTATTGATCCTGCGTTAACACCTCAAGGGCCAGACAACTGGCCCTTTCAACATCACTATGAAGCGAAAATTTTGAATTTTCAGTGGAGACAACCATGCGGTTACTGCATTCATTGAAACACATTACGCCAACCCCTGAACATCGGCTAGGTGAGCGAGTGGCTACACGTGCCATTGTGCTAAGAGGCTCGGATATTTTAGTGTTATATACCAAAAGGTACGATGACTACAGTTTACCTGGCGGAGGCGTAGAGAAAGGTGAAGATCTGGAGTCTGCTCTGGTGCGGGAGCTTATCGAAGAAACTGGCGCAAAAAATGTAAAGATCGTGGCGCCTTTTGGACTTTTTGAAGAGTTTCGCCCTTGGTATAAAGACAATATAGATGTTCTCAGAATGCTGTCGTACTGCTACGTTTGTGAGATTGCGTCAGAGCTTGGGCAACCCAATTTCGAGCACTACGAAATACAAAATGGCATGCAGGTGTGCTGGCTTAATATTCATGGAGCCATACGCCATAATGAACGCATACTGCAAACAAAGCCTGAACACATGGGGCTGTCTATCGTGCGGGAAACATATTTACTTCGGATGATCGCTGGCCAATTTAAAATTACAGATCTGTTTTAGCATTTTGGAACTGTACTAACTAACCTAAACAAATTTCCGCTCATCAAAGTTTTTCGCAAGCCACCCATAATCCCTGATATTGCGCTCTTTAGCCTTTTTGCTAACTTCGCGTCGTTTCAATGAGTCTGGCTCTTTTTGCTCATAGGCAACACCGCTAAACTCTTGCCGGAACATTGACGGCAACAGGTGACTGTAGTTGCGGTCAATCATCTCAATGCTGGTGCCACATTGCTTGGCTAATGCCGCGATGTCGCCTTTGTTTTTAAGGTTCCACGTGATGTAGGAGTGGCGTAATGAGTACAGCGTTCGTTCGCCATACGAGTCATTTTTCAGTTTCAGTTCTTTGAGTATGTCTGAGAATTTTCGACTCAAGCTTTTTGGTTCAGATCCGTCAGCTAGCCTGAAAACATAGTCTTCGGCTTGCCTGTTAGGGAAGCGAGCAACAAGGTCTGCTAAATTGGCAACAAAGTCACTTCGTACAACAACTTGTCTGGTTCCGGTATAAAGTGTTGTCTTTCCCTTAGTAACAGCAACAGTGATTTCTGGTACTCCATCCACCAACTTAAAACTGATATCCTTCCACCGCACATTTTCCACTTCTGTACCTGGGCGCATACCTGTGGCTACCACAAAGTCGATATAGTCATATAGGAGTTCAAGTAGCATTCGGCTGGTTTTGTTCTTGGTGTTCGCCATATCATCCAAGATGTAGTGGGAAATTTTTTTATATTCTTCAAAACTAAAAGATGAGCGGCGTTCTTGCCGTTTGCCTTGGGTATCAAACTCTGGAATATCGTACTTGGTGATTTGGCCTTGTCGCAAAGCTTTATCGTAAACTTTACTTAGTACTGCATTGTGATTTTGAATCGATGACTTAGATAGCTCTTTGCCAAACTTTGTTGTACGCCAAGCTGAAAAACTATCCATATCAGCTTGGGTGATTTTACTGATACGTTTATCAGCAAAATATGCGAGGTGATAGTTTTTCAGGATGCCAATGTATATTTGGTTGTTTTTAACCGATTTGCCAATTGCTATATCAGCTTCGAGGTCTTTGATCACTAAATTGGCGATTTCGGAAAACTTTTGCCCACCGTCTTTTCGGCTAAAGTACTCGGCCAATGCTTTCTTTTTTGCGGCTTCTAAGTCTGATTCGCCAGTGGAGAAGGTGATATGCTCTTTGCCAGCCTTAAATCGGGCATACCACCTCGAGGAGTTTTTCTGGGTGAAAATGTAGAGGCCGTCAATAATGACTATTTTCTGCAGATCGCCCACCAACTACTCCTTATTAAATGAATCCTCGCAGCTTGTAGTTTTGTGCCCAGCGATCAACCTGATGGTGCAACAGCTCGTCATACTCCACCTCTGAAAACTGTTTATTCACCAGCTTCTTGGTTTCGAGCGCCACACCTGAGAGTTCACGGCCAAACATTCTGGGAATGACATGGCTGTAATGCTGCTCAATCATCTGGATACCCGTACCACATTGACGGGCTATCACATCTATACTGACATTCTGAGCCATTAGCTCCCAAGTAATATAGCTGTGACGTAATGAATATAAACTTCTTTCCCCCTGTTGGGAATTCTTTAGTTGAGTTAATTCAAGGGCTTTATCGAAATGGCGCGGCATTTCTTTTACTGAAGATCCGTCTGCTAGCCTGAATAAACGATCATCCTTATGCCTGTTAGGAAAGCGGTGGCTTAGGCGTTGTAGCACCTTTACTATGGCCTCTTTGCAGACGATCTCTCGCGTACCAGTGTACTTGGTGGTTTTACCCTTACGCACTGTCACATAGAAACGGCAGCGCTCTGCATCCCGTTCTATGTGCATGTCTGCCCATGTAAGGTTATCCATTTCAGAACCTGGCCTCATGCCAGTGAGGATAGCGAAGTCCATATAGTCCAGCAGAAGTTCCCGTATTTGCTGGGATTTTCCCTTGCGGCCTTCATGCATCATTTCTTCGACCTTTTCTCTGACCTTGATGTATTCATCAATGTTAAAGGCTGCTCTTCGCTGACCACCAGCGCCATTGTTCTCCAGTGTTGGCACTTGGCTAACCAGCATCCATTTCTTTTTCACGGCATAGTCAAACACCATTTGCAGCGCTGAGTTATGGTTTTGAATTGTGGATTTAGCAGGGATACGGCCAAGCTGCGCAACACGCCACTGGTCAAACGCAGTAAGTTGGTCGTCATCAATTCTTGTGACATGGGTATTGGCAAAAAATGGGATATGGTATTTGCGAAGGGCACCAATATAATCGTCGTAGATCACTTTGCCAGTGCCAGCCAACAAAGCTTGCTGCATTTGCTGAATCACTCTGTCCGCAACGTATGAGAACCTTTTGGTTTCTACCACGAAGTTATTGGTCTCGTAGCGAATCTCGTACTCGATATAAATACGATGGGCCTTGGCTATAGCCTCCTTTAGGTCACGGGTTTTGGTGGTGCGGGAAAAGTGGTTTTTATTGATATTGAGGCGGGCGATCCAGTTGTAACAATTACTTTGTTTATATATCTGCAAAGTTGGTGTAAGCTGATGTTTCTCAAGGACTTTTGACATGGTTAAACTCCGAGTGTTACCCTCTCATTTTGTAAAGGAATGAGAAAGGCAACAAAAAAATGTTAGGTAAGCTATTGAATTGATAGCAAATCCAACATACTCGAAGTTCATTCAAAATCCGCCGCTGGAAACAGCGTGTCGGTTCGAGTCCGACCCCAGGCACCAAATTTTGTATTTAATATTCCCAACAATGAGACCAAGCCCCTGAAAATGCGGTTTTGTTACTTGGTCATATGTCCCTGCTTTATGTCATGCTGCCAAAATACAATAAACAAGAGCATGTCATGACCAAAAAAACCATCAGGCACCGCTTGTTGCCGGCATTATTCAGTTTGCAGCTTGTTGCCTGCAGCAATGTTGTTCACCCCCCTTTGGCAGACAAGCCCCAGGCTGGTCCCGCTTCAGCTTTGTCAGGCGTAACCTTAGTGATTCACAATGTTCGTCTGGTGGATGTCGAAAAAGCTGAGCTTATCGAGCATCAGCTGGTGCTGCTTGCGGGTGAGCAGATCCTTGCCATAGTGCCGGAACGTCAACTGTCTCTTTACAGCGAACTGCCACAACTGGATGGCCGTGGCCATTATCTGACCCCCGCTTTGTGGGATATGCATGTGCATTTTGAAGGCAGAACACTGGAGCAAGACAATGCGTTATTACTGCCACTCTATCTGGCATATGGCATTACCGCAGTGCGCGAGGCGGCCAGTAATCTGGCACCTGTGGTGTTGCGCTGGCGTGATGAAATTGCAGCGGGCCGGCTGCTCGGCCCACGTATTTTTACTGCAGGTCAGAAATTTGAAGGTATCAATTCATTATGGGACGGTGATCTGGAAGTAGGCAGCCAGGCAGAAATGCTTGCAGGTATGGACCAACTGCAGGCGCAAAAAGTCGACTTTATAAAAATTACCGAAAACACCATGCAGCCTGAGCTCTATCTCAGCACAGTACGGGAAGCGCAAAAACGCGGCCTGCAGGTGTCAGCTCATGTGCCTTATGCTTTGAGCATTGACGAACTGGCCAGTGCCGGATTAAGCAGTATTGAACACGCTTCTTACCTGTTACGACTGGGTTTTGCCGACGAAGCAGCCGTTGCTGCAAAAGTCAGAGCAGGTCAACTCAGCCCAGCGGCTGCCGCTGTACATTATCAACAAGGTTTTAATCAGCAACAGGCACTCAAAGGTTACGCCAGACTTGCCAAAGCCGGTGTTGCGGTAACGCCGACGCTGATTGGCGGTCAACAACTGGCCATGTTGCACCACACCGATCACAGCCATGATGTGTTTTTAACCTATCTCACCAAAGACTTTATCAGCAATTATCAATGGCGGATTGATCGTATGGCCGGTGAAACACCGGCCCAACAGCTTACCAGACAACAAAAAGAACAATTGATAGCGTCCCAGCTACCGTTGTTGCAACAAGCAGGTGTAACTTTATTGGCCGGCAGTGATTCGGCGGCGCTGAATACCTATGTTTATCCTGCACAAGCTTTACACGATGAACTGCTGTTGTGGCAGCAGGCTGGGATGCAAAGTGCAGATATTCTGCGTGCTGCAACGATAAATGGCGCACGTTTTATGGGACAAGGGCAATATTATGGTTCGGTCGCTGCAGGTAAAAAGGCAGATTTACTGTTACTCAGTGCCAACCCTTTGCAGGATATAGCAGCAACCCGCCGCCTTGATTCGTTGATTTATAAAGGAAAAGTGTATGACAGGGCGGCGCTTGATCAGCTGTTGCAGCGGGCTGCTATGCAAAAACAGTCGCTTGACCTGCACAGGCAACAAAAATAACGCACCAAGGCTGACAGTACAAAAGAAGCGGTGTTGATATAGCCAGCACCCTCATCACCACTGTTTCGTTGTTGCCACCACAAGAGGCTGCAGGCATATTTAGCTGATGCCCTCCGTCAGGCCATACTGCACCACAGCATGGCCATTTTGCTGTTGAGTTTTTTGATGCGTATTTTTTATCTTATGTTCTTGTTATACAGCACTGCTGGCTACTGCTCCGAAAATATGAGCGATCATGAAAGCTTCTGCGCGCAGAACAAAAGCATCAGCTGTGAACTGCATTTACAACAACAACTGGCAGCAGCAACACCTTATTCGGCCCCCTGGTACAAAATCACTGCTTACCAGCTGGATTATTTATTTGATCATCACAAATTTACTGAGCTGCAGCACCGCATAGAACCTTTATTAAACAAAGAGCGACTGCCGCAAAGCTTTGCGGTGCAGCTGTATTTTTATTACGCCAAGGTACTGAATCAACAGAAAAAACATGATGAGGCCTTATTGTATGCCAATAAAGCCATGGCAGGCCTGGAACAGATTTATCAGATGTTCGGCGAGCCTTTTCGCTTACTGGAACTTGCCAACCTGCAACATCAGCTGGGGGCAAACGACAAAGCCAGAGAGATTTTAACTTACACAGAACAACGTTTTGCCAAAAGCAAAGATCCGTTATTCAGATTTGAATTAAATTCCAATAAAGCTTTATTAAGCCACGCTGCCGGCGAATTGGCAAAAGCAGCGTCGGAGCGACAACTGGCGCTAAAGGCAGCACTTGAGCTTGGCCATAACGGCAAAATTATTGTCGCTTATGGTAATTTTGCCCGCACAGTGCAGCTGCTTGGCCAGCTTGAGCTGGCGCGTGACAACTATCTCGCATCTTTGCCTTACTTGCAGACAGAAAATAATCTTATCCTCACCGCGATACATAAACTGCGGCTAGCCGAAATTTTTTCGCAGCTACAGGATTATCCACAAGCGCAGCATTATCTTATTCAGGTTAATCAACTGAAGCTGTCTGACGGCCATCTGCAGTTATACCAACAGCTGGCCAATCAGCCGCAATTGCAGGCACTGCCAGAATAACGGCCACAGGGCTTGTCCTGCGCGATGCAGCCAGCGACAATAACTGCTTTTTTATCAGGCGGATAAATATGGACTTTGATGATGCACAAGACTGGGCCTGGTGTGACAGTCAACTGACAGCAATAGAAACTTACGTCAAACAACAACAATTGCCGCATGGCATTATTTGCGACAGTCCTGAATGGTTTGCTGCGCCTTATGTGGCACTTTGGGCGGTGGAAGATGCAGCTGACCCGGGTTATGTTGGTTTTTGGATTCTGGCCGGCGATAGCAGCGGTAGCCAGCCTCAGCCGGTGCCTTTTGACCATCTACCGGCCACAGATATCACCGAACCCAGAGACGCCATGGCTGCTTTTGCAAAAAAATGGGCACAACTGGCTGCAGCTGCTGCCAAAGGACAAACCTGGCAAGGCCCCCCGCTGCTGAATGGTGAAGTGACACAACAAGCCAAACAACTGGCCCGGCAGGCACAGTTACTGCAACTCTGGGCCAGCGACGACGAGTTGTGGGAACAGGACGAATAACAGTTTGTTCAACGCAGCTGATGACAATACCGGCGTTATTGTCAGAGTAAATTTACAGCGTGATAAATTTGCAGCGCCAAACCCAGTTCCAGCTGCGGGAACACAAACAACAACAGAAAATCACGACAAACTGACTTCAAAGCAGGCAAGGCGACGGTTCCCGGTCTAAAATTCTCCACAAGTGGCTGAATGCTGTCACTGAGGGACCAGGCCTCAAGACAAAGGAGTGTTGCATTGATATCCGCCCGAACCTTCCATATTCTGGTTGTAGATGACGTTATCCTGATGTGCGATTTTTTATATAAAGTCATCAGCACCATTAAAAATTGTAAAGTGCATAAAGCAACGGATGGACGCACTGCGATAGACATTCTCGCCAGTGAAACCATTGATATGCTGATCACAGATATCGAAATGAAAGCGCCAAATGGTCTGGAACTGCTAAAAAGATTACGTTGTGGCGCGCTGAATAATCCACATGACATTCCGGTGTTGATGTTTTCAGGCAATACCTACAAAGATATGGTGCTGGAGAGTCTGAGTTACGACGTCAACGACTTCTTAGCCAAACCTTTATCTGCTGACGGTTTAAAGAAGAAGGTACTGTTTCATTTACAAAATGAAAAACAAATCCGCGATCCGGATTACTATAAAAATATTGTGTATGTGCCTGAAAAGAAAGAAGCCAAAACAGCAGAAGCCACCCCTTCGGCGGAAAACTACAAAAGCCATGTCGCCATCATACGGACCGTACCTGCACCCGAAGCAAAAGCGCCTTTGCAGTTGCATGAAGACAACAGCGAAGCAGAACCGCAGGTGTTGGTGATGTGGCCGGAAAATTCAACAACGGGCTTTCATCAGTTGGACCGTCGTATGCTGATCCTGGCACAACGTATTAATTCTTTTTACAACCTGTCATTAAAACAAAGCAAACCTATTGCCCTGGCGGCAGAATTAAAACGCATTTGTGACGCCATTGATTATTTGTTATTTGTCGGCAAAAAAATCCAAAACACCAGTTATAACCAAGGCGTGTTCTGGTCATTTTTTAATGACAGAGTGGGTAAGCTCAGCGATTTGGGGCAAGATCTTGCAAAAATAAACCCCAGATATCAGACGCAGGTACACCCCCATTTAAAACGATTGTCTAACTGGTGGGTACAAACCATCAACAGGCCTTTTGTGCGCTCAGTTGATGAGTCAGACCATAATGATTAAACCCAGAACTTTGTCCCCTGTATCCAAACTGCCACTGCTGACTATTGAAGCTGTCACCATGATTTATGGTGAATCAGACCCACAACTCATTCTGGAAACGCTACAGCAGTTTAAAGCCGAAGCGCTGGGTTATGTATCGCAGGTGGAATCCTTATGGGGATCAGGTGCAACCGAAGATGTCACCCGTCACTTTCACAGCCTGAAAACCATGGCAGCTATGGTGGGAGCGGAAAAAATGTCGAGGGTTTGCAAAGTGCTTGAACACCAGCTCAGAGCCAAAGATATGCTCGAAGCAAGACGCACCTATACCCTGTTTGAAAAAATCTGGTTAGATACGCTAAAAGAACTGGACCAGCATCTTTTGGCGCCTGAAGGCAGTTCAGCTCATGCAAAATGACGACAAACCCCTGTTGTTGTTTATCGACGACGAAATATTTTTGTTGAATGCATACCGGCGTATGTTCCGGCAGTCACAATGGCGTTGTTTATTCTGCACCACCACAGTTGAAGCTGCCCAGTTATTGGATTTATATCCGGTACAGCTGATACTTTGCGACTATTATTTAACTGAAGGTACAGGTGAAGAGTTTTACCTTGGGCTTGCTGATAAGTTCAGACATGTAAAACGAATTTTATTAAGTGGCAGCAACGAGGTGCTGACTGAGCAGCTCATCAGCTCAGGCGTGGTAGATAAAGTGCTCCATAAACCTTGCACCAAAGCTGAGCTGATAAGCCTCATCGACAGCTGTTTAGGCTCAGTCCATCGTTGCTCAGAATATGAATAGATTGTCTATATAACAATAGCCCTCACAAATTCAGGCCTATAAAGGAATATCAGGTGTCTTTATGAACATAATGGATTTTGCCCTGAGCACAGTGTTACAGCAAATCTATCCGGCTCTGCTGGTGGTGGACCAAAGCGGCATCATACGTTTTGTTTCACCGCAGTTTTCTGAATCTTATCAGGGACAGCGGGTAACTGAGCTACTGCCTCAGCTACAGCTGCCATTACAGAATAACAACGGCAGCCAGCGGCAGGGTCCGGTACAGCTGCAACAACAAGGTGCATTTTATTATCAGATCTTTTCGATATCGCAGCAGGACTTCAGCGGCTTTTGTCTGGTATTTCAACGGGATAATGAACAACAAAGCCTGCAGAAAAAAAACGATCATATGCAACAATTGTTGTACCACTCGGAAAAAATGGCTGTGATAGGCCAGTTAACGACCAGTATCACGCATGAAATCAACAACCCGGTTGGTTATGTTTATTCCAATATGCAGACTTTGTCTGACTACGCCAGCGACTTAATTAAAACCATTGAAGCCTTGTCCGAAGCTGGCGATAAAGAACAGGCAGCGGCCATTAAAGCTGAGTTTGATTTTGATTATATCAGTGCGGATATTCACTCTTTGCTCAAAGAGTCGGGCTTTGGTCTGGAGCAGGTATTGTCACAGATAGCCGCACTTAAAGATCTGTCACACAGCGATGAACTGCATTTTCAACTTGCCGATATTCAGACCGGCATTCGCTCCAGTATCAGGATTGTGCATAACGACCTGAAGTATAAAGTCACCATTCATCAAGAACTTGCCCCGCTGCCGCTGATTGAATGTATTCCGTCACAGTTATATCAAGTGGTGCTGAATTTGTTGGTGAATGCCGGTCAGGCCATCACCGAACAGGGCGACATTTATATCCGTACCGGCACCGAAGCGGACAGGATCTGGATTGAAGTACAAGACACTGGTTCTGGTATAACAGCACAACATTTAGACAAAATATTTGAACCTTTTTTTACCACCAAAGCTGTTGGCAAAGGCACAGGTCTTGGGCTGGCACTATGTAAAAACATCATCGACCGTCATCATGGTGTGATTGAAGTCCGCTCAGAACCGGGCGTCGGCAGCAGTTTTAAAATATGGTTGCCGATCAAACAGCCTTAACCGGCTAATGCTGCGTTTTGTCAGGCGAAAGCAGCTGCAATTTCATCCGTTGATTTTCTAATTGCAGCTCCCTTAATCTAAATGCTTCAGCTACCTGCACTTTTAACTCTGCCGGTTCCCAGGGTTTGGTAATAAAACGGTAAATAACACATTCGTTCACCGCTTTGAGAATACCGCTGATTTCGGTGGTCGCACTGAGCACCATACGGATAACATCCGGATACATAGCCCGAACCTTTTGCAAAAAATCTATGCCTGTCATGTCGTTTAACCTAAGGTCGGTCAGCACAACATCTACATTAAATTTGGCAAGATAATCAATAGCTTGCTCAGCAGATTCTGCCAACAACAGCTGATAACTCTGCTGGCGCAGTTCGCGTTTTAACGCACTTAATACGTTCATTTCACTATCAACTAATAACAGGCAGCGGCTGCCATTGGCATAAAGTTCAGCCGGTAACTGCAGTTGTTGTTTATGTTTTAGCTGCTGTGCACAGTTGTCGGCCGGCAAAGGTACAGAATAAAAGTATCCTTGGATTTCGTCACAACCCGCTTTCAGTAGAAAGCCCAGCTGCTCAACTTTTTCCACCCCTTCGGCAATCACCCGGATGCCGAGATTGTGCGCCATTGAAATCATCGACCGGACCAGAGCGGCACTTTCCGGATCTGTATGCACATCAGTGGTAAAACTACCGTCAATTTTCAGCTGACTAAAAGGAAAACGTTTTAAATAAGCCAAAGACGAATAACCGGTACCAAAATCATCAATGGAAAACTGAATACCCAAAGCTTTGAGTTCCTGCATTTTTACCAACGACTCATCGGCATCATGCATCAAGGTACTTTCTGTCATTTCAATAATGATTGAACTTGGGCTTATCTGGAATTGTTGCAACGCAGCGCGCACCCTGGCCACAAACTGGGCATCCATAAAACTCAGCGCCGAAAAGTTTACGGCAACCACTACATCCTGCAGCTCCTGCCGCCACTGGGCTATTTGCCCACATACTGTTGAAAACACATAAAAGTCTAATTCGGTAATTAATCCTGATTGTTCGGCTATGTAAATAAAAGCGCCGGGGGCAATCATCTGGCGGTTATGTGACCAACGCACCAGAGCTTCCAGACCACAAAGCCGGCCAGTATTTAAATCAGCCTGTGGCTGGTAATAAACTAAAAACTCTTTATTTAATAAACCCTGACGTATGGCTTGTTCCATTTGCAATCGTTGTTGCACTATCTGGTTCATTTCCGGCTTAAACATACAAATACGATTACGCCCCAGCTGCTTTGCTTCATACATCGCAGTGTCGGCATTACGCAATAAAGTCACACAAGAATCACCATCCAGCGGATAACGGCAAACACCAATACTAAAATTCACCACCACTTCCTGCTGCGCAATAGTGACAGGATGTAATAATTGACGTTTTAACTTCTCCAGCCGCCTGACATGGGTGGCCAAACCAATAGGATCCGTCAGCAAAATGACAAACTCGTCGCCCCCCAGACGGGCGACAGTGTCGGTGTCGCGCATCCTCGCCACCAGACGTTCGGCAATTTGTAGCAGCAGTTCATCACCGGCTTCATGGCCCAGACTGTCGTTAATCACTTTAAAGTGGTCAATATCCAGAAAAGCCAGGGTAAACTGCCGGTGATTCCGTTTTGCATGGGCAATAGCTTGCTGCAACCTGTCATTCAGCAGATTGCGGTTTGGTAAACCGGTTAAACTGTCGTAGTTGGCCTGATACTCCAGCTCCTGCCGGTAATTTTTATTTTCAGTGATATCACGCAAAATGCCGACAAAATGCGTGGTTTCCCCGCGATCATCCAACACAGGAGCCAGAGTCAGTTCATTCCAGAAGGACGAACCGTCTTTGCGGTAATTCAGCAGTTCTGCTTTGACTTTTTCCTGATGTTGAATTGCCCGGCGCAGCCCATCTAAGCCCGGTTGATTACGGGCGGAACCTTGCAAAAAACGGCAATTTTTCCCAATAACTTCAGTAGCTTTATAACCCGTCATTTGTTCAAAAGCAGGGTTTACATAAATAATGGGCTGATCAGGAGCGTTATTGTCGGTAATGATCACAGCATTCACACTGGCTTCAATCGCCTGAGTGCGGATACGCATCTGAATATCCTGTTTTCGTTGTTCAGTCATGTCTTGCATAACTGCGATAACACCCTGAATTTTCTGTTTTTTATCCAAAAAAGGCACAGCTGAGCAGAGTAAAGTCCTTACACCGTACTGCTCTGTTTGCACATCAAGAAACAGGTTACGACATAAATTCTGCTGATTTAATGTCTGATATAACAACCAGTTACCGGGTGACAATAATTGACCATCCGGGCCATGTTGCTGTCGGAGCCTCCCCTGCTCCTGACATTCAAGCACAACACCACCGGACAGCCGGTTATATTCCTGATTGCTGATCACAAGGTTGCCATCCTGATCCGCCACCAAAACTGCAACAGGCAAATTATCCAATACGTGCCGCAACATAGCACTACTGTCAGGCACAACCTTGTTTTCATCCGGCAACGGTTCTGATAAGGGGGCAGATGACGTCAGTGACGGCTGGTTGCTGATTTGCTGAGAAAGCCATCCGGCCTGAACATAAGTTGACATCAGCAAATTCAGTAACTGCTGCTGGCTGGCGTTTATCATATCCAGCTCTGCATCCAGCCCAGGCGTAACACTGGTTTTAGTGCTCTGATGCAGAGGTGCAGGCTTATGATGCAAAAAGTGGCGGATGCGGGAGAATAGATAGGTTTGGTCAAAAGGCTTCACAATCAGGTCGTCAGCGCCACAAGCCAGCACTTGCACCACTTCGCCGGCATCGCCTAACCTTGTCAGCAGAAACACCGGCACCTGGCTCGTCAGTGCAGATTGTTTGATCTGCCGGCACAGCTGATAACCAGTCATCACCGGCAGCACAATGTCGCTGATAATCACCGTTGGGAGCCGCTGTTGCAGTATCTCCAGTGCGTCCCTGCCACTATATGCCAGCCAAACTTTAGCTCCGGCAGGCTCCAATAAAGACTGTAACTCTGCCGCCTCAGTGGCACTGCCTGCAACAATAAGGACATCGGCTTGGGTTAACATTATTGCGCCTCCTTTCGGCTGTTAAACTGCGGTGTATTGTTGGTCAGATATTCGGGAAATCCAGCATTTCATCATAGATTTAGCAAAGGACTAAAGGCTCAGTACCATGAACTGAACTGGCATTTTGCAATAGTCTGAGTGGCGGATTTTTCCGGGACACGGCTGCGGCACTGGTTTTGTGAACAGCGTTACAACGAAAAATTTCTGCAGATTTTTGCCATGATGACTATCAGGTGCTGCCACCCTGGTCAGCAAAATAATGCCGCACCGGCGGAGGAGAGCCAGAGCACACAAAAGCTCCGTCATTTGTGGCCGGGCAACAGCCCGGCCAGGAGGTACAAAACAAAATAACAATAAATACAACTGTTCCATTGTTATGGCTCTAGTCCCTTTGATTAATACACCATAGTTGGCATTCACTGCCCGTCAAGCTGAAAACCCAAGCTATCAGACAGCTTGGTCATCACCCCATGGCGTTATCGGTATTGATGCTGAATCACCCGTCAGCCGCTGCATGTCTGCACCCCATGCCTTAAAACAAAGGCAGAAATTCTTAAAAACGCCCGCAGAAACATCCATAAAATAATCAGTATTCGTAATAACTTAGCTATAGTTAGCCACTTGAAACAGCAATTTGATGATGCAAAAACTGCAATGCGTTATACAGCTTTATTGTTTTTCTGCTGCTCAGTCGCCGCAAAAGCGGCAGAACCAAGCTTAACAGTGGGTTATTTTGAACTTGCGCCCCACACCAACAGCACAGCAAAACTGCGAGCCCCCGCCTTGTGTTATTTTGATTTGCTGGCAGCAAGGATGAAATACAAAGTGCAATATCAAGCTATGCCGCTGCCGCGTTTAATCAAACAACTGGCCAATAACCAACTGGATATTGGTTTAATCCTGGCAAAAACACCTGAACGCCAGCAGCAGTTGATGTACCCGGCAACACCACTTTTTGTCACCAGTCCTGCGCTGGCGGTGCGTTCTGAATTATCTACCGACATTCAACGTTTTATGCAGCGACCTGACTACAGCATAGTGTTGTGGCAACAGGGTTATCAGATACCACAACCTGGCAACTTTGCCGGTCGCACCATTATCTTAACCGGCGACAATATTCCGGCCCGCGCTGTTGAAATGCTGCAGAAAAAACGTGCCGATGCTTTTTATGGACCTGATCTGTATTCATTGCAATATGAGCTGCAACGTTATGATTTAACTAAGCAACTGAAAATATTGCCTTTTGAAAATCAATTGTTGCCGCTGTACAGCGTCTTTGCCAAAAAGGCAGCAGCCCGGCATCTGCAGGCTTATGAACAAGCATTAAAGGCACAACAAACCGACATCAGTTATCTGCAATATCTGCAACGACATTTAGCTGTTGCCAGCACTCACAAAACGACAAAACACAATAAAACTTTCAGCATTGTCAAAGGTTGCCTGACAGGCCAACACAAAAAAACCGGCTGAACTGGCAAAAGCACCAGGTATCATTCATAGTAAAAATCCCGATTGCGGGGCCAACCTTTATTTTATATTCGTTTATCCAGCAGGAGCCTAAGGATGACAAACAAGCAACAAAGGATGATTTTTATTAACTTACCAGTCAAAGATCTAAAAGCTTCGATGGCGTTTTATCAGGCGCTGGGTTTTGACAATAATCCACAATATACCGACAACACTGCAGCCTGTATGGTGTGGAGCGATAGCATTCATGTGATGTTATTAACACAAGACAAATGGCGCAGTTTTACCAGCAAACCCATTGCGGATAGCAACTGCAGCGAAGTGATGTTGGCATTGACCTGCAACAGTCAGATTGAGGTTGATACTATGCTCGGCCGTGTTGCCAACAAAGGCGGCACAACTGACGTGATGCCGCCAAGGGATCTGGGTTTTATGTATAGCCGCAGTCTGAGTGACGCTGACGGCCATATCTGGGAGCTGTTCTGGATGAACCCTGCAGCACAATGCGGTTAATTGTGATTGATTCAAAATGGCAGGCCGCAACTTGCCGGCCTGCTTTTTGAGTGGAACGCATCTTAAGTCAAACTATCACGCCATAAATTAGCTTCTTGTTGCCTTCTTTTTACCAAACCAGAAGTGACTGGCCAGTATTTTTTCATTTCCAGCAATTCGTCGGCCACCGCCAATAATAGCTGGTTCACTTCAACCGTATTTTTGCCTTGTTGCCTGGCTTGTTCTGCTTTATCCAGAATACGGCGGATATTGGCCATTTCTTCTCTGTTGTTGCCACTGAGCGCCGGCCCTCTGTTATATACCAGACTGACCAGCACTGATGGACAAAGCCCGGGCAAACTGGCCAGGGATGGATAAGCCACTAAGGTTTTTTTATAAAAACCAGGTAAGGTTTGACGCACAAAAACTTGCCAGGCGGCATAAAATGGCACCGTAATGCCCATTTCTTTCAGGCTGTCCGCCCTTTGTTTGTTGCCCTCTTTGCCAATATCTTTGGCAAGTTCCTGCAAAGTTGCCTCTGGCAAATAATCGCCCCAATCTTTGTGAAAATCATCGAGGCTATTAAAACGTAAGTCGTAACCCACTCCCAGGGTGATACCACTTTCCCCACCCGGATAATGTGGGAAACGGGTAATTTTCTGGTAATAAGCCAAACCACCGGTTTCTTCCAAGGCAATAAAAGCCACCCCATTGGTATCCAGCAAGGCAAAAGGTTTGGGCTGGGTTTCTAAAAAATCCCATAACCTCGCATCGGCAAGGCCTGTGACCGCTTGTTTGGCCACATCCTGGGCATAACGGATAGCAGCAGTGGTGCCTGGGCCATAATCACCGTCCACTTTCAGCATAGCGCCAACTTTGTTTAATAAAGATTGTAAGGCGCTGACTTCTTTACCTTTGTTACCTGGTATTAAGCTTGGATATGTCATCTTGGATCCTCCATAAAAAATAAATGGAAACACCACTGGGACAAGGCCAACACAAAACATTTTGACAACAAAACTGACAGCCTGAACAGATGACAAAACAATGGCTTTTCTCGAGACGACAGGTGCATCCGGTGTGAACTGACAGCGGACAACCTCAACCTTAGTTGCTTTTAGTTTTTTGTCCAAAAGCGCCCATATACAAAGCGCTACAAGCAAAAGCTGTGTGGCCGGTTTTGTGTTCATTGTCCGTACCAAAGCAGCGCCACTGCTGCTTATTTTCCGGGAAACAACAAGCTTAAAAGCATGCGCCTGTTGGCGCTGGCTGCTGCTCCAATGGTTTTTTGTTATCCATGGAGAGCTTTTTATGTTGAATACTTGCCTAGCCAACACAGCCCGCGCTGTTTTGCCTTACCACAAGCCAGGCGCAACAAGCGCCAAAGCTTTGTTCTTGTTGAGTTTTTTATTGCCATTTGCCCTGTCAGCACAAAGTTATGTTGTAAAATCGCCCGACGGCCGGCTGGAAGTCAAAATCGACAACCAACCACAGCTGCAATATCAGCTGTCAGTTGACGGTGAGCTGCTGATCAAACCCTCTGTCATTGGTCTTGAGTTTGCTGATGGCCTGTTTTTTGGCAAAAACGCCGAAGTCACAGGCCAACAACAAACAACAGTGGATGAACAGTTAACCCCTGAAGTGAAGGTGCGTACAGCGCAGATCCGCAACCACTACAACGAACTTAAGCTTGATTTTAAACAGCATTTCAGCCTGAAATTCCGGGTATTTAATGAAGGGGTAGCTTATCGTTTTGAAGGCAAACAGGCGGATAAAACCGGCGTCAAAGCTGAGCTTAAAGCCGAGCAGGCCAACTTTAATTTTGTGGCCGGTACTTATAGTTATTTCCCTTTTGAAAAAAACTTCCGCACCGCCACCCAACCTACTTTTACGCCACTGCCCGCCAAAAATATTGATGGTGATGAACTGGGTAGTTTGCCGGCACTGTTTGTCGCCAAAGGCGTGAATTTATTACTCACCGAAACCGATTTACAGGATTACCCCGGTCTTTGGTTACAAGGCAAAGGGGATGGCCGCATTTATGGTGTGCATCCAAAAGACCTGGATCTAACCAAACAGAACCCGCAGAACCTGGAACAAACCGGTGCGTTCACCGCCAGTGTTGCCACAGTGTCGCGTAGCCGCAATTATCCCTGGCGCATTATTGGCGTGGCCCGCTCTGACGCTGAGCTTTTGAATATTCAGCTCAGTTATTTATTGGCTGAGCCTTCCCGTATTGGCGCACCCAGCTGGATAAAACCAGGCCAGATTGCCTGGGACTGGTATAACGAAAACAACTTTAAAGGCGTTGATTTTAAAGCCGGCATTAATACCGAGACCTATAAGTATTATGCTGATTTTGCTGCCAAATTTGGCATTGAAAATATTCTGATTGATGATGGCTGGTCAACACACGCCGACGTACTGACTGTGCTGCCAACCATTGATGTACAAGCCATTATTGCCCACGCCAACAATAAAGGTGTTGATGTGCAGCTCTGGGTGCCATGGACAGGCCTTGATAAAAACATGGAAGCGGCCATGGCGCTGTATAAAAAATGGGGCGTCACCGGGCTTAAAATAGATTTTATGAACAGCGACAGCCAGAGTATGGTGAATTTTTATTGGCGCGCCGCCGCTATGGCCGCCAAATATCAGCTGATGGTGAATTTTCACGGCTCTTATAAACCGGCCGGTATTCACCGCACTTACCCCAATGTGCTGACCCGTGAAGGCGTAAAAGGGCTGGAAAACCATAAATGGTCAGACTCAATCACACCGGCGCATAACCTGCATTTACCTTTTATACGGATGATTGCAGGGCCAATGGATTACACTCCGGGTGCTATGCGTAATGCGCATCGCAAAGATTTTAATGCGGTATTTTCCCGCCCTATGAGCCTGGGTACCCGCGCCCATCAGCTGGCGATGTTTGTACTTTATGAAAGCCCGTTACAAATGTTGGCCGACACGCCCAACAGTTATCTGGCCGAGCCTGAAATTCCGGCTTTTATCAGCAAAATTCCAACCGTCTGGGACAACTTTAAAGTGCTGCACGCCAATATTGGTGAATATCTGCTGATGGCACGGCAAAACGGCAATAACTGGTATCTGGCCGGCATGACCAACGACCAGCCACGCACTTTGCCGGTGAAACTGGATTTCCTGCCCAAAGGCTCGTATCAGTTGGAGCTGATCAAAGACGGCATCAATGCCGACCGTCACGCTGAAGATTACAAACTGGAAAAACGAGTGGTTAAAGCCGGTGACCAGCTGGACATTGCTATGGTGGCTGGTGGCGGTTTTGCCGCAATTTTAACGCCGCTGTAAATGGCAGCTTTGTCATTGGCACAGCACTGATCCGCAGTTATAAACTCAAAGCCCGGTATTGCTTACCGGGCTTTTTTCGCCCGCACTATCACAATTTTTGTGCCTATAACATAAGTTGCTAAAGTTAAGCTTCTGAAAAACAAAATAATGTTATTTGAGCCTGACATATCTGAATATTCTGATACAAATCCAGAGTCGCAAGCTGTGACAATTTTTTGAATAATCCACCCCCTTAGAAGCTTGTCAGTTATTTTTTACGGCACTACTGACATGGTCAATTTTTCTGCTGACAATAATAAGCAACCATCACAGGCTGCAAACCAGGGAACTTCAACAGATGTTTAATGTAAACAAAGCCACTTTATGTTACACCGCCAGCCTGCTACTGAGCTGTTATACCGGCACAGCCCTTGCCAGCACGCCAGTGCAAGCTGCAACACCAGTACAAACTGCGGCAGCACAAACTCAGCCAGCCCCACAAATTAGAGTAAAAGTACAACCGGATCTGCTGGAAGTGGACGCCCGTTATCAGCTACATGGCAACACGCTGGCACTATTTAATGTGATGGGGGCGGTGAATTTACCGGCCGGTCAGGCGGCTTTTATCAAAGACTTACAGGTAGAAGACAGCCAGGGCAAAAGCATTGCCGTGACAACTACGCCGGATGGCGACTGGGTATTGCCGGTTGGCGATCAACAAGTAAGGGTACGTTATAAAGTACAAACCGGCCATGGCGCTTATCAGTGGCCAGCCGGCGTGGAAGAAATAGCTTATAAAACCGACGAAGGTTTGTTTTTTACCGGTTACGCTTTGTTTGTGGTGCCGGCCGACAAAATGGACACCAATATCCAGGTGCAGTTTGAGCTGCCCAAAGGCTGGCAGGCTTATACCCCCTGGCCAAAAGCCGCTGACAACAGTTTTCAAGCCAGCACCCGCCGTGAACTGTTATCTAACGCGATGTTTTTTGGCACTGCCAAACACCAGCAAATTAAACATCAGGATTACACCCTGGATTTAGTGCTTGGCGCGCCTTATGCCCAGGACAGCCAGCGTTTTACCTCGTTATTACAAAGCATGTTGCAACAATCCAGCAGCATGTTTGGCAGTACACCAAACCGTAAACAATATCTAATAGTGGTGAACGAAGGTTTTGCTGATGGCGGTGCTTTTGAAGGCAGTTTTAGCCAGCTGATCAAAGGCCCTGCTACTGACGCCAACAGAGTTGTCTGGGGCAATGTGATGGCGCACGAGCTGCTGCATTTCTGGAATGGCTTGTCGATGGTGCCGGCCACTGTGGACGACGAATGGTTTAAAGAAGGTTTTACTGATTATCTGACTGCAGTGTTGCTGCACCGTGGTGGTCAGTTTGATCAGGCCTGGATGCTGAAACGTTTTGAAACCATGTACAGCCGCCATGCCATTGGCCGTTATTATCAGCGCTCTCAGGCCAGTTTTCAGCAGGCCGGCCATGACAAACAACCGCTACGTACCCTGGTGTATGGCGGTGGTGCTTTAGTGGCCATGGCGATGGAAGCCGAAATGCGTGACGCCACCCAGGGCAAAAAAGGCGTGGCCGATTTAATGCGTTCGATGTTCAGCGAATTTGGCACTACAGCGCCAGGCCAGCTGCCTAAAGGTTATAGCAGCGCCGATATTATCCGCCATGTGAAGCTGGTCAGTGGGGTAGATATGACGGACTTTTTCCGCCGTTATGTCAGTGGCAACGAATATCTGGATATCACGCCCTATCTGGCCCGCATGGGTTTAACGGTAAGCCATTTTATTGAAGAAGCCGATATCAGGTTGGATGCCAATGCATCCAAAGCTGCCAAACGGAACTTTCAGCAGGCTTATGCTGCGCAATAATCAGCAGGCTTATGCCGCGCAATAACCACCGGGCTGAGCGGCTGCAAAAAAGCAGTCGCTTGTTTTTATTCAGCACTTATAGGGGGTAAAAAAAATCGTCATTAAAATCAGTGTTATTTCTCAGATACACAGCATAATGCATAGGTAAAACATTGAGCTGACAGATGTCGCACTACAACTTCAGGACAAAAATGAATTTCTGGATCCCTGCCCGCCTCTGCCAATCTGTGCTGCAGTTTTTTGTCTGCTGTTGTTTATTGCTCTGTACAAGTCCGCAGGCCAAAGGCACCTTACCCAGAGTGCTGGTATTTAGTTACACCAATCACCCTACAACCCAACAATATTATCTGCCCATCATCCGTCAGGCTTATCAGAACCTGGGGATTGAAATACAGCTGGTTGAAGCTAGCCCCAACCGTTTTATCCAGCTTTATCAGGAAGGTAAAATAGATGGTGATATTGCCAGAATAGATAGCTTAAAACAGCTGCTGCCGCAGATGCAGCTGGTGTACCAAATTGACGAGATGAAGATCAGTTATCATTGCAGCGCAAGGGTCAAATGCAGCCCGGCCGACTTAACAGATCCGGCGTTATTAATTTTTACCCCTGTGGTGAAAAAAGTGCAGGATATGATCAAGTTAAAAATTTCTGCCAAAACCTATGAAGTGAACAACTGGCAACAACTGCTGGATATGTACCAACAGCAAAAAGTGGATCGTTTTATGATGGTAGATGGCAAAAGGTTTCACACTACTTTGCAGCTGTCTTCACAGCGTTTTGTTATCCCGCATATTTCGCTGCCTTTTTATCATATGTTGCACCATCAACACCAACAGCTGACCCCTTTGGTGGCGGCAGAAATCGCAAAAGTGCTGGCAACTTACCCGCACCTGCCAGCCTTAAACGAGCGCCAGAACACTGAAGCAACAACAGCTCACAACAACTAAACCTCAGTAGCTTGCAGCAGCATCAAGCTGCAACCGCAACACAGTATGGGGCAGTTGCGGTTGCACTATATTGTTACATAGCAATGGGCAGCGGCTTGATGCCATCCCAATTGTATTGTTTTGTGCCCTTGCCCTCTATGGTCAGTTCTATCAGATAAGGTTTTTCTGCCGACTGTTGCTTTTGTACACAAATATCAAAGTTGCTGGCAAAAGCACGGATCTGCCGTAAACACATACTGTTCCATGCAGAGGGCAAACGGGGTGCCAGGCTAAATTGGTTAAAACCCGTGGGTTCAATGCCAAATAAACCTTCGGTGATCACCCGCGCATATAAACCACTTTCGGCCGACAAATGCCGCTGATCACCTTCAGGCCAGGCTTCCACAGCAAAAGGCACATGATCACCCAACAGGCGTTTGCGGCTGTAATATTTCAGGTATTTCATCGCAGTGTCGGTTTCGCCGGCGGCAAAAATGCCACGAAAGGCATATAAAGTGGCTCTGTCCCAAAAGGTTTTGGCACCCGACTCGGTTAAAATACCGTTTTCAGTCCACAGCTGCGGCGATAATAAAGCATCCAGTGTGCCTTGTTTTTGCTCATCAAAACCCATGACCAGCGGTAAGGCTATCCAGGCGCGCAGTTTGGTATTGCCGTTGTAATAACGGTAAGTGGCAAAACCTTCGACTTCAGCAGCAAAATAACTATTGATGGCGCTGCGTAAGGTGGCAGCATTCTGTTGCAGTGTGTTGGCTTTGGCATTATCACCCAGCGCCTGGTACAAATGCGCCGAAGACACCAGCGCACCATAAGCCAGCATATTGGTGCTTAAATTCACCTCCCCTGCTTCAAAACGGTTTTCCAGCTCGTCAGTGTCGGAAGCTATCACACCTTCTTTGGTGGTTTTACGCTGGTTATATTCGAGGCACCAGTTAATTAACGGCAATAACTGCCGGGCTTGTTTTTTATCGCCGGAAGCCAGGGCATAACGGCTGGCGCCATAAGCCACCATAGCGCAGTCGCCTCTGTCACCTGCACCATTCCAGATATCCAGCCCTTCAGCCACAATAGATGATGGCAGCGGTTTAAATTGCGGATTAATAAAACGGGCAAAATGTAAAAAGCTGACCATGGCCGATTCATTGCCATTGGCATCGCCTAAAAACGGGAAAAACGGATTGACGTATTCCGCCTGATCATTGGCCCAGATTGCCGCGTAATAACGGCCGCCACCAGGGCCATGCATTAAACCGCCTTTAGTGCGGTAAATACTTTCAGCTGCACGCAGTTTGGCAAAAGCAAACATTTGATTAATCACCGGATCCGGTGTTTCCAGCTGCAGTTTTTGCTGCAAAGACGCCACATAAAGCTGACGTTGCAATAAAGTATCGGCGGCTTGTTGTGGACTGATGTCGGCACTGATGTCGGCACTGGCAATATCTTTAACCCGCACCGCACTAAAAACCAGCTGATAACTTTTGCTTTCACCAGGTTGTAGCACCAGCTCACCGGCAAAATTACTATGGGCTTTAATCAGATAACTGCCATCCACGCCTTTACTGGCTAGGGTTTGATGTTCTGTATCAAGCGCGCCCACCTGCACAGTCAGAGCCTTAGCACCGCTGTTATGCAGTTCATGTTGCTCCACCAGATAAGCAGCAGTCGGGCTTGGTGTTAAGGTGCGGCTTAAACTCAGATCGCTGGTTAGTTTGCTGTGAATGGTCAGCAAGCCGTTATATTGCACCCAGTCTGGCCGCTCAGAGCTTAACTTTTGCCCGTTCAGGCGGAGGGTTGGCGACACCTCTGTGTCAAATTCGTGGATTAAACTGGCGTGGGTGTCGTTCGGCACTGTGCGTAATAAAGGCCAGACAATTTTACGTTTAAGCAGCAATTCACCTTGTTTATCAGCACCATAATAAATAATGGCCGATAGCTGCTCACCACTCATTTCCAGATGATCCTGATGTGTATCTTTCACCTGCCAGCGAATAGCGCCCTGCTCCAGCTGCCAGCGATCCTGCAGGGTATTGGCCAGTTGATAAATATCTGCAGCTGCGTTTTGTTGTGGCGGGGTTGCGGCTAAAGCCGCTTCAGCCTGAGGTTTTGATTGCTCTTGTGGTGTTTCCTGACTGGTGCAGGCCCACAACAGGCTACAACAAAACAGCGTGATAGATGCTGTGATGCCGGATTTTATTGATGTTTTGATTGCTGGTTTGATCGATGCTTTGATGGATATTTTTGGGTCTGGCTTTTTCATTGTTATTCCTCAAATACAGCTGCCGGCGCCAAAAGCCGCAGTCCGGTTTTTATTGCAGCATGACCCTGCTGCACCTCGCTTATGCCGGTGGCACTATTCATTCCCAAAAAATAAGCAAAAGTCTGATGCAGCGACCAACGCCACCATCAAGCACTGATCTTCTGGGTTTTATTGCGATATTGCTGGGGTGTCATGTGCAGCTCTTGCTGAAAAATATCGTAAAACCTGCTGATAGAACCAAAACCTGCTTCAATGGCAATATTTAAAACACCTTGTTCGGTGTCGACCAAAAGTGCCTGGGCATGTAATAACCGCAGTCGGTTAATGTATTGTTTTATCGAGATTTTCATTACGCGGTGAAATAACTTCATTGCATAATTGGGGTGCAGGCCAGTGACAGCAGCCACGTCCGGGATGGTAATTTTCTGATCATAATGGTCGGCGATATACCGCAGCATAGTGTCGATATGCGACAAACCAGCCACCGGGTTTTTCTGCTCTTTACGGGTGCTTTTATCGGCCGTTTTATCGGCACCAAAAGTCTGATAACTTTCCACCGACATACGGCGGATGCGGCCACGAATTTCACTAACCACCTGCGCCGTTAAAGCATCGTTTTTCTGGTTTAAATCTTTGTCCCATAACTGCGTCAGCTCTACATCGGTCTGATGGGTTTGGTCTGCCACCAGCACTTCCCCCCGCAGCAAAGCGCCAATAAATTCACTGGGAAACTTCCACTGCTGAAAAGCCTGCAACGGAATATAAATATTCACCATATAACCGTCACCAAAACTGGCGGTGAGCTGATGCGGAATAGAAGCCCAAAACAAAATCATGCGCCCTTGTGGCACATAAATTTTGCGGCCATTCATTAAATATTCGGCTTCGCAGTTAAATAGAAAATTTACTTCAATATGGCCATGCCAGTGGCTATGCGGCATTACGTCGGGGTTATGAATACGAAAACCAAATTTGTGTTCGTTGCCCTGCCGCGTTAACGGGCTGCTGTAGTCAAAAATAATGCGGTTAAGCCACTCTTGCATACCCTGCCTCCTGTATTGGCCATTGTTGTGTTGGTTGTTTTGCGCTTGTTGTTTTGTGTTTGTAGTTTCCGGAAACGGCCGCAGCTAAAGCTCGACTTGCAGACCACAGCTGTTTACCCGTTGCCGCCCGCCACTTTTTCCAACTGTTTTTTGCAACAACCAGGGGCACAACCGTGATGGTGCTTTTGTTTTAGATAAAACTGATACTACATATTGTATACAGTATGCGCAACTTGCAGGTTATAAAATGGGAATAAGTTGGTGGAAAACGGGAGATGGTTTTAGGTTTGCACCAGCAGCATCTTAAAAGTTGCAGCACTAAAAAACGCAGCTGGGTAACCGCAACGCAGACGCGCCGTGAATATGTCCCTATAGGCTCGACTGCGGCATCCATGCCGCAGACGGTCTGCTTATGCAGCCACCCAGCCGCGCTGTATTTTCTGAACTACTGGTTTACTTTAACAGCGAGCTTTGTTTTTGCCCTCTGGATCGCTGAAGTTGAGCTTCTCCACCAAATTGGATGGGTTACGCGAAACACAAGAACTTACCCTATTGATTATTAAAGCTCAGCTGCGTACATAAACTTTGTAAATATTTGAGGGTGATTTAACTATCCGGGTTCCCCCGCTTTTAAGCTCACCAAAAACTAATGCCGCGATAACCACTTGTCGCAAATAATATTTCTGTGTAACTTCGGAGCA
>NZ_JAVBXS010000075.1 GCF_030824435.1 Rheinheimera sp.
CCATGCCCCCCAACAACTCAACAGACTTCGCCACCATTGCCTGGATATTGTCGGCCACGGCAAAACGGGTCACTAAGGCTCTGGATAAAGCGTCTTTACCAAAGTCACCCCGGTCCAGATTTGCCGCCACTGTGTCCACCAGCATATTGGAGCTTTCCAGTTTGATACAAAGGTTGGTTCTGTCCTGAATAGTGCCACGCCCTGCCGTCATCACTTTTTCAACCAAAGCGGCGGCGATGCCGAGATAACAGGCCGTCAGCAAAATTTCAAACCAGACATAACCCAAAGTCTGCAAATCATTGTCGGCTGATTGTAATTCTGCACTGAGCTCAAACACTAAATCCGGGTGAACTTCCACATCTTCCAGTATTACAGCGTCCGATTCTGCACCGGCCAAAATCCAGGAGCCCCAGAAGGGTTCTACCGAAATACCGGCAGACTGCGAAGGGATCAAAGCCACACCTGTGCTGATGCCTTTTTCCGGATGTTCCAGTACCAGACTTGTTGTCAACAAATCCATAGAACGGGACAGGCTGCAAGGTTGTTTTCTGCCGGTAACGCGCCAGTTTTTGCCATCCCACACCGCTTTCATTGTTGGCGCCAGAATACTCTGTCCGCTGTGACCTTCGGCAAAAGCCGATGACATCAGACGTTTATCCCTTGCTATCCCATCAAGCAACATCCACTCAGGGCCATCACTGGATTCAGCCAATGCTTTTAAACTGGCAACCGAAAACTGATGCATAGTGGTGGCCAGCGCCAGCGAAGGTGAACGAGCCGCCAGAGCACGGGTTAACTGAGCGGCCTGGGCCGCTGTTGCACCTTTACCACCATGAATTTCGGCAATCAATAATCCGGCGCCGCCGGCTTCTTTGTACCAGCGCAAAGCCGGGTTTCCCGGACTTTCCAGGTCCTGCAACGGCAAAGTGGCCAGCCTGGCGTCCAGTCCGGGTAAAAAACGTTCCAATGCAGCACGTTCAGTAGCTAACAGTCTCATACCATCCTCACACAATCATCAACAGCAATTACCTTGTGTTTTTCTTCCTGAAAAGATGTCGATTCAAATACTGCCAGCCGGGGCTGCACCCCTTCGGCAATACTGATGCCCTGCAGATGGGAAGAACGTAACAAAGGATAATTGAGTTCGCCAAAAGGTCCGCCCGTCAAACCAGTACCACCATGAGTGGCCAGCCAGGGGGTAAAACCGATATGCGAGTCGTTAATTTTTAACAAACCACCATTGGTCACTGTCCGCACAAGCTGCTCAATCACCGCCTGGCTGCCGGTCCAGAATGAATTACGCAGGCCATATTGGTTTTCATTAATAAACTGAATCACCTCTGTGAGCAGCAGTTCATGGTCGGCTTCAGGCACTATCAACGGTAGTAATGGGAAAAAAGTTTCATCCGAAACACTGGACATACTGCGTGCTTTTTTCAGGCCCGCCACTTTGACCAGCGTTGGCGCTATAAATGGACCAGTGGCAGAAATGGCACCATCAAGCTCCACTCTGTGCCCGCCGCTCAGAATAGTGGCACCGGCCTCTACAGACTCTTTCAGATATTTAAAATATTCGTCTGCCCGCAGTACAGGGGATAACAGCACCTCCGGATCTTCCGGGTATCCTGGTTTGATCTGCGCCACTTTGGCAACCAGCATGCTGATCAGCTGCTCAGCAATAGCAGGGTGAATAATGGCGTATTTAGGCACCATACAAATCTGACCCGAACCAAAAAAACATTCGGTCAGCATTTCAACGGCTTTTTCCAGATCAGCATCCTGCCACACCACACAACCGTCTTTGCCTGCCAGTTCCAGAATTGGTTTTTTGCCACAGGCAACGGCATCAATGCCAAGCTGGATACCACGCTGACTGCTGCCAAAATAAAAAATGTCGTTTACTAAAGGGCTGTCCATCCATTGCTGCAGAATATTGCCGGAATTCCCGCACACTATACTCAGCACACCTGGTGGCGCCCCCAACTCTTCCAGAATTGGCGCTACAATCTCGCGCCAGACATACATCACACCAAAAGCACAACTGCGTGGAGCTTTTACCACCAGACAATTGCCGGCAACCAGCACTGCAAGACCCCCCACCGAATTTGACGCTGCTGCATTTTGTGGTGGGCTCAGCACCACAACACCATCGGGTTTACGCACCAACAACAACTTGCGTGGCCCAATTTTACGTTCTTCGTACAGCTGCCGCTCCCACAACTCCAGCGATTCAAAGGAGGAACATTGCAGTATACCGGCGACTTCCCATTCAGCTAGCTTGCGGGGGTGACCTTCAGCCACCAGCACATCAATAAATTCCTGTTTTCTCTTTTTCACTTCCAGATGAAAACGCCGGGCTAATTCCAGACGTTTTTCCAACGGAAATGCCGCCCAGGCTGGTGCAGCCTCTTTAGCGCGAACCAAAGCTTCGTCCAGCTGCTGCTGGGTGCTGATGGCACAACGGGCAACCACATCTTGATGGTCCGCCCCATCGTCCCGCAGCCCTTTTTCCAGCCCCCGTTTTAACTTCACGCTGGCGACAAAATCCTGCAGCACCGCAGAAGCCCGTATGGAATAGACCCACGACGTTGAAGGTTGATCTGTACCTGCAATATAAGAGTTGTATGAACGCATAAATATTCCAATCTCAGTTCTTTCGCGACGGCCAAAACGAAATTTTATTTCGTTGCTGAACATCCTGGTTTTACATTTATGGAATGCCTGATTGACACTGCTCAGCACTATTGAATGTTCTGAACATTCTGTGCTGCACCGCTCTAAGGCGACAACACAGCTTGTTGCTGGCCGTTCAATTTGATATGCCGGACGACTGCCGTCAGCGCAACCACTTTTCCATCCATTTTTAAAGGCCATGCCTGCTGGCATGGGTCAAAAACTCCTGAGTGCCAGAGTGAACATCCTCTGTCACTTTATCTTCGTCACCAGACACACTAACTGTGTCAATGTGCAGCCTCAGCTGACTGCAACAGGCTCAGCCCCTTTGGGGTGGACTGATGTTGTTTTCTTCCGACGCCGCCAGATCAAAGTTCTGCGGCTCAGTGCCGGTTTTTGCCTCCTTGCGGCCGTCGTAACACAACAAAAATGCCGGAAACAAAATCATACAAACCACTAACGCAAAAAAGATAATCAAGGCCGTTAATAATCCCATGTCGGCATTAAGCCGAAAGCCTGAGAAAATTAACACGCCAAACCCGGCAATCAATACCACAGAGGTTGACCACAAAGCCCGGCCCACCTTGTTCAGCGTATAATGCACGGCCTGAAAGGTGCTGGCGCCTTGCGCCCTGACTTTTTGGTAGTTACAGAGAAAATGCACAGTGT
Organism: Rheinheimera sp.; assembly: GCF_030824435.1. GTDB lineage: Bacteria > Pseudomonadota > Gammaproteobacteria > Enterobacterales > Alteromonadaceae > Pararheinheimera. The sequence continues at coordinate 3,343 of NZ_JAVBXS010000075.1, forward strand.
CATCAACAATAATGCCAAGCGAAATACCAGCCACCACTGACAAACCCAGATTAATTTCGCCTTTATACAAACCCCAGACGCCAAACCCAATAACGGCCGGCACCAGATTGGACAAAAAACTGAAAAAACCAATACGCCAACTGCGGAAAATCACCACCAGCAACAACGAAATTAACACTAGGGTCAGCGGCAGTGTCCACAACATCGACTGCATATTCTGTTCGCTGATATGGGCAAACATCAGGGCTGCACCGGAAATAGTAAAAGCGTATGGCTGATGCTGCTGCAGATATTGTGCAATACGCTGTTCCAGCGCAACCAGCTCTTTGCTGCCCAGATTACGGATAGTGGCGCTGGTTTTGCCCGCACTTTTATCAATATCCACCAAATTGTTCAGATCAAGCCCAAAAGGCAACGACATTTCATACAACAGCAGATACTGCGCCGCCAATTGTTGTTGCTGCGGTAACTGGTAAAATTGGGGCAAATCACCATTCATGTTTTTATTCAGCCGTTTATAGATATCAGTGAGGCTGACCACATGGGTGACTTCAGGTTGTGTTGCCAGCCACTGGCTAAAGTCCTGTAATGCAGCAAGATAAGCAGCATCGTTGATACCACTGGCTTTGCCGGATTCCAGCATAATATCAATGCTCATGGCAGGTGACATATGCTGCTCCATAAAGTCATTTGCCTGCCTGAATTGGGTGGCCGGTGAAAAATATTTAAGCGGTTCATCATTCACTTTGTTAAAGCTGACTGCCACACCACACAACAGCGTAACCACCAGGCCAAACCACAACAACCCACCCCGCCAACGTGTCACCATAGCAGCCAGCAGCAGCATAGATTTATGGTCCGCTTTTGCATTCTGTAGCGGCGCAGGCAATAACAAAAGCAGAACAGGCAAAATAGTCAGGCTGAGCACACAGGCAATCATCACCCCAACAGCTGTTAAGTTCCCCAGATCCTGTAGTATCGGCACTTCGGAAAAGTTAAGGGTTAAAAAACCTATAGCTGTGGTGACGCTGGTAATAATGACCGGGCTGAAATTATGCTCAAGCGCATGCTGCACCGCCTGCTCTTTTGCCATACCTTGTCTTTGGGCATGCTGCATCGCTGACACCAGATGTACACTGTCAGAAACCGCCAACGTCATAATAAAAATCGGCACATTCACCGTTGTCACACTGATAAAAAAACCTGCCCAGCCGGCAAAACCCATAGTGATGGCGATAGTACTGACAATCACCACTACTGTTGCCAGCGCGGCAGTTGAAGATCTGAGCAGCCAAATCAACATCAGAATAATGGTCAGGAACATCACAGGGATCAGCCGCATCGAGTCCTGTTCAGCTTCTAATGAAAACGAATAATTCATCGCAACTACACCCGTCTGATAAAAACTGACTTGTGGGTACAGTTGCCGGTATTTTTGCAACACAGCTTCAACATGCAAATAACTCTGCCGGATATGGGCATCTGCAATAGCATCAGGGAACTGCAACGAAATATTCACGGCGGCAACAGTGGCATCTTCCGAGATCAGCCGGCGTAATAATAAAGGCTCCTGCAAGCTGATTTGTCGCACCCTACTGATGGCTGCCGGCGTCAGCTGCTGCGGATCATCAATTAACGAAGCCACGATCAGCTCGTCCTGCCGCCCTTCGGTATGCTGAAAATTGCTCAGTGAATCGACGCGGATTGAATAGGGTGTTTGCCACAATTCTTCGGTCAATTGATGAAGCAACTTCAGATGTTGTGGTGTAAAAATATCGCCTTGTTGCGGAGCAATACCAATCAGCAAATTGTCATTTTTATTAAACTGTTTCTGCATGCGTTCATAAGCAAGCAACTGCGGATTATCTGGTTTAAAAAAGGTGCGGTAATCGCCACGAAATGTCAATTTGGCGGCGCCTGCGCTCAACAGACAACAAAGGCTCAGAAAAAGCAGCAGCGTCAGCTTGCGCCTATGGATTAATAATTGCCAAATACTCACAGCTGTCATCAGATTTAATAACCTAAAAATAATACCCAGTGGTTGCCTGCATCACAGCAAGCATGCCCGGCCTGATAAAGAGACACAAAAGGCATAACAAAATAAACAGCTTTGTTATTGTGTAATATCTGCAACGGGAAGCGGCGATAACATAACTGAAATTCTGCAGTTGTAGAACAATTATTTTACAGATGCCGGAAAACCAAACCAGCACCAACCCCGGCACAACACAACACAAGGAGTCTGAACGCAATAATGCCATCACGATCTCACACGTGAGATGAAGTAGATAAAACTGTGCTCCGCCGGCTCGGCCGAAACGCCATCTGACGACCAGACAAGAGCTAGCTTATGCCATCTCAGCGCCCTTTCAACTGCTGTTCACCCCAGATTTTTAACAGCTGCAAAATTTTCGCAAGACTTCTCCCCTGACTGGTCAGACTGTATTCAACCCGCGGAGGAATTTCAGCATCTTGGGTTCTGCAGACTACAGCATCGCTCTCTCACTCTCTGAGCTGCCGGGTTAAGATCTGTTGTGTCACCTGTGGCATTAACTTAAACAGCTGATTAAACCTTAAGGTGCCAGCCTGCAAATGATACAAAATAAAACCTTTTAATTCACCAAAAATAAACCTAACAGCTACCTATTCCCACAGTCTGTATCCGGATTTCACTCACATATTTTATCTCTCATAAGTATACTTTTTGTACCTGACTGACAAATTTGTGCACTCTTCTCTTTAATTATCCGCATGCTATGATTTATAAATCAACAGCAAGAAGGGCGATGATGAAAACAATAACAGCAACCAGACTTCATGGCAGCCTGCTTTGGAATGAAAATGAACACCAGATACCAATACCAAAGGATGATCAATATCTTGTAAAAGTATTGGCAAGCTCAGTTAATCCTGTTGATTATAAATTTGCATCAAAATTAGCGGAAGGAGAAACAAGTAAAGTATTGGGCTGGGATGCCGTTGCCGAAATAGTATCTGATGTTTCAACACAAGGCATAGATAATAAACAGCAGATTGTATGGTATCTGGGAAGCACCTTAGTTGACGGTTGTCAGTCAGAGTACCAGGTCGTCGATAAAAATCTGCTTGTCCCTGCACCAAAAAGTCTTGCTCCGGCTGAAGCAGCAAGTTTACCTCTGACTGGCCTGACCGCTTTAGAGCTTTTGCTGGATAAACTGGCTTATCTTCCTGAAAAGTGTGCACAAAATGCAGCACGCCCTTTGTTATTGATCAACGGCGCCGGTGGTGTAGGTTCAATATTGCTGCAACTGTGCAAGCTTTGGGGCATCCCTGTGGTTGCCACTGCAAGTCGCGAAGAAAGTCAGCGCTGGTGCCTGACAATGGGCGCAACAACAGTGATCAGCCATCAGGCATTGGCTTCGTTGCAACCCGATCAGTTTGCATCAATAGTCTGCGCCCACGACACCGATAAATACTTTGCGGACATGGTGCGTTTAGCTGCTCCTTTTGGCCATATTATCCTATTGTCCAGTTCAAACCGTGAACATCATATTCAGTTGTTAATGGCCAAAAGTGTCAGTATTGGTTTTGAATTTGTTTTTACACGCATTCAAAACACAGCCGATGGCAGGAAAAGACAACAAACATTATTATCTTTACTTTCGTCATTAGTCGACGATGGTGCAATTAAAAATACAACAACACAGATAATCACCGGGTTAACAGCGAACAATATTCAGCATGCCCATGAATTATTACAACAGCAAAAAATAATTGGAAAGATAGTCATAAAATATACATAATTAAAATCCCTCAAAAAATATAGGGGAAATACAAATGCCAGGTTAACAACAAACACACACCTGGCTTTTTATATTTCACAAGGAATTGTGTACTACATTTCAATCCCGGCTATAGGACACACAATTAAAAACACTTGGGGTAAATCAAGCTGATACGAAAAACTAACCGCTATCAGCTTATTCAGATAAAAACAAAACCAGCCACCCGTCAAATATTGCTCTTTCATTGTTACATAGTGTGATTATTCAACTCGCCGGATGAAGCTTGCCTTTTGCGCCGCCAGCCATTTTCCCTGATGATCTTTGGCAAATAAGTCTACCTGAAAACCTTCATTGGTTTTTTTCAGCAAGCGGATATCCAGGCTTGAATGATTGCTGAAACTAAAACGCACTATGGGTCCTTCAGCCGGATCAACAAAGCTGCTCCAGTGAAAACTGGTATTGGTATGACGGATAAAACCCCTGCCTGATGGCTGTAACACCAATTCCTGCTGCTTAAACAGTGCAGCTCCCAGCTCAGTACCGGCCTCAAACAATGGCAACAACCAGGTACCGCTGAGTTCTTGTTCAGTCGCTGATACAGTGTCCGGATACAACACTGAACCCCAAACGTAACTTTCCGTTTGAATATCCACAGCGGGAAACTTCAGGTTTTGCCCATGCAGTACCAGGGGTTCAGGCTGATACTGAACATTTTTGATCTGCAAAAATAAGTGCAGACCGGCGCCATGACTGAGCTTCACAAACCTTTCCCAACTTCCGGTGATGCGTACATACAATTGCTCAATGCCACCGGCCCTCAGTGCTGCTACCTGTTCCGCACTTAATGCCAAGTCCGGATTATCTACCCTGGTCTGATAAAGCGGTAACTTGCTGGTATCTGCAACCAGTTGCATGGCACCGGCCAGAACACTCCAGCGGACAGGATAACTGGCCTGCGGATCTGCCATCTGGCCGTTCATTGTGGGTTCCAATACATAAAATCCGTCTGGCATCAGCGCTGAACCGGCATCTTCCTGCCATAACAACCTCAATCCACTCAGCATGTCTTTGCTGGTTAAATCAACGGCACTAAAACCCTGTTGTGGCAAGCTCATGTGCAGTTGCGCCAATAACTCTGCTTCATGTTCGGTCATATGCTGACGATAACTCTGGTAGGAAGGCTGATCTATCACTGTATTCACAATACCGGAGGGCAAACTGAGCTTGTGTTGTTCGGCATAAGCGGCAATCAGCACTGCCGCTTCTGCCACCTCAGAGCCATAAAGCATAGTTTCCAGCCGGGATAAATCTGCTTTATTGCCCGGCAATATGCCTTTGTTTGCCCGCACAGATAAAGCCAGAATTGCCGTGCTGTGAGGCGTAAGGTTGTAGGCTTCGCGGTTGTGCTGCGCCAGCACTGCCGGCACAGTTAACCACAATTCCATGCCTGTTTTAGTCGGAGAAATAGCCCGTAGTAACACCATATCGTTGTTTGCATCGTCATCAATTTTCAGTTTCAGCTGAAATCTTGCATCTGCAGAAGCATAAGTGCTAAATGATTCACCATTAACAGCGGCCAATACCTGCGCACCTGCCATTTCTTTTGCGGCCAGCATGCCTGTTACATCCACTTCTTGCCACAAAGGTTCAAGACGTATCGATTTGTCCAGCACCAGGGTTTCGCCGTCATCATCGCTGGCTTCAAGCCGGACAATGGCGGTTTCCACTTTGCTGATGGCCGGGGTTTGCACCTGAACGCTGACACCTTGATTCTGGCTGAAGGTTAATTGCGGACCTGAAAGTTGTGTCCATTTTACTGCCTGAATTTGCCCGTCAGGATCTGCAACTTCCAGCTGGAGCTCTGTCTGGGATTTTTCATTTAACACTGAAAATGCAGCTTTGATTGTTGGCAGCTGATTGTTGTGCAATGTCACCTTTAAATCTGCAGTCACAATGTGCCCGGCACTATCGGTGACTGAAATTTGCAACATTGCCACAGCGTCCGCTGATAACTCTGGTGCTGTTACTGTCAGATTTGGGCTAGTGCTGTTACTGAGCTGCAGCTTTGGACCAGACAATTGTTTCCAGCTGATTTGATAACCGCCTTTATCGTCAGTCACTTGCGCCGAGGCCACAGCGCTGCGGCCTTCTTTAATTGCCGTTTCTGCCCCTAACTTTATTGTTGGTTTCTGATCACGAACCGATTCGCCACAACCCGCCAGAATCAGCAGACTTGCCAGATAAAACAACCGCAATGATGTTGTCAGATTAAACATGTTCGACACTCCAAAAAGATGAAACTTTGCACTCTTTCGAAATCAGTTCAGGAGGCAGTTTGTTTGCTTACAAGCTCATTGCGCTGCCCGCTGTGAGAGGCACAACAACTTGAAGTGACGTCACGCTAAAGTTTCCCACCATGGCAAGGTCAATAGGCAAAAACAAAATAATTTTCTGCCACAGGCCAGCCATTTTCGCCTTGAAGAATTTTTTGCAAATGTCTGCTTGACCTTGCCATGAGGGCAAGGTTTAACCTGAAAAAAAGCAGCAGCTGGAGGGAACAACATGAAGATATTGTTATGGCAGGCCGCTATTTTACCCGGCCAACAATCAGAGTTTGAGGCTTATGCCAATACCAGGGTATTGCAGTTTTTTAAGCAACAAAGAGGCTGTTTGGGGGTTAGTTTTTTACAACACGGTCATCAACTGCAGTTTGTCAGTTATTGGCATAACAACGAAGCTGCACAACAAATGTTAGATTCAGCCGCTTATCAACAACTTCAGGCCTTATTGCGCCGGCAATATTTTGTGGCGGCTAACCCAATAGAGTATGGTGAAATTCAGGGTGGTTTTTTCACTGAACAGGCATTATCACAACTGGCGTCAACCCACGCTTATGCAACTCAGCAAGAGCTTAGCTCCTGCTGAGTGGTTGCCCGGCAACAGCGGTTTAAAACACAAAACCTGATGTCAGGGTTTAGCTGTAACTGGCGCTTGCCATAAAGCTGTAGTGGCAACTTTTGGCAACTTCAGACTTTCGCCTTGTGCCAGCTGCGCGGCTTGCTGCTGCAGCTGTTGTACTTCGGGCAAAATGCTGCTGCGAAAGGTTTTTATTTTGTCCCACAATAACTTAAATTCGGCGCTTGCCGCCTGCCCCGACTCTTTATACGCCTTTAATAAAGGCCCAAGTTGTTGATACGCCAGCGCCAGAGTGGCCGCCTGTTGTTGCTCAAACTGGTTAATTTGCTGCAGCACCAACGGATTGATGCCGGCCAGCTGCCGCTCTGTATCGGCAAACTGCTGCACAAAATCACGCTGTAAAAAATACTGCTGATAGTCCGGCAGTTTTAAAGAAGCAGCATTGGTCCAGTGCATTACATCGGCCTTATTCAGCAGCTGGCCACTACCGGGCGCAATAATCAGCACTGTCGGTGTGCCGTAATACAAAGGCTGCCGGTAACGCGCCGCAGTGGCAGCACCAGATTCCAGATAACCCACATCAACAAAAGCCATGGCAAAACGTTGCTGCAATGCTGCTGACATGGCCGGTTCATTAAATGTTTTCAGCAAAGCCACACTGTCATGACACCAGTTGGCACCAAGCACCAATAACAACAGTTTTTGTTCTTTTTGTGCTTGTTGTTCTAAAGCCGGCAAGATTTTTAACACCTGCTGCTCCGGCAAAAAACCAAAAGCTGCAGCGGCGTGACTCTGCACCATCAAACCCAGCAGGCTCATCACTAACAATAAGCTTTTATACAACAAACCTTTATACAACACGGGTCACTCCTTACAAAACACACTCAACATCTGAAGCTGTGTGACAACATTATCTTTGATCGCCTGGCGCCACAACTTTTTGGCGAGTCGGTGGCTCAAGTCAATAACTATCTGAACTGATTGGGCTGATGTAGAATCACAAGCCTGTTGTTGTTCTGTCAACAGCTCCCTAAAATTGCGTTGTTGTTTTTCCCGGGAAAAATTATGAATAAAAGTCTAATCACCAATCTGCTGTCATTATTGGCTATGGCTGCCGGCTACTTGCTGGCTTTACCCTGGCTCTGGACTATGGGTTTATTTGCCTTTTCCGGCGCCATCACGAACTGGCTTGCCGTCCATATGTTGTTTGAAAAAGTGCCGTTGTTATATGGCTCTGGTGTGATACCGGCGCGTTTTGCCGAATTAAAACAGGCGTTACATCAGATGTTGATGCAGCAGTTTTTCAGCCAGGACAATTTCAGCAGATTAAGTGCTGCCACAGCCGGCAACGAACCTTTGCAACTGAAGTTACAACCTGTGATTGAAGCCATTGATTTAAATCCGGCTTTTACTGCATTGCTCGACACAGTGCAAAAGTCATCTTTGGGTGGCATGCTGGCGATGTTTGGAGGTGCTCAGATGCTGTTGCCATTACAACAACCTTTTGTCGACAACCTGCGTGCCGCTTTAATTGAACTGGCCGACAGCCCTGAAGTACAACAACAGCTGCAACAACAACTTGCTTCCGATGATAATCTCAGTCAGCTGCAACCCAAAATTGCCGCTCTGGTGCAGGCAAGACTGGATGAGCTGACACCGCAGCTGGTCAAAGAACTGATGCAACAACTGATTGCACAACATCTGGGTTGGCTGGTGGTTTGGGGGGGTGTTTTTGGTGCTGCTATTGGCTTAGTCAGCAGCTTAGTGCCGACAGTGGTTTAAACTGCAAAAAACTGTCAGCAAGTGATGGCCGGGCAGTATGCCTGCACGGCCATTTTACTGTTGTACTTGTTGGTGATAAACAATACTGCAGACAGAGCTCAGATTTGAGCTTGTTAACGGCGCCATAACCACCAGCTCATCCATAAAAACACCAACAAAGCGCCGAGTCCAAGGCCGCTCAACTGTTGTAATTTGGCAGAGTTATTCATTTGCAACTGGGTCATCACCGGCTCGCGGGAAGAATTTGGCGGAGACTTAAACTCAGCCTGCGAATCAGTTTGTTTGCTCTGTAACTGCTGTGACGACGTATTATAAACCGTCAGGATGCGTTCAGACAGGTAAGACTGCCTGTCAGCGACTGTCGACGAGTGAAACCCACTTCTGCTGCTGGCCTGGTGCGACTGTGGTGTGGTGTTTTTATCTAAACTGCTTTTTGTTGTACCGGCCAATACTGTACCAGCCCCAGCGTGCTGCTGCCACTGTTGCAAAAAAGCCTGACGCTGGCGCAATTTATCTTCGGCACAAAATACAAAATCTTCAGCTTGTTGCTGATGCACCCTGCACTGCACCGGCATCTGATAAAACACATCCCATGCTTTGGCCTTGGCGCCGGTAAATACGGCGTTATTGGCTTGCATCATCGGAAAGTTTGTGGTGATTTCAGCTTGTTGCTGACGTTGGCGCTGTTGCTGATCAGGTGCAAGATAAGCAGCAGCCGCTTGTTCGTCCGGTATCGGGTTGACACAATGCCGTGCCTGCAAATTAAATAATTTCAGCTCACGCCCATTGAGCCAGTTGTATTCACTGACGTCATAACCACGACGCATTTTGGCCTGAATTGCCATACGTTCCGCTTCAAGCGCGGCACATTTGTTCACACTGAACTGACTGTCAGCCGCCAACACATCGGGCGATAACAACAGCAGAAAAGTTGCTACAACGGAAAAATACCTCATACCTGTCCCTGTAAAAGCTGGCAGCACAACCATTGGCACTGCAACAACATCATCTTGTTTATATTATGTTTTATCCAACATTGCCGCTGTGGCAAAAGCAGGACCACGGCAATATACAAGGTTTTTAACAATGCCAACACTGTTGCAAAAGATGCGGTACTGCACCAGACTCATTTTGTCAGCCTGATGCCAGACAACTGCATGCAGCAGCCGCAGTCTAAACTGACATTGCACTGACAGCTTTCTTTACAAAAGCTGTAAAAACATCTGAACCTTCATAAGGTTTATTTTCCAAGCAACTGATAATGAACAATAAAAATTTTGTGGAATATAACTTGCTTAAAAATAACTCTGGTTTGACCAGCCCTGAATTGTTGTTATTGTTGTAATAAAGGAAGCAGTAGCCGTGAAAATCATCCACCTCGTTTTGACCTTGTTTGCCTTTGTTATGTCCGGCCTGTCACATGCAGCTGTGATCAACATCGAATACAGCTATGACGGCAGTAACTTTAAACTGCTGACAGGACAGGAATTATTCGGTACCAACCTGGCGGTTGGCGACACCCTGAATATTAAATATCTGGCCAGCGGCACCCGCTCTTATTGGGACTTCAGCAACATTAATTTCAGCTCCATGGTGAACCTGAGTTTTGCCAACAGCGGCTGTGTCACCCGTTCTGCCAACGGCAATTACCAGGCTTATATGGATGGGCGCGAGTTGCTGAACCGCAACTATAACGCGCAAGGACAAACCTGTATTCATACAGGCCCGCAAAGTATTGATTTTAGAGAAATAGCGGCAATAGACGTTTTTGCGGTTTCTTTTACGCTGAACAAATCCAGTCAGGCAAACAATGTGATTGCAGATTATAAAAAGTCTGGCCAGAACACCGCTGGCTGGTGGGAAATGTGGGAGCTTTTTAACGGTAATGGCGCAAAGTTTTATTATATTGCGGATCTGAAACCTCAGGCAGTACCACCTTTAGCTGTTGCAGCACCTTCACCACTCTGGTTATTTTTTGCTGCAGTGCCGGCACTGGCCTTATTGCGGCGCAACCGCAAAGCCTGAACCTGGTAAAGGCTGCGCATCAGCGCAGCCATTCCAACACATTGTGGTTGTTATAAAAACTGACCCTGTCGCGGCCATGTTGTTTGGCGTGATACAAAGCCCGGTCCGCCCTGTCTAATACCGCTTGCCAGTCTTCATTCAGTTGCCGCTCTGCATAACCAATACTGATGGTGATATTAATTTGCTGCTGTGCTCTGTGCAGCGGATGTTGCAGAATTTTATGTCTGAGCCGAGCCGCAACAACACCAAGTTCTGTGCCCTGCACATCGGTCAGCAATACCACAAACTCCTCACCACCAATACGGAACAGATAGTCATAACCACGCATCACATCCTGCGCCAGAGTAGTGACATGCAATAAAGCCTCATCCCCTATCGCATGGCCATGGCTGTCGTTAATTTTCTTAAAATGATCAATATCAAAAGTTAACATGGCACAAGGCTGCCCGGTTCGTTCTGCTCTGGCAAACTCGTGACTGGCAATACGTTGCAGCGCCCGGCGGTTTAACCAGCCGGTCAGCGGATCTGTGTCCGAAGCCCGGCGCAGTTCCAGCTCCTGGCGTCTAATCACTATCAGTGCACAAGCCATGGTGGTTAACATAATAAAAGCAGACATGGCGAGATAACCTGAAGTTTGCAGCAGTTCATTACCAGACTGGGATAACGACATTGTTGGGTCCAGTGCCACTATCACAATCTTCAGCAACACCTGAGCGCTAAACAACAATTCAATCACCAGCAAAGGCAGATAAACACTGCGCATTTGCGGATCGGGAGCACTCCATAAGGTGTAAACCGTCAACAGGCAAACCAATAACACCAGCGGGAGCATTAATAATAAACGCAAAGGGACCGACTGCTGCACCACAGGCACCAGATTGACCACAACCACCAGCAGCGCCAATACCCCGACCAGTGGCCAGCCCGGCCATAACCCCAGATGGCGCCTGACCCCGACCAGAATGGCCGCATGAGCAGCCAGATATAAAGCATTAACCACAGCACCGGAAGCAAATACCGCCAGCTGCGGCACAAACACTGTGATACCAAGGCAATTACGCAGGAAAAACAATACACCGGCAGCTGTCCAGTCGAGCAGACACAACTCGCGGGGGCTGGCACGGTATAACAAAAACAGGCTGACCATCATAATGGCGCTGGCCAGCGCCGAGGCTATCTGTAAGGTAAAAGAATCCACGACACACTCCCTGTATTCATGCAATTTTCCACACCAGGCCATCATACCTGCCCGGCTGAAAAGCTCCGCTCACCATGCGGAAATTTACTCTAACAGACTTTCCTAAAGTAGGAAATAGCAGAGGCGAAGCTGCGCCAAAGCTTGCCGAGCGCAACTTACGACACGAGCCGCAATGCCACTGCACCCGGTACAAAACATCAGACAACAACAAACAGCCACCATCAGGTTTTAGCGGGCTTTTACCACTTTATTTACCAGACGCCTGACCACAGGTGCCACCAGCATCACTGCCGGAAAAGCCACCACAAAAGCAAACAACCAGGCTTTGAGCCAGATCTGCAGAATATTGGCCACCAGCCCGACATTAAACAAACTGATCACCAGCGACATCAGGCAGGACATCAACAAAGCCATAAAAAACGCAAATACAATATGCTGATACTTATTTGGGATCACAACAATTTACCTTTGACCATCAGAAAGCACTGCAAACACCCTGACTTGCAGTAGGGTTGCCCCCACAACAATGCCGGCATAAAAAGGCGGTTATCTTAGCCGATTTACCAAACAACGTCGCTTATCAAACCAAACTTCAGGCCGGATATGGAATAAATTCCGTTTCGTCACCTGGTACTTTCGGAAAACGGCCGGCCTGCCAATCTTGTTTGGCCTGTTCAATACGTTCTTTACTGCTGGACACAAAATTCCAATTGATAAAACGCTGCCCTATGGCATCACCACCAATCAAGGCGATCCGTGCTGCAGTGAAAGCTTCCACTTCAACCACAGCATCTGCGCCCAGCACAGTCAACGTCTGAGGTTGCAATGCAGTTCCCGCCATTTGCAGCTGACCAGACAACAGATAAAGGCCAAGCTCTGCAGCTTGAGGTAACAGCAGTTTTTGACCCGGCGCTAAAAAAGCCTCCAGATATAAAGTGGTGGAGAACTGCGGTACAGGAGATGTCACACCATAAGCACTGCCGATCATCACCCGCACCGAAACACCCTGCACCTCAAACGCCGGAATGCTGGCCGCCGGAAAATGATAAAAAGCCGGTTCAGTTTCTTCATGCGCCAAAGGCAATGCCAGCCACAGCTGTAAACCATGTAAACTGTGGGCGCTGGCTTTAAGCTCCGGCCTTTCCCGCTCCGAATGCACTATGCCTTTACCTGCCACCATCAGATTGATATCACCCGGCCGGATCACCTGCACTGTGCCCAGTGAATCCCGGTGCAATATTTCACCACTAAATAAATAAGTGACTGTCGCCAGCCCAATATGCGGATGCGGCCGCACCGAAATGCCCGAACCAACGGCAAAATCTGCCGGGCCCATTTCATCAAAAAAGATCCAGGGACCAATGGTTTTGCGCTCTTTCACCGGCAATAAACGGCGCACTGAAAACTCACCCAAATCAGCCATTCTGGGCTGGATAATCTGGGTGATGGCTGCAGAGTTTCCGGCCTGTTCCCCCTGCTGCGGTAATAACGCTGTGTCAGTTTTTTGCATCATTGTTCCTGTACTTTGGCAGTCGGTGCTTTGGTTGTATTCTGGACCAGGACAAGTGCCTGGCGCCAGCGGATTTCAAATCCTTGTGCCTGTTTAATATCAGATTGTCAGGCCCAATATTTGACCATGGCACTGACAGCGGCTAGGGTTTTGGTATTTGGCAGGAGGTGAAAATGCGTAAGATACTGATTATTTGGGAATTCACAAATAATGTGCTGCCGATGCTGGATAAAGCGGCTTCATTGTTAAAAGGCAATGCCGTCACTTTTCATTTTGTGGCTTTTATCAGTCATGACACCATTCAAAAAACCGGGATCAGCAATACCACCACTATCGCTGAGTTGGTAGAACAAAGTTTGTCAGCACATCAGCTATCAGAAGCCCCCCATAAAGTTTTTGCCGTGCATCAGGACAATATAGCCAACTGGGTCAGCGAAATTTGTGCCGGTCAACATTATGATCTGGTGATAAAGTCAGGCCATCGCACTGAACAATTATTTTATACCCCCACCGACTGGCAACTGATCCGTCATTTACCAATCCCGCTGTTATTGGTTAGCAACCAACCACAACGTCAGCAAAAATCTGTATTGGCGACCGTTGATTTGCTTAACGTCAGCCCGGTACAACAAGAGTTGAACCGTAAAGTCACCGAATTTGCCTGGCGTATCGCCCGGCATGATGGCGCTACTTTACATCTGGTGCAGGTGGTGCCGGTAAACCCGGTGTTGCAGGATCTGGATTTAACCTCTGGCGCTGCTGTGCTGGAAAAATCTGCTCCGGCCTTGTTGGCCAAACTGGAGGCCTTTGCCGCGGCGGAACAATTAACCGACTACCAAATTCATCTGCAGGCCGGTGTGGTTGAGCAGGAAATTCAGCAGCTTAGTAAAAATCTCAAAGCTTCTCTGGTGGTGATGGGTAGTATTGGCCGTAAAGGTTTGTCGGGTTTGTTGTTGGGAAACACCGCCGAAAAAGTGTTAACACGTTTACATACCGATGTGCTGGTGGTTAAACCGGCACCATAAACAAAACAAACAAACAAACAAACAAAACGTCATCTCAATATCAAAGACAAAAAGTGGCTACTGTTGTGTTTGACCCACTTTGTAACCACAAAGCTGGCAAAGGCAAAAACAATACCAGCCGCTATGATTGAACCGGATCCATTTATGCTGGCTGCCACCGCAGTCACATCAGACTGGAGGGAGTTATGGCATTTTTTACCACTGTAGGCGGCCGGCTGTTATTAATTCCATTGTTAACGCTGCTGGGTTTTGTGCTGGTTATTTTTGTCACTTTAACATCATTACAAAACAGTCTGATGCACGGTCGGGAAAGTAAGGTACAGGCCGTGGTCGACAGTGCCTATTCGCTGCTGGCGCATTACCATCAATTGGAAACACAAGGTGAGTTAAGCCGGGAACAGGCACAACAACAGGCGATAGCTGCCATCAGGGCACTGCGTTATTCGGGTACAGAATATGTTTGGATCAACGATTTAACCAAACCACAACCCAAAATGATTATGCACCCGACAGTACCGGCACTGGACGGTACTGTACTGAATAAAGACAGCTTTAACAGAGCCACCTTAATGCGCAACAGCGATGGCAGCTTTGCCGCGCCGCTGAGCAATGCCAATTTGTTTAGCAGTGCGGTAGAGGTAGTTACTCGTTTTGACAAAGGTTTTGTTGAATATCAATGGCCTAAACCGCTTGTATCAGGTGGCGTCAGCACCGAACTTTATTTAAAACTGTCTTTTGTCAGTGCTTTTAAACCCTGGGGCTGGCTGTTGGGTTCTGGTATTTATATTGACGATGTGCAGGCGGAGTTTCGTAGTTTTGCGTTAAAACTGGGCGGCGTAATTTTGCTGTTGTTGGTTTTAACTGTTGGTTTGGCTTTGTTTATCCGGCGCTGGATTTTAAAACTGCTGGGTTGTGAAGTCACCACTGCGGTAGCCATGGTGCAACAGGTGGCTGCGGGCGACTTCCGGCTGATGCAGCAACAACAGGCAGATCCACAAAGTTTGTTATTTGCGCTGCAACAGTTGGCCAGATCTTTGGCTGAGGTTATTCAGCAACAACGTAGTCTGTCCATCCAACTGGCAAAACAAGCCACTGAACTTGAACAACACAGTGCACAGAGCCAACACACTTTGCAGGATGTGATGCACCAGACCACACAGGTGGCCACAGCTGTACACCAGATGTCCACAACCTGTGAAGACATGGCACGCAGCGCCACCACAGCTGCGCAGGCTACCCGGGATGCCACTGCCGAAGCCGCACATGGCGAGCAGGCGGTATCTCAAACCAAAAATGCCATCAGCACTTTGGGGCACAAACTGCACGAAGTGGCCGTACTTATCACTGAACTGAATCGTCATGGTGAAGCCGTTGGCATTGTGACTGACGTGATCCGCGGTATTGCTGAACAAACCAATCTGCTGGCGCTGAACGCCGCTATTGAAGCAGCCAGAGCCGGTGACCAGGGCCGTGGTTTTGCTGTGGTCGCCGATGAAGTGCGCACCCTGGCCAGTCGTTCACAAAGCTCTACCCAGGATATCAGCAAACGTATTGAAGATATCCGTCAGGGTGCCGGCACCGCAGTACAGGCTATGGCGGCCAGTGAACAGGATACCCAAAGTACCATTCAGGTTTCAGATGAAGCTGGTACTGCCTTGCAACGTATTTGTGCGGCAATTACCAGCATTGTTGAAGTGAATGACCAGCTGGCAAGTGCCACCGAACAACTGGCCACAGTGTCCTCCATGATCAGCGGCAATATGGAAAAAATAGCCACAGCCATTGAATACACTGCCGGCCAAAGCCAACAGCTGAGCAGTGCCAGCCATCAGCTGCAACTGATGGCCGACCAGATGCAGCAGGAAATGTCACGTTACCAGCTATAACAAATAAAAGAGGTGTTACCGGCACAAGCAGCTGATACTCTTTCATCCTGTCATTAGTGATGTTTAAAACCATCAGGCAAAAAAATCAGCCGGTTGCAGCTGACACAACATCAGTTGAAAAGTACAGACTGAGCAACAACAACAGCGGATACAGATGGACCAACAACACATTCAGTGCCAGTGCCGGCACAAGTTCCGCCTTTTGTTGCAGATGAGCTTTTATTTTATGCAATAACAGCAGCACCAGCGGCACAATAAACAAGACTATCAGACAAACAACTGGCAGCAGCTGAAGCAGCACCGCTATCATTAACAACACAAAATTCAGCAGATACAATAGCGCAAATACCACCAGACTGCGTGTTAAACCTATCACAATGGGCAAATGCCTTCTGCCGACCTGACGATCTGCTTCTACATCTGGAAACTGGTTTAATAACAATAAATTGCTGCAAAGTAATGCCAGCATCAGCGCAAGAAAAATGCTGCTTAAGTGAATCACACCACCCAGTGTCCAAACCGCGCCCAAAAACATCAAACCACCAAAACCAACACCAGGCGCCAATAAACACACTAAAGGCCAGCGCTGCAGATATTGGGTATAGGCATAAACCAACAACACACCAGGGATGCCAATCCACAAGGCCTTGAGTCCGAGCTGCCAGGTCAGATAAAGCCCTATGCTCACCACCAGCACTAAAGTGGCAAGGGCCAGCATCAACGCCACCTTTGCATAAGCAGGTTGTTGCGGCAGGGTGCCGCTGCCGCCACTAAAAGGTGTGCGTTTGGTCAGCAGATCAAGGCCAGAACGAAAATCAAAATATTCGTTAAAAGCGTTGACGCTGATATGGGCACAAAGTGCCAGCAACAATACCAAACCAAGCTGCAGCGGCTGCAATACGGCGCCCTGAAAACGGGTCGTCACTGCCGCCAGCGCCACAGTGATCAAGGTTAAACTCAGAAAATTCCAGCGGGCGACACCCAGCAACACTTTTAGCATGCATCACTCCTTGTTTGCTGTGCAAGCATCGGTTATGCAACAGCTTCAGGCTAAGACCGGGTTGTTTAACAGCAAGCCAGCCACACCATAACATGGCACAAATGTCCGGCAAGATGCTGTTTTTCCTTATAAAAAAAGGCAGCCAACCGGCTGCCTTTCACGTTAACAACAACTTGGTTCATCACTGCACTGTCAACAATACTGTCAGAGGTGCAGTGATGAAGGTGTTTACCCTCTTTGTAAACACTTTTTCAGCTCAACAGGGAATTAATAAACCACTGTTTGAGTTGAGCTACATACTGTGGTACCGGCGTTACATACTTTGTAGTTGTAAGTGCCGCGTACTGACAGTGTATCTGTATGTAAACCGTCGTTGGCTGTAGTGACCAGTTTGGCGTTGTTGCGGAATACGTCCACAGAACTACCAGTGGCGTTTGCCCACTTCAGGTCAACTTTACGTTTACCTTTGCTGCTGTAAGACACTGCAGATAAGGTGATCGCTGTGCCACCTGTGGTGCCACAACCCTGAGCGACCAGGTAATCATGCGCAGCTTTGGCCTGCACAATACCGTAACCGAAGTACACGTCTTTACCGGCAGCACCTGAATCTTTTGCAGTTGCTTTCAGTGCAGAACGGATTTGTTCACCTTTACATGTCGGGTGGTTAGACCATACCAGCGCAGCAATACCAGACACTGCTGGTGTTGCCATTGAAGTTCCGCTCATATAACCATAATCACCACCTTCGATGGCAACAGTGGCTGAAGTGGCCGCCAGCAGAGCTGCACGGTCTTCAAAAGCTGCACCTACTGCAGGGATGTTTGTAGTGTTGGCTGTGCCTTCACCCAGAGTACCGTATAACATGCCAGCAGTGTTGTTGATCAGAATGGCACCGATACCACCTGAAGTCTGACAGTTTTTCACTTTGTCATGGAAAGAAATCACACCACGGTCAATCACACAAACTTTACCGGCAGCGCCTGAGTTCACAGTTTCAGCAGTACCCATAAAGAAGGTTGCGCCAGAAGCTGTGCCAACGTTTTCCATCGCAGAAGAAGCAAAAGCACCGTTGCTGGTTGTCAGGCTGGCAACAGTAGCCATACCTGCAGGGTAAGTAGACAGGGTATCAACACCACCGGCTGTTACTTCGACACAGACTTTTTCATCTGTAGCGCGATTTATAGTACAGCTTGGGAACTGAGAGAAATCAGCAATATTGTTGTTGGCATCATTAGCACCAACCATCATTACTGAAGTGTAACCAGCAGGGTATGAACGTACGTTGTTACCGTCGTTACCAGCTGCAGCCACCACTAAACCGCCACCATCAACAAAACTCTGGAAAGCGTTTGATTCAGTGGTGTTAGAACCGCCACCGCCTAAGCTCATGCTGATGATCTTAGCGCCAGCTGCTTTACATTTTTGTGCTGCATAAGCCAGGTCTGAAGAATAACCCCAACCTTCAGCGTTAAATACTTTGATGATGTGCATTGGCACGCCTGGCGCCATACCCACAACACCTACACCGTTATCTGCTGCACCAATGGTACCTGCTACGTGTGTACCATGTGGGCCACCGTTAACATCCCAGCTGCCAGTGCCGCTGTCGTTGTCACCTGTGATGCTGCCCCATTCGAAGTCAACGTTGCTGCGATCCAGACCTGAGTCGATCACACAAACTTTTGGTGCTGCACCCAGGTTAAAAGCAACCTGTTTTACCTGAGACTGGTAAACGGCATAAGGGGTCAGCTGGTCAAGCATCGGGTTGCCGGCGTCATCGTTATACAGCGCCATTGGCGTACGTTTAAAGTCTTGTTCCACCAGTTTGATATGTGGGTTTTTTAAAATACCTTTGATTTCGTCAAAAGATTTGCCTTCAAACTCAACTGAGATAAAACCATCAGCTTCCAGTTTTACTTCACCACCTAACTGGCGGGATAAAGCGGTAACAATACCTTTGTTGGCATTGTCAACTTGCAGGATGACCCGTTCTGACGCCTGAGCTGCCTGGGTATAACTAACGGCCGCCAGCACTGCTGCTGCGATTGGAGCCACTTTTTTGAAATTCATAACTACGATTCCTGTTGCATGTGTCAAGGGTGTGTTTTGTTTTGAGGGGCATCCTGCCGCATATTTTGTCGAGCCTAACGCAAATCTACATTAGGTCATGCTTAATAAATGACATATTCGATTCATCACTGCAATAGGGTAATACAACAATTTTTACAGTCGTAATTAATTGTAAAAAAATAGCAAGCAGGGCAAAAGCCAGATGTAGCAAGGGTTGGAAGCGGTTACTTTTCGATCAGCACAGCCTGAAAAAAAATCCCGGCCTGAGCATTGGACCGGGATTTATGTTCACTTTATGACTTTAGCTTTATCACAACATTGTTACTTCACACGCAACTGACGACGACGGTACATCACCAACAAGGTCAGACCTAATAACGCCAGATAACCAGGTTCAGCCACTTGGGTCGGCAGGAAGGGGTCCCTTGCCCATAAACTGACATTTGAAATGGCCGCTGTGCCATCACCACTGCCGTTTAACAACAAATCTTCAAAATCAAAGGTACCACCAAATTCAAATTTGGTTTCACCGGCCAGAATGGGCGCCAAACCCATATTTTCCAGGCTGAAGGTATACATCAGGAAGGTACCACCGCCTTTAAATACCACAGCCACCTGATCAAAAAAGGCACCACCCAACAAGGCTAATAACAATTCAGGTTGTTCAGTTGGTGGGGTAAATTTCCAACGACCTTTGTACATACCGGTACAGGTACCATAGGTAATACCATCTTCACTACAGGTAAATAAATTATCAATAAAGGTATAAGGCGTTTCAGCATCGGGGATGGTGGCGCCATCAAAACCATTGCCGTCATCTTTACCCATATAAACCCAACCAGGGTCGTCTGCAATACCATCTTTTTTCAGGTCCTGCAGATCTTCATCTTCAATAAATGCACCCGGTTGACCTGGCCACCAATCCGGGTTGGCTTCGTTAAACCAGCCATCACCCAGATAACCACGGTTAATGGTGGGTAATTCCATAGTGGCGTTATTCCCCACCAACAAACCATAACAGGCATCGGCATTACGGATTGGGTCTAACGGACCACCCAGATCAACACCATCCAGTTTACGGATATAATCAGCCTGCATATCCTGAATAGTACAGCTGGGTAATGGATCGGGTAAGTTACCGCCAGCACCACCGCCGCCGCCATGACCTTCACCACCGTCAATATGACCAGCCAAAGCAGCGCCACTGAGCAGACAAGATGCCAGCACCAGAGTTTTAAGCGTGAATGTCCTGTTAATCATAGAGCCTCCTAATTTATCTGTTTCTAATACAGCATTGACTGTGCCAGATAAAAAATCTGAACTAAAACAGCTCACTAAAAATGCAGCCTGAGGAGGATGTAAAGCTTTTCGACGATTAAAAATGTTATTAAATCAAACACTTTACTAACAATCTGTGTAGTGTCTCTCAGACAATGGTGTGGCAAGGCTTTCAGAGGGAATTTTGACCAGACAGTAACAACAAAACTCAGACAATATTCAGGCGACTTAATGCAAAGCCGCCTGAGACAAAACCACTGCTGCGGCGGTTTTAACAATATTGCCCGGCCACCCAGCCTGAACTCCAGGCCCACTGGAAATTGTAACCACCCAACCAACCTGTGACATCAACCACTTCACCGACAAAATACAAACCAGGTTGATTTTTCGCTTCCATGGTTTTGGACGACAGTTCATTGGTATCGACCCCACCCAAAGTGACTTCAGCGGTGCGATAACCTTCGGTGCCATTGGGTTTAAATACAAACTGATGCAATAAATCGGCAATGCGCTGGCTGCTTTTTGGGTTTAATGCTTTGAGTGGTTGATTGGTCAACAGATTTTGTTCCAGTAGTTTTTCCACCAGTCGTTTGGGTAGTAGCCTTGAAAGCGCTGTTTTCAGCTCCTGCTCCGGGTGTTTTTGTTGTGCTTCCGTCAAAAATTCCAACACATTCTGTTGAGGCGATAAATTCACTGTGACAGCATCACCCGGCAGCCAGAATGACGAAATTTGCAAAATAGCAGGACCACTTAAACCACGATGGGTAAACAACATATCTTCCGGGAACAACACCTCATTGGTTTCTGCTGTGACAGGCAAGGACACACCGCTGATTTCTTCGTACACAGCTTTGTCGTCCGGTTGCCAGGTCAATGGCACTAAACCGGCGCGCACCGGCAATACGTTAAGCCCAAACTGCTCTGCCAGCTGAAAACCAAAAGCAGTGGCGCCTAAATTCGGCAAACTTAAACCACCACTGGCCACCACCAGACTCTGGCAATTGCGGTTTCCACCATTGGTTTGCAGCAGATACTGGCCATCGCTAAAAGTTACCGTCTGGATTTCCTGTTGCAACGCAATCTGCACCCCGGCTTTATTACATTCCTGCTGTAACATATCGACAATATCTTTGGCGCTGTCATCACAAAACAACTGACCCAGAGTTTTTTCGTGATACGGAATTTGATATTGCTGCACCAAAGCCAAAAAATCCCACTGGGTATACCTGCTTAAAGCTGATTTACAGAAGTGTTTGTTTTGCGACAAGAAATTCGCCGGGCTTGTGTACATATTGGTGAAATTACAACGGCCACCACCGGACATCAGAATTTTACGGCCAATACGTTTGCCGTTATCCAGCACCAGCGTTTTACGGCCTCTTTTGGCTGCTTCAATGGCACAAAACAAACCGGCAGCGCCAGCACCTATCACTATTACATCCCACTGCTGCATCAGCATCTGCACTCTTTTATGTCACAAAGGCCGCTATTGTCGGCCACTGACCACAGAAAGGCAATTTGCCACGGCCGGATCAAACAAAAATGCCAATTTGATGACAAAACAGATCCAAGCCCGATCTTTTTTTATTACTTTTTGATATACCTTATTCCATTAACAGCATTGTATACAGTTGTAACTATTTGTAACACAAGCTTGGACTGGTCTGGCTTGCAGCAGGATCAAGCCTTTGAAGGTAACTATCACAATGTCTGAATGGATGGACATCTATCGCCTGGCGTACCTTTATTGGGTTATCTTGTTAATTTACGCATCTTTACATTAGCATCGCATTGATGAATTATTGCGCAGCCTGCCAAATCAACTAAAACTACGGCAGGAAACTCCAGGCAAATAACCAAAAAAGTTGTGAGAATTCCCATGCAAAACAAAGCGTTCCATTTACAGAAAATCGCCCTCGCTACCTTATCGGCCCTGTGTTTATCGGCTCAGGCTGCTGAAGTTCCAAACCTGTTAAAAGTACCAACGCTGAGCAACGCTAAAGTCGCTCAGGAAGCCCACACTCAGTTTATCGTGGCATTTAAAGGTCAGGCCGGCGGCGCCCAGGGCGACGTAAACAGTCTGCAACAAGCACCAGTGCTGAATGCCAAGGCTCACGTTGAAGAAGCTTTATCTGCGCTGGCAGGTGCTGAACTGCAATATGTTCGTTCAAGCGCAGTCAATGGCCGCCACATTGTGCGTGCAGACCGTCGTCTGAGCGAAAAAGAGAAAAAAGAAATGATGGCCAACCTGGCCAAAGACGCCAATGTAAGCCTGGTGGAAGAAGACCGCATTTTAACTATTAATGCAGTACCAAACGACACTCAGTACAACAGCCAGTGGCATTATTTTGAAACAACAGGTGGCCTGCGTGCGCCAGCTGCATGGGACAGCGCTACAGGTTCAGGCGTGGTTGTTGCCGTGCTGGATACCGGTTACCGTCCACATGCCGACTTAAATGCCAATATCCTGCCAGGCTACGACATGATTTCTGACAGCTTTGTTGGTAACGACGGCAGCGGCCGCGACTCTGATGCCCGCGATCCGGGCGACTGGGTGGAGGTAGGCGCCTGTGGTGATGGTTACCCAACACAAGCACAGGATTCAAGCTGGCACGGTACCCACGTGGCAGGCACCATTGCTGCCGTAACCAATAACGGTTCTGGTGTTGCTGGTGTGGCTTATCAGGCTAAAGTAGTACCGGTGCGTGTGTTAGGTAAGTGTGGTGGTTACACTTCAGATATCGCCGACGGTATTATCTGGGCTTCAGGCGGCACAGTGTCTGGTGTACCAGCCAACGCCAACCCGGCTAAAGTGATTAACATGAGCCTTGGTGGTTCAGGTGCTTGTGATTCAACAACTCAGGCCGCTATTAACTCTGCCCGTTCACGTGGCACTGTGGTTGTTATTGCTTCAGGCAACGACAACGACAACGCTAACAACTACAACCCAGGCAACTGTGCCGGTGTGGTAAACGTAGCTTCAACCAACCGCAATGGTGGCCGTGCTTATTATTCTAACTACGGTACCTCTATTGACGTAGCGGCTCCTGGCGGCGCCATGAACTCAGCCAACGACGTCAACGGTATTCTGTCTACTTACAACACAGGCACCACAGTACCTGGTTCAGACAGCTACGGTTACTCTCAGGGTACTTCTATGGCAGCACCACACGTTGCTGGTGTCGCTGCGTTAATTAAACAGAAAAAACCAACGGCAACGCCGGATGAAGTGGAATCTATTTTAAAAACCACGACCCGTGCTTTCCCGGCAACCTGCACCAGCTGTGGTACCGGTATTGTTGACGCTGCTGCTGCAGTAGCCAAAGCTGCAGGCACAACGGGTGGCACTACACCAGTCACTTCAACAGTAAGTAATATCAGCGTTGCAACAAGCAGCTGGAAATATTACACCCTGACAGTACCAGCTGGTAAAACCAACCTGACCATCAGCATCAGCGGTGGTACAGGCGATGCTGACTTGTATGTACGCCGTGGTGCTAACCCAACTACCAGCACCTACGATTGCCGCCCATACAAAACCGGCAACAGCGAAACTTGCAGCTTCACCAACCCTGTAGCAGCTACTTACCATATTGGTATCCGTGGTTACAGCGCAGTGACTGGTTTAACACTGAACACTTCTTACCAATAAGAACAAATCAGCTGAAACATCAAGGGCGCCAAACGGCGCCCTTTTTTACCTGCTCAACAACAACTGAACTTTTAAGCCTGATAACCAGACAGCAACAAAGCCCAGTCAGATTCCTGCCAATAAAACTTTTTACCCTTTTCACCGGCCAGCCTGGCTTCTTTACGCAACGATCTTAACAACCTGTCCATAGTGCCCTGCTGCCAATCCTGGCCCTGGCGAAATGCACATTTATCAAAATCCAGCAGCCAGAATTTACCTTGTGGGTCCAGTAACATATTGTGGCAATTCATATCGGAATGATAAGCCCCTGCCCGATGAAAACGCCGGAGCATCTGGCCCAGCAACTGCCACTCGACTGCTGTTAACGCCCGTTGTTGTAATAGATGGCAAATATCAATGCTGCCCGGAATAAGCTCAAGCAGAATATCAGCGCTGTAACCTAAACCTCTGGCTGTATATAACGCCGCTACCGGTTTTGGCACCGGCAAGCCCAGCTGAACCATCTGCTGCAACATGGTAAATTCAGCCATAGCGCGGCTTTTTGCCAGCGGCACTGCCCAAAACCAGTCTTTGTTTATTTTGCCAATTAAACCACCGCGATAATAATGGCGCAGCACCCATTGTTCGGTATTGGCTTTAACAAACCACACTGTGTTGCGTCCGCTTGACTGGCCTGTTACGGCATCTTGTTGCTGCCAGAATTGTGCCTGAAACAGCTTTTTATCAGCCTTCGCAAAACCAGCGGCAGACAACAACTCTGAGTCGTACCAAATTTCGTTTACCCCGTCACGCTGCTGCAAATGGCGGCCTCCTGTTGTTGGTAATAAGGTTGTGACAACCTGAAGCACCTTTGCGGTGGCGCCCCCCTGCTGCCGGTAAAGCGCTAAGCCTTTTGCTGCCATCTGCTGACGTTTTGTATCCTCAGCCAGCAAATTTAAAGTACTTTGCGCCAACTCTTCAGCATTTGTCACAAACCCCACCGCCTGCCGGCGCTGAAGCTGTTTAAAAGCCACGGCAAAATTAAACACATAAGGGCCAGATTGAATGGCTTTACCCAGGCTCATCGGCTCCAGTGGGTTATGGCCGCCACGCTCAATTAAAGAACCACCAACAAAAACCACGTCAGCCAGCTGATACCACAACATCAGCTCGCCCATCGAATCGCCCAGCAAAACCTGGGTTGTTGGCAACAATGGCTGTTGCTTGCTGCGCCTTGCCACTGACAAACCGGCCTGCCCTACCTGCACTGCCACTGCCTCAAAACGGTCAGGATGGCGCGGCACCAAAATCAGCAGCGTTTCAGGTTTCGCTGTTAAAACTTGTTTAAAAGCGGCCAGAATTTGTTCATCTTCACCGGCATGAGTGCTGCCTGCCACCCATACCGGACGGCCTTTTAACTGCGCTTTGAAGTCCTTCGCCTGCTCCATCAGCGCAACGTTATGCTGCACTTCAAATTTCAGATTGCCGGTGTTCTGCACCTTGTGTTTGGCTTCAGCTGTTTTGTTGCCAAGCAAAGTTAAAAAACGGCGGCGGCTGTTATTGTCCTGCGTCAGAATGACCTTCAGCTGCGCCAGCATCGGCTGCACCAACGTCGTAAAACGGCGGTAACCGCGGGCAGAGCGGGCGGATAAACGGGCATTCAGCAGCACCACCGGAATAGCGGCCTGATGACATTGCCTAATCAGATTGGGCCAAAGTTCAGTTTCCAGCAGCAACACCAGCTGTGGCGCCAGCTTTTTCAGCAAACGGTGATTGCTGCCCGGTGTGTCAAAAGGCAAATAATAATGAAACACGCTGTCGCCAAAACTGGCTTTGATACGGGCTGAGCCTGTTGGCGTGGTGCAGGTGACAGTGACAGGTAAATCAGGGTAAGTGGCCAGCAGCTGTTTAATTAAAGGTGTTGCCGCCACTACTTCGCCCATAGACACCGCGTGCACTACAATACCGCCAGCCGCTTCTGAGGGAATAGGCTGATAGCAAAAACGTTCGGCAAAACGTTGACGGTAGGCTGAGTCGGCTTTGCTGCGATAGATAAACAACAACAACATCGGAAAACGCAGCAGATACAGCAGCAGGCTATAGCTCACAATGCCTAAAGAGAATAAAAGTCGCGACAAAACACAAATCCAGCACAATAGAGATGGCGCGATCATACTGCGCGCGGCCACACATTACCAGAATGACACCAACAGGCAGCGCAACAACAGCCAAACCAGCCATAAAAAAAGGAGCTGACTTCAGCTCCTTTTTACAATTTCAGCTTAAAAGTTTTGGTCACTGTTTTGGCCTTAGTTTTGGCCAATAACATGGCAAAACAACAGCTTTATTTTTTAGCTGTTAAATAAGCCATAAGCCCATAATGGCGCAGGTTGTGCCATAAGTTTTGCCAGCTAAAACATAAACGGCTTTTATAAAACAACGGCCTGTTCACCGGCTGTTTCTGATGTGGATTGATCAGGCTTTCAAACTCGAGCTCTGGCCGAAACGGTAAAGGCTGCACGCCCATCACTTCAATGCCTAAATCAAAGCTGTATTGCAGCTGCACGTCCACAGGGCGGTAAAATGGCTGCATCTTATCAAGCAACAACTGAGCACCGGCCAGACTCACCGCCTGCGCTACTGTAGATACCGGCATTTTTTGATAATGCACCAGCGAAAAACCATGCGCCATGGGCTCGCGTTGTAACACCGGCTGCTGTTTATTCGGCATCGCCAGTTTTAAGTAATGCCATGGCTGCTGCAACTGGCGAATTGCATCCACCAGCGCGGCTAAATCACATTGCAGAATAAAATCGTCTTCGAGAATAATGGCAAAGTCGAGCTGCTGCGCCACAATTTGCTGCCAGCACCAGATGTGACTGATATAACAGCCTTTTTCACCAGGTCGCAGTATTTTGTGATAAAGCTTTTTATTCAGCTCCAGCGAATAATACTGGTTCAGCTCTTGCTCGCTCATCACCCGGCCATCGGCGGCACTGATACGTTCCACCACAATGTCCGGGTAAGGTGCAAACTGCGCTACAGCGTGCTGATAACGCTCGACCGATTGGTCGAGGTTAATCACAAAAACTTTCATTTTCATGCCCAAAGCGCCCGGCTTAACGCCACAGATCCGCAACCCACTGCACTGGCAGCACACGGCGATACCACTTACCGCTAATACCTAAAATGGCATCAGGCGGATTTGGTTTACCGTGGAAAGCAACAATTTTGGCGCCTTCAGGAATAGTGGCAGGTTTAAAAAAGCTCATAATGCCTTTTGGCATACAATGACGTTTAAAGCTGACACACCAGCCAGCTGGCCAATATTGCAGCTTGCCTTGTTTGTTCAGATAACTGGTGACATATTCCTGCTCGTTACGTACAGAAGCCAGCACTTTGTCTTTGTTATTCTTGATGTTTTCAATTAAATCAG
Organism: Rheinheimera sp.; assembly: GCF_030824435.1. GTDB lineage: Bacteria > Pseudomonadota > Gammaproteobacteria > Enterobacterales > Alteromonadaceae > Pararheinheimera. The sequence goes on from NZ_JAVBXS010000075.1 coordinate 30,864, forward strand.
CATGGGCGCCAATGTTAAAACGGTACACTGAGGTGTTACCGGTTTCATCTTTTTTGTCCCATTCTTTAATGACACGGAACTCGCCTTCAGGCTCAAAAAAACAATCGATATTGCCAACAATCACCACGTCTAAATCAATAAACAAAGTTGGACCCGTGATGTCATATAAAGGGTCGGCAAAACTGGTCACTTTTAACCAGCCGTGACCAAAACTCCATGGCTCGCGGTTGTCAAAATCGGCAAAACCTACTTTTGGAATATCTTTGACTTCCACTTTAGTGGCATCGATACCTGCAGCGTCATCGGTCAGGCAGATAAAACGAAATGGTAATGTCAGATTGCGGCTGACCATGTTGTACAGTTTGTTAACGTAATCCGGGCCATATTTTTTGCCCCATTTGATACACAGAATATTGACTTGGCTCATAACATTTCCCGTTTTAAGGCCTGTGACCGCTGTTACCATGCAGTGTGACGTGCAAGTTTATCATAAGAAAAAGAAAATCAGCGCTGGAATTTCTTTGTCCCTCTACAACAGGGGCAACATCAGAAGCAGCAACACTGGCAGCAGCAGCGCTGTTCAGGGCATACTGCTAAAAAAGCGGCATTGTGCCAGCAACAACTGACAACAGGCTGAATAAATTGAATTTTGCTGCCATAACGAGCACTTTCAGCAATAGCATAAAGAGCAAAGCTTATGAATAGAAGGAAATTTCTGGCCCTCAGTGGTGTCAGTGTTGCAGGTTTAGCCCTGGGCAGCGCCGGTCTTGTTGGCGCCAGCCTTGGCAAAAGCAGAGATTTTGATTTAACGCTGCTGCTTGGCGAGCTAAAAAACTTACAAGGTAAACCGCTGCAAAGCAGTGGTGAATGGAGCGCAGCACAAATTTTCCGCCACTGCGCCCAAAGCATTCAGGGTTCTTTAACAGGTTTCCCCGTGCAAAAATCGCCGTTTTTTCAACAAACTGCCGGCAAGCTGGCGCTTTTTAGTTTTAAAGCAACAGGGGCCATGACCCACCCTCTGGCAGAAGCCATTCCGGGTATGGCGGCGCTTGATAAAAGCGAAGATCCACAACAAGCTTTAACTTTGCTGATTGCAGAGCTGGAACTCTTTATAACTCAGAGTCAGACAGGTCAGCCGCTGCAGCCACATTTTGCTTATGGTGCACTGAGTGCCACTGATTATCAGGCAGCACATTGGTTACATCTGCAGAATCATTTAAGCCAAATCAGCATTAGCAACACCGAAGCTGTCTGAACATGCTTTCACATCAAAATTTCCCGCAATAAAAAACCAGCCGCGGCTGGTTTTTTATTCACAAAGTTGGGTTTAAGTTAAGCTTAATGCCCGGCGATTTGCATCTGTCCCAGCAATACAGAACCTGTTAACACCCCACCTCTTTTATCGACGTCGTTGCCTACAGCGGCAATATCAAAAAACATCTCTTTGAGGTTACCGGCAATGGTAATTTCCGACACCGGATATTGGATTTGGCCATGTTCTACCCAAAAACCGGCGGCGCCACGGGAATAATCACCTGTTACGCTGTTGACGCCCTGGCCCATCAATTCGGT
>NZ_JAVBXS010000068.1 GCF_030824435.1 Rheinheimera sp.
CAGTTTAAAGGCGATGGTATTGCCTGTCGTGGTGTCGGTTATGGCATGAAATCGATTCGTGTTGATGGCGCCGACATTCTGGCTGTGTATCAGGCCACGAAAATGGCACGTGATCACGCCATCGCCACCAACGAACCTGTATTACTCGAGTCTATTGCCTACCGTTTAGGCGCGCATTCTTCATCAGACGATCCAAGCGGTTATCGCAGCAAAGAAGAAGAAGAGCAGTGGCGCAAAAACGACCCAATTTCCCGTTTCCGCTTATGGTTATTGGCCAAAGGCTGGCTGGATGACGACGCCGACAAAGCGCAAATTGAATCGCTGCGGGTGGAAATTCTGGATGCACTGAAAGTGGCAGAAAAAGTGGCCAAACCTGGTATTGAACACTTAATTTCTGACGTTTATGCCGAACCTATCCCTGAACTTGAGCGTCAGCTGGCTGAACTCAAAACTCACATCCGTAAATATCCGGATGCTTATCCAATCACCTCAGGGAGAATGTAATAATGGCGAAGATGAATATGTTGCAGGCCATTAATAACGCCCTTGATCTGGCGATGGCTAAAGACAACACAGTAGTGTGTTTTGGTGAAGACGTGGGCCACTTTGGTGGTGTGTTTCGCGCAACCTCAAAGTTGCAGGAAAAATACGGCAAAGACCGTTGTTTTAATACACCTTTAACTGAGCAAGGTATTGCCGGGTTTGCCAATGGTATGGCAGCGCAGGGCATGAAACCTGTGGCTGAAATTCAGTTTGCTGATTACATTTTTCCGGCTTTTGACCAAATCGTCAACGAAACGGCCAAGTTCCGTTACCGCTCAGGCAATGAGTTTAATGTCGGTGGTTTAGTGTTCCGCACGCCATACGGCGGTGGTATTGCCGGTGGTCATTATCACAGCCAGTCACCTGAAGCTTATTTTGCCCATACCCCTGGTTTAAAAGTGATAGTGCCGCGCGACCCATATCAGGCCAAAGGTTTGTTATTGGCGTCAATCGCCTCAGAAGATCCGGTAATTTTCTTTGAACCTAAGAAGTTGTACCGCGCATCCACCGGTGAAGTGCCGGAAGACTATTACGAAATTCCACTGGGTGTGGCCGAAGTGATGCAGGAAGGCAAAGACGTGACCGTATTAGCCTGGGGCGCGCAAATTGAGATTTGCCAAAAAGCTATTGAAATGGCGCAAGCGCAGGGCATTTCCTGTGAGCTGATTGACCTTCGCAGCATTCTGCCCTGGGATGTAGAAACAGTAGTGAAGTCGGTGATGAAAACCGGCCGTTTAGTGATTAACCACGAAGCACCGTTAACGGGCGGTTTTGCCGGTGAAATTGCCGCTACCATTCAGCAACGTTGTTTCCTGCATCTGGAAAGCCCTATAGCGCGCGTTTGTGGTTTAGATACGCCATATCCGCTGGCGCTGGAACGTGAATACGTGGCCGACCATTTAAAAACTTTTGAAGCTATTGTGGCTTCAGTGAAGTTCTGATCCAAACCTGATAGAGGCGATGATGAAAAAAGATTTTATTCTGCCGGATATCGGTGAAGGTATTGTCGAATGTGAGCTGGTCGAATGGCTGGTGAAAGAAGGCGATACCATAGTTGAAGATCAACCGGTTTGTGACGTAATGACCGACAAAGCGCTGGTGCAAATTCCATCGGTGTTTAACGGTGTGGTCAGCAAGTTGTATTACAACAAAGGTGATATTGCCAAAGTACATGCACCTTTGTTTGAAATGCAAATTGCCGGTGAAGTGCAAACTCCAGCGCAAACAGCAGCACCAGCTGTGACGCAAACCGCACCAGCGGCGTCAGGGGCTGCTTCTGGCAAAATCACTGAAGACTTCCTGTTACCGGATATCGGTGAAGGCATAGTGGAATGTGAAGTGGTCGACTGGCTGGTCAAAGAAGGTGATGTGATTGCCGAAGATCAGCCGGTGTGTGATGTGATGACTGACAAAGCTTTAGTGCAAATTCCGGCCAAATATGCCGGTAAAGTAGTGAAGCTTTATACCGCCAAAGGTCAAATCGCCAAAGTGCATGCACCACTTTTTGCCATTGAAAGAGTGGTAGAAGGTGCGCTAATTGTAACAGCCGCCCATTCAGCTGCGCCAGTTACAACAGCAATCGCCGCCAATGTGACAAACAGCACATCATCTATGTCTGCAGCAGTGGTTGCAGGTAACGGCAAAGCAGTGGCAAGCCCTGCGGTACGCCGTTTAGCCCGTGAGTTGAATGTTGATTTAACTCTGGTGGCAGGCACAGGTGCTAAAGGCCGTGTTTATAAAGAAGATGTGCAGAAGTTTGTCAGTGGTGCTGTAACAGCACCTGCTTGTGCCGCAAAAGCCGCAGCTGTGGCAGCAGCGACAAGCTCAACAGTTGCTAATTCTACAGTTACAACTGGCGGTCGTCGTGTTGAACCTATTAAAGGTATTAAAGCGGCCATGGCACGGCAAATGGCCGAATCAGTGTCGACTATTCCGCATTTCACTTACTGTGAAGAGATTGATTTAACAGAATTAATTGCGCTGCGGCTCAGTTTAAAAGACGGTCTTGCCAAACAAGGTGTCAAACTCACCATGATGCCGTTTTTTATGAAAGCGATGTCATTGGCATTAAACGAGTTCCCTATTTTAAACAGCCAGGTCAACAGCGATTGTTCGGAAATCACTTATTTTGATGACCACAATATTGGTATTGCCGTCGACTCCAAAGTGGGTTTATTGGTGCCGAATATTAAAGGTTGTCAGCATAAGTCTATTGTCGACATTGCCAAAGACTTAACCAAACTGACAGATTCTGCCCGCGAAGGACGTGTCAGCCCAAGCGATTTAAAAGGCGGCACTATCACCATTTCCAACATTGGTGCTATTGGCGGTACTGTGGCAACACCAATTATCAATAAACCTGAAGTGGCCATAGTTGCCCTTGGCAAAGTGCAGCAGCTGCCGCGTTTTGACAGCAAAGGCCACGTGGTAGCGCGTTCTATTATGCAAATCAGCTGGTCTGGCGATCACCGTGTGATAGACGGCGGTACTATTGCCCGTTTTACCAATCTGTGGAAACAGTATCTGGAAGAGCCAAGCAGTATGCTGGTTGCAATGCGTTAAGGCAGCAAAAATTGCCTTAGCCAATGAAGCTATGTTGTTTTGCCCAAACCCACCTATAGGTGGGTTTGTTCTTTTCGGACACTGAAAAAGCCAGCCGGCATTTCTTCGCCTTCGTCGTTACCTTCAACTTCAACCTCAGCGCAAGCATTTGATCAAGAATGTATTTGTGGCAAAACATTCATTTACCATCCTTGTGCTTTATTGCATGATAAAGTCAAAGTCGCCACAGTGCGGCAGAAAGACAACTTCAGAAAACCAAACTTTGTATTGCAACCGGGATAAATAATGGAAAAACACCAGCTGCGAAATTTTTATATCCCCGAAGAGCAGTCGTTTTATCTGTTAAACGCCAACGACGCGAAAAAACTCAAAGACTGGGTAGCACTTTGTATTGAAGAGCTGCAAAAGCTCGGTTATCGCAATATTGAACTGGTGGGTAAGGGCGCTTATGGTTTTGCTTTTGCCGGCCTCGACAGCCTGAACGAACAATGTGTGTTTAAATTTTCCCGTATTAATCTGCCACAGCATATTCAGGAACGTCTGGCAGACGAAGCTTTTATGTTGTCGCAGGTTAATCACCCTAATGTGCCACGTTATATCACTTATCAACTGGTGAAAAAACAAGGTATTTTGATGATGGGACGCGCCAAAGGCGTTGATTTAGAACAATATAGTTTGCGCCATGGTCGCTTGCCAGTAAGACTGATTATTGATATCGCAGCGCAGCTGGCCAGTTTATTAAAAGTGCTTCGCAACCATCAAAAAGACGGCGAGTTATGCCCTATAGTGCATGGT
>NZ_JAVBXS010000018.1 GCF_030824435.1 Rheinheimera sp.
GCAATGGCAATACAACCAGAGCCGGTGCATAAATCCAGAATACGCGCCGGAGGCTCCACCGGGAACCAGTCAGCAAACTGGCGGGTAATGAGCTCACTGATAGGTGAACGTGGCACCAATACCCGTTCATCCACATAAAAAGGTAAACCGGCAAAAAAGGCTTGTTGGGTTAAATAAGCTGAAGGCATGCGTTGTTCAATACGTTGTTGCACTAAAGCGGCAAAACGGCGTTTTTCTGTGCTGGTCAGTCTGGTTTGTAATAAAGCAGATTCTGCCAGATGGGTAAAATGCAAAGTAAAAGCCATCAGCTGACCGGCATCGTCCCACGGATTGTCGGTACCATGACCAAAATACAGATCCGCCGCATTAAACTGAGAAACGGCCCAGCGTAGCCAGTCATGAATAGAAAACAGCTCACTGACTGCTTCGTTGATTAATTCTGCGGTCAGTTCAAAAGGTTGATGTTCAGTCATTTATTTCGCATTGCTCTTTGTATAGACTTGCGCGGATGCGCAAACCTCAGTTACTTAGTGAAGAAGAAATTCAGCTGTTCCGGGACTCAGTCACGGGCGCCCGCCCTATGGCGCAGGACAAGATACCGCCTGCCCGCCTGCCCCGCAACAAAAAAACTGCCGTAAAGACGTCTATCGAAGCAGAAGAACCGAATTTATTCTACTTCTCAGATGAGTTTGAAGGGTATCAGCCTGATGGCAGCATCATTCGTTATGTGCAACCGGGTGAAGATCCCCATCTGGCTAAAAACCTCAAACGCGGTGATTACCAGCCTGGTGTGGTGCTGGATTTACATGGTTTAAGCCAGCAACAAGCCAAAACTGAACTGGCTGGCTTGTTAGCTTATTGTCAGCGTGAGCATTTTAACTGCGCTTGTATTGTGCATGGCAAAGGCAGTGGCATTCTGGCCCGAAAAGTACCTAACTGGCTGATCCAACATCCGAATGTGCGGGCTTTTCACACAGCACCAACCCACTGGGGCAGAGACGGCGCTTTATTGGTGTTATTAAAAACGCCACTTTAAAGCGGCGTTTTTAATAAATACAGTGCAATAAAAAAGCTGTTGCTGAAATTTGTTAATGACTAAGTAACGCCAAATCGGCAGGCGCCAGACGCTCTAACAATTTACCGGCTTCACCAGGCTGGTAATAAATACCGACCAGTCCTGAAGTTTCGAATATCGGCGTATTGCCAGTTTTGGTAAAAGTCTCGACCAGAAAACTTACCAGCGGCATATGAGATACCAACAACACTCTTAATTCAGCATTTTCCGCACGTAAAGCATCCAGATATAGCTGCACCTGGTGGCTATCGCCCTCGGGAACCAGTTCGGGTAAGATTTCCAGCCGGGTTGTGGCAGGCTGCGCTTTGAGCATTAGCTCAGCGGTTTGGCGGGTACGCACATAAGGGCTGCATAACACCAGATCAAACGCCTGATAATGTTGGGATAACCATAACGCCATTTGGCTAACTTCATCCCGGCCTTTGGCAGTAAGCTGCCTTTGACTATCCTGACTGCTTTGTGGCTCGGCTTCGCCGTGCCGCATGATAACCAGATTGACCATGAGTACACCTAGACAACTTCGCGACCAACGCGAAAAGAGTGCGCTATGATAATGAAAGATTGCTGTCACAGTAACTGTTAATAAAGCATAAAATTTCAGCTTTATATTCCTATTCGATATGATAACAGCCGGTATCCTTGATCCTGACACTCAGCCACACGAGGCCTGAATTGAAAAAAAGTCATATGGTGCAAAGCCCTAACGACCAACGCCTGTACCAGCCACTGATGCTGGCCAACGGTTTACGGGTGTTATTGGTACAACAGCAGGACGCAGAAAAAAGCGCAGCCGCCATGGCGGTGAATGTTGGCCATTTTGACGATCCGGTTGACCGCGAAGGTTTGGCGCATTTTTTAGAACATCTGGTGTTTTTAGGCTCAGAGAAGTTTCCGCAAGCCGGTGAGTATCAGCAGTTTATTGCCACAAATGCAGGCAGCCATAATGCATGGACAGGCACAGAACACAGCTGTTTTTACTTTGATATTCAACATGATGCTTACACAGCAGCATTAGAGCGTTTTGCAGATATGCTCAGTGCTCCGCTGTTCAGTACAGAAGCGGTCGACAAAGAACGCCATGCCATAGAAGCTGAGTTTTCGATGAAACTCAAAGATGATGGCCGCCGTATTTATCAGGCCCACAAAGAAAGCATTAACCCCGACCACCCTTTTGCCAAATTTTCTGTTGGCAATCTGTCAACGCTTGACGACAGACCAGGTCAAACGGCCCAACAGGCGGTGCGGGATTTTTACCAGAATCAATACAGCGCCAGCAGGATGACCTTAACCCTGGTGTCCAACGCGCCGCTCGAAGTACAGGCGCAATGGGCTGAACGTTATTTTTCCGGTTTACCGGATGGCCTGCCGCCTAAAGCAGCATTGGTGCCACCGCTTTATCTGGATGAACATCTGGGCATTCAGCTGAATATTCAGCCACATAAACCTACTCAGCGTTTTGTTGCCAGTTTTGCCCTGCCCGACATCCAGCCATGGTACAGATTCAAACTGGTGAGTTTTCTGGCACATCTGCTTGGCGACGAAGGTCCAGGCTCGTTATTAAGTCATTTAAAAGGCCGGGGGTTGGTCAACACTTTAAGTGCGGGCGGGGGCATTGACGGCAGTAATTACAAAGACTTTACGCTGGCCTTTGAACTGACACCGCAGGGCATGCATGCGCTGGATGATATTCTGCTGGCCAGCTTTTCTTATCTTGCCATGCTTAAAAAACAACCTTTTCCATCCGGCATTTTTGCTGAAAGGCAAAAGCTGGTGCGCTGGAGCTTTTTGTATCAGGAACAAAAAACACCCTTGCAACTGGCCAGTGATTTGGCGGTGAACCTGCAACATTACCCGCAGGAGGATTATGTCTTTGGCGATTACCGCATGGAAATGCCAACAGAAGCGCTGTACCAGCATCTGTTAAGCTTTTTCCATGAACGCAATTTGCGGCTCATGCTGATAGCGCCGGAGGTCAGTGTTGACCGTCAGGCACGCTGGTATCACACACCTTATAGTCAGTTACCTATCACCACCGACTTACTGAAAAAATTACAACAGGCAACACCGCTGCCAGATTGCCATCTGCCAGATGCCAACCCTTATCTGGTTGAAGAGCTGCAGTTATTGGACAAAGCTGCCAGCAAAGCGCTGCCACAACTTTATTATCAGGCTGACGGTATGAAACTCTGGTTTAAACCAGATGCCGACTTTCAGACACCCAAAGGCCATATTTTTGTTGAACTTACACTGCCAAACACCACAGCAGGACTGGTTGAACTGGCCCTTTGTAAACTGTGGCTGGAGTTATTCCTTGATGAAATTAACGAGCAATTTTATGCTGCCACCACTGCCGGTTTGCAATATAACCTGCATGTACAGCAACAGGGTCTGACTTTGCACTGCAGCGGCCTTGCCGGCAACCAAATTGCTTTGTTGTACGATATTCTGCAACAGATGCCCAAATGCCGTTTTAGCGAAAGCAGATTTATTGAATTACAACGGCAATTGGTCAGGCACTGGCATAATCAAGCCCGCAACAAACCCATCACACAACTATTTAGTAAGTTGTCTGCTTTATTGCAACCGTTAAATCCGGAGTCTGACACCCTGGCCACTGTGCTGGAAAATTGCAGTTTCAGTGATTTTAAGCGCTTTTACGCCCGGATGTTTCAGCAGGTGCATGTTGAAGCTTTGATGATTGGCCACTGGAAAGAGCAGGACATCAGCACATTGCAGCAGCAGTTGGCAAAATGGCTTGGCACTGTGCCTGCGCGCTGTCAGCGTTCTGAACGTTTTAGCCACAATACCGAAGGCGTTGGTCCCATCTGGCTGGAACTACCATTAGCGCAGGAGGATGAAGCTCTGGTGATTTATCTGCCGGCGCGCGACCGCACTCCTTTGGATATGGCCTTATTTATGCTCGCCAACCATTTGATTTCACCTGAATATTTTCACGAACTTCGCACGGAACAACAACTGGGTTATCTGGTGGGTACGGGTTATGTACCGATGAATTTAAGACCCGGTATGGCATTTTATATTCAGTCGCCAAGAGCGGATGCCAAACTGTTATATCAGGCAACGCTGAGCTTTTATCAGCGGTTTCTCAGCGAATTACCGGAACTGTCGGCGGATGAATTTAACGCCCTCAAACAAAGTTTAGCCAGCCAGATCAGGGAACGGGACAATAGCCTGGGCAACAGAGCAAAACGTATTTGGCTTGCCATTGGTCAGGGAGATTATCAATGTTGTTTATCCGAACAAATTCAGCAGGAATTGAGCAAGCTCAACCTGGCTGATTTTGTGATTTTTTGTCAGAGTTTACTGGCGCCGGACTACGATGCGATATTTCTTGCCACAAGTGGTGCCCCGCCACACTCCCATATGAAAACGCTGGATGCAACTGCGGCCATTACGTTGTTAAAAACCTTAACAGAACCCCAATAAATAGAGTGCTGTAGCATCAACACAGCTGCAGCACTCGAGTGCTGAACAATTGAGCCGTCAGCCAGATTGGCTTTGACAGTATTGCTAATTTTATATAACTTAGCTTCAACAGACTTTCTGACGTACAGACGTGTGAAAAATAATAAAAAAATCAACAACAACGCGCTGCTAAGTATCGTTTTTATCACGCCGCTTCCGGCTCTTGCTTTAGACTGGCAAGGCTCTATGCCTTATATCCTTTCTTCTATTTTATTATTTTCATTTGGCGCTTTGTTGTTGGCGCACTTGTCTATCCTGAAAATGCGCCGTTATCAAAGCCGGCTGGAACAAAGTGAAGAACGGTTAAGGTTGTCGCTCTGGGGCAGCGGCGACGAATTATGGGACTGGAATATTGGCGCCGGTACTTTATATCGTTCCAGCTCATGGCAGCAGGCTGTTGAATTAAAACCTGAAACTAACCAGTTCCCGCCCAACCGCGAACAAATTCATCCCAAAGATATCGAACGGGTGACAGAGCAGCTTTATCAGCATCTGGCCGGTGAAACGCCTCATTTTGAAGCGGCTTACCGCTTAAGGGCATCCGATGGCGGCTGGATTTGGGTATTGGACCGCGGCAAGGTGGTCAGTACAGATGCCGACGGCGCAGCAACCCGGATGACAGGGACCTTAAAAAACATTCAGCTGTTAAAACATACTGAAGAGCGGCTGGAACTTTTTGCCCGTTGTCTGGAAAATATCTCTGACGCTGTGGTGATTTGTGACACCAACTTTACCGTCATTGAAGTCAATTATTCCTTCAGCAGCATTACTGGTAAAAGCCGGGAGCAGGTGATCAAAAAGCCATTTGATCTGGCACTCTACCCCAACAGATTTTTGCAGGACATAGGGCTGAAGTTGCAGTCTGAAGGCAGCTGGCAAGGTGAAATTCAGGATCAACGTTCCAATGGCGAAATTTACCAGGCTGAGCTGAATTTTGATGTGGTCAAGGATGAACACCACACCATCACCCAATATGTGGCGGTATTTTCGGACATTTCCGAACGTAAACGTAAAGAAGCCGAATTAAGCCGTCTGGCCAATTCAGATACCTTAACCGGGTTGCCAAACCGGGCTTTGTTTTCTGCTGAACTCAGTCGGTTGGTTGAACGTGAAGTTCGTCATGCGCTGTTGGTTTTTGACTTAGATAACTTCAAAAAAATCAATGACTCTTTAGGTCATCAATTGGGTGATAGCCTGCTTATTAAGCTGGCCGAACGATTAACTGAACGCACCAGACAAAAAGACCGGCTGTATCGTCTTGGCGGCGACGAGTTTGCCATTCTGCTGGAAGATACCAACGACATCCACACCATCACTTCTCTTGCCAAAGAACTGATTAAACAAATTAATCTGCCGTTTTTTATCAACCAGCATGAGCTGGCTGTCACCAGCAGTATTGGTATTGTGTTATACCCCGAAGACGGCGCCGATCCAGAAGCTCTGCTACGAAACGCTGATACCGCCATGTACCATGCCAAACATGAAGGTGCCAACCGATATCTGTTTTTTAATGATTCGATGAACAAGCTGGCGGTCAAACGCCTGCAATTGGAAAACCTAATTCGCCACGGTTTAAAAGAAGATTATTTTGCGGTGTATTACCAGCCGAAAATGGACATCCTGAGTGGCCAGCTGGTTGGCATGGAAGCGCTGGTGCGTTTTATCACGCCCAAACGTGGCCTGATAAGCCCGGCCTCTTTTATTCCTGTGTCGGAAGAAACAGGTCAGATAGTTGAAATTGGTGAAGTGGTTTTGCGCAAAGCCTGTCTGGATGTCAAACGCTGGATTGATCAGGGGTTATTCCATGGCCGGGTGGCTGTTAACTTATCTGTTAAGCAGTTTATGCTGCCTTATTTGTGTGAGCAAATTGACGATGTATTGCAACAAACAGAGTTACCTTCTTACCACCTTGAGCTGGAAATTACCGAAGGCACTGTAATGCAGTCGCCAAAACTGGCCATTGATACCATGAAAAAACTGCGCGCCCGCGGTATCCATCTGGCAATGGATGACTTTGGCACAGGTTATTCCTCTTTGGCTTATTTAAAACAATTTCCGCTCAATACGCTGAAAATAGACAAAGCTTTTATTGACGATATGAATACAGCCCGTGGCCGCAATATGGTGGATACCATAGTGACCATAGCCCATAACCTCAGCCTGACAGTGGTAGCTGAAGGGGTTGAATATGCCGAACAATTACAACAGTTAAAACAACTGCGCTGTGAAATTATTCAGGGTTATTATTACAGTAAACCTTTGTCGGCGGACGACTTTACCCAGTTTTTAAAAGATCAGAAACAGCAAAAGCCCAAATTAAGTGCGGTACCTGCTGCACTGTAACAACATTTCACCAGCCCGAAAAAACAATGCCCTCAGCGGGATCAGCTAACAACCTTATCTACACCATAAAACATATTGTTGTGCAAAAGAGCAAATTGCCCGCTGCTGGCAAGACATTAGCCTGGCATAAACACTGTGTACTGATTATCAGGTTGTATTGGCACTGCAGCGTGGTATTAAGTATGTCAGGCAGCAGGCAAATATAATGCAGGGTCCACAAAATCCGGTGGCAAGTTCAACACCGTCATGATGATATTATTTTGCCATAACAAAAAAGGAGCCTGAGCTCCTTTTCTTGTATCTTCACATCCTCAGCTTTGACAACATCATGTCTTTACTGCAGACGAGCCGCAACTAAGCTTTTTTATCCGGATCTATACCATTACGGATTTTTTCCATCCGTTCCTGATGACTGAGCCACATTCTTAAACCACCCAGACCAATAGCGGCCAGCGGAATTAAAAACACTATTACCTCAGGTTGTAACAGCTTACTGAAAAAATCGCCCACAGTAACATCCTCTGCCTGTTGCTATATTGCAACTTTATGCCGCTTTAGTCGTTATCGGTTTCTACATATGAAAAATCGTCACTGCCATCGGCAATACGCTTTTTACCAAACACAGTGTGAAACTTTTTCTTTTCCTGCACTTTTTGTTTGTATTTGCTCCAGACCTTTTCAAAGCCTGATTCTGCTTCGGCTTCGCCGCGGCATACTAATAAAAAACGTTGCTCTTCTTCATTCACTGGTTGACGTTGGCCGTCTTCCAGCTCCTGCATCGCCGCACCATGCTTTTCCAGCAGATTGCCCTCTGCCAGCGTGAAGCGTCCTGACCGGGTAAACCCCTTTGGGAAATTCCGGTCATCAAAAAAGCGACGTTTAGCCACAAAACTTTGCTGCATCACTTTTTTCCCCTGATCTCGTTGAATCTAAAGCTATCCCAATTAAACTGTGCGGAGTATGGTAAACAAAATTCCGATCGTAAAACAAATATTTTTTATGGTTACAATCAAAATTTTTAAGGATCCACTTTGGATACTGAGCTGTTAAAAACCTTCCTTGAAGTTCAGAAAACCCGCCACTTTGGTAAAGCCGCCGAGAATCTGTATCTGACCCAATCCGCCGTCAGCTTCAGGGTGCGCCAGCTGGAACAAAGTTTAGGCGTTATTTTGTTCAGCAGGTTTCGCAACAATATTCAGCTAACTGCGGCAGGAGAATTGTTGCTGCCGCATGCACAAGCTGTATTGGCAGCGATTCAAACCGCCAAACAACAATTAAATCAACAGTATCATCTGCAGAAAAACCGAAAGATGCTGCTCAGTGCTGGTCTTGCCGCCCTGTTGCCTGCAAAACAGCTAAATAGCTTATTTTTGCCACAACAATATTGGCAGGTGCATAGTCTGGCAAGCGACGACAACAAAGCGAACTGGCATGACTATGAAGCTGTTGTTTATATTGGCGCGCCAAAATCCGAATTAGCGCCGCTGGAAGGCCTTTGCCTTGGTTACATCCATTGGTGGCCGGTGTCGGCCGCTGAGGTTGTCCAATTGCAACATGAATGTGCAGTGCAGCAACACACTGCAATGCCCCGATTGACGGCAGAGCCGCTGAATTTCAGCAGTTCAGATCCAAGGTTAGTGTGCCAATGGCTGCAACAACATAAAGCTTGTGCTTATCTGCCGTCGGTATTGGTACAAACCGCAGTAGAACAAGGCAAGATGCGCAAACTCAGTCAGGCGACTGTACAACAGAGTGTCTGGGCTTATAGCCAGCCGGGAGAACAATGGCCTGAGCAGTGGCGGCTGGCATTACAAAGCTGTGGGGTGCTGCACAGCCCTCTTTAAGGTTTAAACCACACTAGCCCATGGCCTAATGCTTTGCGTAGCGCCATGCGCTTGTGGTTGTGAAATAACGGCAATGCCAGTGGCCCTGTCAGAGCGCCCAGCACCACCCAGGGCAAAGACTTCAGCCCGGCGCGGCGGGCCAACACAAAAAAGTAGAAAGAGCAGAGTGGCGACAACAGTAACAACAACAAGGCACAGCCCCCCGAAAAAAAAGAGCCGCATTATAGCAGCTCTTTTTTTCATCAGCAGTAACAAAGCCATGCGGCTTATCGCATTTTAATAAAATGTTTTGCCCTGCTCCGCCATTTGTAATAACAACGTACTTGGCGCAAAACGGCTACCAAACTGCGCTTCATAACGACGTAAGTCGGCAACCAAGGTGGTTGCGCCCATAGCGTCGATATAACGGAAAGGTCCACCAATAAAAGGCGGGAAACCTATGCCAAAAATTGCGCCTATATCACCATCACGCGCAGAAGCGATAATCCCCTCTTCCAGACAACGCACAGCTTCATTCAGCATCTGCACTAAACAACGGTTGCTGATTTGCTCTGGTGATAACTTGCCGCCGGGCTGCACACCCAACAATGTATACACTGAGGTATCTACTTCTTTTTTGCCTTTATTCGCTTTAGCACCATACAGGTAAAAGCCTTTTTCCACTTTTTTACCTTTGCGGCCATCGGCAATCAGCTTGTCAAAAGCAGCTGGTGCTTTAAAACGTTCACCCAGTTCCCGTTCCAGAATTGGCGAAATTTTGGCACCTACATCAATGCCCACTTCATCCAGCAAAGTAATAGGTCCAACCGGCAAACCAAATTTAGTCAGGGCTTTATCCAGTTTTTCTACCGGCTCGCCTTCGAGCAGCAAATTGGCCGCTTCATTCATATATAAAGCCAGGATACGGTTCACATAAAAACCGGCACCGTCTTTCACCACTATCGGGGTTTTGCCTTGTTTACGGGCAAAAGCAACAGTAGTGGCAATAGTTTGAGCTGAGGTTTTTTCATGGGCTATCACTTCCACCAACGGCATTTTGTCGACCGGTGAAAAATAATGCAGACCAATGACGTTTTCCGGCCGGGCTGCTTGTGCCGCTATCTGGCCAATAGGCAAAGAGCTGGTGTTGGAGGCAAAAATAGTATTTTCATGACAATGGCTTTCAATGTCTTTCACCATCTGCTGTTTGAGCGCTAAATCTTCAAACACAGCTTCCACCACCAGGTCTACATCATGAAAACCGCTGTAATCAGTGCTACCAGTTAATAACGCCATCTGCTTTTGCATTTCAGTGCGGCTGATATAACGGCGTTTAAACTTCTTATTTAGCAGGCTATAGCTGTATTTCAGCGCATTGCTGATGCCTTGCTGATTAATATCTTTAATACGAACAGGGATGCCAGCTTTTCCAGTGGTGACGTTGGCGATACCACCACCCATCAGACCACCACCCAGCACAGCGGCTTTTTTCACTTTACCGGCTTTGACATCACCGGCACCCGATTCTTTTTTCATCTGGGTGGTGGCAAAAAATAAGCCACGTAAAGCTTTGGAAACCGACGTCATACAAAGCTCACCAAAAGCCTGAGCTTCTACCTGAAGTCCACGGGCCATGCCGCTGTCAACGCCGGCTTTGATGGCTTCGATGATTTTCAGCGGCGCCGGATAATGGCCGCCTGTTTTTAATAAGGTTTGTTTGGTCGCCTGGCTAAATAAAATGCCGCGGCCAATCGACGTAAATTCCAGCAACTGGCCAACAAATGGCAGTTTGACGGCTTTGCTGCGATCCGGTTTACCGGAGAGCGCCATTTTTACAGCGGCTTCTAATAAAATGCTTTTTGGCACAACTACATCGACTAAACCGGCTTTTTTCGCCTGCACAGCACGCAGTTGTTTACCGGTCAGCATCATATCCAGCGCTTTTTGCAAACCCACCAGTTTTGGCAATCTTTGGGTGCCGCCACTGCCTGGTAATAACCCCAGCTGTACTTCAGGTAAACCCAACACTGTTTTGCCATCGTCAGTGGCAACCCGGCCATGACAGGCCATGGCCAGCTCCAGGCCGCCGCCTAAACAAGGGCCGTGAATAGCGGCGATCAGTGGCACATTTAATGCCTCCAGCTGGCCAAACATCTGCTGCCCCATGGCGGCAATTTCAGTGGCTTCCTGCGCTGTTTTGCAGGCATCCAGCATAGTAATATCAGCACCGGCAATAAAAGAGTCTGGCTTGCCGGAGATAATCACCAAACCTTTGATATTTTTATTGCCACGGATTTCATCAAGTAATGTTTTAATTTCATCGGCAAAAGCGGCTTTGAGCACATTCATGCTTTCGCCGGCCACATCCATGGTAATCACGCCAACACCATCATCACGCAGGTTCAGCGTAAAAGTTTTTGCGGTCCCTGTTTGCTCGATCACTGTTTGCTCCGTCATTATTCAGTCTCCACTATCATGGCAGCGCCCAAACCACCGGCCGCGCAGGCTGTGGTTAAACCAATACCACCACCACGGCGGTTTAATTCATTTAATGTCTGGGTAATTAAGCGGGTACCTGTAGCGGCAAATGGGTGGCCATAAGCCAGCGAACCACCGTTCACGTTAAATTTCGCCATATCAATGTCACCAATGGCACTGGAGCGGCCCAGTTTTTCTTCGGCGAATTTTTTGCTGCCAAACATTTTCATATTGGCAAGCGCCTGAGCGGCAAAAGCTTCGTGCATTTCAATTAAAGTTAAGTCGTTGAGGGTTAAACCGGCGCGCTCAAGGGCAATAGGAGTCGCATAAGATGGGCCCATCAGCATGTCTTCCCACACATCAATAGCGGCAAAAGCGTAGCTGCGTACATAACCCAGTGGTTTATAACCTAAGGCTTTGGCATAACTTTCCGGCATCATCAGTACCGCTGAAGCACCATCTGTTAATGGGGTACTGGTAGCGGCAGTAACAGTGCCGTAGTTACGGTCAAACACTGGTTTTAACTTGCTGTAAGATTCCAGTTTTGAGTCTTTACGGATATTGTTATCCATCTCCAGAAACTTGTTGTATGGCTCCACATGAGCGGCCATCACTTCATCTTTCATCAGGCCCATTTCCCAGGCTTTAGCGGCCAGGCTATGAGAGCGGTGTGCCATAGCGTCCTGATCGGCGCGGCTGATGCCATGGCTTTTGGCCATTTGCTCTGCGGTGTCACCCATCGACAAACCTGTGGTGTATTCAGCAACAGCAGGTGGCACCGGCAATAAATCACGCAGGCCAAGGCGGCGGAAAATCGCCACTTTCTGACCAAAAGTTTTGGCTTTGGTTAAATCCACCAGAGCGCGGGCCAAAGCTTTACTAACGCCAACTGGCAGCACTGAGCTTGAGTCGGCGCCACCGGCAATCGCCACTTTACTGACACCTGCCATCATGGCTTCAGTCACACTGACCACAGACTGGAAACTGGTGGCACAAGCGCGGGTCACACTAAAACCGTCAGTGTGCACGTTCATACCGGTACCTAATACAATTTCCCGTGCAATATTCGGCGCTTCCGGCATCTGTACAACTTGACCATAAACCACCTGATCAATTAATTTGGCATCCAGCTCACTGCGGATCAACAATTCATTGACGACCAGTTTGCCCAAATCCAGGGCAGAAACCCCGTGGAACTCAGTTGCTTGTTTGGCAAATGGCGTACGTAAACCGCGAACTATCGCAATACGGTCGCCCTGACGATTGGTTAATTTAATCTGGCTGGACATGAATGATCCTCTTGGTTTTATCCGACACAGGTCTGACCTGTAATTTTTTTTGATTGTAACGAGAGATCTGACAAATTAAAACAGTTGTTTTAATGACATAAAGACCTTATATCCTGACATGGCAAAAAGCCTAGTCGTATTTAAGCCGAAACGCTTGATAAATAATCAATTAATTCAGATGGACTGTGCATCAAAAACCAACAGCATCCATCCCTCAATCAACGGAACAACGAATAAGAGTGCAGCTGTGAACGCATTTAATAAGTTAAAAACCTATCTGGACTCTCAGGTATTAGGCCAACCCGCTCTGACCGAAGGGATTTTGCTGGCTTTACTCGCCAATGGCCATTTATTGGTAGAAGGCCCGCCGGGTCTTGCCAAAACAAGGGCTGTGAATGCCCTTGCTCATGGGGTGGAAGGTAGTTTTCACCGTATTCAGTTTACCCCCGACTTATTACCTGCGGATTTAACCGGCACTGACATTTACCGCCCTGAAACCGGTAAATTTGAATTTCAGAGTGGCCCTTTGTTTCATCATATTATTCTGGCCGATGAAATTAACCGCGCCCCTGCCAAAGTGCAGTCCGCTTTATTAGAAGCGATGGCCGAAAAACAAATTACCGTTGGCCGTCATAGCTATAAGTTACCTGAGTTGTTTCTGGTGATGGCCACCCAAAACCCGCTGGAGCAGGAAGGTACTTATCCGCTTCCGGAAGCACAACTTGACCGCTTTTTACTGCATTTAAAAGTGGATTATCCGGACGCTGCTACTGAACTCGCCATTTTAAAACTGACCCGCGGTGAAGCGCTGGAGCAAGCGGCCGAACAACCGGTACGTATCAGCCAAAGTGATATTTTTGCCGCCCGTAAAGCCATTTTAAAACTGCATTTTGCCGAAAGTCTGGAGCAATATGTGGTGCAGCTGATTATGGCCACCCGCCGCGCCGCCGACTACAGCCCCAAACTTGGCCGCTGGATAGCCTACGGCGCCAGCCCACGCGCCACCATAGCACTGGAACGTTGCGCCCGCGCCAAAGCCTGGCTGGCTGGCCGCGATTTTGTGACACCGGATGATGTGCAGGCTGTGTTTCATAATGTAGTGCGTCACCGATTATTGCTGACTTATGAAGCAGAAGCCGAAGGTGTCAGCACCGATGATGTGTTGACTGAAATACTCAGTCTGGTGCCAGTTGCCTGAAGGAAAGGCGAAGATGAGCGCCAGCACCACCCAAATCAGCCAATGGCTGGCTGAACTGCACAGCAACGGTACCGAAGTTGATTTAAAACAACTGCTCAGATATCAGCGGCATACCCAGCTTTTTGACTTAACACCGGCTCAGACTATTCAAAGCAAACTAGCCGGCAGTTATCTGGCCAAAAGCAAAGGCCGCGGTATGGAATTTGATGAAGTACGGCATTATCAGAATGGTGATGACGTACGTACTATTGACTGGCGTGTCACAGCACGCACCGGCAAAGTGCACACCAAACTATTCCGTGAAGAAAAAGAACGGCCGGTGTTTATCCTGACAGATTTGGGTAGCTCCATGCAGTTTGGCTCAGCGCTGCTGTTAAAGTCGGTGCAGGCTTGTCATCTGGCCGCTTTAATTGCCTGGCATGTGAAAAAAACCGGCGACAAACTCGGTGGTATTGTGTTTCATCAACAGCAAATCCGCGAGTTAAAACCGGCAGGACGCAGTCAGGCCGTATTACGTTATCTGCACCAGCTTACTGAACTGCAACAACAGGCTCTGGCCTTGTTAAATCAATCCACAACGCCACCAAACCATAATCTGGCGTTGGCTTTGGGTCAACTACGCCGTTTGGCAAGGCCTGGTAGTCTGGTGTTTGTGATTTCTGATTTTCAGCAGCTGGACGAAAGTTGTCTGCGGCATTTGCGCGCTTTAAGCCTGCATAATGAAGTTCGGATTTGTCAGCTTGACGATCCGCTTGAACAGTCTATCCCGGCACAGGCATCCGGCATGGCGCAGGTTTCTGATGGTGCAAGCCCTATCAGTTTGCAGCTGGACTCTTCTAAAGTGCAGCAACAATACCTGCAGCAACAACAGCAGTTTCAGCAACAGCTACAACAACACTGGACCACGCTTGGCCTTACCAGCTGGCAGTTCAGCGCTGCCATACCTTTGTTGACTCAGCTAAGCGGGAGGAAGCATGACCACAACTAATGCTCAGCCACAAAATGCAGCGTTGGCACAACTTGCAGATATTCAGGAACCTTTGTTAGCAAACGACTGGTATCTGGCGCCGGTCTGGTGGTTGTTGGCGGTTTTTGTTGTTGTGGTATTTTGGTTATTATTGCGCCGTTATCAGCACTTTCAGCAGCGCCGGGCACCAAGACGATTTGCCCTTGCCACATTATCAACTATCGACCTGAACAAGCCTGATGCGCCCGCACAAATCACCAGCCTGCTAAAAAGATGGTTGTTAAGCGAAGCTCCACAACATCCGGCTTTGGCCTATAGCGGTAAAAACTGGCAGCAGTTTTTGGTGTCGACCTTAACCGCCAGCGGGCAGCTCAAAATAAACGGCGCCCCCCTGCCCGATTTATTGGCTTTACATTACCAACAGTCAGCTGACCCCGCCGAAGTGCAACGTTATGCCGCTTTTGCGCTGATCTGGTTGCAACAAGCTGACCTTCGCCTGAGCAACGGCAATGCCAACACAGCGCAGGGAGTAAAGCATGTTTGATTTCAGTTACCCCTGGGCTTTTGTGCTGTTGGTACTGCCCTTTTTGCTAAAAACCAAACAAAAAACAGCGGGTGCCAGCCTGTATTTACCGCCACTGGCGCAAGTGGCCAGAGTGCAGTCAGCGCAGACAGCGTCAACAGTGCCAAAACGCCGGCAATTGTTGTTTGCTGTTATCTGGTTATTGCTGGTCACTGCGGCGGCAGCACCAAAATGGCTTGGTGAAGCAGTCACACTGCCACAACAAGGCCGCGATATGATGCTGGCTGTTGATTTGTCAGGTTCGATGAATATCAACGACATGGTAATTGAGGGCCAGGCCGCCAACCGGTTGGATGTAGTGAAGTTTGTCTTGTCCGATTTTATACAGCAGCGTCAGGGCGACCGCCTTGGCCTGGTGCTTTTTGCCGATGCCGCTTATCAACAAACACCGTTAACTTTTGACCGCCAGACAGTCCAACAAATGCTGGACGAAGCCGTACTTGGACTGGTCGGGCAACGTACAGCTATTGGTGAAGCCATCGGCCTTGCAGTCAAAAGATTTAATACCTATGAAAGCTCGAATAAGGTGCTGATTTTACTCAGCGATGGCGCCAACACTGCAGGTAATATTCAGCCACGCGAAGCGCTGGAGCTTGCCAAAGCCGCAGGTGTAAAAATATATACAGTGGGTGTGGGTGCTGAACAAATGGTGCAACAAGGTATTTTTGGCCCGCAATTGGTCAATCCGTCGGACGATCTGGATGAAGTGTTATTAACTGAACTTGCCACAGCCACTGGCGGGCGCTATTTCAGGGCCCGTGATTTAAATGAGCTGCAACAGATTTATCAGCTGCTTGACCAGCTTGAACCTATCGAAAGAGATCAGCTGAATTACCGGCCACAACAAAGTTTGCTGCACTGGCCGCTGGCCACTGCATTGATGCTGATTTTGCTGCTGATATTGGCAAAGCTCCCCTGGCAACAATGGCGTCGCGGAGGTTCAGACCATGCCATTTGAACTGCATTGGCTACGTCCACTCTGGTTATTGTTGCTGCCACTGACATTATTTTGTGTTTATCTGGCGTGGCGTTATCAGCAAGCGGCCAGTCCATGGCGGCAACTGCTGCCAAAACATCTGCAACTGACCTTATTACAAGACAACACAGTACAGCAACAACACAAGACACCTTATTTGTGGCTGCTTGGCAGCTTGTTATTGCTGGTTATTGCGCTGGCAGGCCCCAGTGTACACAAACTACCCCAACCGGCTTTTGCGCTGAATAAAGCCACAGTGCTGGTGCTGGACATGTCGTTGTCGATGCTGTCAACAGACGTCAAGCCAAACCGGCTCACCCAGGCGCGTTTTAAAGCACTGGATTTCACCAGTCAGCTTAAAGAAGGTGAGCTGGCGTTATTAACCTTTGCCGCTGATGCATATGTTATTTCGCCACTGACCCCTGATCACAACAATATCAAACTGTTATTGCCTGATCTGAGCCCTGAAATTATGCCGGCACAAGGTTCAAACCTGCAAAGTGCACTTGAGCTTGCCGCCCGGCTGTTAAAACAGGCGGGTTATCCAAAAGGTGATGTGGTGCTTATCACTGACGGTTACAGCCAAAGTCATTATCAGACTTTACGCCAAAGCCTGAATAACTTCCCACACCGCTTGTCGGTGCTGGCCGTTGGCAGCGCTGAGGGTGCGCCCGTTAAACTCAGCTCAGGTGAACTGCTTAAAGACCGTCAGGGTAGCATTGTGATCCCCAAAGTACCGCTGACTCAGCTCAAAGAACTGGCCAGCCTCACCGGGGGTGTGTTCAGGCAGAGCAGTTTTGACGCTGCTGATATTCAGGCACTGCTGGCATTACCGCCGCTCAGTATGGCCGGTGCAGAGGACGGACAAAGCAGTAAAATCAGTGGCGAACAATGGCAGGATGCAGGGGTATATTTGTGCTGGTTGTTATTGCCTCTGGCCTTGTGGCTTGGCAAAAGAGCCTCGGTGCTGGTGTTGTTACCTTTGTTATTGCTGCCACAAGCTGCTGAAGCCATAGAATGGCGAGATTTATGGCAAACACCACAACAACAGGCCAAGGCCGCTTACGCTGAAAAAGATTATGCCAAAGCACAGGAAAAATTCGCCGATCCTTTGTGGCAAGGTAACGCAGCTTACCGCAGCGGTGAGTATCAGGCGGCTGAACAGCTATTCCGCCAGGATAACTCGGCTGCCGGACGTTACAATCTGGGTAACAGCCTGATGCAACAGCAAAAATTTGATGAAGCACTGCAGGCATATCAGCAAGCCGGAAAACTTCAGCCTGATTTACCCGGCCTTGCGCAAAACACTGAACTTGCCAAACAGCTGTTGCAACAACAGCAGCAGCAGCAGCAGCAGCAGCAGCAGCAAAATCAGCAAAACCCGGAAAAAAACACTGAACAACAAAATTCTGAACAACAGAACTCAGAGCAGCAGTCCAAAGACGGCCAGCAAGGCCAACAGCAGGAACAACAAAACGAAAAATCGGACTCTGCTACACAACAAGAAAACGGCCAGAATAGCGACGGCAAAGATGCTGAACCGCAAAGTGAACAACAACAGGAAAAAAATGCCAAGGCCGGGCAAAAGCCAGCCGAAGCTAAGTCTGCGCAAGAGCAGGCACTGAGCGAACAACAGCAACAACAAAAAGCCGTGCGCGAAGCCTGGCCCAATGCCAGCCCTGAGCAAAGCCAGCAACTGGATGGTTTAATGCGCAAAGTGCAGGACGACCCGGCATTGTTATTACGCAATAAAATGTTATTGGAATATCAAAAACGACAGCAACAACGTTTACCCAAAGGAGTAGAACAAGAATGGTAACCCTGTTGAAACGCTGGCCGGCTCAAGCGCTGTTCAGCGCGCTGACATTCGCTGCAACCTTGCTGCTGTGCAGCAACCAGGCACAGGCGGCAACATCACTACAAGCCACTGTTGATAAAAATCCGGTGATGCTGGGTGAAGAATTGCTGCTGCAAATAGAACTGGATGAAAAAGTGTCAGGTCATCAACTGGATTTTTCAGTTCTTGCCAATGACTTTAATTTCAGTGCCCCTGCGATTAGCCAGAGTATGCAAATTATTAATGGCCGCTCCAGTCAGAGCACGCGCTGGCAACTGAGTTTATTTGCCAAAAAAACCGGTAACTTTGTGATCCCTGCTTTTGAAATTGAAGGGTTACGCAGCGATCCTATTCCGCTGACAGTGGTTGCCGCGGACCCAAATGGCACAGGCTCAGATGAACTTTTTATTGAAAGTAGCTTAAGCAGCAACGAACTTTATGTACAGCAGCTGGTGTATTACGACGTCAAAATCTTTTTTAACGGTGATTTACAGCGCGGCAGCCTGAGTCAGCCTGAGTTGCCGGGTGCCACCATAGAGCAGCTTGGCAAGGATATCGAAGGTTCAGAACTGGTTAATGGGCAACGTTATCAGACCATCACCCGCCGTTATACGGTCATAGTGCAGCAACAAGGGAGCTTTGATTTGGCTGCGCCCTGGTTTAAAGGTGAAATGATTGACCGTCAGAGTTCAAGATATGATTATTTTGCCAAAACCAAAACAGTTTCTGCTCAGGGCCAGGCGCTGAAACTGACAGTGAAGCCCATGCCGGACAACTTTCAGGGCGAATGGCTGGTGTCTGAACTGGTGGCGCTGACCGAAGAGTGGACACCGCCGGGCAATGAACTAACACAAGGTGAACCCGTCACCCGTACTATTACCCTGACGGCGTTGGATTTGGCCGATCACCAGTTACCGGATCTGAATATCCCTTTACCTGCGGGCATTAAAAGTTACGCCGAGCAGCCACAAAGCAAAAAAGCTGAACGTAATGGCCGGCTGGTGGCACAAAAAGTTTTTACTTCAGCCGTGATTGCCACACAAAACGGTGACCTGGTGTTACCTGCAGTCCGCATTCCATGGTGGAACAGCAAAACCAATGAGCTGGCGTACGCTGAGCTGCCGGAGCGTACTTTAAAAGTAGCGCTGAACCCGTCACAACCAGAAGCTCAGGTCAATGCCGAAGCTGTGGTGGCCGCAGTAACACCGGCAAACGAAATTAACGCTCAGCCGCAGTCAGTCAGTCCATGGTTCTGGAGTTACAGCAGCACAACAATGTTATTGTTATGGCTCACCACCCTGGCCTTATGGTTGCTGCCAAAATTACCCAGACCACAAAGTGCTCAGGCTATAGCGCCACAGCCGCAATTAAAATTCAGTTCACGCAAACTCAAAGCCGCCTGCCTTGCCAATAACAGCAGTGAAGCTGCTGCCCAACTGGTGCAGTGGGCAAGTCAAGGCATTGACAGCCAGATTGTACGTTTGCCACAGTTATTGCAGCATCTGCCCGACTGTGAGCTCAGGCATGAAGTGGAAAAACTCTGCCATCAACCTTATCAGCCCACAGCTGCCGCCTGGCAAGGACAACCATTATTTGAAGCTTTTGCTAAATATAAACATGTGCAGCAGCTGCCGGTAAAATCACAGCTAAGGCCGCTTTATCCGGGTTAACAGCTGGCGCTGGCTGCACTGTACTTTGTGCTTCACCGGCCAGTCCGGAACGTTGAAACAGGGCTGCTATTTTCGAGCGGCCCTTTTTTATGAAAGACTGAACATTTTTTTGCCGCATGCCGGTCTATTGTCAATACAGTTCAAAAAATGATGAATCCCCGAACATGAGCAGTAAAGATCTGCGTTATCAGGCTCTGGTAAAAACCTTTTATGCCGATTTATACCGGTATGCATATTGGTTATGTCAGCACAAAGCCATCGCCGATGATTTAGTGCAGGAGACTTTTCTGCGCGCATGGAAACATCTGGACTCTCTGCTGGATGCCGGCTCTGCCAAAGGTTGGCTGGTCACCATCTTAAGGCGGGAAAATGCCAGGCGTTTTGAACGCAAACAGTTTGATTATCAGGAGATAGAACAAGACGAGCTCAGCGACCAACATTCGGGCTCACCTGAACAACTTGCCGAACAATCTCAGTTACAACAACTCATTCTCGGTCTTGATCTTGAGTACCGTGAACCGCTGGTGATGCAGGTTTTGCTTGGCATGACAGGTGAAGAAATTGCCACCACTCTGGCGTTAAATCTCAATACAGTGAACACCAGACTGTACCGCGCCCGCCACCAGCTGCGCGAACTTATCAAAAGCACAAATTTGGGGAGCCATCGCCATGGATGAACTGGAATTTCGTCGTCGTTTATTCAGTGATCCAAAAGCTGGTACCACTGAACTACAACAAGCGCTGCAGCAAGACGAAGCAAAAAAACAACTGCAACAGGAATTATTGCAGCTGGACACGCAGCTGCTACAGGCCATGCAAGTCGGGGTGCCGCATGAACTAGCCGACCGCTTAATGTTTAATCAGCAGTTGGCCGGGTTCAGGCAACAAAAACGACGCCGGCAATGGACTTATGGCATAGCGGCAGCCGTAGCACTGACGGCGGGCCTGGTGCAACTTCGCTTTGAATTTGTCCATTTTGGCAACGACCTGGGCAGTTATGCACTGGCCCATGTGTACCATGAAGCCAGTGCGCTGGTAAGCCTAAATGAACAATTACCTATGGCAA
The DNA here is from genome assembly GCF_030824435.1 of Rheinheimera sp. Taxonomy (GTDB): domain Bacteria; phylum Pseudomonadota; class Gammaproteobacteria; order Enterobacterales; family Alteromonadaceae; genus Pararheinheimera. The sequence continues at coordinate 20,792 of NZ_JAVBXS010000018.1, forward strand.
CAGTTAATGCCCTGATGGCGGATTTTGCTGGCAAACTTGATGGTTTTGACGGTCAGGTACACTATGCCAGATTTTGTAATTTCCGCGGTGTGCGTGCGCTGCATCTGATCCTCAAGACGCAGGACGGTCCTGTCACTGTGTTTGTATTGCCAAAAGATCATGGCTGGCAACCTAATCAGGGTTTTGCCGACGACAATTTTCACGGACAGAGTCTGGCCCTTGCCGGCGCTGATTTGGTGCTGGTGGCGGCCAAACAACAACAGCTAACACCGCTTGCAGACAAACTGCAACAACAGTTCAGCTTTAATCCGGGACAAAGATCCTGAACCAAGGCAACTGCAACTGGTAGCATCTGTTGGTGCAATCACAGAAAAGCACTGGCTGAAACGACACCCCCTTGTTAGCATGTGCCGCCGCTCAGCCTGTTGCAGTTTTAACCCTCACTGCAACTCTGTTTAGCAAGCTGCCGGCTTTCACAGACTATCAACAATACCAATAACTCAGATGAGGTCGTTATTTTGGAAACAGGCACTATTCTCGCACTGGTGATTTATTTCGCCGCCATGCTGGCCATCGGGCTGTACGCTTATCGCCAATCAAGCAGTAATTTGTCGGAGTATATGCTGGGTGGCCGTAAGCTGGGCCCGGCCGTCACTGCTTTATCTGCAGGCGCATCCGATATGAGTGGCTGGTTGCTGATGGGCTTACCCGGCGCTTTATATGCGCTGGGCATTTCGCAAATCTGGCTTGCTGTTGGTCTGGTGATTGGCGCCTGGCTGAACTACCTGTTGCTGGCACCGCGGTTTCGGGTTTACACCGAACATGCCAAAGACTCTATCACCCTGCCCGATTATCTTGAAAACCGTTTTGCCGACCGCACCCGGATGTTACGGCTGATTTCAGCTTTGGTTATTGTGGTGTTTTTTACCCTTTACACCGCCTCTGGTGTGGTTGCCGGCGGCAAATTATTTGAGTCAGTTTTTGGGCTGGATTATTTCTGGGGTCTGGCGCTGACCGCCGGTGTGGTCATTATGTACACCTTGCTTGGTGGTTTTCTGGCGGTCAGTATGACGGACTTTGTGCAAGGCATTATTATGTTTATTGCGCTGGTGCTGGTACCAATGGCAGCACTAAATGTGGTGGGAGGCATAGGTCCAGTGCTTGATACAGTACAAAGCCTGAATCCGAACCATCTGGATATTTTCACCGGCACCAGTGTGCTGGGTGTTATTTCGTTGTTGGCCTGGGGTCTGGGTTATTTTGGCCAGCCTCACATTATCGTGCGTTTTATGGCGATCCGTTCGGTAAAAGATTTTCCGGTCGCCCGCCGTATAGGCATGTCATGGATGATCATTTCGCTTTTGGGTGCTATTGCCACCGGTTTTGTTGGTATTGCTTATATCCATCAAAGTGGTCAGACATTAAAAGACCCTGAAACTATTTTTATTCTGATGTCGCAGGTGTTGTTTCATCCTTTTGTCACCGGATTTTTATTGGCTGCACTGTTGGCTGCGGTGATGAGCACTATTTCCAGTCAATTGCTGGTGACCTCCAGCGCTCTGACCCAGGACTTCTATAAAACATTTTTAAATAAAACAGCCTCAGATAAACATCTGGTGATGATGGGACGTGTTTCGGTGTTTTTAGTGGCCATGGTCGCCATTGTGATAGCGCTGGATCGCAGCAGTTCAATTCTGAGCCTGGTGAGCAATGCCTGGGCAGGTTTTGGTGCCGCTTTTGGTCCGCTGGTACTGATGAGCCTGTACTGGCGCAGAATGAACCACTGGGGAGCGCTGGCTGGCATGATCACAGGTGCTGTCACTGTGCTGGTCTGGGTCTTCAGTCCGCTGACGATTGACGGTAAACAACTGGATGACTTTATTTATGCCATGGTACCAGGTGTTCTGTTGTCAACGCTGGCGATAGTCGTGGTCAGCCTCTGCACAAAAGCACCGGACGATAGCTTGCAGCAGGAGTTTTCCGCCATGTTGCACAAACTGAAATCTTAACACTTTCATCAGACAGCCCGCCTATTCTACAGGCGGGCTTCACTAAAATGTCAGCACGGCAAATTTTTGTTCCCTAGCAACAGAATTCTTTGCTACATTGCTTGCCAGAATACCCAGTAAGGAACTGTAGTCTGTATGTACTTTTATGCCGCCCGCCAGCCCATTCTGGACCGAGATAAAAACCTCTATGCTTATGAGTTATTGTTTCGCGACGGTCTGGAAAACGTTTTCCCGGATATTGATGGTGACGAAGCAACCTCAAGGATGATAGCCGGCAGTCAGTTTAACTTTGGTTTGGATGATTTTCTTGGTGATAAACTGGGATTTATCAATTTTACTCTCGATACCCTGTTAAAAAAATTTCCTTCGATGCTGCCAAAAGAACAAGTAGTTGTCGAAATTCTGGAAACTGTGCAGCCAGGGAAAAGACTACTGGCAGAAGTACAACATTTAAAAGAACTGGGTTATGTCATAGCACTTGACGATTATATTCATCAGCCGGTATGGCGCCATTTTTATCCCCATATCGACATTATTAAAATCGATTTTCGCAACACCACAGCTGAAGTGATTCAGGAAGTCCTGACCGCCACAGCACCTTTCCCGAATATTAAGTTGCTGGCGGAAAAAGTTGAAACCAACGAAGAGTTTCAATCAGCTTTAAAAATGGGATTCAGTTATTTTCAGGGTTATTTTTTCTCTAAACCTGAAATGTTACAAAGTAAAGCGTTGTCACCTGCCCAGATGACTTTGGCCGAATTATTGTACGAAACCTCGAAATCTGAGATGGACTTATCAAAAATCACCTCAATTTTCGAACGTGATGTAAATCTGTCTTATAAATTATTGCGTTATTCCAACTCTGCTGTATTTAAACGCCGGTCCGAAATTGAAACTATTAAACAGGCATTGGTTGTGCTGGGTCAGCTGGAATTAAAAAAATTCCTGTCGGTGCTGTTTACCGCACAAGTCAGCAGTGAAAAACCGGCTGAGCTGATGCGCCTGGCAATGACCAGGGCAAAATTTGCCGAAGGGATAGCACAAATACATCGCAAAACCGACACGGCCAAAGCCTTTTTAACCGGCATGATGTCACTGATGGACGCCATACTGGACGAGCCAATGACATCAGTGATGAGCAAGCTGCCTCTATCCAAAGATATTAAAGATGCCTTAATTGATAATCAGGGCTTACTGGCCGAATATCTGTCACTGGTGAAATGTTACGAGCAGGCGCACTGGCAGGATGCCAACAGCGCTATCGCCCGCCTGGGGCTTGAAGCAAAATCATTGCCTGATGCGTATCACGAAGCAGTGCAATGGGCCAACGAACAGATGCGGGCTCTTGGCGACAACTAGAACCCGTGCGCTGCAATAACATGGTTGCGTACTGCAAAATAAACAGCTTAAGCAAACACAAAAAACCGGTCAGAGTGCAGGCACTGACCGGTTTTTTCTTATCGACTTGTGGTGTTTTGCCACACCAGCGAAGCAGCTACCGGATGGGGTCAACACCAATCAGGCTAATAACTGACAAAACCACCAATTTTTTCCGCCAGTTTCTCGCCGATGCCCTTTACTTCCATCAGTTGTTGCTGGTTTTTAATAGGACCATTTTTTTTGATGTATTCAAGAATAGCCTGCGCTTTTTTCGCGCCTATACCTGGAATAGCTTCTAACTGCTCCTGACTGGCTTTATTAATGCTCAGTTTGCCTACAGGGGCCTCACCGCTGTTTTTACTACTTTCCTGAGCACCAACCTTGGCAACCACAGCGGAAGATTGAATTGCCAGCACCGGGTTCAGGCTGCAGGCCGCGGCAACCACAAAGGTGGCCATTAAAAGTGATTTTGCATCCATGTTACTTTCCTTGTGTGTTTAACCGGTATTACAATACGGAACTGATTCTGTTCCGACGTTGTTGGGCATATCAGCTGAATGAAACTGTCATTCAGCTATAACCCTTACAGAAGATAGACAATTAATTTTCATATATTTAACTTTTTATATACTTTTAACTTCGCATTTTTTCGTTTTTAAGATTCAGCTGCAATTAAGACTTGATGCGATAGCCTGATGTTATATTTGTCTGTGGAGGATGTTTTATGAAATATCTGGTGTTGTTATTACCGTTGATGACGGCCTGTACCAGTTATTCCCAGCAATACCGTGACCAATATCAAATGGCCACTGTGACGTCGGCACAGCCTGTTTACCGCACCATTGAAGTGCACAGACCCAAACGTGTTTGTGAAGAACGCCAGGTCGTCAAACGTCACTCAGATTCTGCAGCCCCTACTATTGTCGGTGCTATTATTGGTGGCGCTTTAGGCAATGCAATTGGCCATAACAGCTCTAATAAAAAAGTTGGGATGGCCGCAGGCGCGGTGTTAGGTGGAGCTGTCGGACATGATATAGGCCAGAAAAATGGCACAGACGTAATGCATCATGAAACTGTGTGTTATCAGGCCGGCACTGAAGTCGAATACCAAAGTGTCATTGACGGTTATCAAGTCACTTATCAACTTAACGGCCGCGAATACACCACCCTGATGGACAGAGATCCGGGGCCACAAATGCCGGTTTATGTTGAGCCTGCAACCTCGAGATAACAAAGCACACCCTCTGTCGGTGTGGCAGTTTCGCTAATAACTAACAACTCAGTTTGCTAAAAAGCAGGCCGTTTATACCGCCACAGTGCGGTTTAATGTCATAAGGAATGCACATGCGGGTATTGGTGGTAGAAGATGAAATTTTGTTGGCTGAACAGGTAAAAAACCATTTAACCCAACAACAATTCAGTGTCGATTTATCTCATGATGGCGCTGACGGATTTTTTAAACTCAGTGAATATCCATATGATCTGGCCATTATCGATATTGGTTTACCTAAGCTGGATGGACTGTCACTGATCCGCAAAGCCCGGCAACAAGATATCAAAACACCGGTGATTATTCTGACGGCTCGTGGCAGCTGGCAGGAAAAAGTACAGGGGTTGGATGCAGGTGCTGACGATTACCTGACAAAACCTTTTCATGTTGAAGAACTTCTGGCCCGTTGTAATGCACTGATCCGCCGTGCTGCCGGTCAGCCCGATCCAACGCTGAACGCGGGTCCGGTCAGCCTGAACAGCAGAACCCAGCAGGTATTTTGCAACGGTGAAGAAGTGCCGCTGACGGCTTATGAATATAAAGTCCTTGAATACTTTATGCATAACCCAACCAAAGTGGTGTCAAAAACTGAGCTGACTGAACATATTTATGATCAGGATTTTGATCTGGACAGCAACGTTATTGAGGTGTTTGTGCTGCGTTTACGCAAAAAACTCGACCCGGACGGTGAACTCAAACCGATAGAAACGCTGCGTGGCCGCGGTTATCGTTTTAATCTGGCCGTGAGCTGATGATGTTATCGTTAAAAGTCCGGCAGGCAGTGATCAGTCTGGTGCTGATGCTGTTTTTACTGCCGGTTTCATTTTTTGCGATAGAACGGGCCTTTCTGGCCCAACTGCTGACCAGCACCGAACAAAAACTCGAAGTTCATCTTTATTCATTTTTAGCCGAACTTACCTCTAAAAACGATATTCTTGAAATAAATAACAGTATTCTGCCTGCTGATTTTCTGCGCCCCGACTCAGGTACCAGTGCTTTTATTGTCAGTGAAGACAAATTGTTATGGCAATCCGATTCATCGCTGAACCAAAATTTCACACCGCCCCAACATGAAATGTTACCCGGTAAACACGAATTTGTAGCGCTGGAGCAAGAGGGTCAGGTGTATTGGACTTTGTCTTTTGCGTTGTTGTTTGACATGGGTGAACGCAGCATGCCGTTGACCATTCATATAGTACAAGACCAAAAATTGCTGGACGCACCGGTACAAAGCTTCCGCAGTACCCTGGCCCGCTGGTTTATTGGCATTGCGGCTGTGCTGCTGCTGGTGATGCTGCTGGCTTATTATTGGACCACAGAACCGCTATCGGCGCTTGACCATGAAATCAGACAAGTGGAAAGTGGCCAGCAACAACAATTAACCGGCCAGTACCCGGCAGAACTTCGAACTTTAAAAGAAGATGTGAACCTGCTGCTGGCCAGCCAGAACAGACAAAAACAACGTTACCGCCACCATTTAAGTGATTTGGCTCATGCATTAAAAACACCGGTGGCAGTGCTGAATACCTCAGCACTGGCGCAGCAACCTGAACTGCGTGAACAAATAGACCGTATCACCGCCATGATTGAACATCAGCTCAAACGCGCCAGCAGCTCCGGGCAAGATGTCTGGCAAAAACAGATACCTGTGGCTCCGGTGCTGGAGCAACTGCAAAATGCATTACTGAAAATTTACCGTGATAAAAATGTGCAGCTGACCATCGATGCTCCGGCTGGCACTATGTTCCGCGGTGACGAAACCGATTTAATGGAAATGCTCGGAAATCTGCTCGACAATGCCTTTAAAGCCTGCCAGCATCGGGTCAGGATCAGCGTCAGTCAAAAGCCGTTCCATATATCGGTCGAAGACGATGGTCCCGGGGTTCCCGCCGGCAAAACCAAAGATTTATTACATCGTGGTACCCGGCTTGATACCTATAAAGAAGGTCATGGTGTCGGTTTATCCATAGTTCATGAACTCTGTTCATCTTATTCAGGAGAACTGCAGATTGATCGCAGTGAACTTGGCGGGGCCAGATTTCAATTGAATTTTGCCGATCATCAATACTAACCAGAATCAGCCAGTTACCGGTTAATTGTGTGGATATCTATGAAAGCATTACCTATTTTTTTGTTAGCTTTATTGCCGGTTGAAGTAATGGCGGCCAGCAGTTGTGCCGACAAACGACAATTTCAGATTGAATATTCGCGTTGCCTGGACCAGGAACTGGAAAAAACTGAACGCGAGCTAAAAACTTGGGAAAACAATCACTTATTCAGGTTGCAGGAAATGGAACGCAGCACAGGCCGTGGCGATCCACTGCGGGTTTTTCAGCGTTCGCGCGATACATTTCAGAAATTCAGCCTTGATCACTGCCGCTGGCAGTATCTTGCTTTGATCCCGGACAGTCAGGCCGGCGCCGGTGTGTACAAAGAATGTATGATTGAGCAGCTGAAACAACAAACTGAAGTGATGAAGAATATCAGGTACTGATCGTTCAGACGATGCGCGCCGTATAGCATGGCGGCATCAGCCATATTCTATTTCCGAACTTTGTATAACAGGACTTTGCATGAATTTAAATAACGCTGTGATCCGGATAAAAAATCTGCGGCTGCGCACTTACATTGGTATTAAAGACGAAGAAATTAATAATAAACAGGATGTGATTATCAATGCACGCATCGAATACAGTGCGGTGCAGGCGGCTGATACCGATGACATGAGCAAAGCACTGAACTACCGCACTATCACCAAAGATATTATTCAGCTGGTTGAAAATAATCGTTTTTCGTTATTAGAGAAGCTGACGGCAGAAGTACTGGCGCTGGCATCTGCACACCCTGCGGTTCGATTTGCAGAAGTCGAAATTGATAAACCTTATGCGCTGCGTTTTGCCGATTCGGTGTCTTTGACCTTATCCGTTCATAAAAACTGAGACTGGCTATACTCATCAGGTGACAAGGCAAAGGAGCCACTGCATGCGGATTTTAGTGACGGGCGCAACGGGTCTGGTCGGCACAGCACTGGTTAATCTGTGGCAACCTCATCATCAAATTACCGTATTAAGCCGTTTTGCCGACAAAGTGTCGCAAAAATTCGGCACCACGGTCAAAGCGGTGACAACACTGCAGCAAGTTGATTTTAATCAGATAGATGTAGTGGTGAACCTAGCTGGCGAATCTATTGCAGATAAACGCTGGACTAACAGTCAAAAAACACGCATTTGCCAAAGCAGATGGCAGCTGACAGAGCAGCTGGTCAGCTGTATTCAACAAGCGACAACCCCACCCCACACTTTGTTAAATGCATCCGCTGTCGGCTTTTATGGCAGGCAGTCTGGCGAAACTATCGATGAAAGTTATCAGTCTTATTATCCGGAGTTCAGCCACGACATTTGTGCCCGTTGGGAAAATCTGGCGAACAGGGCCAATTCAGCCCAAACCAGAGTGTGTATTCTGCGGCTTGGTATTGTGCTGGCACCACGTGGCGGCGCACTGGCCAAAATGTTGCCAGCTTTTAAGCTTGGGCTGGGCGGCCGGATAGGCAGTGGTGAGCAGTATATGTCGTGGATCCATCTGGATGATGTTAGTGCGGCTTTTGACTTTTTATTGCAACACCCCGAATTAAAAGGTGTTTTTAATGCAACAGCACCTATGGCCGTGACCAATAAACAATGGACAAAACTCCTTGCTGAACGCCTGGGCAAACCCGCAATGTTGCCGGTACCCGCCATGGTGGTGCGACTGTTGTTTGGCGAAATGTCCGATATTTTGTTGTTTGGTCAGAATGTCTACCCAAAACAGCTGTTAGATGCCGGCTTTCACTTTAAATATAACCAGCTCAGAGCGGCACTACAGGCGCTGCCGCTGTAACAACCCATTTTGGCTCTGCACAAGGTGCTGTGCTGCGCATGACGTGAGGCTGCGCCTGAGATAACCAGATCGTAATATTAACAAAAAGCCTGCTATTGCAGGCTTTTTGTTATACAGGCTGAGCGCTAGCTTAGAGCCCGACGCAACAATACCGGGGTTGGTAATAACAACAAATGTCGCAACAACAACCAGCCAAGACCACAAATCAGCACCATGCCAAGACCAGGCCCTATCCACCACAAGTTAAAATGCAGCGAAAACGGCAACTGGAATAACCGCATTTGCAACACAGCAAGCAGCACTTCTGCCAGTACAGTGGCAAAAACCCCAGCCATCAGACCCAGGGCGGCAAATTCTGCCAAAACAGCCTGGCGTAAAAACACGGTTTTGGCACCCAGGGTTCGTAAAATTGCCAGCTCCTGCTCGCGTTGTTCTAAGGTTGCCTGAACCTGCGCCACCAGTACCAAGACGGCAGCGGCAAACACCAACACCAAAATGACAGTAAGTGCCAGTGAAACCTGCGCAATAATGTCGTTGATTTGCTTTAAGATATTATCAACCGACAACACAGAAATGGTTGGAAAACTGCGCGCCATCTCATTGAGCAATGCCGTTTGTTGTTTTGGCAAATAAAAAGCGGTCAGGTAAGTGGCCGGAAAATTTTGCATCAGATCCGGCGACAAAATCATAAAAAAGTTCGGCTGCAGACTATTCCAATCCACTTTCCTGAAACTGCTGACTGTTGCGGTAAATGGTTGACCGCCAACAGAAAAGCCAATTTTATCGCCAAGTTGCAGTGCCAGCCGTTCCGCCAGTTTTTCTTCTACAGATACCTGAGCTTTGTCCGCAGTGCCAAACCAGGCGCCAGCGACTATGTCATTATTGGCCGGTAAAGTTGTCAGCCAGGTCAGATTTAATTCACGCCCTATACCTTCCCTTTTTACCCGGTTATCTGCTGTTGTTTGTTCCATGTTTCGCTTGGCCGATTCCCCGCCGCCCGCAGCGTCGGCCTGCTGTTCGCCTTTTTGCCGCTCTGCATCATTTTGGCTTTCCGGATCTGCCAGGGTTTCATTATTGACCGTCAACACCCGGCCTGACACCATCGGATAAAAGTCACCGGCTTTGAGCTGATTTTGTTGCAACAAACCAATGATCTGCGGTTTTTCCGTTTCGGTGATGTTGACCAGAAACTGATTGGGCGCACCTGCCGGCACTTGTTGTTGCCACTGCGAAATCAGCTCAGCACGCAGGAAATACAATATCAAAGTTAAAAATAACGCCAGACTAAAAGTGATCAACTGAAAACTGTTGGGCCATAATCTGCGGCGCAAATTGGCAAGTGCCAGTTTTAATGCGCTGCTTTGCCCTGCTGCCATAGGTTTGGCCACCCGCACCAGTACCGCAGCCATGCCCAGCAACAAGGCGGCAAATGCCAGACAAAGCAAAAACAGCCAACTTGATAACCACCAGTCACCACTAAACAGCCACATCAACAACCAGATGGCCAGACCACCGGTAACCAGCTGCCATATATCCAGCTGAAAACTCTGACCACGCTGCCGCAATACATTCAAAGCCGGCACTGCGGCCAGCCGCCAGATGGGCCTGGCCGAAAACAAAGTTGCACAGATCAATCCGGTTAAAGCACCAAGCCACAAAGGCCTGACACTGAACTCAGGCCGGTAGTCACCAAGCCAGACTTCAATAAACCACTGAGCACCTGAACTTGCCAGCTGCCCAAGCAACAGCCCAATCCCTATACTAAACACACTGACCATCGCCAGATGACTGGCATAAATGCGCCTTGCCATGGCGGTGGTTACACCCAGTGCTTTAATCACAGCAACCGCCATCTGATGGCGTTGGCTATATTGGCTGGCAGCCACTGCAGCCGCACAAGCTGCCAGCACTATGCCCAATAAACCGGCCAATAATAAAAACTTTTCCGCTCGGTCAAGCGCTGAGCCCACTGCAGATTCTCTGTCCAGACTCTGCCAGCGATCGTGCACCGTCAGCATAGGTTTTACCTGCAGCTCCAGCGTTTTGAGGGCAGCGCTGTCTCCGGCAAACTGATAACGATAACCAATGCGGCTGCCCGGCTGCACTATTTGAGTCGCAGCAACATCGTCCACATGCATCAATAACCTTGGTGCATTGCCAAATACACTTAAGGGTGCATCAGGCTCTTCGGCAATAATACCAGCCACCACAAAACGACTGACGCCCAGCTCCAGCGTGTCGCCAACCCTGATATTCAGCAGCTGCAATAAACGGGGTTCCAGAAACACTTGCTGTGCACTGATGCTCTTTAATAGCGTTGCATCAGGCTGTTCTGAAGTTTTTAACAATAAATTGCCCCGCAGCGGGTAACTTTCTGACACAGCTTTGACACTGACCAGTTGCATCAGGTCGCCGGCAAACACCATGGTGCTGAACTGCATTTGTTTGGCGGTTGTGAGTCCAAGCGTATCGGCGGTACGGAAAATCTCTTCGTTAAAAGGCAAACTGGAGCGCAGAATTTTATCCGCCGCAATAAAGTTACTGCTGCGTTGTGATAGCGCTGAACGTACACTTTCAGTAATGCCGGTTAAGCTCACCACAGTAAAAACGGCCAGACATAAGGCAAAAGCAATTACCCATAGCTCACCACGGCGCAGTTCACGCCAGAACAGCCGCGCGGCAATATTAAGCCACATCACTGACCTCCGGCTGTTGTTCTGACAGCTCACCGGCATGCATATTAAGCTGACGTTGGCAACGTTTTGCTAACTGCGGATTGTGGGTGACCAAAACCAAAGTTGTGCCCTGCTGTTCATTCAGCGCAAATAACAAATCTTCAATTTTGGCGCCTGTGGCGGCATCAAGGTTAGCCGAAGGTTCATCGGCAAATAAAATGGCGGGTTCTGTGATAAAAGCACGGGCTATAGCCACTCGTTGTTGTTCACCACCAGAGAGCTGACTGGGGTAAAAATCTGCTCTTGCTGTTAAACCAACATCGGCCAACAGCTTACGCCCCCTCGCTGTTGCGTCTTTAATTCCGGCAAGTTCTGCCGGCAAAGTTACGTTTTCCAGTGCGGTTAAGCTTGGCAATAATAAAAAAGACTGAAATACAAAACCAACTTCCCTGGCGCGCAGTTGTGCTCTGGCATCATCATCTAATTGATGCAATGGCTGACCTGCCAGATACACCTCACCACTGCTGGCAGTATCTAATCCAGCCAGAATGCCTAATAACGTTGATTTGCCAGAGCCCGAAGCACCAACCACAGCCACAGTTTCACCACTGTTGATTGTTAGGTTGACTTGCTGCAGGATAGTCAGCCTGGCATCGGGCAGCTGAACTTCTTTGCTTAAGGCTTTAGCCTGAATATCAATCTTAGGTAGTAATGACATGAGAGTTTTTTTCACCATCTTATTGGCCTGCTGCACTTTGTTCGTACAGGCACAACCACAAAAATTATTGGTCCTTGGCGATAGTCTCAGTGCCGGCTACGGCATGACACAACAACAAGGCTGGGTACATTTACTACAGCAGCAACAAAACCACTGGCAGCTGATTAATGCCAGTATCAGCGGCGAAACCACAGCTGGCGGTTTAGCCAGATTACCCGAATTATTAAAAACACATCAACCTGATGCGGTGTTGATTGAACTGGGTGGCAACGATGGCTTGCGTGGTTTTCCGGTAGCACAACTGGAAAAAAACCTCAGTGCCATCATTCGCCTTGTTCAACAACAACAGGCAAAAGCTATACTGATGCAGATACGGATCCCACCGAACTATGGCCCACGTTACAATAAGTTATTTGTCGATTTATATCCGGCATTGGCCGAAAAACATCAGGTGCATTATTGGCCGTTTTTTATGGATCAGATTGCCACAGATCCCAGTTTGATGCTGAGTGACGGTATCCATCCCAACGAAAAAGCACAGCCGATTATCCGCGATTTTATCTTGCCTTTGCTGTTGAAATTGTAAGGAAATATCCTGAAGCCTTTGTAGCTCACGCTGCAACGGCTAAAAGGCTGGTTATGAAATGGAAAGCCAATAAGCCAATAAGCCAATAAGCCAATAAGCCAATAAGCCAATAAGCCAATAAGCCAATAAGCCAATAAGCCAATAAGCCAAATTATTGTGAGTGTGATTTAACTTACAAGGAAAATTACGGAGTTTGGTGGAGCTAAGCGGGATCGAACCGCTGACCTCTTGCATGCCATGCAAGCGCTCTCCCAGCTGAGCTATAGCCCCATCGAGACTGCTGCCAACTGGATTGAGGCAACAAGATGGTACAACTGAAGAATGTCCTAAGTGGCGTCCCTTAGGGGATTCGAACCCCTGTTACCGCCGTGAAAGGGCGGTGTCCTAGGCCTCTAGACGAAAGGGACATCCCAGGATTTGATAGCAGCGTGGCGTCCCTTAGGGGATTCGAACCCCTGTTACCGCCGTGAAAGGGCGGTGTCCTAGGCCTCTAGACGAAAGGGACACAGTGCTGTTATCGGGTGAATGTATTGGCGTCCCTTAGGGGATTCGAACCCCTGTTACCGCCGTGAAAGGGCGGTGTCCTAGGCCTCTAGACGAAAGGGACCCGCGGATACATTCGTGTCTTGTGTTTACTTGGCGTCCCTTAGGGGATTCGAACCCCTGTTACCGCCGTGAAAGGGCGGTGTCCTAGGCCTCTAGACGAAAGGGACACATCGTAAAATTTGGTGGAGCTAAGCGGGATCGAACCGCTGACCTCTTGCATGCCATGCAAGCGCTCTCCCAGCTGAGCTATAGCCCCACACCATATTGTAAGCGCACATTTAATTACTTAACTGCGTTGCTTCACAAGACGAGGCGCATTCTATGAGGCATACCTATGTGTGTCAATACTTTTTTCCAAGGCTGAATCTGTTCGGATGTTTTTTAGGCATGACGGCGAAAATGCGCGCGAAAACAGTAGCATCGGTGCATTTTTCACAGCTGATATCCCGCAGCAACAGCAGACAAATTTGCCGGATTTTCGCCCTGTTGTGGTATGATTCTGCTGCTTTTATTTGTGTCATTTCACAGCTGAACTTTATAAACTGCCGCAACTTTAGGGATAAATACTGATGTACGAAGCGTATTACGGATTTCACGACCGGCCTTTTCAACTCACGCCAAATCCGCAATGGTTTTATGCCAGTAAGTTGCATAAACGCGCCCTCGCCTATTTGCAATATGGTTTAAGTCAGGGTGAAGGTTTTATTGTGATTACAGGAGATGTTGGCACAGGCAAAACCACTATTGCCAATCAGTTGCTTGGCAAACTGGATCATCAGCGGATAATTGCCAGACAAATTGTCAGCTCTAAACTCAGCCCCGATGATTTATTACGAATGATAGCTTCGGTGTTTCAGCTTAGTGTCAAAGACAATAATAAAGCAGCTTATCTCGAAGCCATCTCAATTTACTTAACGCAGTTACATCAGCAGAATAAAAGAGCTTTGCTGATTGTCGATGAAGCACAAAATTTGCCATTGGAATCAGTGGAAGAGCTGCGTATGTTGTCGAATTTCCAGCTTGCAGGCAAACCGCTGCTGCAAAGTTTTCTGCTGGGGCAAAATGAGCTGAACGCCATTATTCAATCTCCTCATATGGAACAGTTCCGGCAACGTATTATTGCCTCTTCCAATTTATCGGCTTTAACTCCTGAAGATTGTCAGGCTTATATTGAATACCGGATTGTGCAGGCTGGTGTGAACCGCGCCTTGCTTGAGGCAGCTTGTTTTCCATTGATTTATCAGTTTAGTCAGGGTATTCCGCGCAAAATTAATAATCTGATGGACAGAGTGTTACTTTTTGGATTTTTAGAAGATAAAACCCTGCTGTCAGCACAAGACATTCAGGAAGTTATTAAAGAAATCCGGGGTGAAGTGGCGCAACAAACGCCGGTGCAAAGTGAAGTGCCTGCGCCTGCGCCAACAACAGCGCCAGCAGTAGCTAACAGCCTGAACCCATATCATGCCATGTTAAGTGAACTGTCTGGCCTGCTGGATAATTCGTTAGAACATAAAATAAAAATGGCCAAAGAACTCGATATTCTGATCAATCAGCAGCATCAGCAGGTGATTAAAAAACTTGATAAAGATGACAACTGACACAAAGGCAGATACAGAAACAGCAAAAAGGCAGCCGAAGCTGCCTTTTTTGCACCAGAATCACTGATTTAAAATGTAAATTTGATATCAAATGACAAGCGGTCTTCCTGATAATCCAGCTCCCGCCCTTCAAAATCAATTTCTGTATGTCTGGCAGTCAATCCGGCCGTTAATTTTTCATTAATCTGACGGTTAAAACTCAACGAATTACTGGCCTGCGTGCCTTGTCTGTTGCCAAAACTATTGCTAAGGCCTGTTTCGCCTTCAAATTTGATTTTTGAATAAGAAGAAGTGGCTGCAATACTATTTCGTTTTGACAACTGCCAGTTAGCGTTGACAGAAGCATTTCTGTCTTGTGATTCAGCGTCCTGTTCCAGGTAAATATCTCTGCGTTCACCGAGCTGCAACTGCAGCTTTAACCGGCTGAAATCATAACCTATGGTGTAATTTACCGAGCGTCTGACCACCAGCGCATCACTTAAGTCTTCACCTGGCAGCTGAATATTAAAATAACGCTCGCCGGGTTGCGGCCGGTATTGGGCAGTTGGTGGCTGAAAACAGCTTGCAAGACCCGGAGCAACACCGGGCGGACACACAAATAAACCAAAGTCTGCATCACCGGCATTAAGTGCCAGCAAAGAATTTACGCTGTCGGACACCCGTACTGCCATCGTCAGGTGTTTCAGACTGTAACTGCCGGAAAGCTCAGCTGTACGGCCAAAAAAACGACGGTCAAGGCTACCGGTTAACTTAGTACGGCGCGACGGCTGAAAATTAAACTGGGTGCCGATATATTCGCTTTCACCCTGAAAGTTATTAATTTTATTGTACGTCAGGTTCCACCAGGAACGGTCGGAGATATTCCACTCAAAACCGCCGCCAACACTTTGATAACTGCGGTAATTGGCAAACTGGGAATTTACTTGCCCTAAATTACTGTTACTTTCATAACTGCCCTGCGCTATCATCGCCACCCGCCAGAAAAACGGCACACCAATAACACCATTACCGCGTCGGCTGTACAAGTCCTCACCAAATTCCCGGCTGGTTTTCTGGCCGTTAGCCCTGAAACCATAAAAAAACTTACTGGCTCTGTTTTTTGACTTAATTTCGGCGCTGCCCGTTAAGGTCTGATTGTCCAGTGCAACATCGGCAAAAGGGTCGTCATTAAAAACTGCAGAGACACTTTTATCTGTACTGGCTTGTGCCGCATTTACATCAAAAAATGCATTCAGCCAGTTGTAGCGGTCAAATTGATAACCTGCCCCAGCCTCTCGGGTCTGAACTTTTGCCATATCACCGCTGGCGGTAATTTCATCAACATAACGGGATAAGTTTGAACTTGCAGCCCGATATGACTGACCTGCACCAAATCTCAGCGTAAGGTCATCACGCCAGAAATTTGCTCTGTTGGTCAGGCGAAAATCGGTATAACTTTCGTTATCCCTTTGTTCATCACGATAAATAACAGCTTTTTGTTCAATATTCAGCGCTGACTGCAACCAGGAATTGTCGTAAGTCAGACTGACACCGGGAGCCAGCGTCTGCGCCAGCCCTCTGTCAGCGTCATTATTGTCAGCAAGTTTCAGCCGGTAAGCGTGGGTCTCGAGCGCCAGCGTTGGGATCACTTCCACAGCACAGAGCGCAGGGGTGCTCAACAACAATAAGGGCCATGTCAATACGCCACCTATGCCAGCTGAACGCACTTTGTTATTCCGCATAATATCCATAACCGTAGCCATATCCTTTATCGCGACTGTAATATGCTTTATTGATCACAAAACCCACGGCCAACTCTTTTGGCAGCAAACTTAACGCTTTGTCCAGTTCGTGCAACTTGGTTTTGTTTTCTTCCAGCACCACAACGGCCTGCCCACACATTGCAGCCATCACACAAGTTTCGTTGACGCCAAGCAAAGGTGGCGCATCAAAAATAACAATCCGGTCCGGATAACGGGAAGCAAATTCCTGCACCAGTTCAATCATCTTGTCGCTGGCCAATAACTCAGTAGATAAATGATGGGGTTTACCTGCGGTGATAATTTTCAGACGTTCAACATTAGTGCTGTACATAATGTCCGAAACATCAACATCATTGGAACTCAGATAATCGGTTAAACCCAGCTGAGTCGAAATTTCCAGTGTACGGGAGACATTCGGCCGCAACACATCAGCATCCACCAACAAAACAGTTTTATCTTGCTCCAGCGCAATACTCAGCGCCAGATTCACTGAGGTAAAGGTTTTTCCTTCACCCGGCCTGCTGCTGGTGACCAGAATAAGATTCGGATGATTTAACGTTTTGCTTAAACTGCCAAAAGCGTTGTTGATAAGCTTGCGTTTGATCACGCGGAACTCTTCATAAATCAACCGGCGCTCGGTTGCCATCGACACAAAATTCCGCTCGCTCAGACTGGCCAAATCTATTTCTAACATCAGTCTTGGCGCCGCCGGCTCTGCTGCAGCTTCTGAAGTTTTGTCGTCAGCAACAGCTTTGGCTGTTTCATTGGTCTGAACGGCATCATGCACCTGAGCCGCTGATTCTTGCGCTTGCGCGGCCTGCTCTGTGCTTTCAGCGACAGGTTCGGCTGTTGCTGGACTCATAGCGCCCAGTTTATCCAGGGCTTTTTCTATAGTGCTCATAACAACCGTCCCAATAATTGTTTGGCGGTAAAACCAAAAATCATTTCATTTGTGATCAACAGACAATAACTGAATAACAACATGCCGCTGAGTCCGAGAAAATACACCAGATGTTTTTTATTTTGCCGCAGCAACGCCGCTTTTTGCGTATGCGATACCAGACCAAAAACCGGGAAATCAGAAATGGTTTTTAACTGCAACGCACTGGTTACCACAGGTTGTAACTGGCTACGGACAAAAGCCATAAAGATACCTGCAGCAATACCACCAAATAACACCAGGGTGTAAAACAACACTCTTGGTGGTCCTGATGGTTTCATAGGTACATGAGGAGGTTCAATAATCTTAAACTGAACATCTTGTTGTGATTCATCAGCTTTTTGCGACAAATCAATCGCTTCGCGCCTGCTTAACAGTTCTTCGTATTTACCTTTGGTAATTTCGTAGTCGCGGTTTAAGCCGGTGAATTTCGCTTCAATATCCGGAATGGTATTACGTTGTGACTCAAGCTGAGCCAGTTTTTCGCTGTAATTACGAACCCGGACGCTGACAGAAGCCATTTCATTTTCCAGCCGTGCAACATTCAGCTTCAGCTCCTGATAAACCTGATTCTGATTCAGATTACTGCTGGCGCCCGGAGATGCGACTGAAGCTTGTTCAAGTTGCGCAATATCGGCGTTACGCAGTTCCTGCAAGCTTTCGATCAGTTTTTTGGTTTCAATCACATCCGGATGCGCTTCAGTGTAACGGATCAATAATGCATCCATTTGGTTCTGCAAAGCGCGGATCCGCTCGTCATACTGCGAGCTGAAACCTGCTGGTGCGCCTGTGCTGTAATCAAACATCACCGGGTCTTCACCTTCAAGTTGCCGGCGGGCAGAGGCTAATTGCCCTTCAAGCTCACGCATTTGCAGTTGAGCTTCGTCCAGACGTTGTTTTTCAGCCTCTATACGGCCATAAAAACCCTGATCTGCCGTAGGTCCGGTTAACAGCTCATTTTTCTTAAACTCAGACAAACGGGCTTCCGCTTCTTCCAAACGGCGCTCGTAATCTTTAATTTGACTGTCGAGAAACTCTGCCGTCTTTTTGTTATCCGCGGCAGCGTTCCCTACCCGGCTTTCAACAAAAATATTGAGCGTTTCCTGCACCAGACGTTTTGCCAACTGTGGGGAAGCATTTGCATAAGAAATAACATAGATATTTTCGCGGCCGGCAGAAGACAACTTAATGTTTTTCTGCAGCGCATCTATCAGATTTTCATAAGACTGACGGTCAGACACTGTGACGTCCAAATCTGTTGCCATGGCAATTTTTTCCAGATTTGGCCGGCTCAATAAGGTTCTGGCCATTAGTTGAATTTCTTCGTCAGGATTAGTTCTGATGGTCAGGCCCTGCAATGCAGGGTCCAGGATAGAACGGGTTTCTACATATAACTTGGTATTGGCTTCGTAAGTTGGTGGCATATTAAACACCACTAACCAACCAATAGGGCAGATAACCCAAGCCGTGATAACGATATACCGACGCCTTAACCAAACTCCCTGTAAATAGATAAGCAACATTTCTATTGCAAGGTTTAATTCCTTCATCGAACTACTCCAGCGACTACTATCAGAACCAGGCTTCCGGAATAATTACGATGTCACCAGGCAACATATCCACGTTGGCCGAAATGTCGCCGTCCCGGATTAAATCATCAAGCTTCACTTCATAACTGACCTGTTTGCCATTCATGGTGCGCACCAGTTTGGCACTGTTGCCACTGGCAAACTCAGTTAAACCGCCGGACGCTATCATCAAATCGAGCAACGTCATATATTGACGGTATGGGTAGGCCTGTGGCTGCGCTGCGGCACCAATCACCCGCACCTGCTCGCTGTATGGGCCGACAAAACCATTGACCGAAACAGTGACCACAGGGTCACGGATAAACTTGGCCAGGATGGTTTCCATTTCCCGCGCCAGTTGGGTAGGCGTCTTACCGGCGACAGCAATATCTTCAACTAAAGAAGTGGTGATCTGACCGTCAGGGCGCACGATAAAAGAGCCGGAGAGCTCAGGGTTACGCCAGACAAAGATGGTCACAGTGTCGTTGGGGCCAATCAGGTATTTATAATCTGTGACCTTAGTGGTCATTGAATTTTGAACAGTGGCAGGAGCTAACTGATTACTGCTACAACCCTGCAGCACCAGCATCGCACCAATGGCGAAAACTTGAGCCAAAACTAACTTTGCATTCATATATTGCGTCCTTATTGCTAATGCGTTTGTAATATAACCGAATTTTACAACGATGTGGCTGCAGACATAAAAAATTAATTTCAGTTTTATTCACACAAGCGTATACTTCTCCAGCAAATTCACTTAGTCAAGTGGACAAAATTGAAAACTGAAATTGTTGTTTCAGACTCAGGAAGAAGTGTTAATGAATAAGGCTGTTCGATTCGGTAAAAATACGTTGGCTGATAAGTTGTTTTTGCTCGGGGAAATGTTGTTATTACTCGTCTCCAGCTTGTTGGCATCTTATGTATATTCCTTTTACCAACCCGTCGACCAGGAAATGGCCGCAATTAATGCTGTGCTTTTTACTGGCAGCGTAATGCTGTGTGCATTATCGGTTGGTCTTTATGATCAAAAACTGCGTGAAGACACAGGTGGTGTTTTTAAGCGTGTGGTTATCACCCTGATTTTGGCCGGTATTCTGCTCGAAGTGGTTATTTTCAGCATAGTGCCTTCGTTACATTTAGGCATCACCTACAGCCTGACTGCTGCTTTATTGTCGGTGTTGACACTGACATCATTTCGTATGCTGTTCCAATATCACGACATCACCAAAATCA
The DNA here is from genome assembly GCF_030824435.1 of Rheinheimera sp. GTDB lineage: Bacteria > Pseudomonadota > Gammaproteobacteria > Enterobacterales > Alteromonadaceae > Pararheinheimera. The sequence goes on from NZ_JAVBXS010000018.1 coordinate 40,933, forward strand.
GTCGCCGCAAAGTGATGATATTAGGTTCGGGTGAACGTGCTTCAATTATTGAACGCCGTATGCGCCGTAACGTTGATAAAAGAAACTTTGAAGTTCACGGTTTTGTGTTGATCGATGGCGACCAGCCAGGTCACATTCCGGAAGCAAGAAAGATACATTTCGATTACAAAAATGATTTGTACGAATATGCCTGTGAACATGAAATTGAACAATTAGTGATTGCCTGCGACGAAAGACGCAATATGTTACCTGTTGAACATTTATTCAAATGTAAAACCCGCGGTATCGATGTTATCGAAATTTTGGATTTTATTGAACAGGAAACAGGTCAGATTGCAGTGAACCTGATATATCCAAGCTGGGTTATTTATTCTAACGGTTTTGAAATGAACCACAGGTTTAAAACCAGCCTTGATCACCGCCTTAATGCCTTGTTAGCGATCTGTGTTTTGTTGCTGGTATGGCCGCTGATGTTAATCACTGCCCTCGCTATTTATCTGGATGACGGCCGACGCACCGGTACGCCAATTTTGTATAAACAAATCCGCATCGGTATTGACGGTAAGCCGTTTCATATCCTGAAGTTTCGCAGTATGAGAGCTGACGCCGAAAAAAATGGCGCCAAATGGGCCACTGTGAACGACGACCGTGTCACAAAAATTGGCGGTTTTATCCGTAAATATCGTATTGATGAATTACCGCAGTTATTTAACATTATTGTTGGTGATATGGGTTTTGTGGGTCCACGGCCAGAACGTCCGGAATTTGTCGAAAAACTGGTGAAAGAAATTCCTTATTACAATCAGCGTCACAACGTAAAACCAGGTTTAACCGGTTGGGCACAATTAAAATATCCATATGGCTCTACCACTGAAGATGCACAGGAAAAACTGAAGTTTGATTTGTATTACATCAAACATCGTACCCTGCTGCTGGATCTGGTTATCCTTATTCGTACAGTAGAGATTGTGCTTTTTGGCAAAGGGCGTTAAATCAATGACATCATTGCCAAAATCAAGTGCACAGAAGTTTAATGCGCTGACGGTCGACGTTGAAGATTATTTCCATGTGGCGGCTTTTGAGAACAACATCAAACCTTCCGACTGGCAGGATATGGTACCAAGGGTTGATCGCAATACCCGCCAGTTATTGGACCAATTTGATCGCAACGGCGCAACTGCCACCTTCTTTTTTCTGGGCTGGGTCGCTGAACGTTTTCCTGAGCTGGTCAAAGAAGTTAAACGCCGTGGTCATGAAGTCGCAAGCCATGGTTATGCCCACACCCGAGTGCATCAGCAAAGTCAGGCCGAATTCACCGCTGATATCCACAAAGCCAAAGATATTCTGGAACAGCTGACTGGCGAAGCCGTGATTGGTTACCGTGCGCCCAGCTTTTCGATTAATAAACAAAGTGAATGGGCTTTCGACATACTGCAACAAGCCGGTCATTTGTACAGCTCCAGCACCTATCCGGTGAAACATGATTTATATGGGGTTCCGGACTGGCCACAACAACCTTATCTGCGCCCTGAAGGCATCTGGGAAATACCAATGCCAACTTTGACTATGTATGGTCGCCAGTTGCCCATAGCCGGGGGTGGTTATTTCCGTTTAATGCCTTATTGGCTTAGTAAAAAGCTGATCAGCAAGTTTTTACGCAATGACCAGATGCCTTATATGTTCTATTTCCATCCCTGGGAAATAGATCCGGCCCAACCCCGGGTGGCAGAAGCCGGCCGCAAGTCAAAGTTCCGTCATTATGTCAATCTGGACAAAATGGAACACAAACTGGATCGTCTGCTGACCGATTTTCACTGGCGTAGTCTGGGCCAGGTGTACCAGGACACACTAAAGCGCTGAAATAAATTCCATCAAAAAGCACAACTAAAGGATTTAGATGTACCAGATCAACACTTTAGCCCTGGATGATCCAAAACGTTCGGCATGGGACGCTTTTGTTGACCAACAGGCCGATGGCACTTTTTTCCACCTCTGCGGCTGGCAACTGGTTTTGCAACAAACACTGGGCCACCCGAGTTACTATTTATACGCCACACAAGACGACCAGATTGTCGGTGTTCTGCCTTTGGCATGGGTCAACAGTAAGTTGTTTGGCAATGCCCTGGTGTCTACGCCTTTTTGTGTTTACGGTGGCGCAGTGGGTGCAGCTGATGTGCGTCGTGCACTGGAACAAAAAGCCATTGAAATCGGCCGTGAGCTTGGTGTTGATCATGTGGAGCTGCGTTATCGTGATGCCCAGGACAACGACTGGCTGACGCGCAGCCAACACGCGACCTTTGGTTGCGAACTTGCCGCCGACGATGCCGCTATTTTAGCCGGCATTAAAAAGAATCAACGTGCGTTGATTCGCAAAGCCCTGCAAACCGATATGAGCTGGCAGCTCGACAGCAACAACCACGATTTTTACGCTATTTATTCCGAAAGTCTGCGAAATTTAGGCACTCCGGTGTTCAGCAAAAAACTGATTGATGCGCTGCAACAGGTATTTCCGGCACAAACCGAAATTCTGACCATCCGTAAAGACGGCGAAGCTGTGTCATCTGTGTTTAATTTTTATTATAAAAATCAGGTACTGCCCTACTATGGGGGCGGAAAACCTGTAGCGCGCGAACTAAAAAGCAACGATTTAATGTATTACCAGCTGATGTGTCACGCCAAAAAAGACAAAAGCTGTACTTTTTATGATTTTGGCCGCAGCAAACTCGAATCAGGCGCCTATAGCTATAAAAAACACTGGGGTATGCAAGACCAGGTACTGCACTATCAGTTTAAGTTGATCAACGCGACACAACTATCAAATCTGAGTCCAAATAACCCTAAGTATCAGTTGTTTATAAAAATGTGGCAAAAGCTGCCGCTGGCAATCAGCCGCTGGCTAGGTCCTAAACTCGCACATTATCTGGGGTGACGGATGGCCAATAACCTGCACGTCACGCCAGCTACAGCAACAAATTCCCGAAACAACCTGCTGTTTGCCGGTTGTTTTTTGCTGCTGCTCATCAGCTGGTTATTGACCTTTGCTGACACGCTGTGGTCGATGCAGGCCATCTGGCGCCGTTCTGATACCTTTGCCCACGGTTTTTTAATCATTCCCATCAGTCTGTACCTTATCTGGCAGAAACGTACTGAAACTGCCGCACTCGACTGGCGCCCTTGCTGGTATGCCTTGCCTTTGTTGTTGCTGTTGTTGTTGCTGTGGTTATTTGCTGATGTCACTGCAGTGGATGCCGCCAAACAACTGGCGGTGATACTGATGATCCCGGTGTTGGTCTGGTTGTGTTTGGGCACTGCGGTATTTAAGTTGTGGCAGTTCCCTCTGGCTTATCTTATTTTTGCCGTGCCGCTTGGCGATTCGCTGGTGCCACAGCTACAGCAGGTCACCGCTGACATTTCAGTGGCAGCGCTGCGCTGGAGTCAAATTCCGGTGTATCGCGAGGGCTTATACCTGACGATTCCAAGTGGCGTTTTCCATGTCGCCGAAGCTTGCTCAGGTATCCGTTACCTGATTGCATCACTCGCCACAGGCACCATCTTTGCTTACCTGAGTTACCGCAGTAAAAAGAAGCAGCTGATATTTGTGCTGGCTTCGGTGGTGGTTCCTGTTATTGCCAATGGGTTACGTGCTTACGGCATTATTATGATTGCCCATGTGTCGGGCATGAAATATGCGGTTGGTGTTGATCACCTGATTTATGGCTGGGCGTTTTTTGGTTTGATTGTGTTTCTGATGTTTTATGTTGGCAATAAATTTGCCGATCCTGTCGCAACAACAGCATCAAGCAGCGCAGTATCAGTAACTGGTGCCCGGCAACAGCCCTGGTTAGCCTTGTTAGTTGCAATTTTATTGCCCGGTACTTTGCTGCTGAATAATGTCAGTAGCCAGCAAACAACAGCACCTTACAATATCACTCAGTTACAACAAAGCCTGACGCCGGTAACCGACCCAACTTTGTTACCGCAATTTAGCCATGCCAGCGATCTGGTGCAGGGCCAGATACAACATATCGCTTTTTACGCCGCTTTTTACCGGCATCAACACAATAAAGAACTGGTGAACTGGGACAACAAAATATTTCAGTCTGAGCTTTGGGCGCCGTCAACACAACAGCGCCTGAGCCTGACATCAGTCGGTGCTTTTAGTGTCACAGAGGTGGATTTAAGAGCACTGCCAGACCGTAAAATGCTGATGTGGTATTGGTATCAGACCGCAGATACTCAAACCGCAAACCCAACTCTGGCAACTTTTTATCAGGCATTATCCAAAGTATTTGGTATCAGTGCTTATGGCAGTTTTTTTGCCCTTAGCATTGAATATGAAGGCGATGTGCAACAGGCCAGAGCACAGTTGGAACAACAACTGAATCAGATGTTGCCGTTATTGCGTCAGCTTGAAACCGGTCCGCAACAATGAACAACATCTGTTTGACCCAGGCTGAAGATAAAGTTGTGCATATTTGCCATCTGGTATTTGCTTTTCATACCGGCGGGCTGGAAAACGGCGTGGTCAATCTGATTAATCAACTGGACCACAATCAATTCAGACACAGCATTATTTGCCTGACCGATCATGATCCAGCGTTTTTCAGCCGTATAAAACACCCACAGGTACAGATTTTTAACCTGCAGAAGAAACCAGGTCACGATCTGGCTTCGTTCTGGCGTTGCCTGAAACTGCTGCGTCAGTTAAAACCGGATATTTGCCACAGTCGTAATCTGGCTGCGCTTGAATATCAGCTTTGTGCTGTGCTGGCTGGTATTGGCTACCGCATCCATGGTGAACATGGCTGGGATATGGCTGACCTAAGCGGCAGCAATAAAAAGTATTTACAGCTCAAACGTTTATTCAGGTTATTTATTCATCAGTACATTTGTTTATCTGCTGAGGCCCAACATTATCTGTTACAACAGGTGCAGGTAAAACCAGAGCGGCTGGCGCTCATTTGTAATGGTGTTGATACCAACAAGTTTCAGCCTGAAGCAAAAAACCTGACCTTATTGCCAAAACAACTGCAGCACAAGTCGCTGATTTTTGGTTGTGTTGGCCGTATGGCCGAAGTGAAAAATCAGCAGCTGCTGGCCAAAGCTTTTATCAACAACTGCCAGCAGGACCCTAATTTTGCCGCTCAAGCTGCGCTGGTTATCGTTGGTGATGGCAAACTGCAACAACCTATTGCCGATATGCTGGCGCAAGGGGGCGTTGCTGAACATTGCTGGCTGGCAGGCAACAGAGACGATGTGGCGGCGCTGATGCACTGTTTTGATGTTTTTGTGTTGCCGTCTTTGGCCGAAGGTATTTCAAACACTATTCTCGAAGCCATGGCCTGTGGTGTGCCTGTGCTGGCAAGCCGGGTCGGTGGTAACCCTGAACTGGTACAACACAACCTGACAGGTTGGTTATTTGACAACAACAATTTAACTGAGCTCACTGCGCTGATGGCTGCTATTGCTGCTGATCCGGCCCAACTGGCCGGCAAGTCGGCCGCAGCGCGCGAAAGTGCGCTGCAACAATTCAGTATCAAACAGATGGTCAGTCGTTACAAAGCTTTGTATCATCAAAAATATTAAAAAACAGGAAGGTTGAAGTTCATGTGCGGTATTGCCGGTATTTTTCAATTAAACAATACATCTGCGGTAGATCCTATTCTGCTGAAAAAGATGAATACAGCACAGTCACATCGCGGCCCGGACGCCGACGGTTACCATTTTGAGCCTGGTGTTGGCCTGGCGCACCGCCGTTTGTCCATTATTGATATTGCCGGCAGCCATCAACCGCTGTTTAACGAAACCGGTGAAGTTGCCGTGGTATTTAATGGTGAAATTTACAATTTTGCTGAACTGACCACTGAACTGAAAGCCCGTGGCCATGTGTTTTCCACCCATGGCGATACCGAAACCATAGTGCACGCCTGGGAAGAATGGGGTGTGGATTGTGTGCAACATTTTCGCGGTATGTTCGCTTTTGTTATTTGGGACAGAGTGAAACAACAAATTTTTATGGCGCGCGACCGTATGGGCATTAAACCGATGTTTTATTCGGTACTGCCAAACGGCGAGCTGTTATTTGGTTCAGAACTCAAAGTACTGACCCAACACCCTGATTTTGACAAAACGTTGTACGCCCCTGCCATTGAAGATTATTTCACTTTTGGTTATGTACCAGAGCCTTACACTATTTACAGTCAGGCTTACAAACTAAACCCAGGCCACTATTTACTGATTGATAAAAATCGCCGTGGCCCTTTGCAACCAGTGCAATATTGGGATGTGGATTTTGCAAAAACACCGCTGACTGAAAAAGAAGTACAGGAAGAGCTGGTAGAACGACTACGTCAGGCTGTGGATATCCGGCTGATTGCCGAAGTGCCGCTTGGCGCATTTTTGTCCGGCGGTGTTGACTCCAGCGCAGTAGTCGCATTGATGGCAAAAATTCAGGGAGATAAACCTGTTAACACCTGTTCTATCGGTTTTGACGACCCGAAATTTGACGAAAGTGATTATGCCAATCAGGTGGCGGAGCAATATAAAACAAATCACAGAACTCAGGTGGTGGACGGCAATGACTTTTCGCTGATTGACGAGCTGGCCCATTTATACGATGAACCTTATGCCGACAGCTCAGCTATCCCGACTTACCGGGTTTGCCAGCTGGCGCGCCAGCATGTAACAGTTGCTTTGTCTGGTGATGGTGGTGATGAGCTTTTTGGCGGTTACCGCCGTTACCGTTATCAGCTGCATGAAGAAAAAATGCGTTCTGTGTTACCTGCCTCTGTGCGTAAACCGTTATTTGGCACCCTTGGCAAGGTTTATCCAAAACTGGATTGGGCTCCGCGTTTTTTACGTGCCAAAACCACCTTTCAGTCGATGGCGCTGGATGCGGTGTCAGGTTATGCCAATACCATGTCGATTATGCGTGTTGACGCCCGTAATCAGTTGTTTAGCAACAAGCTGAAACAACAACTGGCCGGTTATCGGTCACTGGAAGTGTTTGAGCGCCATGCCGCCAACGCCGGCACCGAAGATCCGCTGAAACTGGTGCAATATCTGGATATGAAAACCTATCTGGTCGGTGACATTCTGACCAAAGTAGACCGTGCCAGTATGGCGCATTCGCTGGAAGTCCGGGTGCCGCTGATTGACCACAAAGTGGTGGAATGGGCCAGCCGCATTCCGTCCAGTCTGAATATCCAGGGCAATGAAGGTAAAGCTGCTTTTAAAAAGGCGATGGAACCATATTTACCACATGACATTTTGTACCGCAAAAAAATGGGTTTTTCTGTGCCTCTGGCAAGCTGGTTCCGCGGCCCGCTGAAACAAAAACTGTGGCAATTATTAAGTTGTGAACAGCTGGCTGATTCCGGCTTGTTTAATCAACAATATATCCGTCAGCTGTACGATCAGCACCAGGCTGGCACACATGACCACAGCTCAGCACTCTGGACTTTATTAATGTTCAGCCAGTTTTATCGTCAGCAGGTGGGTTAACCATGTGTGGTATTCATGGTGTAGTGGCCACCCAAAGACCACAACAATTTCCCTCACAATGGCTTGATGTGATGGCCACTGTTACCCGTCACCGCGGTCCGGATGATCATGGCGGTTTTGTAGCTGATAACGTCGCTATTGGCATGACCCGCTTGTCAGTAATTGACCTTGCCGGCGGTCATCAGCCTATCAGCAGCGCCGACGGTTCGCTGGTACTGGTGTGTAATGGTGAAATTTATAATTACCGTGAGCTACGCCAGCAGTTATCCGGTAAATATGCTTTTAAAACCAATTCCGATGTCGAAGTTATTTTGCATCTGTATCAGGAATATGGCCTCGATTGTTTGCAACACCTGAACGGTATGTTTGCTTTTGCCCTGTGGGACAACAATAAACAACAGTTGTTGTTAGCACGTGACCGGCTTGGCATTAAACCTTTGTATATTTCGCAGCAATCAGGTTATCTGGCCTTTGCCACTGAAGCCAAAGCAATTCTGGCTTTGCCAGGCGTGGAAAAAGCCATAGATCCACAGGCGCTTGAGCAATATTTGGCTTTAGGTTATGTGCCGGCACCTTTGTCGATGTTTGCCGGTATCCGTAAACTACCGGTGGCCAGTTATCTGTTGATCAACCCAAGTGGTATCAGCGAACAACAATATTGGCAGCCGGACTTTCAGCAAAACCACAGCCGCACTGAACAACAATGGGTACAGGCCATCCGCAGCCAGCTGGAGCAGTCGGTTGAAATGCAGATGGTCAGTGATGTGCCTATTGGCGCCTTTTTATCAGGTGGTGTCGATTCCAGCGCCGTAGTGGCATTAATGTCACGTCACAGCAAAGGACCGGTAAAAACTTACGCTATTGGTTTTGATACCGGTGATGCCGGTGCTTTTTATAACGAACTGCCCTATGCCAAAGCTGTCGCCAGCCAGTTTGGCACTGAACACCATGAAATTCTGGTCAAACCCGACGTGGTGTCTTTGTTACCCAAGTTGTTATGGCATCTTGATGAACCTGTCGCTGACAGCGCTTTTATCACCACCTTTTTGGTGTCTGAGTTTGCCCGAAAAGACGTGACTGTGATTTTATCCGGTGTTGGTGGCGATGAGCTGTTTGGTGGTTACCGCCGTTATCTGGGTGAACATTATTTAGAACGTTATCAGCAAATTCCGGCTTTTATCCGCCAAAAGCTGATTAAACCGCTGGCCGCGATGTTGCCAAGCGACCGCCATTCCGGCCTGCTGAATACCTTAAGACTTGGCAAAGCTTTTATTGCTTCGGCCGATTTAGCGCCGGCTGAGCGTTATCAGAATTATATGCAGGTGTTTAGCGACGACAAACGCCGGCAGTTATTAACACTCAACCAGAGCAATGATTGGGTCAGTCGCACTTATCAACAAAGTAAAGCAAGCGAAACGTTGTGGCGCATGTTTGACACTGACCGGCAAACACAACTGGCCGACGATTTATTAATGCTGACCGATAAAATGACCATGGCCACTTCGCTCGAATGCCGGGTACCATTTTTAGACCATCAGATGGTGGAACTGGCGGTGCAAATTCCGCAGCAGTTGGTGATGAAAAACGGCAGGTTAAAACATCTGCTGAAAGAGTCGATGTCTGATTTATTATCAGCTGATATTCTGGATCGGAAAAAACGTGGTTTTGGCGCCCCACTCGGCGCCTGGCTGAAAAAAGAACTGGCGGCGTTATTGCAGTTTTTTATCAACCGCGACACTGTGGAAAAACGTGGTTTATTACATTGGCCCGTGATTGAACAAACGCTGGCACAACATTTTGCCCAGCAGGAAGATCATACCGATCACCTGCTGGCTTTGCTGAATCTGGAAATCTGGTGCCGGTTGTACCTTGATGGTCAAAGCGCCGAACAACTGACTGAAACCATCAGGGCTTCGATATGAAAATTTTGTATATCTGTCACCGTTTCCCCTTTCCGCCAAAAAGAGGCGGCAAGATCCGGCCTTTTAATATGATCCGCCACTTCCAGCAACAGGGCCATGAAGTTTTTGTTGCATCTCTGGCTCGTAATAAAGCGGAAGCGGCCGAAGGTGAAGGCATCAAACAATATTGCAGTCATTATTATGCTGCTGTGGTCAGCGAGCCGGTGCAGTTTGCCCGCATGATTTTGCGTCTGCCACTGCTGACGCCTTCGTCAATGGGTTATTTTTACAGCCCGGACTTAGCCAAACATATCAATCAGTTACTGGCTGAACAGCAATTTGATCTCATTTTTGTGCATTGTTCATCTGTTGCACAGTACGTGGCTCATGTCACTGACATTCCAAAAATCCTCGATTTTGGTGATATGGACTCGCAAAAGTGGCTGGCGTACCGCGAATTTAAACCTTTCCCACTGAATCTGGGTTATTTGCTGGAAGGGTTAAAAATGTTACGTGCTGAAAAACAACTGGCCACCCGCTTTGACCTGAGTAGCTGTACCACCAAAGCCGAACTTGAGACCTTACAAAGTTATCAAAAAGCACCGGCCACCGACTGGTTTCCAAATGGGGTCGACAGCGACTATTTTTGTCCGGATCCACAAAACCTGGATTATGAAATGCACAGCATTTCTTTTATTGGCCGGATGGACTATTACCCGAATCAGCAAGCCATGTTGCAGTTTTGTGCCGGTGCCTGGCCACTTATTCGCGCCAAATTGCCAGATGCCAAACTTTATATAGTTGGTGCCGAACCCAGCAAAGAAATTCTGGCTTTGGCCAAACTGCCAGGTGTGATTGTCACCGGCAGTGTGCCTGATGTGCGGCCTTTTATCCGCAAAACAGCGGCTATGGTGGCGCCGCTTAAAATTGCCCGCGGCACCCAGAATAAAATTCTTGAAGCCATGGCGATGGGTGTGCCGGTGATCAGCAGCTCCGAAGCCGCCGGTGGTATTGACGCTGTGGTCAACGAACATTTTTTAATCGCCGACACCAAAGAAGAACTGGCCCGTCAGGCGCTGCGTTTAATGACAGAGCCTGAACTTCGCAGCCGTTATGCCAAAGCCGGCCGTGAGCGTATGCTCAGCAACCACCAATGGCGCTACTCCATGGCGCATCTGGACACTATTGTGAACAGATGTATAGACTTACATGCAACAAAACAGTTAACACAACAGGAAGTGCAGTGATGAATATCAGTATTTTTGGCTTAGGTTATGTCGGAGCAGTGTCGCTGGCCTGCCTTGCCCGTGACGGCCACAAAGTGATTGGCGTTGATATAGATCCGGTTAAACTGGCATTAATTCAGGACGGAAAGTCCCCGGTTATTGAAGAAGGTATGCCAGAGCTGATGGCCGACGTGGTGAGCCGCCAGCTGGTGCAAATCAGTCAGGATGTCGAAGCTTCGTTGTTAAAAACCGAATTGTCTTTTATTTGTGTGGGCACCCCATCTCAAGCGAATGGCAGTCAGGATCAAACCGCCGTGTTACGTTTGGCTGAGCAGCTGGGCAAAGCGCTGGCGAAAAAAACCAGTTACCACACCATCGTGTTTCGCTCAACCTTGCTGCCAGGCACAGTGGAAGGTGTGTTAAAAACCCTGCTGGAACAACATTCCGGTAAAAAAGACGGTGTTGATTTTGATATCTGCTTCCAACCGGAATTTTTGCGTGAAGGCAGCTCCATTAAAGATTATGACAACCCGCCTTTTACCATTGTTGGCGCCAATTCAGAGCGTGCCCATGGTGTGATGCAACAAATGTTTGGCCATCTGCCGGGTGAATACAAAAAAACCGACGTCAAAACCGCCGAAACTGTGAAGTACTTCTGTAACATTTTCCACGCGCTGAAAATCACTTTTGCCAATGAAGTGGCGCGGCTTTGTGATGGTCTGGCGGTAGATCCGTTTAAAGTGATGGATTTAGTCTGTGCCGACAAACAGCTGAATATTTCCACCGCTTATTTAAAACCAGGTTTTGCTTTTGGTGGCTCTTGCCTGCCCAAAGATTTACGCGCTATGCAATATGTGGCCAAACAAGCCGATATCGAAATTCCGATGTTGGGCCATGTGCTGGCGTCCAACGCTGTACATCTGCAACAAGCCTGTCAGAAAATTCTGGCAACGGGTCAACGCAAAATTGGCATGGTTGGCTTAAGTTTTAAATCTGGTACTGACGATTTACGTGAAAGTCCGCTGGTTGATTTGGCCGAGTTTTTAATTGGCAAAGGCAAACTGCTGAATATTTTTGACCCTGAAGTCAGTATTTCCAAACTGATTGGCGCCAATAAAAAATATATTGAAGAGTCTATTCCGCATATTGGCGATCTGATGACCACTGACATTGACGCTTTGCTGGCGGATAACCCTGTGATAGTGCTGGGTTTAAATGACAAAGCTTTAGTGGCTGACGTCTGTGCCAAACTCACGGCCGATCACACTCTGATTGACCTGGTGCATTTAAAAGACATTTCTATGCTCAAAGCCCGTTATATTGGCTTGTGCTGGTAATAATGTTGTCTTTGGGAAAAAAAATAACAATGTTAATAACGGCAATGATGTTGCCGTTATTGTTATTGCTGGCGTTTTTTCCATCCAGCAGCGAGCTGGTGCGCCTTCGAAACGCCATGGTGTTTCAAAGTGCAGCTGAAGCTGAATTCCACTGGGCGGCAACTGACTATCCTGCGGATTTTCGCAAGGAAACAGCCACTGTGCCAGACTGGCTCAGTCAGTGGGTTGCGCCAGTTGCAGCACAAACGCCTGTCGCAACACAAATCACTGCTGGCGCGCTGCAACAACTGCTGCAGTTATCCCAAAGGTTTGAACAACAAAAACGCCTCGGCGGCGCTATTCAATCCGACAGCCACACAGCTTTGTTAGCGATAGAACAACAAAGTACCGGTTATTGTGCTGACTACACTCAGGTAACCAACAGTATTGCTTATGCCCTGAACATTCCGGTGCGCGAATGGGGTATTTCTTTTGATGGTTTTGCCGGGCACGGCCATGCCTTGAGTGAGATTTGGGATGCACAATGGCAAAAATGGATCATGCTGGATTTATTTAACCGTTTTTACGCCGTAGATGCGACCACAAAACAACCGTTGTCAGTGCTGGAATTCAGACACTTATTGTTCAGTGCACCACAACAGATTGAAATAGTGCGTACCTCAGCAAAAAACTTCGGTTTTCGCGACAACCAGCATTTATTGGATTATTTCCAACAAGGTCGCAACACCTTTTTTATGTATTGGGCCAACAACAGCTTAAGTTACGACCAGCACCCTGTGCTTGCAACAGCCCGCCACATTTCACCACATGTTGAACAGCTGTTGGCGGTTGCGCTTGGCGAGTTCCCCAAACTGTATGCCATAACCACAGCTGAAAACCAGGCGCAAATTAACCATATGTATCAATTAAAAAACCTGCTCTGGGGCATTTTAGCTCTGGAAAGCCTGCTGTTTTTTGTGTTGCTCGTGACATTAGTTCGCAGCCTTGCTTCAAGGCTGCACCGCAAGGAAGCCAAATGACGCCGTTAAAAGTTCTGCATATTTTTGATCATTCAGTGCCGCTGCACAGTGGTTATTCTTTCAGAAGCCTCGCTATTTTGCGTGAACAACACAAGCTGGGTATAGAAACTGTACAGCTGACCAGCACCAAACATTATGCCGAAGCGCCAGCCGACGAAATGGTGGATGGCCTGAAGTTCTACCGCACAGCCCAGGGCGCTCTTGCCAAAGTGCCGGTGCTGAACCAGTGGGATGTGATAAGCACGTTAAAACAGCGGCTGGCTGAACTGATCACACAAGAAAAACCAGATATTCTGCACGCCCACTCACCGTCACTGAATGCAATAGCCGCCGCCAGCGTAGCCCGTCGTTTTGGTATTCCGCTGGTATACGAAATGCGCGCCAGCTGGGAAGACGCAGCTGTCAGTCATGGCACCTGTAAAGAAGGTGATTTGCGTTACCGGCTTGGCCAGTGGCTGGAGAAAAAAGCGCTGCATAGCGCCGACCATGTAGTCACTATCTGCCAAGGGCTGGCCACTCAGGTGCAACAATGGGGCATCCAGGCAAACAACATCAGCATAGTGCCTAATGGCGTGGATATTGATGCCTTCCCACCGCTGACTGAACGCAATAGCGACCTTGCCAGCAAACATCAGCTCGAAGGCAAAACTGTGCTTGGGTTTTTAGGCTCTTTTTACCGTTATGAAGGGCTGCATATTCTGCTTGATGCGCTGGCCAAACTAAAAGACAGCCAGCCCAATCTGGTGTTATTGCTGGTGGGCGGCGGTTTGCAAGAGCAAGCGCTTAAAGCTCAGGCCGAACAACTTGGCATCAGCGACAGAGTCATTTTTACCGGCCGGGTGCCACACCAGCAAGTAGCGCAGTATTACAGCCTGGTCGATATTTTTGTTTATCCAAGAGAATCTATCCGGCTGACAGAGCTGGTAACACCGCTAAAACCGCTGGAAGCCATGGCCCAGCTTGGTCTGGTGTTGGCCTCTGATATTGGTGGCCATCGTGAGCTGATTCAGCACGGCGAAACCGGTGTGTTATTTAAAGCCGACGACGCAGCGGCGCTTGCGCTTAGCATCAGCGAGCTGCTGGCTAATCAACACGACTGGGACAGACTCAAACAAAATGGCCGGCGTTTTGTGGAGCAGGTTCGCAACTGGAAAAACAGCACAGCGCCCTACCCGGATATTTACCGTGCACTGCTGCAAAAACAAAACGACAACAAGAAGAACGTGCGCTGATGAAAAAAGCCAGGTTATTAATTTTCAGCTCGTTATTTCCAAGTTCAGCCAGGCCCAACGCCGGGCTTTTTGTCCGCGAACGCACTTTTCGCTTGGCAAAACTCTATGATTTAACAGTGATAAGCCCGGTGCCCTGGTTTCCTGGTCAAAGTCTGATCCGGTTGTTTAAACCAGACTACCGACCTATGCCAGCGCTGATGGAAACACAACAAGGCATCAGCGTGTATTACCCGAGATTTTTTTCTATACCCGGTTTTGGCCGTAATAATGACGCAGCGTCGATGGCAAGGGCGGCAGGAGCGCTGATTAAAAAACTACACCAAAAAACCCCTTTTGCCCTGATTGACAGCCACTTTACCTACCCCGATGGTTTGGCCGCCAGCGGCATTGCCAAAGAGCTGGCCATTCCATGTACCGTGACCTTAAGAGGCACTGAAGTGCCACACGCAACTTTACCGGGCCGGCGTGAACAACTGTTACAAACCTGGCAACAGGCATCGGCGATGATTTGTGTGTCGGACTCGTTAAAACAACATGCCGTTCGTCTTGGCGCCGACGCCGCTAAATTTACTGTGGTTGGGAATGGTATCGACACCGAAAAGTTTAGTGTGATCGATAAAACCGAAGCACGGCAACAACTGGGTTTACCGCTGGATGCCAAAGTTTTAATTACAGTCGGCGGCCTGGTGAAACGTAAAGGTTTTCATCATGTGATCAACTGCCTGCCGGATTTAATCCAACAAGGCCTGGATGTACATTATCTGGTGGTGGGCGGCGCCAATGCCGAAGGTAATTATGAACCTGAACTTCGCAGCCTGACCGCACAACTTGGTTTAGCGCACAGAGTGCATTTTTTGGGTGCTTTGCCGCCTGCAGCCTTAAAACAGCCGTTATCGGCCGCTGATGTATTTGTACTGGCGTCAGCCAACGAAGGCTGGGCCAATGTGATTCTGGAAGCCATGGCCTGCGCTTTACCTGTAGTGGCGACAGATGTTGGTGGTAACGCAGAGGTGGTCTGCCAGCCTGAACTTGGCCTGATAGTGCCGCTTGATGAGCACAAAGCGTTAAGTACGGCGCTTTTTAATGCCCTGACAACCCAATGGCAATCGACTGTGCTGACAGATTATGCCAAAGCCAATCACTGGGATTTGCGTATTGCGCAGTTGCACTTTTTGTATCAGCGCCTTGGGGGCCCGGCTGAACCTGACAGCGGAGCTAAGCCCTAAATGCGCGATATTTTTATCCTGTTGGTGCTGCTGATCAGTGTGCCCATTATTTTACGCCGGCCCTTTTATGGTGTTTTAGTCTGGTGCTGGATTTCTTATATGGTGCCACACCGTCAGGCTTTTGGCTTTATTCAGACTATGCCTGTTTCTGCCGGTATTGGCCTGACTTTGCTGGCTGGTTTTCTATTTAGCAAAGAACCGAAAAAAGTACCAATGGAAACACCGGTGAAGTTTTTATTGTTGTTTGACCTTTGGATGTGTATTACTTTTTTTGTAAATCCGGAAAGTGCTTACGCCAGTCAGCAGTTTGAAAAAGTCATGACTATTCAGATATTTACGCTGGTTATTTTGGCTATGCTCACCAGTGTTCGCCGTATCGAGTTGGCGCTTTGGGTGGTGGCTCTGAGTATTGCTTTTTATGGTTTTAAAGGTGGTATTTTTACCTTAAGGACAGGCGGCGGTGGCCGGGTCTGGGGACCAAATGGTGGTTTTTTTGCTGGTAATAATGAACTGGCAATTTCCCTGCTGATTATTTTTCCGGTGTTATTTTATTTGCGCAGCCAATTACCGGCCAACTGGATCTGGGCAAAACGGGGCCTGTTGTTACTGATGGGTTTTATCGTTATTTCCGTATTGGGTTCACAGTCGCGCGGCGCCTTATTAGGCACTTTGGCAGTGGCAGCTTTTTTGTGGTTAAAAGGCCCAAATAAAATGGGCTTTTTGCTGATGTTTATTCTGGCGGCGCCGCTAGCTTATAACTTTATGCCACAAAGCTGGCATGAACGTATGGGCACCATAGTGGTCGACGAAACCAAAGGTGAACAATACGACACTTCAGTCAGCGGCCGTTTTGACGCCTGGCATATGGCATTTAATCTGGCTAAATCCGAAGTATTTGGCGGTGGTTATAATGCCTTTAATGCCAATAACTATCTGAAATACGCCCCTTTTGCCCCGGAATTTCAGGATTCACACAGTATTTATTTCCAGATCATGGCGCATCATGGTTTTATCGGCTTTTTCCTCTGGTTTATGATTTATTTCACCAGCTGGAAAAGCGCCAATAAGGTGATCAGGTTATGTGATGGTAAAGCGGAGTTTGCTTCGCAGGCTCTGCTTGCAAAAATGTTGCAGTGCAGTTTGATCGCTTACGCCGTCGGTGGGGCATTTCTGGGGCTGGGCTATTTTGACTTACCATTTCATATTGTTATTTCAATAGTGGCGCTGCTTGCGGTCACACAAAAACAAATAAACAACGCAAAAGAACCAGCCTTAGTTTCGCAGGAAGCCACATCATGAACAAAAAATCCGGTTTTTATACCTGGCTGGTCAGCCGTTATTTGTTCCGCCTGCATGAATGGCTAAAAGGCCATCAAACCTACCGGATGCTGGCGCGTTTAGAACAACAACAATGGTTGTCTGCGGATGCAGTGGCAAAGGTGCAACAACAACGGCTGCAGCAGTTTATGCAGCAGGTGGTGGCCAATAATGCTTATTACCAACAGGTGTTTGCCGATTTGGGCCTCACAGCGGCCGATATACAAAGCAGTCAGGACCTTGCCAAATTACCTTTTTTGACCAAAACCGTCATTAAACAACAACGCGAACCCCTTAAAACCAAAGGCCTTGGCCCCTTTATTCAATACAATACCGGTGGTTCCAGTGGTGAACCTCTGGTGTTTTTTATGGGAGAGCCCAGAGTCAGTCACGATGTTGCTGCTAAATTGCGGGCCACCCGCTGGTGGGGCGTCGACATTGGCGATTGTGAGGCTGTCCTTTGGGGCTCGCCAATCGAGCTGGGTAAACAAGACAAAATTAAGCAACTGCGTGACTGGTTATTTCGTTCGCACTTATTGCCGGCATTTAATCTGACGGCCGCCAGTACCCAAAGTTATCTGCAACAACTCAAGCAGCTCAGACCAAAAATGTTGTTTGGTTATCCATCTGTCATTCATCAGCTGGCACAAGCGGCGCAGCAACAACAGACTGATATGAGCCAACTGGGTATTCAGGTGGTGTTTGTCACTTCTGAAATGTTGTATCCACATCAGCGTGAACTGATTGAACAGGTATTTGCCGCCCCTGTTGCCAATGGTTATGGTGCCAGAGACGCAGGTTTTATTGCCCATCAATGCCCTGCCGGCAGCCTGCATATCAGCGCAGAAGACATTATTGTTGAAATTATCGGCCCTGATGATCAGCCGGTAGCGCCAGGGCAAATGGGAGAAATTGTCATTACCCATCTGCAAACCCAGGATTATCCTTTTATCCGCTACCGCACAGGTGATATGGGCACTATAGGCACAACGGCTTGCAGTTGTGGCCGGGGTTTACCAGTGCTGAGTGAAGTACAAGGCCGCTCGACCGATTTTCTGTTGACCACTGCAGGCGACAAAATGCATGCACTGGCATTAATTTATATAGTGCGAACCTTGCCTCAGGTGGCAAAGTTTAAAATAGTGCAACAGAGCCGCCAGCACACAGAGCTGCAGCTGGTGCTAAACAGCACTTTGACAGCAGCAGAACAACAACAAATAGTGCAGGGATTTCAGGCCCGTCTTGGCAACACGGCGCAGATTAACATCCGTATTGTTGATGACATCAGCCCGGGTAAAAACGGCAAATACCGTTATGTCGAAAACCTGGTCAGCTAGCAGCTGCTGTTCATTTTTATGGCCGTACATCAGAAACCTGCGAACGCATACCACTTGGCAGAATCTCACAACCTGGGCAGAACAATTTGACCGCGCAAAAAGAAATCCAGAATAAAGTATTTACCGGCTCCATTCTGATGTTAATCAGCAGAATGGTTGTGAAGTCTATTGGCCTGGTCAGTTCTATTATTCTGGCCAGATTATTGCTGCCGGAGGATTTTGGCATAGTGGCCATTGCCATGGCCATTTACGCTTTTATTGATTTATTTGGCGCTTTTGGTTTTGGCACTGTGCTTATTCAAAAGCAAAATGCCACTGTCACCGACTACAACACCGCCTGGACTTTTAAACTGCTGTTTGGTCTTTGTGCTGCAGCTTTATTAGTGCTGCTGGCGCCTTGGGTTGCAGTTTATTATCAGGACCCCAGACTCACAGCGGTGATCTATACCATCTCACTGATGGCCGTGTTGTCGGGTTGCACCAATATAGGTGTGATTGATTTTCAGAAAAATCTGGATTTTCGCAAAGAGCTGAAACTGCAGGTTATTCCAAAATTATTAAGTTTTAGCTGTACCATGGTTCTGGTGGTTGTATTGGGCAACTACTGGGCGCTGGTGTTTGGCATGTTAGTTAATGAAGCGCTAAACGTTATTTTTAGTTTTTATATGAATGCGTTCAGGCCACGTTTTAGTCTGGCATCAGCACGGGAGTTATTTGGTTTTTCCAAATGGCTGATGCTAAATAACGCCATTGATTACATTAATAAAAAAGTGCCAATTCTGTTAACAGGCCAACTGCTCGACAGCAAAGCTGTAGGTCTTTTTAGCGTTGGTGAAGAAATTGCGTTATTGCCAACCTCAGAAATTGCCGCGCCTATTAACAGGGCCACCTACCCTGTGTACGCCAAACTGAAAGACGATAAAGCAGAACTGCGTAAAGCTTATTTGAATACCATCAATCTCAGCGCTTCTATTTCCTTGCCAGCTGCCGCCGGCATTGCCTTTTTAGCGCCTTTACTGGTGCCCACTGTGTTAGGGCCTGTTTGGGTGCCAATGACAGAAATGATGCAATGGCTGGCACTGGCCGGTTTTGTGATCAGTTTGTCATCGAATGTCGGTTATGTATTTATGGCAACAGGCAGCCCAAGGTATCTGGTGTTCACCAATGTGCTGCGCGCCGCCATTTTTATTCCGGCTTTGTACTTTTTTATCAAACTTTATGGTTTAACCGGCATTGGTTATGCGTTGTTGCTGGCAGCGTCCATTTTGATGGTGGTTACTCATATCTCTATTGCCAGATTGGTGGCGCTGGACGCTTTTGCTGTGCTGAAGGTTACGCTTAGAGCCATAGCGGCCAGCACCCTGATGTGTCTGGCGTTATATGGTTTTCAGCTGCTGGCTGGCAACTGGCCTGATCTGCTGCTGCTGCTCAGTTCAGTGGCGCTGGGAGCTGTAGTTTACGGCAGTTTATTATTGTTATTCTGGCAATTAGCGGGCTGCCCCGATAGCCTGGAGAAAATGATTGTCAGCCGTTATTTACCAGGGTTAATGCCAAAGGACAACAGCACAACATGAAAAACGGACGTATTTTACACCTGGCTATTAACGAAAAATTTATCGACCACGCTTACATCAGTTTTGAGAATGTTGCGCCTGGCCTGAACGACTTTTTTATATTTTTTGATGAATACCACAGTTACATCAAACAAACGCCATATACAACAGTGCGTTACCGCGACCGGCTTGGTTTTGCACTTTACCAGAAGATAGCCAGTTATGATCTGGTGGTCGTGCATTCGCTGCACCCCTTCTGGCTCAGTGTTATTAACGGCTGCCGTCAAGATGTCACCTTTGTCTGGGTTGGCTGGGGTTATGACTATTATGATCTGCTGTACCCGGATAAACAGGCGCTGTTATTGCCACTGACGGCACAACAATTTGGTCAGCCAGCACCAAAAAGCCCGCAGAAAAAACGTCATCTGCCGGGACTACTGCGGCACTGGCTGGAAAAAATACGGTTAAATCCGGATAAAAAGGCCGCTATCGCTAAAATGGCATTGTTTAGCCCTGTATTGCCTAACGAATACCCTTTGATTAAAGCCGCCTTTGGCGCTAAACAATTTCCGGCTGCGGTGCAATGGAACTATGGTTCGCTGGAAGAAGTGTTGCTCAAAGGTTTTATCGACAGGCAAATGTCAGGTCAGAATATTCTGCTTGGCAACAGTGCTTCCGCCAGCTGTAATCATCTGGATATTTTAGACTGGCTGGCCTCTTCAACATCGCTTCAGGGGCAACAAGTGATATGCCCACTCAGTTACGGCGACACCGCTTATGCCAGCGCCATCAAAACCGCAGGACAGCAGTTATTACCCGCCAATTTTCTGCCTTTAACCGACTTTATGCCGCTGCAACAATACCTTGATTTAGTGTCATCCTGCTCTCACCTCATCATGAACCATGTCAGGCAACAGGGCGTTGGCAATATCTTAATCATGTTGTATCTGGGCGCTATGGTGTTTTTACGGGAAGAGAACCCCTGTTATGACTACTTCCGCCAGCAGGGTTTTGTGCTATACAGTGTGCAGCAATTACAGCAACAACCCGGGCTGTTGCAACAACAACTAAACCCGGAGCAACAACAACATAACAGACAACTGTTATTTGGCATCTGGTCAAAACAAGTGCTGGATGCTCGTACTGCAGATTTGATCCAAAAAGCCAGAGCGCTGCGCCACTAAGCGGCGCTCTGTTTTATCAAGATGGCCGGTAAAGTGAGCGGCCAAATAACCTTTTTTAAATTGACTTAGTACGCGGCTACACCACCAGATAAAACATCAGCACCCAGCAGCTAAAAGCAGGCCAGCCCAACAGATTTACCAACAGTAACCAGCGCCGCAGAACATGACGTCTTAACAAAAAAGCCAATAACAAAGCACAGGCCAGCAGCGCCAGAGCGGCCGCAGTGGCGTATAACCGGTATTTCACCAGCGCTTTAAAATAAGGGTAACGTTGTTTGGCTTGTTCAGAAGCATCCACAATAGCCTGATAAGCACTGAGATCGGACTGGGGCTTCAGCTGAAAACTACCACTGTGCTGACTGCAACTGTTTTGATAGCTCAGTTTATCCTGCTGCCGGCTAAGCTGATAACAATCCGTTGTCAGCTGCCAGTGATCAGTGGTGCCGCCCGTGGTGACAACAACCGGCGCTGTGGACTTTTCAGTATCGCTGAACTGCAATTGTGTCACTGTC
The DNA here is from genome assembly GCF_030824435.1 of Rheinheimera sp. Taxonomy (GTDB): domain Bacteria; phylum Pseudomonadota; class Gammaproteobacteria; order Enterobacterales; family Alteromonadaceae; genus Pararheinheimera. Next base: position 62,280 of record NZ_JAVBXS010000018.1, read on the forward strand.
AGACTCTGGCCTTTGGCCTGATGCACAGCCAGTGCATCAGTCGCTGTAGGCTGATTGCGCAATACATTCCAGCCCGCAGCCGGCGACATCTGACCATGTACTGTTGCAACTTCGGGCATTGGGCTGCCCCACAGGCTGATATAAAGTTGTAACGGCTCGGCCCCGGCACTTAACTTAAATTGCAAAGCTTGTGCTGTGGCTGTCATGCTGACACCGGCTGGGAAATTCCAGTAGGTTGCAATGCCGGCCTGTGCTGAATCGGCAAAATCAAGCACCAGCAGCTGATTGTCCAGAACGATCAGCTGACGATTTAAAGTTGCAGCAGCGGTTTTTCGGGTTAAAGCCACATAAGAAAAATTGTCTTGTGTGGCAAAACCATCCAGCCGGGTTTCACGCTGGCTGTTTTTAGTTTCCGCCACCAGATGAGGAGCATTCGAACTGCTCCAGCCATAAGCCTGCTCCATACCGGCATAACCATAAGGCCAATAGCCAAAACCCCCCGTCCATTCAATGCCTTTAGCCCAGAGGTATAAACTCATTTCGTCGGCGTGTTTGTGGCCATTGTTTTTAAAATAAGACCAGGCAAGCACTGCATGTAAACTGCTGCCGAACTTTGGCATCTGCTGTTGAAAAACGGCATAACCTGCCACCGGAAACACCGCCAGCGGTGGCTGTGTTTCCGAAGCTGCCCGATACGGCACTTTGACATCGAGTTCAGTATTGCCATAACTAGGCACCGACAGATCAGGTCTGGTGATAAGGCGGCTGTATTGTTGTGCTGCCTGATAGAGCTTTGTGATATCGCTGCTGTCGAGCTGATTCAGCTGCATTAATTTTTCGGTATAACCCAGCAGTTTTTCACCAAAAATATGATAACCAGCGGAATGTTCCAGCACTATCCCTTCGGGCGACAGGTAATAAGCCAGCTGCTGACGAATGCGGGTGATGGCAATATCACGCAGCTTTTTGGCATCCGGCCTGTCAGCAAAAGCAGTGGCTAACTGTAATAACGCCAGATTCTGGGTATAACCATGATTGGTTCTGGCGGTATAAAACCTGTCTTCACGCAGCAAAACCGCAGTGTCAGCCAGAAACTCCAGCGCAGCCTGACGCAGTTCAGCTGCATTATGCAGTTGTTTGTTATCAATGATGTTTAATAACCGCAGCACCACCGACACTCTGGCAGCCACAGCATGGTCGTTGCGAAGGAAAGTTTCAGAAAAATAACTGTGCCTGTGGTAAGCAAAAAAGTCGGCAAACCGCGCTGCTGCTGTGTCCAGATAATGTTGGCGGTAACTTTGCTGATAAGCTGTCAGCAGCACATCTTCCAGCTTCAGGCTGGCAATGGCCAGCTGAAAAGTGGCAGGCCCTTGTTGATGGTCAATGGCAAAACCCCGCAGTGGCAATTGTTGTACAGCAAATTCCGGCAAGCTGATATAACCACTCAGAATTTGATCAGCAGTTGCAATCACGTTCTGCTCCCAGGCGGGAACTTCAATGCCAAGCTGCACAGCGGCAAGTTCGGCCCAAAGTTCTTTTTTCAGGTCCGATGCCAGAGTCCAGTCCCCCTGCGCACTACTTCGGGGATAATACTGATGTTGTAACACTGGCCACCAGATACTGATAATAGATAACAGCGCCAATAATATTGAAACAGCAACAACACGCAACAACAGCCACACTCCCGTTAATTTATAAAACAATACCTTTTGTTTTTAATTTTCTTTTTAAACCCTGTAGCTGATAACCACTTTTATAAGCAATATCGGCCTGGCTTTTGGCCGCGGCATAATCACCTTTATCAAATAACAACAGACCATAGTTGTAATTAATTTCAATTTTGTTTTTTGTCAGTTTTAAAGCACTTTGATAATGCTGCTCGGCCTCAGCAAGTTTGCCGCTTAAATGCAGATGGGTCGCATAAATGGCATAAACCAAACCGTCTTTGGGCTGAAAATATAACGCCCTTTTAAAATAACATTCAGGTGTATATACCCCGTTAAAAGCTGCTTTGCCTTTTAATCTGGCGTATTTGGACATGGCCACCAAAGCTCTGTGGTAATTGGGAATGGCCCGCAAGGTATAGTCGATATCGCGCATCAGATTGGCATCTCTGGAGCCTTTAACCAGTTGCTCTACTTCGCGGGTAAAATGCGCATTCAGCACTATTGGCAATTTATCGGCATGTTGTGGGTTACTGGCATCATAAGGGCCATAACCCCGTGCGCCGTTATCCAGCGGTTTACCGGTCTGAATACCACAATTTACATTGTCTCTGCTTTCAGCCCGCACCTGAGTTGTGGCCAAACAGCAAAGACCCGCTATCAACACAAAAAACACCAATAATGGCTGGCGATGAACAATAACACGCATAACATTTCCTTGATGTGTTGTAGCAAAACACATTGTTATTTAACGGTGTTTTACTATTCGTCTTGCCCTGAAGAAGAGTGAAAGATTAATATAACGGCCTTACTTTGTCAGCCAGAAGTTAACCGTGAATAAATCCCTGCTTTATATCGCCTATCATTTCCCGCCTATTCAGGTCAGCAGTGGTGTACACCGTACTCTGGCATTCAGCCGTTATCTGGCAGAACATGACTGGGATGTCACAGTGTTAACTGTCGACAGCAAAGCTTATCAGCAAATTAACAAAGCACAGCAGGATTTTATTCCGGCGAATATCAACGTTGTCCGCGCTTATGCCCGTGATACGGCAAGGCATTTCACCATCAAAGGCCGTTATCTGGGTTGGATGGCGTTACCCGATCGTTGGCAAAGCTGGATTCTGGGTGGAGTAATCAGCGGGCTTAAGCAAATCAGAAAACATAAACCTGCTGTGATCTTAAGCACTTATCCTATAGCTTCGGCCCATATCATTGGTTATTTATTGCATAAAATCAGCGGCATTCCCTGGGTCGCTGACTTACGCGACCCGATGTTGCAGCAAGGTTATCCGTCAAATCCGGCCCAACGTAAAATTTTTGCCTGGATAGAGCAAAAAATTGTCAAACACTGCCAGAAGGTATTGCTTACAAGCCCGGGCGCTGTGGCACTGTATCGCGAGCGTTATCCGCATAGCAGCGCCGACTTCTGGCAATTGATACCCAATGGTTATGACAGTGCTATGTTTGAAGCCTTACCCGTTGAGCTGCAACAACCTAAAGTATCACAACCAGATAAACCGCTGGTTATGTTGCACAGCGGCACTATCTACCCGAGTGAACGCGACCCGGCGGCGCTGTTTCAGGCGTTAGCTGAGCTTAAACAACAAGATGCACAGTTTGCTCAAAAATTTCAGCTGATATTAAGGGCAACTGGCCACGACGACTTATTTGCACCGCAATTATTAAAGTGGCAAATCAACGATATAGTACAGCTTGCGCCAAGCGTGGGTTATCTGGCAGCTTTAACCGAAATGTTTGAAGTGGATGCTTTATTGTTGCTGCAGGCCGCTAACTGTAATTATCAGACACCAGCCAAAGCCTATGAATATTTGCGGGCCCGCCGCCCCGTATTGGCCTTAACACCAGCCGAAAGTGATACTGCAGCACTGGTACAAAAAAGTGGAGTGGCCACCATAGCGCCGCTGGATGATGTAACACAAATTAAAACTGCCTTATTAAATTTGTTGGAAAAGGCCAGTCAGCAACAGCTGCAGTACCTTAGCGACGACGAAATGCAGCTGCATTCCAGGCAGTTTCAGGCGGCACAGCTGGAAACATTGCTGGGCAAAATTGCGGAAAAACGGTAACTTAACCTCACCACGACAGTCGTACAGGGATTTTGCAACAAGATGTGGACTTATATTCCTTCCGGTCAAACCACCGGCAATTACAACGAATTTTGTTTTAGCCAGACTACACCACAAGCACAAAACCGGCAGTTAAAGGTGCAGCTGCAAGACTGTAGTTATGCGGAAAATGACGCCGGTATTTTATTGCTGAGCGGCAGAGTGCGCCCTTATGGCCAGGACTACAGCACAACTACCGACATCCACTGGTTATTGTTATTGTTGCAGCAACAGCCCGAACAGTATTATGGCCGGATTGCCGGCTTTTTCAGCGCCGTTTATTTGTGTAAACATAAAGGCGATATCCGGATTTTTAATGACCATGTTGGCGCTGTGCCACTTTATGCCGACTGGCATCAGGCAGATTTATGGTGGATTGGCAGCAGTTTACGCCAGGCTCCTCAGCAACAACTGTCAGCACAAGCTATTTATCATTATTTTTTCTATCATTGCATTCCGTCAGAACTCAGTGTTTATCAAAATGTGCAAAAACTGGCACCAGGTACTGAGCTCTGTTTGTCGCCCAAAGGCCAAAGCACATTTGTGCTGCGTTATAACCCAAATTATCAATACAGTAACCAGACTACAACACAGCTGCAGCAACAATGCCGTGTGCTGGTGGAACAGGCAGTACAACGTAATATCAGCGCCAATGCCGGTGCTTTTTTAAGTGGTGGCCTCGACAGCTCAACTGTCAGTGGTTATTTTGCCCGCCATCAACCAGAGGCCCGCACTTTTTCTATAGGTTTTGACGCCAAAGGTTATGACGAAACCGAATATGCGCTGATCACCGCCAAACATTTTGCCACCCGGCATCAGGTGCATTACCTGCAGCCGGAAGAAATAGTGCAGAACTTTGTCACTGTTGCCACCGCCTTTGAAGAACCGTTTGGCAATTCGTCTGCCATGGCCGCTTTTATTTGCGCCGGAGTGGCCAAACAACAAGGTGTTGAAGTGATGTTGGCCGGTGACGGTGGTGATGAAATATTTGCCGGCAACGAACGTTACGCCAAACAAAAAACCTTTGAGTTGTATACCAAGGTGCCTAAAGCGCTGAAATGCCCGCTGGAACTGCTATTACAAAGTTCCGTTGGCAAAATACCGGGGTTTAGCAAAGCCCGCAGTTATATTGATCAGGCTAATGTGCCGCTGCCAGACCGGCTGGACAGTTATAACTTCTTAAACCGTTTTGACCCTCAAGAAATGTTCTGCAGTGAATTTTTGCAGCAGGTTGACATGCAGCAACCTGCCGCAGCCAAAAGACAAAGGTATCAGCAGTGTCAAAGTACAGATCCGGTTGAACGTATGATGTTCCTCGACTGGAAATTTACGCTGGCAGACAACGATTTAGTCAAAGTAAATACCATGTGCCACAGTGCCGGCGTTCAGGTACGCTATCCGCTGTTTGAAAAAGAACTGGTGGATTTTAGCTGTACAGTACCGGCCGCCGTCAAATTACCGGGCAAAGCGCTGCGTGACTTTTATAAACAAAGTTTTAGCGGTTTTTTACCAGAGGCCACCATCACGAAGAGCAAACATGGTTTTGGTTTGCCTTTTGGCGTCTGGATGAAACAACAACCGGCGTTGCAACAACTGACTGAACAATGTTTAAGCCGGTTAAAACAACGGGGTATTGTTAAAGCGGAGTTTATTGATAAAGCCATACAAACATATCAGAGTGGTCACGCCGGTTATTATGGTGAGTTGATCTGGATTATGGTGGTATTGGATTTATGGTTAGACAGCAGAGGATTTGACCAGTTATGTTAAGCCAGCTGTTGTCTTTCGGTGGCCGCCTGCTTGGCCGCGGTAAATTATCTATTTTAATTTACCATCAGGTGCTGGCTGAGTTTGACCCTATGCGCCCTACTGAGCCCACCGCTGCTGCTTTTGAATGGCAAATGCAGTTATTGGCGCGTTATTTTACGCCTTTGTCATTAACTGAAGCGGTAGAGCATTTAAAAAACAATACCTTACCTGCCAACGCTGTCTGCGTCACCTTTGATGATGGTTATCTGAATAACCTGACAGTGGCACAGCCTATTCTGGCAAAATATAACATTCCGGCCACTGTTTATGTCGCCACCGCCTTTAGTCAGGGCAATAATATGTGGAACGACCGTATTATTGATTTATGCGGCGACCCAAAGCGCACTGAGCTGAACACAACCCAGGGCACAACAATGCTGCACGACTGGCCAAGTCGGCTTGCTGCGGCGCAGCAGTTGTTGAAACAGCTGAAATATTTACCTGTTGCTGAGCGGCTGCAGGCTGTAGACCAGCTATATCAGCTGAATAATGCCACTGAATATGCAGCAAAAATGATGACTCCGATTCAGGTGCAACAACTTGCCGCAACTGGTGTGACTATTGGCGCTCACACCCATAACCACCCTATTCTGAAAAGTCTGGATGCCAAAGCACAACAACAGGAAATTCTGCAAAGTAAAACGCTGCTGGAGCAGCTACTGCAGCAGAAAATTGAACATTTTGCTTATCCAAATGGTGTTGCTGGCCGTGACTTTGACGAAATTGCGGTGAACTGGGTACAACAAGCGGGTTTTACTTCGGCCGTTGTCACAGACTGGGGCTATTCCACCGCCAGTACCCCATTGCTAAAGCTTAAACGTTTTACGCCGTGGGATAATCAACCGCTGAAATTTCACCTTCGTTTGCTAAAAAACTACCTGCCATGAGCACTGTGACAAAACATTGGGTGATCAAAGCTGCAAATGATATTCAAGCCGAAGATTTTGTAGCTTGGCAGCAGATTGTTGCAGAACAACACAGCGGCAATCTGATGTTAAGCGGTACTTTTATCAGTCAATTACTGCAGACATTCAGCAAACAGCATTATCTGGCCATTGGTTACATCGGTACTGAAATTCGTATGATGTTGGTGTTGCAAAAGCGCCGGGCCGGGATCTGGGAATTGGCGCAATTGTCTCAAGCGCAGTCGGCATTGGTGGTTGGCACTTTACATGAAAAACCCGATTTGGCAGCCTTACTCCAGGCTTTACCTGGTCTGGTATTAAGGCTGGATTTTTTTTGTTTAGATCCGCTTGATCATCCGGCGCTGATCGATGCATTAAAGACACATTCGTTAGAAGAATCCATGAAAAATATCAGAGTCAATTGCACTGAAGCTTTCAGTGATTATTGGCAAAGCCGTAGTAAAAACTTGCGGAAGAATATCAACAGATATGAAAACAGACTGATCTCAGAAGGCAAAGAGGCCAGATTTGTCTTCCATACTGACCCCCATGCCATATCCTGCGCCGTTGATCGTTATGGGATGCTCGAAAGCAGAGGCTGGAAAGGAAAAAATGGCACCGCTTTACATCCTTGTAATCTTCAGGGCACTTTTTATCAGAATTATCTGACCAAACTTGCAGAAAACAGACAGGCGTTGGTGGTAGAGTTCTATCTGAACGACAGCTTGGCTGCTTCTAGACTCTGTTGTTTTAATTCAGAAATTTTTATTATTTTAAAGACCAGTTATGACGAAGAATTAAGGGCTTTTGCGCCAGGCCGTTTGTTGCTCAAAGCTGTTATTCAATATGTAGCACAGCAGAAAATCTCAGCGCTGATTGATTTTTATACCCATGCCACAGAAGAACAGATCGATTGGGCGACTGATGTCAGGCCTATGTATAACGGTAGTTATTATCGTTTTGCACTGCTGAAAAAACTGGATTTATGGCTAACCAGTCTGAAAAGGCGGTTGCAGTGAAACCACAGATCCAGAATCATTACCAGCAAGTCAAAGATCTCAACCTTTTCGCCGGGCAACAAACGTCGTTCTTTGCGCAAGCAGAATGGTTTTACCGTTTTGAACAAGCGATCGCTAACACTGGCGAACCACGCTGGTTTATTCAGCAACCCACTCAGGATCAGACATTATGCTTTCCTGCTTTGGCACTGCCCGCCAAAAAAGGCCAAGGTCGGCAATTACAGGGGATGAGTAATTATTACAGCCCCTATTTTGATCTGATGGCAAAGGCGCCCTATTCAGAGCAGCAGTTAGTGGATTTTTTTGCGGCCTTTAGACATGAGTTAAAAACATATGACACTTTAAATATTGTGCCTTGTCTGGCAGACAAAGCCGAACTTTGGTGTAAAGCCTTACGGCAAATCGGTTTTCACAGCCATATTTATCAACATTCGACGAACTGGTATCACCCGGATATTAAAGATTTAGATGATTTCTGGGCGAAAAGACCGAGCCGTTTACGCCATACATTACAACGTAAGAAAGAAAAAACCCTGCATTCAGGCCAGTATAGTTGCCATATTTTCAGTACCGGCAGTCGTCAGCAGTTATGGCAATTTTTAATTGACTACCATCATTGTTACCGCAACAGCTGGAAAAATGTCGAACCTAATCCCGGTTTTATTGACGCCATTGCTGAACTCGCCTGGCAACAAGGCAAACTGCGTCTTGGTATTGTTTATCATCTGGATAAACCGGTGGCAGCACAAATCTGGTTTAGTGAAGGGTCAACAGCCAGTATTTTTAAACTGGCCCATGACAAGGCCTATACCAAACATAGTGTCGGCACAGTATTAACCTCAGTGCTGGCAGAACATGTGATAAGCCAGGACAAAATATCCTGTTTGGATTTTTTAACCGGAGATGATGACTATAAACAGGACTGGATGACCCATAAAAGGCCTCTTTATGGTGTACAAAGTTGCAATTTAACCAGTATGTACGGTTTGTCAGCGGCCTTACGGAACGAGTTTTCCAAATTAAAACATCAGTTTTTTAAACGTTAAATCTGCAACTACATGTTAAAACACTGAATAATATAGTGAATATCATCTTCATTCAGATCTTGATGGCAAGGGATCTGAATCAACCTTGCACGATAATCCTGACTAACAGTACAGTCGCTAACGGCCAGTTCTTCCCAACGCAAGACCTGCAAACCACGTTTTCTCAACAGATCAAAACCTGTTTTGTCATTTAATAAAAAGGGGATTACATAAGGTGCGCAAGCAGGCGGCAACTGCGGCCATAACAAGCTCCCCAAAGGTGAACCTGCAAGCCCCTTCATCAGCTGAGCAGCATGTTGTTGGCGAGCTTGTATCACTTGCGACAGGTTAATGTGCGTCAACTGCCATTGAGTTAGCCGATAACAACTTTGCTCCTGGTCTTTATGCTGCAGATAACGAAACGGCTCGTTTCCTTCAGGTTTTACAACCACATTAGCTGCTGGTATCTCTGCCCTGGTGGTTGTAGCTTCACTCGCGACTTGTTGTACAGTTGCCATAGGACTGCACAAATGAGGCTTGGGCCGGGTTGTTATTGCCGCAGAGAAAATTGATAACAAAAACTTGAGCAGATTTATACCTTCCACCATCCATGACACTGCCACTGGTGTTTTTTCTGCCGCTGCCGGCGCCACTTTTAATCTCAATGCGCCGCCATCATGACTGGCGATAAACTTTCGAATACTACAAATAGCGGCATCGGCGACAACGGTGGGGGTAATAAAAGATTGCAAATCATGGGCACAATCGTCAAAGGTCACAATTCCCTGCGCCGACAACCAACGCAAATTGTCCGCAACCCCTTCAGCATTGCCAAAATAACGTACCAACAAACAATGACTGGTTTTTGTTGAAATCAAACTTTTTAAACTGGACAAATCGACTTTTAAATCTGGCTGCACCGGATAAAACCGAATTTGGTAACCTGCAGCAATAAAAGGTTCAACTAAAGCCGGGCAATGATAAGCAGGCAATAAAACTTCGTTGTCACCTTCCCTTTTTAACCGCAAGGCTGCGTAAAATAAAGCTCCACGACCAGTAGCGAAAAACTGCAGTTTCTGATTTTTTAGTACCGGATTTGCGAATAAAGTGCTGTGTGCCAAAGGCTGATTTGGATTTACCTTCAGCACTGCAGCCGGATAATTTTTTGCATCCGCCAACGGCGCTGAAAATTCAATCCTTTGCATCACTTTTCCTTTTTGCTATGAGGGTAAAAAACCTGACAAACCAGGCCGCGGCAATTCGCGGCTGGCTGCATTTAACACGCTGAACATTATCATATTATGGTGTATATTGCTCGGCGCAACTTTTGCTTCTTGATGAGTCTTTTTTGCTATGGAAAGTGCATTTATCAGTGTGAATCAGCATCAGCTTTATCTGTTGTCGGCCAAAAGCCAGACAGGCTCTGCTGTTGCCACTTTGTTGTTGCCACCTTTTGCCGAAGAAATGAATAAGTGCCGGCATTTATTCCGCCAGCTTATGGTGCAACTGGCTAACAGCACAGCTTCTGATGTGTTTTTGCTGGACCCTTATGGCACAGGCGACAGCGCAGGCGATTTAACCGATACCACGGCCCTTGTCTGGCGTCAGGACTATCTGAGTTTTATTGAAAGCTTAAAAACGCAGGGTTATCAGTCTATTAACTTTGTTGCCGTTCGTTTTGGTGTGATGCAGCTGCTTGATTTGTTAACAGAGCCACTACCACTGCCGCTGAATAAACTAGTGTTGTGGCAACCGCAACTGGCCGCCGGCAGCTTTTTACAACAGTTTTTCCGCGTAAAAATTGCCGAACAAATGGCCTTGGGTGAAAAACTGTCGCAAAAACAAATAGAATCCTGGTTGCAACAAGGTGAAACCGTTGAAATTGCAGGTTATCCGCTGCAACAACAGCTGGTGGATTCCATATTGGCACTCAAAGCTGCAGTACACAGCAGTTATCAGCAAACCCCACTGTTGTGGCTGGAAACATCCAATCTGCCCAATATTTCAGTGGTGGCGCAAAAAAACATCGATATGTTAAAACAATATTTTACTGTTGAGTATCAGCAGCTTAACGACGCGCCTTATTGGTCAGCGCAGGAATTGGTGCGTGCCGATTTGTTGATTAACAGCACTGTGTTATTTCTGGAGTCCGGCCATGTTGCATGAACAAGCCTTGATGTTGCCGGTGGCGGATCAGTCACTTGCCGCTGTGTTAAGCCCGGGCAGCGCCAGTACAGGACTGCTACTGGTGGTTGGTGGGCCACAATACCGGGTGGGCAGCCATCGCCAGTTTGTCAAACTTTGCCGTGCACTGGCCACAGCCAATATTCCGTCTTTACGTTTTGATGTCAGTGGTATGGGCGACAGTGGCGGCGAAGCCCATGGTTTTTATCAGCAACAGCAGGATATTCAAGCTGCTATTGATGCATTTTTTCAGCAACAGCCGCAGCTGAAATCTGTGGTGCTCTGGGGTTTATGCGACGGCGCCAGTGCCATTTTATTAAGTTTGCGCCATATCAAAGATCCACGAATTCAGGGTTTAGTGTTGTTAAACCCCTGGGTACGGCAGCAGCAGAGTTATGCCAAGACCATGCTGAAACACTATTATTGGCAGCGCCTTAGTGACAAAACCCTGTGGTTAAAAATTCTGCGTGGTGAATTTGCTTTTATGGCCAGCCTGAAAGATTTATTCAGCAATGTTAAAAAAAGTGCCGCAATAACACCTGCAGCCGCATTGGTTGAACAGAGCAACGAACAAAATTATGTCAGCCATATGCAACAAAGCTGGGGCTGTTTTCAGGGCAAGGTTTGTGTGATCACCAGTGGTAACGACTTAACAGCGCAGGAGTTTCTCGACCTTTGTGGCTCAGAGAGCAGCTGGCAGCAACTGTTACAACAAGCAGACCACCTGCATATTCACGCTGCAAACCATACTTTTTCCTGCCAGCAATGGCGCAGTGAAGTTGAAGCAAAAACAATCAACTTTATACAGCAAGTGCAGCAGACGCCATAATGGCGCCTGCTGTCAGCTGTGCAACTTAAACTTAAGGATGCATTGGGCCTATATATTCAGAGGCCACCACCACATTGTCGATATACAACACCATATCAGCCGGGCTTGGTGAAATGCCACCATGATAAACGTCAAGCCAGATGGTTTCTATTTTCAAAGCATTGCTATGTCGATATAAAATATCGGTTTTTTCCAGCACCTGATAACCATTCACCCAGGCTTTTAACACCCCATCTGCCTTACCTGGAGTATTAAGTTTTACATACTGCTCCACACTGTACCATTGGTTATTCTTCAGCAAAGAACGTGGATCGTCCTGCCATGACCAACGGTCACCGGATGGATCAGTCATTTGAGCGTGATAACCATAATTGTTGATTGCAGTTAAGCCGGTAAATAATTTGTCGGCCGGGCGCCGTTCAAAACCACCACGGGCTGACCAGCCATTCAAACCATCAGACTTACGCATGCCCCAACCCGCCTTGCCATAAGTGCCGGCAATACCGGGTAATTTGCCGCCATCCGCTGTCGGTGCCCAGCTGTCGCCAAAACGCAGGTAATAACGAAAAAAAATTTCGTCAGGTTCCCGCCGGCCTTCATCGGCAAAGTTGTAGCGTAAATCCAGCCCCAAATTTTCGCCTTTATCAAGTTCAACTTTTAAGGCTTTGCCAAGCAGTGCTTCAAAGGCTTCGTTTTTGTCTTCGGTTATGGTGCTGGCCGAGCTGCCAAGCGAATAATCTGACCAATCTTTTAACCACAATAAATTTTCAAAACCATGGCTGAATAACACCGCCGGATCGGCACTAATATTGTTGTCCTGTTGATATTTGGCTGCCAGCCCCAGTTGTTGGCTGTTGTTGGCGCGCAAATACAGAGGCTCGACTTGAAATACACCAACAGCCCCGCCTTTGGCATATTGTTTGTCGCTGCTAAGTTTTAATACTGCTTTTTTTAATGGTACTTGTGCCAACGGCAGCTCAAAACGCACGACGGCACGATAACCCGGACCTACCCGCAAAATTTTCAGCTGGCCCTGACTTTTCACCGATGAACAATCAAAAGTGGTATCTGCCACTGGCTGAAGTATTTGTTGCTTGCCATCGGCAAATTGCAATTCCAGTATGGGTCTGGCGCTGACCAAGTCCGACTCGCGGCTGTGAAAATTGACGATGCCATTTTTGTTTGGCAACACATTTTTCAGCAAAAAGCCCTGATTATGCTCAGGTTTTAACAACCACTGCTGTACCAGCGTTGTGACATCCAGACTGATATGTTGCAGTTTATTTTGTTGAGGTACATCGGTTTTGGCAAAAGCAGTTTCACCATAAAGCTGAGCGTTTTTATCGCGCCAGTCGCCTAGACGTTGTTGCCAGCTTAATTCACCATAAAGTGAATAATGCAGGCAAGTGGCGCCGCCTTCAGAATCGTTTAGTGGCACCGGGCTGATATCAGCAGCTGCTAGCTGAAAACTCTTCACGGCCAGCAGACCACAAAAAGCGGCCAGCACAACCTGCTTATTGCATGGGGTTAGATATCCATTTTTTAAAGCCATGGCAAACTCCATCCGCCGGCGGGAGATTTACAATAAAATTTCCGTCACCGCCGGGTGTCCGAGGAAATCTTGTGGGCTTGCTGTTGCACCATAAGCGCCGGATTGATACACCACCACCCAGTCACCAACTTCGGCTTTAGGTAACTCCATTCTGTCGGCCACAATATCTAAAGGCGTACAAAGCGGGCCAACTATAGTCACCAGCTCGGTGTCTTTCTGCGCCATCCGGTTGGCAATAGCCACAGGATAGTTTTTGCGAATAACCTGGCCAAAGTTACCTGAGTTGGATAAATGATGATGTAAACCACCGTTACAAACCAGATAAGTGGTGCCACGCGACTGCTTTTTATCCAGTACTTTGCAGGCATATAAACCGGCTTCAGCCACCAGAAAACGGCCAAGCTCAATGACGAGCTCTATACCGTCCAGTTCCGTCTGATATTGTTCAGTAAGTTGTGTTAACGAAGCGCCTACTGTGGCCACGTCCAGCCGTTTTTCACCGGCAAAATAAGGAATCCCCAAACCACCACCCAGGTTAATGACTTCAGGTTTATAAGGACAAGCTGCGGTGAGTTTGGCGGCCAAAGTAAAAGTAAGCTGGTGGGCTTCAATCAGCGATTCGGCTTTTAAATTTTGTGAACCACAAAAAATATGAAAACCTCTGAGCTTCACGGCATAAGCGGAAAAATCGCTGAGCAGAGCAAACACCTGTTCTTCATCAATACCAAAAGGTTTGGCGCCGCCAGCCATTTTCATACCGGAAGATTTCAGCTCAAAAGACGGATTGACCCTAAGCGCCACCTGCGGCGTTTTACCGGCAGCTACACCAAGGGTGTGAATACGTTGAAGCTCACCGACAGACTCCACATGCAAAGTAACACCAAGTTCAATAGCAGAACGCAGTTCAGCGTCACCTTTACCCGGCCCTGCAAAACTGATGTCTTTAGCAGGCATACCGGTTTGAATGGCCAGCAACATTTCTTTTTGCGACGCCACATCAAAACCGTCCACCAAAGGCCGCATAAAATTCACCACAGGCCAATAAGGGTTGGCTTTTACCGCGTAATGTAAATGAATACGCTTGGGCATAAACTGACGGAATTTTTCCACCTGAGCGCTGATAACCTTGCGGTCATAAGCATAAAACACATCTTTGCCAAGGCATTGGCTAATTTGCGCCATGGTCATGCCGCCCAGCAGCAAGTCTTGCCCGCTGGTAACAAACTGGTTCATAAGCTCATGTTGCGGTGCTGTTGGCGCGTTCACAGATTTTGTCCTTCAGAAAAATAATGCTGGTATTCACCAGAAAGTAATTTACGGTCAATTTTGCCGTTGGCATTTTTGGGCAGGCTGTCTTTTTGCAACAACACTTTTGGCACCATAAAAGAAGGCAGCGCTTTTTTCAGCTGTAACAACCAGGCATTGGTATCTACTTCCTGCTGATGTTGCATTGCAACCAATACAACTATGGCCTGATCCAGCTCAGGATGCGGAATGCCCAAAGCCGCCACGTCAACAATAGCCGGGTCCAGTGCATACACAGCCTCTTCCACTTCGGTTGGGCTGACCCTGTTGCCCAGGGTTTTAATCATTTCATCGCGACGGCCAACAAAATACAAAAACCCTTCTTCGTCATATTTGACGGTGTCGCCAGACCAGACTGCCATAGGTGCCAATAAAGCACCTTTGGGCATTACAGGGTCAAATTTAAAACGTTCTGCGGTTTTTTCCGGTGAATTCCAATAGCCTAAACTCACCAACGCCCCACGGTGCACCAGCTCGCCAGGTTCATTCGGGCCACATAAAGAACCATCTTCCCGCACCACCACTATTTCGGCATTGGGAATAGCTTTGCCCATTGAACCTCTTTTACGGGGTAAATCGGCCGGCGGTAAATAGGTAGAGCGGAAAGCTTCGGTTAAACCATACATCAGATAAGGCGCCGCATTTTTGAAAATACCCTGCAATTGGCTGAGCAGTGCGTCCGGCATAGCGCCGCCAGAGTTGGTGAGGTAACGCACTGAATCTGAAGCACCTTCTGGCCATTTTGCCTTGGCAAGCTGCGCCCAGAGCGGTGGCACAGCAGCAAGTCCAGTGACCTGATGTTGTTCTATCGCGCGCACTACATCCTGCACCAGGAAAAAATCCAGTAACACTACTGTGGCGCCTTTTAAAAAAGCTGTGGTGATTTGGCTTAAGCCATAATCAAAACTGAGCGGCAATAACGCCAGAATTACATCCTCAGGCTTGTTTTGCAGATAGCTGGACACACTTTGTGCACCAACAATCATATTACGATGCGACAACACCACCCCTTTGGGTTTGCCGGTACTGCCTGAGGTATACAAAATGGCAGCCATATCAGCGTCTGTTGGCGCCACTCTTTCACTCAATGCGGCTTTTTCTGCTTTGTGATGGTGAAAAGCGGCAATAAACAAATGCCCTTGTTGCTGCTGAAAGTCTTCGGCAACATCAACCAGCAACACCGTATGTAAGTCTTCACAAAGGGCCAAAGATTCAGCCAGCACTTCATAACGGTCTTTACTGGTGACCAAAATACGTACGTTACAGTCTTGTAAAATGTGTTGCACTTGTAACGGCTTTAAAGCTGGATTTACCGGTACAAACACACCACCACAACGCGAAGTGGCAAAAAAGCTGGTTACAGTTTCAAATTGCTTGGGCAAAAACACCGCAAGGCGCTGATGCCGATGCAGACCTGCCTGAATAAAACGACTGGCAGCCGTTTCTGTCATTTCAGCAAATTCTGTATAACTAATTGATTCTTTTTTAAATTTTAATGCAATTCTTTCTGGGAACTGCAAAGTGCTTTGCCGCACTATATCATGGAGGTTGGTAATCATATGACCCTGAAGACAATTCACATTTAATCCCTTTGTGTGCAATAATAAATCACTTTAAACAGAAAGCCGACAGTATTTTACCGACAGATTTCATTTGTTCGATGTAAAAGCAGCTTATGTCAGTGATTTGTTGATATTAACGCCGTAATCAAGGATCGACCCATGACACATCAGTTACTTACCGACATTCTCAATTCAGTTCTGCAAATTAATAAAAGTTATCAAACCGACACCGGTTTATTGGGTGCCATTGCCGAGTTTGACTCTATGGCGGTGATTGGTGTGATCACCAGCCTTGAAGAGCAACTGGGTATTCATGTAGATGACGATGAAATTTCAGCAGAAGTTTTTGAAACATTTGGTTCTCTGCTCGCTTTTATTGAACAAAAACAAGCCTGATTCAGATGCTGGCTTCGTGTAGGCCAGCAACACAATTGCTGAAGATTTAAGGATAATCACTCAGTCAATCTGAGTTAACCCGGAGTGTAGTTTATGAAAAAACCCAGCCTGTTAGCCGCCGCAATAATGGTGGCTTTACTCAGTGGATGCAGTAAAAAAGACAGCGCGGCACATTATGCCGACGCACAACAATTTCTGCAGAACAATAACTACCCATCGGCGGTGATTGAATTAAAATCGGCGGTACAACAGGAGCCTGAAAACAAAGACTACCGGCTGGCCCTGGGTAAAGTGCACCTGAAAACCGGCGATGTGCTTGCTGCAGCCAAAGAGCTGGACCGTGCCTTAAAACTAGGCGCCAACAAAGATGCCGTGGCTGTGCCTTTGTTTAAAAGTTATTACGCTGCCAAAGACAACAAACCCATCCTTGAGCTTTTTGCCAATGATAAAGAGGTGAGCGAATCTCAGCACGACTACCTGAATTTGTACCGTGCACTGGTGGAACTTGAGTCTGGCAATAAAGATGAAGCATTGAGCTTTTTTGATGTGTTGGCACAACAACAACGCAATGCCGATGTTGCAGCTATTGCGCAAGGTTACCTGCAAATTGCCGCAGAGAAACAAGACGTTGCCTTAACGCTGATTGCTCAGGTCACTGAGTCCAGTCCGCTGTATAGTGAAGCTTTGTTAATTAAAGCAAGACTGCAGCAGTCGCTTAACCAACATGCAGCTGCTGTGGAGAGTTTCAGGTTGTATAACGGCCTGATGCCACGTGATTTTATCGCCCGCCTGATGTTAAGCCAGAGTCTGGTTGAGCTGGAAAAATTTGATGAAGCCGATATAGAACTGAGCCTTATTCTGAAAGGTTATCCTAATCAGCCTTTGGCGAACTACTTAAAAGCCGTCACTCTATACGAGAAAAAAGATTACACCCAAGCCAAAGACCATGCTGAGCGCGCTATTAATGCCGGTATGAAAGACAGCAGCACCAGATTACTTGCCGCTTTAAGCGCCATCAATCTGGAATTGCCAGGCCAGGCATTGGCACATCTGGATGCCATTAAACATCTATTGCCTGCCAACCCACAACTGGAAACCATGTACGCCGGCTTATTGCTGGACGCTGGCCGGGCTGACGAGGTGAGTGCTTCGTTGCTGAAAAAAGACATTGGTAACGCTGACTACAAGATGATTGCGGCAACCTCTTATCAGTTGCTGAAACAAGGTTCATTAACTGCCGCCCAACAACTGATTGAAAAGTATGACCAATCAAAACCAACGGACAACGCCACCCGAACCATTATGGCGACTGTGAAGTTGGGTGTGGAAAGTTTAAGGGAACAAGGGGTATCTGAGCTGGAAGATGTTCTGGCTGCAGATCCTTCCCAGGACAAAACCCGCATTATTCTGGCGCAAACCTACATCCGTATGGGGAAATTTGACAAAGCCCGCGCCCTTGCCGATCAATGGCTGAAAGAAGAAAAATCTGCACTTTTAGCATATAACTTAAAAGGTTATGTCGATTTATTGCAAAACAATAATAAAAGTGCCAGCGAGATGCTGGAAAAAGCGCAGGCGGTCAGCGCCAACAACCCATTTACACTGATGCTGCAGGCAATGGTTGCGATTAAAGAAAAACAATTGCCGGAATCGGCAAAATTACTCGAAAAAGCGCTGGAGTCGGATCCAAGTTACGTGCCTGCCCTGTCGCAATATTATGCCGTCAGCAAAGAGCTGAATGAAGCAAACAAGGCAGTTGCCAAAGCTGAACAAATGCTCAAAGCCAACCCAGATAACAATGATATTCGCTTAACTACGGCAGCCATTTATTTATCTGAAAAAAATGCTGCAGCCACAGTAGCTACCCTGACTGACGCAGCGGCCAAGTTTAAAGATAAACCGCCAATGTATTGGGCTTTGTTATTAAACGCCCATGCTGAGCTGAAAAACAAACAGCAGGTGCTAGCCATTTCAAGGGAATGGGTGCAATACAGCCCGAACTCTGTTGATGCTGAGCTTTCGTACGCGAGCGCACTGGCCCAGAGTGGAGAAATGGCCAGAGCTGTTGAAATTATTGATAAACACCTGAAAACCAACCCAAACAGCCCGGTACTGCTCAGAAGTAAAGCTGCTTATCTGGCCGATCTAAAAGACTATAGCGGTGCTTTAAAAACAATAGCGCTGCTCGGCGATGAAGAGAATAACAAAGCCAGCGTGTTATATCTGAAAGGTCGTTTGCTGGCAAAAAGTGGTGAAACGACCAATGCAATGGCAGCACTTGAACAAAGTTATCAGAAAGAGCCAAATCCGGCGGCGCTGGCTGCTTTGGCTGAACTGACAGCTTCACAAAAATCCTTAACTGCAGCTGCAGCTCTGATTAAACAACATATTGACACCCATGGCGCAAACGCTGCACTGCAGGGTTTATATGCCAACTATATGCTGTCGGAAAAACCGGAAGAATCGTTAAAAACGTATCAGGATATTCTGAGTAAAAATGCCAATGATTATGTGGTGTTAAATAACTATGCCTGGTTGCTGGCCGAGCAAGGCAAAGCAGAAGAAGCCGCTGTGCATATTGAAAAAGCATTAAAGCTGGCACCACGCCATCCGGATGTACTGGACACTCATGGCAAGATTTTATTAAAGCTTGGGAAATCGTCAGAGGCAGAAGCTGCATTCGCAACTTCACTTGAGATCCGGCCAAATAATGTGGACGTAAAATTAAATCATGCCGAAGCTTTGATTAAAAATGGCGATAAAAACAAAGCGTTGGCACAGTTGAGCAGCATAGAAACCACTGATGAAGCGGCGTTAAAACGCAAAGCGGAACTGGAAGCTCAGGCAAAATAGCCTGTTAATTTTGCTGAAAATGGGCCCATTACGGGCCCTTTTTATTGTAAATTTAAAACCACCGCCTATGTCGCTGGTTTATTACCAACTCAGCCAGCCTGGTCCCATGGTTTTGCCACAGGCACTGCAGGCGTTATATTTTCCGGTCCGTCTTTTAGGATTTCACTGCTGTTTAGCTGGCACGCCTACCCTAAGCAAATATTGAGTATTGAGCTGAGTTTTGTTTTACTGATTTTTTGATTTTTGTAAGATCAAACCTGGTTATTGAATGTTTGCTAAAACTTGCAAGCTCCAGCTGTATTTCTCAAATCAAGCTGTTTCCGACACTCGACCTGTACAAAGCTGATTTGTTTACGGAACACTGTTTAAGCCTGCATCTGTACCTGGCTGTAGTCATGCCAATCTACTCCTTCGTTGTGTGGCCAGAAATAATAGCTAAACAATGACACCCGCATAACTGACGAAATATTGTATTAATGGCTCAACATCACAACAAAATCCAGCTAACTGTTAGCAGAAATATAAAACACAACAGTAACGTAGCATAACAATCATCATTTAAAGTACAAACAAGCAGAATAAAGATATAACAGCAGCGCACATCACTATACATCATAAAGAGCGGCATAATGATAATCAGAAAGGAGGGTTCTGGCTAAAGTTGCTTTGGATGCGCATTGATCAACTTTGATACCAGAATCTGTTGTTCAATTTCTCTGAGTAAAGGTAAATATAAAAAAACCACCTTGATGGGAGGTGGTTTCAATTGACAATAAAAAAGCCAGCTAAAGCTGGCTTTTTTATTTGTTTAGCTTATTAAGCTTGTTTTCTGCGGCTTAAACCTAAGCCCAGTAAACCTAAACCTAAGATAGCGATTGACGTTGGTTCTGGCACATCAAATGCCAGTGAACCATCGTGCAGTGCGCGAGCTAAAGTGAAAGTTTTAGTCACTGGGTTGTAACCGGTAACCGCTGGTAAAGCTGCTACGTTTTGGTCAACCAGGAACTGGAAGTTTTGTTGTTTGCCATCAAGCGCCAACATATCGTGAATATCACGGAATGACATGTTGCTACCAAGATATTCGGTGTTAAAAATGTCACCGGCAACAACACCATTGATGCTGTCAGTTGTATTGAAGTTGCTCAGGTAACCATTCAGGATAGTAGCACTTGGAATGTTGCCACCGTTGGTTACGTTCATGTCAAACAGACGTGTGAAACAGTTAATGTTGTTCGCACC
The DNA here is from genome assembly GCF_030824435.1 of Rheinheimera sp. Lineage (GTDB taxonomy): Bacteria > Pseudomonadota > Gammaproteobacteria > Enterobacterales > Alteromonadaceae > Pararheinheimera. The sequence goes on from NZ_JAVBXS010000018.1 coordinate 82,751, forward strand.
GGCACATGCACCAACGTTAGTTGTTGCATAAAAAGAGATGGTACCACTAACCCAGTTCACACCACCAAAACCGTCAATTACACCAGTCAGGTTGTTAAAACCAAAGCTCAGTTCCCAGCCAGATTTATAACCATTGTTGCTTGGACCAAATGCGCCAAACTCTTGTGGTAAAAATGAGCTGATAGAGTTGTTACCATACTGGGCGATAAAGTTGTTAAAACCTGAACCTAACAAGCCACCTGATGAAGTGATTACATCACCGGCATCGATAGTAAAGTTGTTGTTTGAGTCAAACACTTGTGACCAAGAGTTATAGTTGAACTGTAACTCTTCCAACCAACCTGTTGTGGTAGTACCGGCAGCAGTGTTTGCATTTCCACCATAATCAGCACCGATGTCGATGTAGATTGGTTGAGCTACAACTGGAGCTGCTAACAGTGCGCCTACGAGGGCTAAAGCTTTAAATTTCATATTCTACTCTCCTGTAAATTCGGGGCGTCGTATTTGTATCTATCTCTCCAGTTAAAGCAACATGCGTGCCATATATTATCTTATTGTTTCTAAAGGATTTTATTATGTGAGCGATATGGGGTGATAAAAATCCTGACAGATCTTGACCGACAACTTTATAAGTTAAGCAATCAAAAAAACCGTTCAGCATGGCAATAGTCGCTACAAAAACACCCGAGGTGCGCGGATTCATTCACAATACAGCAACAGCAAGGGCGTTATCGCGATACCCGGTGTAGACAGCCAAACAGCACTTTGCATGACGATAAAGCGGAGTTTTAAACAGATAAAAAAAGCCAAAACTAAGTTTGGCTTTTTATTGATGTCATTTAAGCTGGCATCAACTCATCTGCAGAATTTTTTTCAATCGCCAGAACATATACTTTTGCAGAGGGTTGTTGTTACCGAAAGGACGCCAGGTTTTAATAAGTTTGTTGCGGTATGCGTCAAAGTGTAACCCTCTTGGTGCACATATCACTTCACCTCTTTTAAGAATAATTTTCAGTACATTGGTGCAAAGTACACCGGCGGCCAACGAAATCCCCATGCAAGTTGAAGGAACTTTCTTTTTAAAAAAGTTCACCGAACTGCGCTCGACCAGATAATGTCTTTGTTGCACTGAGGGTGAGACACCAATGACAAAACGCATAATATTGTCGCTGAAGATCTGCTGTTTTTGCGCATCTGTCGCGTCAGCTGGTGTCTCTTGCATACAAAAATATTCTTCAAACGTCATTTGACCCGGCATAAATACCAGCATTGCTGTGCCCATTCCCATTGGAGCCGCCGTGATACAAGGTATGCCTTTTTCATAACAACGCTGAAAAACCTTGCGTCTGATTTCTAACGCAAAAATGTCAAGACTATCAATATAAACCGAGACGCCATCTAAAAATTCTTCAATATTGGCTTCACTGATGCCTGTATTAAAGTTTTGGATTTGCGCTTCAGGATTAATATTACGCAGCGTTTGTTCCATCACTTCGGCTTTTGGTAAGCCCAAAGTGAGCATAGATGCACCAGCCTGCCGGTTGAAGTTTGGTACGTCGTAAGTATCTAAATCTGAAATATTAAAACGGGAAATCCCCAGTCGGGCACAAACTATGGCGTGGTCGCCACCAACGCCACCCAGACCGCCTATCGCGACTTTGGTATTACGTAAAATTTGTTGTTCTTCAGCAGTGACCCAGCCGATATTTCTGGAAAAAGCCTCGTTGTAATCAAATTTATATTCTGTCACCACACCACTCCATAGCAGTTATCTGCCGCAGTTAAACTATCGCCAGTACAGCACCGAAATAACCATCTTCAGATTCAGATTTTTCCGTTTCGGTATGGAACAGATCGTACTCTACGGCTTCAAGCAACTTCAAATAACCTGAACTCATTGATTTTTTTAGGGTTCTTGAGTCTATGTAATAAGGTGCTCTTTGGCCATGAAATTCTATTGTATCGCCAATTTTTGTGAAGTTAATTCCCACAAAACTCAGACTACGCGCCAGTCGCGGTTCCATCATCACAAAGGTGTGATACCGTTTTGTTTTGTATGACATTGCTGCTGCCGCCATATAGAGGCAGATAGCAATGTAAGGGAAGCATCTTAGCTCAGTTGCCGAAAATACTGTTTCATCAATAGCACCAGTCGCAACCCCAGCAAACTTATCAATCTGACGTTTACGAAAAGCAGCAGGCACCGCCAATCTGGACATTTCGCAAATTTCATTTCTGGCAAAGTTCCGCGGGTGCAATTTTGTGTCTGTCACTGCATGCAGGCAAAACTTTTCCATCGGCAATAATTGGTCTTCACCGGCCGATGTAATGAGTCTTACTGTACCTGCAAGCTGATCTGAGCTCAGGTGACGAATAAAACAGTGTATCGCTCTGGGATCAAATTCGTCGAATTCTTCATATCCCTGGCGCACGTCTTCAAAATGAAGTTCTTCACAATAGACCTGATGTCTTAGCTTATAAACTTCGCGCCGGAGATCATCAGATTTTGCAATCTGTGGTTTTAAATACATCGAAAAATGCTCGGAAATGGAGTTTGCTTCATTACTGGCCAGCGAAGAAATTGCCTTTTTAACAATACCACCGATGATTGGCTTATCCACTAAGCTCTTCAGCTGTTTCATAAAATTCCCCGTTTATAGAAAGCTCAGTTACAACTGTAAATTAACTGAACCTGTTTATACTACAAAACATTCAGACATTATGATTTATCGTACTGCTGTTTCAAAAATATAACTCTTCAACTTGATTGGGATCACTGAAAATGCAGTGATATAGCCAATTTCGTACAGCCGTTCTTTTTCTTCACTGGTCATATCAAACTTCACTGACGAAATATTACCGGTGTTGATGACAATAGTGTTATGCCAGTACTGTGCATGGACGTACTCTCGCGACATCGCATTCATAAAAGTTTGGATCAACATCAGCACGTAGGACACTAATGGTAAAAACCTTCGTCTTGGCACAGGGCGATGTTCACTTTCGCTTTTCAGACGAAAACATATGACCGGAACACCGTGCGACGACCAATCCTGGTGCAAGGCATCTTCAGCCAGTATGACACCATCAGCCATCACGTGATTTTCAAACGTTTTAAACGAAAACAGCAAAGGGATAGACATCGAATATCTGACTGCAGCAGAAACTTTTAAATCCGGCGTATTAATCCTGTTAAATACCACAGGACCGCCACCATTAATATCTGTTGCCAGTACATGTAAATCCAGTTTCATGTCGCTGAAAGTTTGACCTTCCAACTGATTATCTATCCATTGTTCGAAAATGTCACCACTGGAAAGCCCGCCTGTTCGCAAAAGATTCAACAATGAGAAGCCACGAAACTGTTTAAAATCTGTTTCAATAGCTAACATTTTCATTTCTTTCATTGTCTTACCGGATGCGAGCAATGCCGCTACTATGCTGCCACCGGAAACTCCGACCACGTGTTTAAACTCTAAATTAAGCTCAGCTAATGCATTCAGGATACCAATGTAGCAGGGTAGACGGGTTCCGCCTCCGGAAAAAATAGGAACAATTTCTTTTGTTGTAAGTTCTGTATGCAACGACACCTGTAAGTCCTCTGTTGCGAACGCCGTCTGACAGTCTGAATGAGTATGATCGAATTTGCTAAAGTTGCGAATTTCATTTCCAGCTAATAAAGCAACAGTTACACTGTAAAAATCGTGGTTTACATCAGTACTTAAGGACAAAATATGATACGGATCATTCTGTTATTTTTATTCATTGTGACATCTGATGTAGAATCAGCTGAACTTTCAAAGTTGATACCACAGATCAAGCCCTCAGTTGTTGCAATTGCTGTTTACAATCCCACATCAGCACCACGTCTGAAGCTTATTGGTAGTGGCTTTGCGGTTGCACCTGGCAACAGGATTGCAACCAACTTTCATGTTGTTGAAAAAGTGCTCGACATCACAAAAAACGAAAGTTATGTGGTGTTGTCAGGGCACGGAGCGCAACCACAAATGCATCAAATCCTGCAAATAAGTTCCAGCAGAGAACATGATTTAGCATTGCTTCAAATTGGCAAAAATTTGCCTTTTCTTGAACTTGCCGCAGACGAAACCGTGGACGAAGGAACTGAAGTTGCATTTACCGGCTATCCAATCACAGCGGTGCTTGGACTTTACCCGGCAACCCACAGAGCCATTGTCAGTGCTGTAACCCCTATTGCTATCCCGGCGGACCATTCCACCACCTTAAACCCCAGAACCTTAAGACAGTTGCAACAGCCCTACCCTGTGTACCAGTTAGATGGAACCGCATACCCAGGCAATAGCGGCAGCGCCTTATACCGGCAATCGGACGGCAAGGTGGTAGCAGTGGTAAATATGGTCTTGGTAAAAGCCAGCCGTGAAGCTGTACTGAGCGACCCGAGCGGTATTACTTTTGCAATTCCGGTTACCCATTTAAAACAGCTGATGGTACAACGATAATGACAGATGTGTTATTCCCAGCCACGCTTGAATTTGGCCTTTATGGATTTTGGATGGCTGGTTTAGGTTACCTGTTGTTCTGGGCTTTGTTACTGACAGTCAAAACAAATAATGCCCAAAAAAGACTGTTAAGCATTTACACCCTTGTTTGTATTGGTTGGGCATATATCAACAGCACGTCCGAAATGTTGCCGTTCAGCACAGAGTGGTCGTTCCTGCTGGAAAATCTGCAGAAATACAGCCTGGCTTTATTCTTATTTTCTGCCTTGTCCCGCACCGACCAAAAATTAGCCCAGTTATTATGGCAACCTAAACTACGTCTGGTTTTGATTGTATTTGTCTTGTGGCTGGCTGCCGGGCTTACAGCAGACATCAAAATACAAATTCAACTCTTGGCTGCGCTGGTGCTGACAGTCATATTACTGGCCATGGTTGAAGCCATTTACCGGCAGTCGGGTATCCAGAAGTGGCAGTTTAAGCCTCTGGTAATTGCCGTAGGTGGCAGTTTGTTGTTTGATTTTTACCTGCTGGCCGAAGCTGCATTGCTCGGAGAAGTTAATCGCCAGACATGGCAGGCTCGTGGTTATGTGCATGTCATGATGCTGCCATTTTTAGTTGTCGCGGTAAAACGGATTAAGTCATGGGGCATCAATGTATATGTGTCTCGGGACATCGTTTTGCAAAGTTCAATGGTACTTGGTGCAGGGATTTACCTCTGCATGTTGGCGGTAGTCGGTTATTATCTGAGCTATTTTGGTGGTGACTGGACAACATTATTACAAGTGGTTTTTGTTGTCTCCGGTTGTGTTGTGTTGTCGGTCATGCTGTTTTCAAACACGCTCAGACGAAAATCTAAGGTATTCATTGAAAAACACTTTTTTGCCAATACTTTTGATTATCGGTTGAAATGGGTGGAACTGAGCCGCGAACTGAAACAGATTGAAATTGTTGACCAGAATGCGCCTACTGTATGTCTGCAAGCCTGGTGTCAGGCTATTGGTTACAGTCACGGTGCCTTAATTAAATTTGCACCTGACGGTACAGCAGTATTGCTGGCCCACTCTGTTGGTTATCAGCCGGCTCCAACTGTGTTGCAACTAACGCAGCTTTACCGGCGTGAATTTAATCATAAATATTGGCTGCTCGATTTTACCGATCGCCAGGATGAACACGTGGTACAGCTGCTAACGCAAGCTGGCGTGAAACAGCCTGGATTTTCACTTTTAGTGCCCATCCAGCAGAATAATAAACTATGGGGTTGTTGCTTGTTGCAACCTGAAGTGAATGAAAAAATTAAACTCAATTGGGAACTGCGGGATTATATGAGCGCCGTGTCAGAGCAAATCAGCAGTTATTTGTTTATGAGTGAAGCCAGCAAAGCGCTGTCGGAAAACGCCCAATTTGTTGCATTTAGCCGGATGTCTGCTTTTGTGGTGCACGACCTTAAAAACATCAAAGCACAAATTGACATGTTATTAAAAAATGCCGAACGACACCGTCATAATCCGGAATTTGTTGATGATGCCTTTACCACCATTGAAGCGATGCAGCAGCGACTGCAAAATATGTTGTCTCAGCTCACCAATAAACAGACAAGTTCGGAAAGAACGATCAGAGTAAAAATCGGGCATATGCTGCATTCTCTGATTGAGCAACGTTGTAATGGCCATGCACCTTTGCCACAGCTGAACATTTACCATGACTGTGAATTAATGATTGATGCTGAGCGTTTCGGTAACATCTTATTTCACTTAATTGACAATGCACAACAGGCGACGTCTGAGCACGGTTCTGTCACGATTTCACTCAATTGTGACGAACAGTCGATGTTGCTGGAAATCAGCGACACCGGTTGTGGCATGACCGAAGAATTCATCCGTGAGCGACTTTTTAAGCCATTTGATACCACCAAAGGTAATGCGGGTATGGGAATTGGTGCTTATGACGCGCAAAACTTTATTTTGCAAAATGGCGGCCGCCTCACTGTTGAAAGTAAGCTTAATATTGGCTCTACCTTTAGCATCCGCCTTCCATTAAACTAAGCGAAATTTTTACACGGAACGTGATATGAAAACATTGTTAGCTATTGATGACGACCTCGGCATTCAGAAACAATTAAAATGGAGTTTAACTGATTACGAAGTTGTATTTGCCGATGACCGTTTATCAGCACTGCAGCAAGTCAGACGTTATGAACCTGCTGTTATTACTCTGGATTTAGGTTTACCGCCGGATCCCACTAACGCGTCTGAGGGGCTCGCCTGTCTGACAGAAATTTTGCAGCATAATCCAGATACAAAAGTGATAGTGATCACGGGCAGTACTGACACTGAACATGCACTGCAGGCTGTAGCTTTAGGCGCTTACGATTATTACCAGAAGCCTATTGATGTTGACGTCCTGAATATCATCGTTGGCCGGGCTTTTCGCCTTGCAGAGCTGGAAGCAGAGAACCGTGCTCTGAAAGCCTCGAACTACAAAAGCCAGGACATTATCGGCAACAGCGAGGCCATTCTCAAAGCCTGCCGTATGGTCGAAAAAATTGCGCCAACCGAAATTACCACGCTGTTACTTGGTGAAAGCGGTACTGGCAAAGAAGTATTTGCCCGTTCAATTCATAAACAAAGCCCCAGAGCCGGCAAACCATTTGTCGCCATTAACTGCGCATCTATTCCGGATAATTTGCTGGAAAGCGAACTTTTTGGTTATGAAAAAGGTGCTTTTACCGGCGCTCACAAAACGACCCTTGGCAAAATTGAAACTGCAAATGGCGGCACTCTGATGCTCGATGAAATTGGCGACATGCCGTTGGCTCTCCAGGCCAAAATGTTACGTTTTCTACAGGAGCGGGTTATTGAACGTGTTGGCGGACGCAGTGAGATTGAAGTTGACGTACGTGTGATTTGCGCCACCCACCGTAATCTTGCTGAAATGGTTGCCGAACAAAGCTTTCGTGAGGATCTGTTTTATCGTGTCAGCGAAATTACTTTAAATATCCCCCCGCTGCGCAACAGGGGTCAGGACATTATCGTTATCGCAAAGTCCCTGCTGCAAAAATTTAATCATGAATTTAATACAAATATTCAAGGTTTTACTGAAGACGCTATGAATGCGATGCTCGGCCATCGTTGGCCCGGCAATATCCGCGAATTGCAGAATAAACTCAAGTCTGCAGTGATCATGGCTGATAACAAATTTATCAGTGCTGAGGATTTAGGTTTGCAGGTCGACATCGAAGGCAAATTTGCACCTGTGACGCTGCGAAAAGTCCGTGAACAGGCAGAAACACAGGCCATACGTCACGCCTACAATTTATCCAACGGCAATTTATCGAAAACAGCAGACTTGCTTGGGGTCACCCGCCCTACGCTGTACGCTTTAATTGAAAAATATAAAATGTTGGATTTACGTAACAATCTGGGTGAAAGTGATGCATCGTTACCGAATACAGAGGAACTCTGAGCATATAAGCAGCTTAGGGCTATGATTGCTTATCGTTCGAACGGCTAGAATGCAGAGTACTGCTTGGTGATGAACTTAAAAGGCCGACTGAACGGCAAGGTGCACTGATAGCTGCTGCATCCATTCCGGTTCTTTGACAACCCACATAAATTGACATAATAAAAAACCCGCCGAAGCGGGTTTTTTATTATTGACGTCTTACAGAGTGATGCCTTTTTTACTGGCTCGTTCTCTGATATACGGACCCCAGCTGTTCGCGACTTTTTCTTGTCCGTTGGCGCGAGCCAACTCAACATGACGATAAGCCTCTTTCAGCTTTGACTGATAAAAGTATGCTTCGATCAGGGCTGTATGTACTTTACCCTTATCTTTCACACCAACTTCCAGTGCTTTCTGCAATGCAGAAATTGCCTCAGGTTGTTTACCAGCCATTAAGTAAGACAAGCCCTGACGACGATAAACTTCACCATCATTTTCAAGCTTGGCCAACTCGCCGTAATAAAAAGCAGCTTTATCAAAGTCCCGCGATGAGTTGTAAGAACTGGCAATACTGGTCAGTACACCACGATCTTTCTTCAACAAACCGGCCTTCATATGCTTTTCAAGCAACGCAGCAGAACGGTGAGGAATGTTATTGTTGTTGTACAGGTTAGCCAACAACTTAATTTCATTCTCAGTCTTCAGATAACCTTGTTTATACGCCAGATCAACAGCAGCAAGAGCTTTTGAATACTGTTCGTCCAGGTTATAGAAGTTACCTAACTGTACCCACCATTGCTTATCATCCGGGAATACAACAACCATGGTTTCAAGCACTTCGATCGCTTTTTTGATCTGCTTGTTTTCATAGTATGCACCCAGCTTCATGATGTAAGGATCCTTTTTAGGAGTCTTCATCAGAGCAATAGCGGCATCTGCCGGAGCAATAACTTTGGTGTATTGCTTCATTTCGTAATAACAGTTCGCTATACGCATATACACATCAGGATTGGTTTCACCAGTGAAATCCATCCATTTGTTATAGTTGTTTAAAGCGTCCTGATATTTTTTGGCGCCTAAGTTCAGGTCTGCAATAGTGCGATACAACTGTGCCTGATCATTAAAACTTAATACGTCAAGTTTTGCAGCATCTGTCAGCATTTTCAGAGCCTTTGCAGGATCCTTTTCTGCGTACAAAGTACCTAGGAACTTGTATAAATAAGCTTTATCAAAGGCAGCAGATGGCTCAATACCACTCAGTGTTGCGATAGCTTCAGAAATTTTATCTGCGCTGTAAAGCTCGTAAGCTTTACCTATTGCTTTACCGACCTTTTCGCCAACGGCTTGTGATTTCTTTGCTTTACGCTCAGCGATTTTTGCAGCATCCGGAGCTGCGTAAGCTGAACTTACCGGCAACGAAATAGCACTGATAGTTGCAAATACGACCAAAGCTGATGTCAGTTTATTCAATTTCATGATTAACCCCCAGCCTGATCAAGGTTGAAGTCCAGCTGCACTTTTTGGCCTGTTTGCTTCAAAGCTTTACCGTTTTCAATCTTCGGTGAATATTTCCAACGTTTCAGTGCACGGATTGCTTCACGGTCAAATACACGTTTTGGCTGCGCATCAATGACTTCAATCTCATCAACACTGCCGTCTTCCATAATGGAGAAACGTAACTGTACCCAACCGTTAATACCATCCCGTGCTGCCTGAACCGGATATTTAGGTTCGATACGCACAATTGGCGTTGCGTCACCATCACGCATCATTGCTGCGGATGGATCACCAAGACCTGTACTTACACCACCTACATCGACTGTTGGAGCATTAAAGCCAATAGTACCAGCATCATTCGTATTGTTTTCAGATACGACTTGCTGTTTTGGCGGCTCTGGCGGCGGCGGTGGCGGCGGCGGCGGAACACGAGTCCGCGTCTGAGCTTTAGACTCAGGCGGCGTCGAGTTTATTTCAATAACGATCGAATCCTTTTTCGCATTGGTGAAGGTATCATCCCCGTCAACCAGGAACGCCATCAATACGTACAGGAAAAACGTTATTACCGCACCGACTATGAGTGAAAGTAATAACCGTACCATATTACTTGTTCTCCGCAGCGATCGAAATTTTCTCGATACCTGCCAGCTTGATCTGGTCCATTACCTGAACCACAACACCATGCTTCGCTTCTTTATCAGCCTGAACAATTACGGTATCGGTTGGAGATTCAGCCAGCAGCTTTTCAACTGTTGCACCTACACGCTCAACGTCTACTGCACGTTTGTCCATCCAAATTTCACCATTTGCGCGAATCGCAACAAAAATGGTGGCAGAAGGTTTGGTTTGTGCTTTTGCCGCTTTTGGACGGTTAACATCAATACCTGCTTCTTTCACGAACGATGTAGTTACGATGAAGAAGATCAGCATGATGAACACAACGTCCAGCATTGGCGTTAAGTCAATTGCTGCCTCTTCGGCTTCACGTCTAATTTTACGTGCCATAAAATACTCTCTATCAATGATGAGGCATGCTGTCAGCTAACTCATGAACTGCTGACTTCACCTTAGCTTCCAGTTTGGACGTTACAAACACACCTGATAAACATGCAACCATACCAGCCATAGTTGGAATTGTTGCCATTGAAATACCAGATGCCATCAGTCTTGGGTTACCGGTACCTTGTACCGCCATAATTTCAAATACGGCGATCATACCGGTCACAGTACCTAACAAACCGACCATTGGACAAACAGCAACCAAAGTTTTGATTACATTAATCCGGTCATTCAGTTTGGTAGATGCCTCTGACACCCACGCGTCACGAATTTTATGCGCATACCAAGAGGTTGTATCTGCGCGGGCATGCCAGTCTGCAACAATTTTATTGCGCAGAGCAGGATACTCACGATTGATAAACCAAAAGCGCTCAATGATTAAAACCCACATCACAAAGAGCACGAAGGCGACAATATAAAGTACATCGCCGCCGGTAGCGATAAAATCCCTGACAGATTCCCAAAGCTCTATCAGGCTATGCATTACGCTTTCTCCTTCTCCGCGTGAGCAGCGATGATACCAGCGCTTTGCTCATCCAGGATATGCAGGATTGAATTTGATTTCGTTTGTAACATAGAGTGGATAAACAACAGTGGCAGAGCACATAACAGACCTTGTACAGTTGTTACTAATGCCATTGAAATTTGACCAGCCATGATTTTCGGGTCGCCAGTACCGTGCAGAGTAATCACCTGGAACGCACCGATCATACCGATAACTGTACCTAACAGACCTAACAACGGGCCTACAGCAGCAATCAGTTTCAGGATACCGATACCTTTTTCGATATCAGGAGTTTCACGCATGATAGCTTCGTCCAGTTTCAGCTCAAGGTTTTCTACGTCAACAGACTTGTTGTCGTGGTATACCTTCAGGATACGGCCTAAAGCGTTGTTGGTGTTTGGATTTGACAGGTTTTTCAGCTGAGCGTTGATTTTTGACGCTGCTGCAGTCAGAGCTACATAACGCACGGCACTGATTAATAAACCGATGATCAGTAATACAGTGATTACGTAACCTGGTGTACCGCCCTGGTGGAACTGTTCTTCCAATGTAGCTTCCTGAGTCTTCAGACGCAGTAAGTTACCACCTGTAGGGTCAACATAAACTGGTTTCAGTTCACCTGCAGTGGCGTTTTTAAACGCTGTCGCTTCAGATACGATATGCGATTCAGGCTGTTTTGCCAGAGGTTGCATTTCTTTGGTATCAGCATTGTACACCAGGTAACCGGCATCAGAAATCAGGTTGAATGAACCAACACGGGTAACGCTTGCCTGAGAAGAAGTGCCATCTAAAGCAACTACAGTACCTTCAAATTTAGATACTTTTGCTGACTCTGTCATTTCTGTTTGCAGAGCGATCCACAGCTCTTCCAGTTCAGAAATTGTTGGTAACTCTTTAGCAGTAGACAGTTTTTTCAGCAGTTCTTCACGGCCTTTATACTGAGCACTGATGTTAGATGTGGCAATAGCACCAATTGTTTCTGTGGCAGAACCACGAACGATACCAAACATTTCACCTAAAGTACCCTGAGCTGTTTGCAGCTCCTGTTCTTTAGTTGCAAGTTTGCCTTCGTTATCAGCAAATTGTTGAGTTAACGATTTACCGCGGGCTTCTTCTGCAGAAAAAGCAGCTTTTGCTTTGTTTAACAGCGCTTGTTTGTCAGCACGGTCAGACAGGAACTCTTGTTCGCGAGCCTGATCGATTTTGCCTTCTGACAGACGGTCTTTTTTAACTTGCTCTAACAGCTGATCTAATTTTGCCGTATCTGCAGCAGCAGTTAAACACACGCCAGCAGACATAGTCATCGCAGCTGCAATTACTAAACCTTTAAACACTTTCTTCATTTATTCTTACTCCGCTGCTAACACTGGAAGTTTTAACAATTCTGGGGCAGCTTGTTTGCCAGCTACACGAATCGCAAACTTGGTAGATTCCAGGTACTCTTGACCCAGAGCTTCCCACTGACCTGATGCTTTGTTGTACATCCAGGCTTGTTTTTCATCCAGAGATTGAGCTAACAGAGCTACACGACCCACGTAAACGTAGTTTACGGTGATTTCCTGACCGCCAACGTTCAGCTTGTCAGTGTAAGTTGTCATTGTCGTGCCCAGATCTTTTTCGATTTGGTAAGCTTCAATTACCAAACGGTACTGCTCAGAAGTGTTCACTGAAGCATTACCTAACACGTCACGTAAACGCTGAACACGTTCTAAACGTTTAGTGATATCAATTGGCATATCGGCTTTGATGAAAGCTTCCAGCGTATCAACCATTTTATACATTAATGGAACGATACCTTGCTTAGTACCTTCAATAGTACCAATCTGCTTATCCAAAGAAGCTAAAGTAGCATTCTGGTCAGCAACAAGATTAGCAACGTGATCGTTGTAAACTTTCAGGTTTTCAGTTTGTTCAACCAATGCCCGGTACTCAGCCAGCAATTCTTGCGACTGATCATAGATATTGTTGATTTTTTCTTGAGACTGAGCTGAAGCATTTGCGGTTTGCGCGTGTGCTTTTTGCAGTTCAGCTAAAGTAGTTGCTGATGCAACTCCACTTACTAAAGTGAAGGCACCAACGAATGCTGATGCGATCAGGCTTTTACGGATGTTATTGTTAGACATAGTTCCCAACCAATAATTGCTGATTAACGTAACCTGTATAGTGAAGGTCTGTTTTGTAATAAAACATGACCTGGTTAGAGGGTAAACCGCCCGCATCATTGCAGCAAAACTGGGGGTTGTCAATATAACGACAAACCCTCCAGCAAATGTTTTGCAACAAATTCTGCTTGCATTTTTACCCGGAATTACTGTTTAAATATTTGAATATCAAATTTTAAACAATCATTCATTTTTCCGTTTATTTAATGTTCGGAGTGAGCTTTCCCGACTCATATAACTTCACCATTTTCTCAAGAGAAATGGCTTTTATTTTTGACGCCTGACCAGCAGCCCCAAAGGCCTGGTAGCGATCTTTACAAATATCCGTCATCGCAATAACAGATGCTTGTAAATACTTGCGTGGATCAAACTCTGCCGGGTGTTGTGCCATAAAACGCCGGATAGCACCTGTTGAGGCTAAACGCAAATCAGTGTCGATGTTTATTTTACGAACGCCGTGTTTGATCCCTTCCTGGATTTGTTCTACCGGAACACCATAAGTTTCCGGAATTTTACCGCCGAATTCATTAATAACAGCCAACCATTCCTGAGGCACTGAACTTGAGCCATGCATCACTAAGTGGGTGTCCGGAATACGGGCATGAATTTCTTTAATACGGTCAATGGCCAGAATATCGCCCGTTGGCGGACGGCTGAATTTGTATGCACCATGCGAAGTGCCACAAGCAATGGCCAACGCATCAACACCTGTTGCTTTGACAAACTGCGCTGCTTCTTCCGGGTCTGTTAACATCTGGTCATGACTTAATACACAATCAGCACCGATACCGTCTTCTTCACCTGCAGCGCCTGTTTCGAGACTGCCAAGACATCCCAGTTCGCCTTCGACAGACACGCCACCTGCGTGCGCCATCTCAACAACACGGCGGGTCACATCAACGTTGTAATCATAATCTGTCGGTGTTTTACCATCAGTGCCTAAAGAGCCGTCCATCATCACTGATGAAAAACCAAGCTGAATGGCTTGTAAACAAATTGCCGGTGACGTGCCATGATCCTGATGCATCACCACAGGGATATGCGGAAACTCTTCCACAGCAGCCAGAATCAGATGACGCAAAAAAGGTGCTCCGGCATACTTGCGGGCACCGGCTGACGCCTGCACTATCACCGGGCTGTCAGTTGCATCGGCAGCCATCATGATGGCGCGCATTTGTTCAAGGTTGTTGACGTTAAATGCGGGTACTGCGTAACCAAATTCAGCCGCATGATCCAGCATCTGACGTAACGATATTAAAGCCATAGTTGTCTCTCTTTACTGTAGGGTATCAGGGAATACAGCGTTTCAACCCGCCCAGTCTTTGCCGGGTGCCAGATAGTTCTGGTCATAAGGTTTAATGCCACTGCATATTAATCAAAGTTTTACATCGTTTTTGCACGCTGCTCAAGAATTTCAACCGCAGGTAACACTTTACCTTCTAAAAACTCCAGGAAAGCACCACCACCTGTTGAGATATACGAAATCCGATCTGCAACACCATATTTATCAATAGCCGCTAAAGTGTCACCACCGCCGGCAATCGAAAAGGCATCACTTTGTGCTATAGCTTCAGCAATTGCTTTAGTACCTGCAGCAAACTGGTCAAATTCAAATACACCTACAGGACCATTCCAGACAATGGTGCCGGCAGTTTTCAGGATCTTAACTAAATCTGCGGTACTGTCTGGTCCAATATCAAAAATCATGTCATCAGCGGCAATGGCTGCAACTTGTTTTAACTCAGCAACAGCGTCTTCACTAAAAGCTTTACCCGTCACCACATCAGTAGGAACCGGAATATTACCGCCGTTCGCTTTGGCTGCAGCCATCAGACGCGCAGCTTCTGGAATTAAGTCGTTTTCACACAGCGACTTACCAACATTGTGGCCTGTTGCCGCAATAAAGGTATTGGCAATACCACCACCAACCACCAGTTGATCAACCACAGTCGACAAAGACTCAAGCACTGTCAGTTTAGTCGAAACTTTTGAACCGCCAACAATAGCAACTAAAGGGCGTTTTGGATTTTTAAGCGCAGCTGCCAAAGCGTCAAGCTCAGCTGCCAGCAACGGGCCAGCGCAAGCAACAGGGGCAAAACGGGCGACACCATGAGTAGTGGCCTGAGCGCGGTGAGCCGTCCCAAAAGCGTCCATCACAAAAACATCACATAAAGCCGCCAGTTTGCGTGACAAAGCCTCGTCGTTTTTACCTTCGCCTTTGTTAAAACGTACGTTTTCAAACACCACGACTTCACCGGCAGCCAGCTCAATACCATTCAGGTAATCTGTTGCTAACCGAACCGGAGCTTTTAATGCAGACTTCAGATAGTCGACCACAGGCAACATCGAGAATTCGGCGTCATAAACGCCCTCTTCCGGCCGGCCCAGATGCGAGCAAACCATCACTTTGGCGCCTTTGGCCAGTGCCAGTTCAATTGTTGGTAAAGCCGCACGTAACCGGGCATCCGAGGTGACTTTGCCGTTTTTTACCGGCACGTTCAGATCTTCGCGGATAAGCACACGTTTTCCGGCTAAATCCAAATCAGCCATCTTAATTACTGACATGACAAACTCCTTCTGAAAGAAAAGTAGAATCTGATTGCATCATGGCAAGGGCGGTGTCGATCATCCGGTTGGCAAAGCCCCACTCGTTGTCACACCAAACCAGACACTTCACCAGTCTTTTATGACTGACACGGGTCTGAGAGCCATCCACGATGCAGGAATGTGGATCATGATTAAAGTCGACCGACACCAAAGGCTCTTCGGTGTAGTCCAGAATCTGCGGTAATAAATTTGTTTTGGCATTTTTTAAAGCGGCGTTCACTTCTGCCACTGTCACATCCTGATGCAGGGTGACACTTAAATCCATGGCCGTCACATTCAGCGTCGGCACGCGCACTGCAATGGCCTCAAACCGACCGGCCAGATGCGGCATGATGCGTTCAATACCCCGGGCAAGTTTAGTGTCAACCGGAATAATAGACTGGCTGGCAGCTCTGGTACGGCGTAAATCCGGATGATAAGCGTCAATCACCTGCTGGTCATGCATTGAAGCGTGAATGGTGGTGATAGTGCCACTTTCCACACCAAAAACTTCATCCAATACACTTAAGACCGGCACTATACAGTTGGTGGTGCAGGAGCCGGCAGAAACCACCCGCATTGTCGGGGTCAGTTGTTGATGATTCACCCCAAAAATCACAGTAGCGTCGATATCGTGGCCTGCCGGATGCGAAAACAGCACCTTTTTGGCGCCGGCTGTTAAATGCAACATCGCATCAGCGCGGCTTGAAAATACACCAGTGCATTCTAAAACCACATCAACATTGAGTTCTGCCCAGGGCAAAGTTGCCGGATCAGCCAGATGAAACAGCGTAATTACATCCCCTGCCACGCTCAGCTCTTGCTGGTTGAGCTCAACCGGAAAATGAAAACGGCCATGGGAACTATCATATTTCAGCAAATGCGCCATGCCTTTGGCATCCGCCAGCTCATTGATAGCAACCACCTGGATCTGCTGCTGCAGATTATTTTCATAAATGGCACGCAGAATATTGCGACCGATCCGGCCAAAGCCGTTTATTGCAACTCGAATAGTCATGCTGTTCCGAAATTCAGTTAAAGCAAAGGGGCAATCTGCCCCTTTATTTGTTGGGATTAACCCAATAACTCTTCGGCGGCCGCCAGTACTTTGGCGGTGGTAATACCGAAATATTCAAACAGCTGCTCGGCTGGCGCAGATTCACCAAAGCTGGTCATGCCGATGATTTTGCCGGTTAAACCAACGTATTTGTACCAGCAGTCAACAATACCAGCTTCAACAGCAACACGTTTGGTGACTGTAGATGGCAGTACAGCTTCACGGTAAGCGGCGTCCTGCGCTTCAAACACGTCAGTTGATGGCATAGAAACCACCCGCACTTTTTTGCCTTTGGCTGTTAACTGAGCTGCTGCCTGCACCGCCAGCTCTACTTCTGAACCAGTGGCAATAAAAATCAGCTCTGGCGTGCCAGCACAATCGACCAGCACATAACCACCTCGGCGAATATCAGCAACCTGTGCTGGCGTGCGAGCTTGTTGGGCTAAATTCTGGCGGGTGAAAATTAACGTAGTTGGGCCTTCGGTGCGTTCAATGGCTGCTTGCCATGCCACTGCCGACTCCACCTGGTCGCACGGGCGCCAGTTCATCAGGTTTGGTGTCACACGCAATGAAGCTAATTGTTCCACCGGTTGGTGGGTTGGGCCATCTTCACCCAAACCAATTGAATCGTGGGTGTAGACAAAAATCACCCGTTGTTTCATTAAAGCGGCCATACGCACTGCGTTACGGGCATATTCCATAAACATCAGGAAAGTGGCGCCGTAAGGAATAAAACCACCGTGCAGCGCTATACCATTCATGATGGCGGACATACCAAATTCACGTACACCGTAATACAGGTAATTACCGCTGGCATCTTCGTTACTGACGCCTTTACTGCCAGACCAGATGGTCAGGTTAGAACCCGCTAAATCAGCAGATCCACCCAACATTTCCGGCAATAATGGGCCAAAAGCGTTTAAGGCATTTTGTGAAGCTTTACGGCTGGCAATAGCAGCTGGCGTTGCCTGCAATTGGGCAATATAAGCATCTGACTTTTCACGCCAATCAGTTGGCAACTCGCCCGCTAAACGGCGTGACAATTCTGCTGCCAGTTCTGGATGCGCAGCTGCATAAGCGGCAAATTGTTGTTGCCAGCTTTGCTGAGCGGCAGCGCCTTTGGCTTTTGCACTCCAGCCTTCATAGATGTCGGCCGGGATCTCAAATGGTGCATGTTCCCATTGCAAAAACTCACGGGAAGCGGCAATTTCTGCGTCACCCAGCGGTGCGCCGTGACAGTCGTGGCTGCCTGATTTATTCGGCGAGCCATAACCAATAATGGTTTTGCAACAAATTAAAGTAGGTTTGTCGGTCACGGCACGGGCTTCATCAATAGCGGCTCGTACAGCTTCTGAATCATGACCGTCGATGTTGCGCACCACATGCCAGCCATAAGCTTCAAAACGGGCCGGGGTATCATCGGTAAACCAGCCTTCAACATGACCGTCAATAGAAATACCGTTGTCATCCCAAAAAGCGATGAGTTTACCCAGGCCTAAAGTGCCGGCCAGAGAACAGGCTTCGTGAGAAATACCTTCCATTAAACAGCCATCACCTAAAAAGGTGTAAGTGTGGTGATCAACAATGTTGTGACCAGGACGGTTAAACTGAGCCGCCAGTGCTTTTTCTGCAATCGCCATACCCACTGCATTGGTAATGCCCTGGCCTAAAGGCCCAGTGGTGGTTTCAACACCAGGTGCATAACCATACTCAGGGTGACCCGGTGTTCTTGAATGTAATTGACGGAACTGTTTTAAATCGTCAATAGATAAATCGTAACCTGATAAATGCAACAGAGAATACAACAGCATAGAGCCGTGACCATTGGAGAGAATAAATCGGTCACGATTTGGCCAGCCCGGATCCTGTGGATTGTGGTTTAAATAATCCCGCCACAGTACTTCGGCGATATCCGCCATGCCCATAGGTGCACCTGGGTGACCCGATTTGGCTTTTTGTACTGCATCCATGCTCAGGGCGCGGATGGCGTTGGCGAGTTGTTTACGAGATGGCATTGTCACTCCTGCTACTTTTGTCAGATGGTTATCCGGTTATTGTGGTCTTCAACGCAGAGTCGCTCTGACGGCGTAACATTGTGCTGCGTTGGCTTTTTTACATGGTGGCATTAGTTCGGCGGTATTTTCCCAGAGCCACAGACTATTGGCAAATTTTAATCTTCAAACAGGGCTTTATTCACAAAGTTTTGATCCGCTTTTGCGATAGAGCGTATAGTGACAGCATGAAAGACGTCCGGGCGGCAGAAAATGCTGGCAATGGCATTTTACTTTCTCTAGAATACGCAGCCCAAAATTCCAGCGCCTGGCGCATTAACAACCAACTTGTGGAACACGTTACATGGCACAACACATTTTTACCTCAGAATCTGTTTCTGAAGGACATCCGGATAAGATCGCTGACCAGATTTCTGATGCGGTACTGGACGCCATTCTGGAACAAGATCCAAAAGCCCGTGTCGCCTGCGAAACTTTCGTTAAGACCGGTATGGTACTGGTTGGTGGTGAAATCACAACTTCGGCCTGGGTTGATATTGAAGAATTAACCCGCAGCACTATCCGTGAAATCGGTTATGTGCATTCTGATATGGGTTTTGATGCCAATTCCTGCGCTGTGTTAAGCGCTATTGGTAAACAATCACCAGACATCAATCAGGGTGTTGATAAAAAAGACCCGCGTGATCAGGGTGCAGGCGACCAGGGTCTGATGTTTGGTTATGCCAGCAACGAAACTGATGTATTAATGCCGGCACCTATTACTTATTCACACCGTCTGGTACAGCAACAGGCCAAAGTGCGCAAAGACGGCACCCTGCCCTGGTTACGTCCTGATGCAAAATCTCAGCTGTCTTTTATTTATGAAAACGGCAAGCCTGTTGGTATTGATGCTGTGGTTTTGTCCACCCAACACTGCGATACCATTTCTACCCCGGATTTACGTGAAGCTGTGATGGAGCACATTATTAAGCCTGTGCTGCCAGCTGAATGGTTAACTAAAAACACTAAGTTTTTTATTAATCCAACAGGTCGTTTTGTGATTGGTGGCCCTATGGGCGACTGTGGTTTAACCGGACGTAAAATCATCGTCGACAGTTACGGTGGTATGGCTCGTCACGGTGGTGGTGCTTTCTCTGGTAAAGATCCATCCAAAGTTGACCGTTCAGCTGCTTATGCTGCCCGTTATGTTGCCAAAAACATTGTGGCTGCCGGTCTTGCTGAACGTTGTGAAATTCAGGTGTCTTATGCCATTGGTGTAGCAGAGCCTACCTCAATCAGTCTGGAAACTTTTGGTACCAGCAAGATGGAAGAGCACCAGTTAATTGCGCTTATCCGCCGTCATTTTGACCTGCGCCCTTATGGTCTGATTGAAATGCTGCAACTGGAACGTCCAATCTACCGCGCAACAGCTGCTTATGGTCACTTTGGCCGTAACGAGTTCCCTTGGGAGCAAACCGACAAAGCGGCCGCGCTGCGCGCTGACGCAGGTTTGTAAAACAGCAGTACAGCTGTTTTATGCCGTGAAAAGGAGAGCTCAGGCTCTCCTTTTTGTTGTGCTTGCTCCAGGCTGATTTACAAAAAGTGCGATTCTCTGCACGAAAAAAGTCTTATCAAGTCATTCACAAATCAAATGTTTTTGTTGCGTTCACCAACAGATATTTTTATAACTGGCTGTGAAAAATCACTTTATTCACTTCTGCAGCAACACTTATAAGGAAAAAATATGTCTGCACCAACTTCTCCGGCAGCTGAGCCTGCGCGCAATAACTGGCTGGATCGTAGCCTGAACACCATTGAACGTGTTGGCAATAAACTGCCTGATCCCGCTGTATTGTTTGCCTTATTTATGTTTGCGGTCTGGGTGATTTCCTGGGCTTTATCCGGCGTTACTTTTGCCGAGATTGACCCAAGAACAGGCCAGCCAATTCAAATTATCAATTTACTGGAAGGTGGTGCTTTTACCGCTTTTATGGCCAAAATGGTCACCACTTTTGTCAGCTTCCCGCCGCTGGGTGTGGTGTTGGTTGCTATGTTAGGTTTAGGCGTTGCCGAATACACTGGTTTTATTAACGCTGGTTTACGTTCAATTTTGTCTTTTACGCCCAAAATGCTGCTGACGCCTGTGCTGATTGCCGTAGGCATTTTAAGCCACGTCGCAGTTGATGCCGGTTATGTACTGGTGATCCCGTTGGGCGCTGTGATTTTTTATGCGGCTGGCCGTCACCCACTGGCAGGTATTGCCGCTGCTTTTGCCGGGGTTTCCGGTGGTTTTTCCGCTTCATTATTTGTACCCAGCAGTCTGGACCCGCTCCTTGCCGGTTTAACTCAGGCTTCTGCCCGTTTGTCGGCCGATCCGGCTGCTGCGAGCCTCGTGATCAACCCGCTGAATAACTATTTCTTTACCACAGCTTCTGCTTTTTTAATTATTCTGATTGGCTGGTTCTTAACTGACAAAGTGATTGAACCAAGACTGAAACACACTGTAGTAGATGGCGACCCGGCAACTTTGCCAAGCATGGACACTTTACAGCCACAAGAGCGCAAAGGTTTACGTTTTGCCATGTTGTCGATGCTGCTGGCCGCCGGCGCATTAATTATTTCGGCTTCACTGGAAGGTTCAGCCTGGCGTGGCACTGACGGTAGCTTAACCCACAGCACAGCCCCTTTGATGCAATCTATTGTTGCCCTTATTCTGGTGTTTTTCTTAATTCCAGGTGTGGTGTACGGTTATGTCGCTGGTACAGTCAAAACCCACAGAGATGTGATTCAGGGCATGAGTAAAGCCATGAGTGGCATGGGTTATTACATTGTGATGGCGTTTTTTTGTGCTCAGTTTATTTACGCTTTTGGTCAATCAAATTTAGGCGCCCTTTTTGCGATTAAAGGCGCCAATGCATTAAAAGAAATGGCGCTGCCGCTGGGCGTGACCCTGATGGGCATAGTGCTGTTAACTGCAACAGTGAACTTACTGGTAGGTTCTGCTTCTGCCAAATGGGCGCTGATTGGTGCTGTGATGGTGCCTATGTTAATGCAACTGGGGGTATCCCCGGATCTGACCCAGGCCGCTTACCGGGTGGGCGACTCTTCTACCAATATTATCACGCCGTTAATGCCTTATTTCCCGCTGATTGTGGTGTTCTGTCAGAAGTACGTGAAATCTACAGGTATTGGCACTCTGATTGCCTTGATGTTGCCATTTTCAGTCACTTTACTGGTGCTGTGGACCTCTTTCCTGCTTGGTTTTTGGGCTTTGGATTTACCACTGGGTATAGGTTCAAGTTATACTTTCCCGGCCAGCAATGGCTAAGATTTTTACCTGATAAAAAAGGCGCTTTAAGCGCCTTTTTTATTGTTAAATCAAACACTAAGCTTGCTGTTTTATACGAGCCTGATTTATACGAGCCAGCCTTATACAAGCCTGATTTATGCAAGCCCGATTTAGCGGCCATCTCCTTGCCAACGGAATAACCAGGCTGACAACAACAAAAACGACACTGTCATCAGGCTTAGTATGCCAATTGGATAATGCAGCTCAGATAAGGTAGCGCCGTCGGTCATAATAGCGCGGGCAGCGGCCACTAAATGGGTCAACGGCAATATATCCGCCAGCCATTGCAACACTTGCGGCGCACCTTCAAGGCTAAACCAGACGCCGGATAAAATCATCATGGGCCAGCTGGCCATATTCAGCATACCGCCGGTCAGCTCTTCAGAGCGTGAACGGCAAGCAATAAGTAAACCCAAAGAAATCATCGCCATAGCTCCAAGTATGGTCACCAGCAATAAATCGATGTAACTGCCGAGCATGACAAAATCAAACAATAAATCACAACCGGCATAAATGGCGCTGGCAATCACCAGCACAATACCTAATCTGGAAAGTACCTGAGCACTGACAAACTCAAAGGCTGTTAAAGGTGTGGCCTGCAGCCGTTTTAATACTGAATTTTTCCGGTAGCGCACCAATACATAACCCACGCCAAACAAACAAGAAAACATCATGTTCATGCCCAAAATGCCGGGCAGCGCCCAGTCGACATAACGGATATTCCGCCCTGTCACTGTCTCTTTTTGCGCTGACGGCAAACTTTGCAACAGCAGTTTTTCCGCCAGATAACCTTTGGCCGAATTGTCATTGAGCCAATAGCGGTTTTGCTGAAAATCCACCAGCAAATCAAGTTGATGGTGTTGTAGCTTTTTTAGTGCTTCTTGCGAAACCGCATAAGGTACAAATTCCAGATAACGGGTCTGCATAAATGGCTGACTCTGATGGTTTATCGTACTGGCCTTTTGCAACACCCCTATTTTAAATTCGGCTTTATTGTCATTGCCAAACATCACCGCAAAACCTGCCACCAGCAGCACAGGGAAAATAAAATTCCAGGCCAATGACGACTTATCGCGCCAGAACTCCAGATTACGGGCTTTTAGCACCGCAAAAAAACGTCGAAACTGCATTGTTATACTCCAAAAGCCAGGTTGCTTTGCCAGAATGTGCGCTTAAGAGCCCTGTTGGGCTGTTGCACCAAATGCCGCTGTGAGCCTTACAGGCGACAATCGCAAGCCATATCAATCAGGTCGCCAGACTATGACCTGTCAGTTTTAAAAATAAATCATCAAGATTCGCCGATTTAATAAAAAGCCCTTCCAGCGAAATGCCCTGCGCCAATAACATGGTCAGGGTCTGTTCCACATCAGGGCTACTGATCTGCAAATAGCCGCCGCTACGACTGATGCTGGCATGTGCTGGTAACTGCGGCTGTTGGCCTCTGTCGGGTAACCGTATTAAAGCGCCACTAAAATGCTGATTTAACAGTGCTTCCGGTGTATCCAGCGCAATAATCCGGCCTTTATCCATAATCAGAATGTCGTCACAAAGTTGTTCTGCTTCATCCATATAGTGGGTTGTCAGGATCACAGTTCTGCCTTGTTGTTTAATTTGTTCTATCAGTTGCCAGAAGTTGCGTCTGGCATGGGGATCCAGCCCTGTGGTCGGCTCATCCAGGAAAATAATTTGTGGTTTATTCACCAGCGCCAGCGCCAACAACAACCGCTGACGTTGACCACCGGACAATTTGCGATGGTCCCTGTCCAGCAATTCAGTTAAATCACACAAACTCATAAGATCTTGCAGATCTGCAGGTTCAGGGTAAAAAGCCGCAAACAGCTCCAGCGTCTCTTTGACCGTTAAAAAATCCTGCAAAGCGGTTTGCTGAAACTGGACGCCGAGTTGTCTGAAATCAGTTTTGCTGGCTTTTTTACCATGATAAAAAATATCGCCGCTGTCGGCTTCAACCAGCCCTTCCAGCATTTCAATGGTGGTGGTTTTGCCGGCACCATTTGGGCCTAACAAACCAAAACAACGCCCCCGCTGCACAGCAAAACTGATACCGTCAACCGCCTTGACTTCACCATAATATTTTTTTAATTCACGCACTTGCAAAACTATGTCCATCAACACTCTCGTTGCAGCATTTTCCCGGACTTATGTTATACCCTTCAGAGCGGCTGCCTGCTACCATAGCGCTTTTATTTTGCGGAGCTTGTATGCGCATTCCAAGAATTTACCAGCCTGGCCTGTTACCACCGGGCGCTGAAATTGAACTTGCCGAAGACGCCGTCAATCATGTCGGCCGGGTACTGCGGATGCAAACCGGCGCTGAGCTTGTGTTATTTAATGGTGACGGTTTTAACTATCCGGCACAGATTGTTGAAACCGGCAAAAAAAATGTCCGGGTGAAGTTAGTTGCGGCCAACAACAATCCGGTGGAATCGCCGCTGCGTATTCATTTAGGTCAGGGTATTTCACGGGGCGACAGAATGGACTTTGCCATTCAAAAAGCGGTGGAACTTGGTGTCACTGAAATTACCCCACTTTTTACCGAACGTTGTGGGGTGAAACTAGACGCTGAGCGGCTGCAAAAACGCACTGAACAATGGCAAAAAATCGCCATCAGCGCTTGTGAACAAAGTGGCCGAAGTGTGGTGCCAATTGTTCACCCGGCGCTTTCGCTGGACAAATGGCTGGCACAAAACACAAATGAGCTGAAACTGACCTTGGATCCATGGGCCAAAGACACCATTAAGACTTTAAGACCAGTGTCGGCACTGCGACTGGTGATTGGCCCCGAAGGTGGTTTTAGCGACCGTGAAGTTGCACTCACTACCCAGGCCGGTTTTGTGGCAGTACAGCTTGGCCCCCGTGTGCTTCGTACCGAAACAGCAGCCCTTACCGCCATCAGCGCTTTGCAGCTGCAGATGGGTGATTTAGCCTGACGGCCTTTTTCAGAAGGAACATATTTTGTTAAAACTCGGCATAGTGATGGACCCGATTTCGGCCATTAATATTAAAAAAGACTCCAGTTTTGCCATGTTATTGCAAGCGCAAGCCCGTGGTTATCAGCTGCACTATATGGAAATGGCGGATTTGTATTTGCTGGATGGTGAAGCCAGAGCCAGCACCCGTTTGCTCAGCGTTGAACAAAACCCACATAGCTGGTACCAGTTTTTTGGCCAGCAGGATATCGCTCTTGCTGAGCTTGACGTGATTTTAATGCGTAAAGATCCGCCTTTTGATACCGAATATATTTACGCTACTTATATTCTGGAAAGAGCGGAAGACGAAGGCACTTTAATTGTGAATAAACCACAAAGCCTGCGGGATGCCAACGAAAAGCTGTACACCAGCTGGTTTGCCAAACACACGCCTAAAACCCTGGTCAGCCGTGATGCAACCAGGCTAAAAGAATTTTATAAAGCCGAGCAGGATGTGATTTTAAAACCACTGGACGGTATGGGCGGCGCTTCTATTTTCCGGTTAAAACCGGATGATGCTAACGTTAGCGTGATTATTGAAACCCTGACCGAACACGGCAGCCGTTATGCCATGGCCCAACGTTTTATTCCGGCCATTAAAGATGGTGACAAACGGGTGCTGGTGGTCAATGGTGAGCCTGTGCCTTATTGCCTGGCCCGTATTCCGGCCAGCGGTGAAACCCGTGGCAATCTGGCCGCTGGTGGCCGCGGCGAAGCCAGACCACTTTCTGACAGCGATTGGGCCATAGCCCGTGCTGTTGGCCCTACCCTGAAAGCCAAAGGGCTGATTTTTGTTGGCCTGGATATTATTGGCGACAAACTGACGGAAATTAATGTGACCAGCCCTACCTGCATCCGGGAAATAGAAGCGGCCTTCCCCGTCAGCATTACCGGACTATTATTTGATGAGATTGAAAAAATTCTGGCGGCAAAACAACGATAAGACGGAGAAGCTGATGGATGACTCAACAATGCACAGTTTACAAAATCACCTGCTGATTGCGATGCCTTCGCTTGACGACCCAATGTTTGGCCGCAGTGTCACTTATATCTGCGAGCACAATCAGGACGGCGCTATGGGTATAGTGATTAATCACCCTATGCCACTGAAAGTAGCTGAGCTGCTCAACCAGCTGGACATTGAATATAACGCCAAAAGTAAAGCAGCTGACGCGCAGGTTTGTGCCGGTGGCCCGGTGCAACATGACCGCGGTTTTGTGTTACATACGCCAAAAGCCGGTTTTGCCAGCAGTCTGCAGCTGACTGACGAGTTGATGGTCACCACCTCCAAAGATATTCTGGAACAACTCACCTCTGACAATGCCCCGGAAAAATTTATTCTGGCGTTAGGTTATGCCGGCTGGAGTGCAGGTCAGCTCGAGCAAGAGCTGGCTGATAATTCCTGGTTGGTGGTGCCAGCCGACAATCAGATTATTTTTGATTTATGCCATGCCGAAAAATGGCAAGGTGCCACGCAAAAACTGGGCATTCAAGCCTGGCAACTCAGCCCCGAAGCAGGACACGCCTGATGAGCGACAGCGGTAATATTTTAGCTTTTGATTATGGTTTAAAAAGTATTGGTGTAGCCATTGGCCAGCGCCTGACCGGCAGCGCCAGCACACTGAAGGCGCTCAAAGCCCAGGACGGTACGCCGGACTGGACCCAAATTGAAAAACTGCTGGCCGAGTGGCAACCGGCTTTTGTGGTGGTGGGTTTGCCACTAAATATGGACGGCACTGAACAGCCATTTACCGCTCGTGTGCATAAATTCTGCAACAGACTACATGGCCGTTTTGGCGTAAAAGTGCTGACGCAGGATGAACGTTTAACCACAGTAGACGCCAGAGCAGATTTATTCGCTCAGGGCGGTTTTAAAAAACTCAGCAAAGATGCGGTGGATTGCTGGTCAGCCAAATTGATACTGGAGAGCTTCTTTGACAATAATCCTGCCTGATGACGGCTTTGCGCCTACTTTAGATCACGGCGACGGTACTGTGCCTTTGGGTTATTACCAGCATTACAAAGGCAATGTGTATCAGCTGCTGGCTATTGCCACCCACAGTGAAGAGCAGCAACCTTATGCGGTGTACCGTGCTTTATATGGCAATTACGATTTGTGGTTAAGACCGCTGTCGATGTTTATTGAAAGTGTCATTATTCAGGGTGAAGAAGTACCGAGATTTCAGTTTATTGGCACGCAAAAACCGGCAGGTGTCTAAGCAGTGTTCTGGTGGAGCTCTGAGCCATGTTCTGGCAGAGCCCTGAGCTGTACCGTCACAACAAACGCAAGCAGATAAAAGCAAAAAGGCAGCCAAGGCTGCCTTTTTAATACAACAAATTTTTATTGATCTTCGGGTTTGGTCAAGCCGTCCACAGTGACATTACTGAGGAAACCGGCGCCGGCAGTTTCGTTATTACGCAGTTTAATCATCAAACGTAAATCATTCGGTGAATCAGCATGATGCAATGCGTCGGCATAACTGATTTGGTTACGCTGATACAAGTCATACAAGGCCTGGTCAAAGGTTTGCATACCAAGTTCACGCGATTTGCTCATCACAGCTTTAACTTCGTCAATTTCACCGCGCTTAATTAAATCAGCCACTAACGGAGAATTCAGCAACACTTCAATAGCAGCAATACGACGGGTACCATCAGGTGTTGGAATAAGTTGCTGCGCCACAATAGCACGCAGGTTTAATGACAAATCAAACAACAATTTACCGTGTTTTTCTTTCGGCACTAAGTGCATGATACGGTCGATGGCCTGGTTGGCGTTGTTGGCGTGCAAAGTGGCTATACATAAATGGCCGGTCTCAGCAAAAGACAACGCATATTCCATAGTGTCCTGGCTACGAATTTCACCAATCAGTATCACATCAGGTGCCTGGCGCAATGAGCTTTTTAATGCAGCATCAAAAGATTCAGTGTCGATGCCCACTTCACGTTGGGTGATGAGGCTTTTTTGATGATCGTGCACAAATTCAATTGGATCCTCAATCGTCAGAATATGGCCGCGGGCGTTTTTATTCCGATAACCAATTAAAGCCGCTAAAGAAGTCGATTTACCTGTGCCGGTGCCACCGACAAAAAGCACCAGTCCCCTTTTGGACATAATGATTTCTTTTAAAATGGGCGGCAAACCCAAATCGTCGGCATTTGGGATAGTGGTCACAATACGGCGCACCACCATACCGGCCTGATCCCGCTGAAAAAACGCCGAAACCCGGAACCGGCCGGCGTCATTGGCCACCGCAAAGTTACATTCTTTGTGGGTCATAAATTCATTTTTTTGTTTTTCATTCATCGCGGCCAACACAATAGCCAACGAATCCTCGGCGGTTAACGGTGTTTCATCAATAGGTAATAACTCACCGTTAATTTTTGCTGCCACCGGCATGCCAGCGGTGACAAACATGTCCGATGCCTTGGCATCCACCATTTTTTGCAGCAGTTTAACCAAATCCATCATCACAACTCCTAAATCCGGCCCATAGCACCAAAGGCGTTTTTATCCTGCGCTTTGGCCAAAGCGTCTTGTTTGGTAATCAAACCACGGTTGACCAGATTTAATAAACACTGATCCATGGTCTGCATGCCATGAGCGGCGCCGGTTTGAATCACCGAATACATCTGGGCAATTTTATCTTCACGGATAAGGTTTCGGATGGCAGGTAAACCCACCATAATTTCGTGTGCCGCCACCCGGCCGCCCCCTACTTTTTTCAGCAACGTTTGGGAAATAACAGCCCGCAGCGACTCTGACAACATAGAACGCACCATGGCTTTTTCTTCACCAGGGAAGACGTCGATAATACGGTCGATAGTTTTTGGCGCTGAGGTGGTGTGCAGGGTGCCAAACACTAAGTGGCCGGTTTCTGCTGCTGTCATGGCAAGACGGATAGTTTCCAAATCCCGCAATTCACCCACCAAAATAACATCAGGGTCTTCCCGCAGCGCCGAACGAAGGGCGTTAGAAAAACTTAAAGTATCGCGGTGTACTTCCCGCTGGTTCACCAGACAAAGTTTGTTGTGATGCACAAATTCGATTGGATCTTCAATGGTCAGAATATGGTCATGGCGGGTGGTATTGATGTAATCGACCATAGCAGCCAGGGTGGTAGACTTACCCGAACCCGTTGGTCCTGTCACCAGCACTAAACCCCGTGGGTTTTCTGCTATGGTGCGGAATACTTCAGGGGTGCCTAAATCGTCCAGACTTAATACTTCACTTGGGATGGTACGAAATACCGCAGCAGCACCGCGGTTCTGCACAAAAGCATTGACACGAAAACGTGCAAGGCCTGGTACTTCAAAGGAAAAATCCGACTCTAAACGTTCTTCGTATTCTTTACGCTGCTTATCGGTCATAATGTCGTACACCAGCGCATGGACATCTTTATGCGTCAGCGGTGGAATATTCAGGCGACGCACGTCACCGTCAACCCTGATCAAAGGCGGTACGCCAGCCGACAAGTGTAAGTCCGAAGCTTTGTGTTGTACGCTAAAGGCTAATAATTCGGTGATATCCATGACAAAATGTACTCCTGTTTGCCAGAAATGAATGAAATAAACCACAATAAGTCAGGCTTTAATGGATAACAACATAGCAGAACGACTGAGTTCAGCCTACCGCCAGATGGCAGAAATTCAGCAGAAAAATCCGGCTTTCGCCTCAAGTGCCCAATTAATCGCCGTTAGTAAAACCAAACCCGGCCTGATGGTGCAACAAGCTTATGTCGCCGGGCAAAAAGCCTTTGGCGAAAACTATGTGCAGGAGCTGGTGCAAAAAGCCACTGAACTTGCGCATCTTCCTGATTTAGAATGGCATTTTATTGGGCCTATTCAGTCAAACAAAACCCGTGACATTGCCCGTTTTGCCCATTGGGTACACAGCATTGACCGGCTGAAAATTGCCGGGCGTTTATCAGCGCAGCGCCCCGCTACCATGGCGCCGTTAAAACTGCTGATTCAGGTGAATATCAGCGCAGAAGACAGCAAAGCCGGTGTATTGCCTGCCGATGTATTACCACTGGCAAGGCAAATCAGCACCTTGGCACAAGTACAGCTTTGTGGCCTGATGGCCATTCCGGCTCCGGCCGTAAACCACGACAACAGCCAGGCTTTTGCCGCTATGCAGGCGTTGTCAAAAGCGCTGCAACAGGAATTTCCACAAGCAAATCAGTTGTCGATGGGCATGTCAGACGACTGGCAACAAGCCCTGACATTCGGGGCAACTATGATAAGATTAGGCACAGCCATTTTCGGCGCGCGGGAAACGCAACTTTATGAATGAAAATACCATCGCATTTATCGGCGCCGGCAATATGGCGCGTTCTGTGATTGCAGCCTTAGTCAAACAAGGTTATCCAAAAGAAAACATCATCGCTACCAATCCAACAACACCAAAGTTAGATGCACTGGCGGCAGATTTTGGCATTGAAGTCAGCACCGACAATATCAAAGCCGTCAAACTGGCCGATGTCATAGTGCTTTGTGTTAAACCACAAATGATGGCGCAGGTGTGCACTGAGCTTCTGGCTGGTGCACCGGAAATTTTTGAAAAGTTGTTTGTCACAGTCGCAGCAGGTTTGCCGGTGGCGCATTACCAGCGCTGGCTGGGTGAAGAAGTTCGGCTGGTGCGTGCTATGCCTAATACGCCGGCTCAGGTCGGTTTAGGCGTGACTGGTTTATTCCCGCACCGGCTGTCCAATTATGAAAAATCTTTTGTTGATCAGCTGTTCAGCGGCTGTGGTATCACCAGTTGGCTCGAAAAAGAAAGCCAAATCAACGACATTATTGCGGTGACCGGCAGTGCACCTGCGTATTTTTTCTATTTTATGCAAGCCATTCAGCAAGGCGCAGAAGAACTCGGTTTTGCTGCTGAAGAAGCCCGCGCTATGGTCGTGCAAACAGCGCTGGGGGCTGCCACTTTGGCCTTACAGTCGCCACTTAGTTTTGCTGAACTGCGCGCTCAGGTTACCAGCAAAGGGGGCACCACTCATGAAGCCATTGAAAGATTCAAACAAGGTGATTTGGAAGCTTTAGTGCAAAACGCAATGAAAGCAGCGATAACCAGAGCCGAAGAAATGGCCAAAACCCTGTAATGGGGTTTTAGCCGCAATAACCTAAAGTCTGAATATAAATAACCAGCTATCCATTGAAAACCAGCGCCGGCAACCACCATAGTGTATTGACCGGCTCTATTTGCAGGAACCTCGCATGAATGAAGCGTTTTTCTTTTTAATCAGTACTTTATTTAATCTTTATTTGATGGTTGTTTTGCTGCGGTTATGGTTGCAAAGCGCCAGAGCAGATTTTTACAATCCGCTGAGTCAATTTGTGGTCAAAGCAACCAATCCGCTGTTGATCCCGATGCGGCGCCTGATCCCAAGTATTGGCAAACTGGATACCGCATCTTTAGTGCTTGCACTTCTGGTTGCCACCGGCAAAGTGATCACAATGCAATTGTTATTGTCAGGTGGTGTTGGGCTTAGTACCACTTTGTTTGGTGCTATTGCGGTGCTCGTTAAAGAATCTTTTAGTTTGTTGTTCTGGGTGGTGGTGATCCGCGCCATTCTGAGCTGGTTCAGTCAGGGACGTAATCCAATGGAACATCTGCTGCACCAACTGACCGAACCTTTGTTAGCCCCTATCCGCCGTATTATTCCCCCTGTTGGTGGTCTGGATATGTCGGTGCTGGTGTTGCTGCTTGGTCTGCAATTTCTGGAGATCCTGGTGCAAAGTGTGTTGAAAGGTTTGTTGTGAGCGCATTGAGTTACCGCGGTGCGGATTTGTTATTGCAACTTTATGTGCAGCCCAAAGCCAGCCGCGATCAAATTATCGGTTTACATGGCGACGAAATAAAACTGGCCATCACAGCACCACCGATTGACGGCAAAGCCAACGCCCATATTCAGAAGTTGTTGGCTAAACTCTTTGGTGTCAGTAAAAGTCAAATTGAACTAGTCAAAGGCGAACTCGGCCGGCATAAGCTGGTGCTTATCAAGGCTCCTTTTCAATTGCCGCCAGAGCTCACAACCCTTACTGTGAAGGAGCATCAACTATGAAACTGTTAAGCCTTATGTTCTCGACTCTGGTGCTGTTTACCAGTGTATTAAGTCCGGCCCAGGCCGAACAAAAAAAGCAACTGGGCAACTGGGATGTGCATTACATTGCCATGCCTTCCACTTTAATTGAACCCGCCATCGCCAGTAACTACAAAATTGAACGAAGTAAGTTTAACGGTCTGATCAATATTTCAGTATTAAACAGCAAAGACCAGAAAGCACAACAGGTGAGCCTCAGCGGCAGCGCCAAAAACTTGCTGGGGCAACAAAAAACGCTGATTTTTCAACAAGTCACTGAAGGTGACGCAGTGTATTATCTGGCACAGCTACCTTATCGCAATGAAGAACGCCTGAGTTTTGTCATTGATATCAGCCAGGGCAATCAAAACCAACAACTGAAATTTGAGCACACTTTTTACGTTGAATAACGCACCTTTTATCACTATCAGAGCCAGCCTTGTGCTGGCTTATTTCTGACCTGGCTCTGACTTATTTCTGAATTAGCTCTCTGGATTTTTAAACACATGAAACAAAAAATTGTTTTAGCAACCGGCAATGCCGGAAAAGTTGCCGAGCTCGCCACTATGCTGGCACCATGGGGCTGTGACATAAAGCCGCAAACCAGCCTTGGTGTCTCAGATGCCGACGAAACCGGTTTAACCTTTGTTGAAAACGCCCTGCTTAAAGCCCGTCACGCCGCAGCGATAACCGGTTTATCGGCCATAGCCGATGACTCAGGTCTGGCAGTAGACGCGCTTGGCGGAGCTCCGGGTATTTATTCGGCCCGTTTTGCAGGAAATAATGCGACAGATGCAGACAACATCCAATTGTTGCTGGAGAAACTAAAAGATGTGCCGGTTGGCAACAGACAAGCGCAGTTTCATTGTGTATTGGTGTATTTACGCCATGCCAATGACCCAACACCGCTGATAAGCCATGGTGTCTGGGCCGGTGAAATTGCGATGGAACCGGGCGGCAGCAATGGTTTTGGTTACGATCCTGTGTTCTGGTTGCCAGAGCTGCAAATAACAGCAGCACAGCTGGAAAAAACACAAAAACAACAACTAAGTCATCGTGGTAAAGCCCTCAAGCTGTTACAACAACAATGGCAACAACGGAGTGCTCAATGAGCCAGCCGGATTTACCGCTAAAACATCACAGCAGCACTCTTTTGTCTGCGACACCGACAAGGGCTGACGGTGATTTAGAATTGCCCCCTTTATCGCTGTATATCCATATTCCATGGTGTATTCAAAAATGCCCTTATTGCGACTTTAACTCGCATGCGGTGAAACAAGGCATACCGGAGCAGGAATATATCGCCCATCTGCTTGCCGATTTAGATGCTGATTTAGCTTATGTGCAAGGTCGTGAATTACATAGCATTTTTATTGGTGGTGGCACACCCAGTGTATTTAGCGCTGAAGGTATTGCAACCATTTTGCAAGGGGTGCGTCAGCGTATTCCCTTTGCGCCTGATATCGAAATTACCATGGAAGCCAACCCTGGCACTGTGGAAGCGGAGCGTTTTGCCGGTTATGTCAAAGCCGGTGTCAGCCGTTTTTCTATTGGGGTGCAGAGTTTTCAAAACGATAAACTGAACCGGCTTGGCCGTATCCATCAGGGTGATGAAGCAAAAAATGCCGCCCACCTTGCCACAGATTTATTGGCAAACAGCAGCTTAAAAAGTTTTAATCTGGATTTAATGCATGGTTTGCCGGAGCAAAGCATTAAAGATGCTTTGTCTGATTTAACGCAGGCTATCAAGCTGAATCCGCCGCATATTTCCTGGTATCAGCTGACCATAGAGCCGAACACAGCTTTTGCGTCCAAACCGCCGGTACTGCCACAAGACGATATTTTGTGGGATATTCAGGAGCAAGGTCATGCGCTGTTAACAGCGGCCGGTTACCAGCAATACGAAACGTCGGCTTATGCCAAACCCGGTTATCAATGCCGGCACAATCTGAACTACTGGCGTTTTGGTGACTACCTTGGCATTGGTTGTGGCGCCCATGGCAAAATCACCTTGCCGGATGCCGGGCATATTATTCGTACAGTGAAAGTGAAACACCCCAAAGGTTATATGGATTTAACCAAAGACTATCTGGATAGCACTACCCTTGTCACAGCCGAAGATTTACCTTTTGAGTTTTTTATGAACAGGTTCCGTTTGCTGGAGCCTTGCCCAATGCGCGACTTTACCGCATATACCGGGCTTTCTGCCGCAACAATACAAGCAACTCTTGCACGTGCAGAGCAATTAGGATTAGTTAAGCCCCAACACAACAGCTATCAGATAACTGACCAAGGCGTACGTTATCTGAATGATTTGCTGGAGTTATTTTTATAACAAACTGTTGTTGTTTTTCACCAGACAATACAACACACAACAAAGAAGAGTCCCAAATGCAACTCACCAAATCAACACTGGCACTGGCAGTTACTTTAGCACTGCTTGGCGCTTGTTCGCCGGCCGAACAACCAGCCAATAACCAGGCAGCTACACAACCAAGCGCTGAACAAAGTGCACAAAAAGACCAAACAGCCGCCACTCAAACTGAAAGCGAAAAACTGAATGCTTTTTTTGAAGAAGCATTTATGGCGCAAATCCAGTTAAGCCCAACCAGCATGACCGGCCTTGGCATCAAGCAGGATTATGACAAGTGGGATGCTTTTACCGATGAGCAGGAAGATAAAGAGCTGGCGCTGACCAAAGCGCAGCTTGAGAAGCTGAAAACTTTTAATGTGGATGCTTTGGACGCGCAGAGCAAACTCAGTTATCAGCTGTTTAAACAACAACTTGAAGATAATATTGCCGATGACAAATGGCGTTTATACAACTATCCGGTCAACCAGATGTATGGTTACCATTCGATGGTGCCGTCATTATTGATAAACCAGCACAGCATCGACAACGAAGCTGACGCCAAAGCTTATATTGCCCGCTTAAACGGTATTTTACCTTTGTTCCAGCAGGTTACAGTCCAGCTGGATAAAAGAGCCGAACTTGGTATTATTCCACCAAAATTTGTGTTTCCACACGCCATCAGCGCCAGCAAAAATGTCATCACCGGCGCCCCTTTTGGTGAAGGTGCTGACAGCACTTTACTGGAAGATTTCCGCGGTAAAGTGAATAAACTCAGCATTGACGACGCCGCCAAACAGCTGCTGCTTAAAGAAGCTGAAGTGGCGCTGGTCAGCAGTGTAAAACCTGCTTATGAGCATTTAATTAATCATTTAACGGCGCTTGAAACCAAAGCTGGTACTGATGATGGGGTTTGGCGTTTTAAAGATGGCGCGGAGTTTTATAACAATGCCCTGAAACGCACCACCACCACCAACATGACAGCCGACCAAATTCACGAGCTTGGTTTAGCTGAAGTGGCGCGTATTCATGCTGAAATGAATGCCATAATGCAAAAGGTTGGTTTTAAAGGTGATTTACAGGCGTTTTTTGCTTTTATGCGGGAAGACGCGCAGTTTTATTACCCGGACAACGCCGAAGGTAAAGCAGCTTATTTAGCTGAAGCCACTCGGGTGATTGACGTGATGAAAGGTAAACTGGACGAGCTGTTCCTGGTCAAACCTAAAGCCGATATGGTGGTCAAAGCGGTAGAGCCTTTCCGTGAACAATCTGCCGGTAAAGCCTTTTACGAACAACCATCCATGGATGGTTCGCGCCCAGGTATTTATTACGCCAATCTGTACCGCATGAAAGGCATGCCAAAATACGAACTGGAAGCTTTGGCTTACCATGAAGGTATTCCTGGCCACCATATGCAAATTGCCATTTCACAAGAACTGGAAAACGTGCCTAAGTTCCGTAAGTTTGGTGGTTACACCGCTTATATTGAAGGTTGGGGTTTATACACTGAGTTATTGCCAAAAGAAATTGGCATGTATCAGGACCCCTACTCTGACTTTGGCCGTTTAGCCATGGAACTGTGGCGCGCTTGCCGTCTGGTAGTCGACACCGGTATTCACGCTAAAAAGTGGACCCGGGATGAAGCCATTGCTTATCTGGCGAAAAACACCCCCAACGCAGCTTCTGAACAAGTGAACGCCATTGAACGTTATATTGTAATGCCGTCACAAGCCACAGCTTACAAAATTGGCATGATCAAAATTGTACAGCTGCGTGAAAAAGCCAAAACGGAGCTCGGCGACAAATTTGATATCCGCGATTTCCACGACGTGGTACTGAAAAACGGTGCTGTGCCGCTGGATGTACTGGAAATGCTGGTCGACGACTATATCAAAGCCAAAAAAGCTTAATTCAGTCTGCTATATAGCTCTTGTTAAAACGCCGCTTTATAGCGGCGTTTTTTTTATGTAAAGGACGACGGCGGGATCTCAGCATACCAACAGTTTGGCCTGCTGCCGTAATTGCGCCTCGCGATCTGCAATAGGCCGGTGTGAAAATCAAATGGCTGAAAATCCACGCAGAATATCAAGCAACACCAGCCATAACGCTGAATAAGCTTGCATCAAAAGTGCGCTATTGCGTATGCTCCGGCTAAACAACCTATTGGAAATTCAGATGATTACCCTTCATCTCTACGAGCCGGAAACTGGCCAGTGGCACAATGGCGATCGCAGTCTGCTGGATTTGCCTTTACATGGTGATCAAAAACTCTGGGTCAATTTGTCTAACGCCAGCTATCTGGAACAACAACAGTTGCTGAAAGACTTTGGTATTCATCCGGAAATTGCCGAAGATTATCTGCGTGAACGCCATCCACCTAAACTGGAAAGTTCCAACGGTTTTACCCTGATGATTTTGCGGGCTTATGCCGGCAAAGACTTTCGTGACTACCCGGGGCACGCCCAGTTAAGCTTATTATTTTCCAATCAGGTGCTGCTGTATAAATGCCAGTTGCCGGAGCAGGATTACCCTTATGCCCTGCCGTCTTTTGACGTCAACAAACCTATGATGCCTATTACCGACTGGATCAAACACTATATTCATGCGGTGTCGGCCAGTTATCTGGAAAAACTGATCAACTTTGAAGATGAACTCAGCGAGTTTGAAGATGCCATGCTAAACCATGGCGACGACCATAAAATGGCGCAAATCATGCGTTATCGTTCAGTGTTCCGTAAACTGGATCGCAACCTGTCGTATCAAAAAGAAATGTTTGCCGACTTGTTATTGCAGGAGCAGGAACATTTATTAAAAACCCAGTTCCAGCAAGTAGAACTGCGTGATTTTTATGAAAAATTTGAACGCCTGCACAGCATGACGCAAATGTATTATGACCAGTTAGGTGATTTGGTCAGCGGTTATATGTCCACCTCCAACCATCAGATCAACGAAAGAATGAAACTGCTGACTATGGTGTCCGCCGTGTTTATCCCTCTGACATTTATTGTGGGTGTGTACGGCATGAACTTTGACAATATGCCGGAGCTGCGTCTGGAAACCGGTTATTACTGGACCTTAGCCGGCATGGCGGCATTGGCATTTGGCATGATGCTCGGTTTTAAAATTAAACGCTGGTGGTAGGCTGGAGTTAAAGTCCGGCATTGCTGCTTTAGCCTTTGGTGCTTTTGATAAAAAATCGCAAAAATGTCGTTGAATTGACTATAAAACAACAGGGTGGCTGCGGTATCATCGCGCCTCTTTTTAGAACCGGTCTGGCAAACGCCAGAACGTCGTTTGCACGGGGTGGGCATGGCTGAAAATCAACTGCTGGATATCAAAGAAATCGTACGCGATAGCTTCGACGAGCAGGAAGTTGAACAGCTTGGTGTCAAACTCAGTGCGCTGGAGCCGGAAGAAATTGCCGTTGCGCTGGAGGCCATGCCGCTGGAGCAGCGGATCAGCACCTGGCAAAGCCTGCATCCGGACGAGCAGGTTCATGCCCTCACTTACATGCGCGACGACGCGCGTGAAAACATCTTTAAACAGCTGGATGACCACGAACTGTCGGCTTTGGTTGAACAGCTGGATGTTGACGATCTGATTGAAATGCTGGACGAACTGCCAGCTGCTGTTTATCAGGAAGCCTGCTCTAAACTGGATGCCAGCGAAAAACTCTGGCTTGCCACTGCCCTTGCTTACACCGACGAGCAGTGTGGCCGTTATGCTGACCACGACGTATTAACCATCCGCAATAACGCCAAAGTGCGCGATGCCATCCGGCTTTTTAAAAAACTCAATGAAGACGCTGAATACCACGACGCTTTGATGGTGGTTGACCGCACCGGCCGTTATGTTGGTTTGTTATTGGCGACCAATATTCTGGGCCAACCCAGTCACTTGCCGTTGGTTGAGTTTATTGATGATGAAGCGCCTGTGGTGGAAGGTGTGATGGATTTGGATCAGGGCTCAGACATAGTGGCGCGTTCAGGTTACACCGCCCTGGCTGTGATTGACGATGAAGGCAAATTATTGGGCCGTATTTCGATAGGTGAAGCGCTGGAAAACGTGCGCCGTAGCCTGGAAAGCCAGTTTATGCACACCGCCGGTCTCGATGAAACCGAAGATTTGTTTGCGCCTGTGCTCAACAGTGCCAAACGCCGTGCTATCTGGCTCGGCATTAACCTCTTAACTGCATTTTTAGCCGCCTGGACTATCGGTCTGTTTGAAGCCACTTTGCAACAAGTGGTGGCACTGGCGGTACTGATGCCTATTGTTGCCAGTATGGGCGGTATTGCCGGCAGTCAGACCTTAACCCTGATTATCCGGGGTTTAGCCCTTGGCCAGATTACACCACAAACCTACTGGACTTTATTACGCAAAGAGCTGGGTGTTGGCCTGATTAACGGGGTGCTCTGGGCCGCTGTGATAGCAGTAGTCACCTACTTCTGGTTTGGCGATATGATCATCGGCACTGTGATTGGTCTCGCCATTATCATCAATATTCTGGTGGCAGCAGCTTCAGGTGTGGTGATCCCGGTCTGGCTGGAAAAAGCCAAAATAGACCCGGCTTTGTCAGGTTCAGTAATTTTAACCACCATCACCGATGTGATTGGTTTTTTTGTTTTCCTCGGGCTTGGCACCCTGCTGCTGTTACCCTGACAGTCAAATTTAAAAAAACATCAGAAAACCAATAGCTTTGCTGTTAATTCACAATAGCATCACTACAATATCAGCTGGACAGCGTCAGGCTGACAATAGCCCGGAGTTTGAATGAAGATCGCTTTGTTATCACGCAACGCTGAGCTCTATTCCACCAAAAGACTGGTGGAAGCTGCCATAGCACGGGGCCATCAGGTTGAAGTGATAGATCCTATTTTGTGTTACATGAATATCAACCACAACGCCTTGTCCATTCATTATCGTGGTGAAGCCTTAACTGGGTTTGACGCTGTGATCCCCCGTATTGGCGCTTCGATCACTTTTTATGGCAGCGCTGTACTGCGGCAGTTTGAAATGATGAATGTGTATTGTCTGAATAACGCCGCCGCTATTGGCCGGGCCCGCGACAAACTGAATTCATTGCAATTATTGGCCCGCGACGGTATTGGCTTGCCCATCACTGGTTTTGCCGATAAACCAGGTGATATTCCCGATTTAATTGAAATGGTTGGTGGCGCCCCGCTGGTCATTAAACTGCTCGAAGGCACCCAGGGTATAGGTGTAGTACTTGCCGAGACCAGAACAGCAGCAGAAAGCGTGATAGAAGCTTTTATGGGACTGAATGCCAATATTCTGGTGCAGGAATATATCCGCGAGGCCAAAGGCGCCGATATCCGCTGTTTTGTCATTGGCAATAAAGTCGTTGCCGCGATGAAACGCCAGGCCAAAGAAGGTGAATTCCGCTCCAATTTACACAGAGGCGGCACCGCCACTAAAGTAAAACTCAGTAAAGCCGAACGCCAGACCGCGCTCAAAGCCGCCCGTTGTATGGGGCTGAATGTGGCAGGTGTGGATATTTTGCGTTCCAACAATGGCCCTGTGGTGATGGAAGTAAACAGTTCACCCGGCCTTGAAGGTATTGAAGCCGCCAGCGAAATTGATGTGGCAGATGCGATGATTGACTATCTGGAGCAACAGGTGCAACGTCATCAACAAAAAGCGCTTGATAAAAATATGGATAAATTCTGATGACTGAATCAGATCTGACCCGTGCCACAACCCCGTTAAGCCAGGCCGAACCTTTTGAATTTGGTGACAGTTTTATTGCACCTGGCAACAGAGCTGTGGTCGATATTCCTTTTGGCAAACTTTATACCCACACTGAACTCAATATCGGTGCTCATGTCATTCATGGCAAAAGGCCGGGGCCGGTGTTGCTGATCACAGCGGCTTTACATGGTGATGAAATTAACGGTGTTGAAATTTGCCGGCGTTTATTAAAGCTACCAAAAATCAATACCTTGCGCGGCACTTTAATAGTGGTTCCCATCGTCAACACTTATGGATTTGTGCAGCAGTCACGTTATTTACCCGACAGAC
This sequence comes from Rheinheimera sp., assembly GCF_030824435.1. Lineage (GTDB taxonomy): Bacteria > Pseudomonadota > Gammaproteobacteria > Enterobacterales > Alteromonadaceae > Pararheinheimera. Next base: position 123,340 of record NZ_JAVBXS010000018.1, read on the forward strand.
GCGATTTAAACCGCAGTTTCCCAGGCAGTGAAAAAGGTTCACTCGGCAGCCGGATGGCCTGGCAATTTACCGATCGTATCTTAAAAAAATGCACCCATGTGATTGATTTACATACCGGCGCTATTCACCGTTCTAACCTGCCGCAGGTACGCGCCACTTCCCGCGATAAAGTGTCATTAAAAATGGCGGAAAGTTTTAATGCGCCCATTATTATCAAAGCCGCAAGCCGCGACGGTACTATGCGCGGCACCGCCAATAATCTGGGTATTCCTATTATTTTGTATGAAGCCGGTGAAGCACTGCGGTTTGACGAGCAGTCGATCAAAATTGGTGTGCGCGGCATCGTTAACGTGATGCACAGCCTGGGTATGTTGCGCTCTGTGCGTAAACAGGAAAAAACCCAATCGTTGTTTTCGAAAAAAAGTAGCTGGGTACGTGCCGAGCATGACGGTATTGCCCGTTATTATTTTGGCCTGGGGCAAAAAGTGGAGGTGGGTGATGTACTGGCCCATATTTATTCGCCCTACTCCGACTTTGAAGTGGCCGTTACCGCCACTTTTAGCGGCATTATTATTGGCCGTAATAACTTACCGCTGATTAACGAAGGTGAAGCTTTGTTTCATATTGCTGAAGTCAGTGAACTGGCCGAAGCTGAAAAAACCATAGACGCGATTAGCGACGAAGTGGACAGTGCTATGCCGGCGGTACTCGGCGGCGAATTTGGTTTGGTGTAACAGCTAAAATCCACAACAGCAAAAAGCCCGCATAAAGCGGGCTTTTTGTTGTGATAAAACAACCAGGGTCGGATTATTTTGCAATCACCACATCATAATCCCTTAATTTAGGCACCTGCTGTTGTAACTGGGTTTCAATATCATCAAGTTCACGCAGGCGCTGGCAAAACAAAGCGGACTTGTCCTCCAGCTCTTCAGCTTTGGCATCCAAACCTAAATTAATTTTGCTGATCAACTGCTCAACACTTTGCCAGTCCTGACTTTCACTGCGTTCAAAGTTGTCGTCGGTTTGCCGCAGCGCGTCACGTAAAGCGCCCCACACAGCACCTACGGTATTTTTGGCAAGGGATGTCAGGTTTTCTTTCAACTCTCCATGTAAAAAAGCATCCATTTCATTCAGGCTTTGTGGCGCCAGATAAAAATGCTCTCCACTGCGGACAAAACGCGACATCAGCTGATAAGTGGTTTCCCGCACCAGCGCCTGCCATTCTTCCTGCTGGCTTTCATTACCCACGCCAATCAGCATGCCTTCAATGGCCGATAAACCAAGCTCAACGCTGTCGACTGCAATAGCAACAACCTGAGGCACAAACTTACGCATGCCCTGACTGTATTGCTCCAGCAGCAAGGTATCTTGTGTGGACAAGCTGATCCACTGACCTTGAATAAACAACTGTTTGTCGTCATTGATCTGAAATTGAGTTCGGTCGTCCGTTAACACCCGGATTTGTTCAGGGGAGATCAGGATGCCATGCCGAAACGCCATCTGGCATTCATTGGCGCTACTGACTGTTGCATAAAATAACAATACAAAAAGCAGAACAAGTTGCAATCGCCACCCCAGCAGCTACAAAGCAGAATAAAGAAAAGTCAGAATAACAAAAATACATCCGGACTACATCGGCTGGCGTCGCAGCAGAACATCCGTTGGTCTGAGTAATGAGAGGACGTCAGATTTACAGCAACGGATCCAGTTTTAACGCTGCTTCAACAAGCTTAATCATGCTGGGTCCATGCTCTCTTTTGGTTGTTAACCTTTCGGTACCAAGCAGCACTTCTACCCCGGCGTACAACTGTTGTTTGACCAACACCGCAGCCTCCGCCATCAAACCCAGCTTTTGTTGTTCCAGTCTTTTGATATCCTCAATCAAAGCAACAGCCACAGTTCTTTGTGCTTCAAACTCTTCGATAAAGGCATTAATGTGCTCATTGGTGGCATCCGATTTTTCCAGCTTTTTCAGCTCATCAATGCCTTGTTTAATTTGTTCCATCTCAAGTTTTATGGACGCTACATTCTGGCGCAGTGCTTGTTGCTTCTCGACAACTGGGTCGACTCTGCGATTCAGATTGAGTTTCAGTGAACTTTCAGACGGCGAACCCAACACCCCGGCTTTGATACCTAAATCCAGATAAAAATTACCGCCAACCACTTTACCCGTTAATTTGTCTTCAGGACCTGCCACCACCATACGGGCGGCAACTTTACAGTGATTGATCTGTTTTGCCGCGTGAAAATCACCACCGGCGTCAATTTCGGCATATTGTGCCAAAGTACAACGTACATCTCCTTTGGCTTTAACCACTGTACTAAAGAGTTCTTCGTTATCTTCTTCGCTCGCCAGCTGATGACCAATGACAGAGCCACCAATTGAAACGTCGCCACCGGACTCAATCAAAGCCCCTTCCATAGTGCCTTTGATAAACACATTACCACCGGCTATCACTTTCATACTTTCGGTGACATCACCATTCACGATCACAGCACCTTTAAACTGAATGTGACCTGTTGATAAATCTACTTTTTTGACAGCATAAACTTCATCAACAGCAGCGCCGGCTTCCAGCACCCGCGGCATGCCATCACGAGTGGCCAATAATAGATCCGGATCAGACGGACTGACTTCTGCACCTTCACCAGGCTTCCACTCAAGCGGCAGACCTGGAGGCGCCAGTGCAATTTCGCCACGCACATTAATGCCATCAACACCTTTGGTCGGGGGCAAACGCCGCACCACAGGCTGACCTGCAACCACAGCAGGGATCACACCAAAGTCGCGCAAATCCACTCTGCTCTGGCTAAGTACCACAGGTTTGGTACTACGCACAGACATGCCTTCAACCAGGGGTTCAAAACGGGCGTTTAAACCAGGCTCCATTACCCGGCCAAGCGCAATAATTTGTGTGCTGACAGTGCCGGGTTCAGCGCGACTTGCAGCTGTCACCAATTGCACAATCTGTTCTTTTTGAAAACCAAAATGAATGCCGTAGTCTTGTGCAGCTTTCACCAAATCATTTGCGGAAACAGGTGAGCCACCCCAGGCTGCTGTGACAGCTGCGGTTGCCGTCATCGCATCAGCGGAAATTTCTAACTTCAGCTCAGCGTTTTTTCTCAGCGCAATTTTGCGTTGAATACGTGAGCCATCGGGACGTTTGTGCAGTTTAATCTCAGACTGAACAGCCTGATAATCGGCCATTAGTTGATTGAGTTGTTCACCAAGAATAAAACAACGACCATAACCGGCCGCATGCAATTCCTCGAGCACTTGTGCACTGGTAAAAGGCAACAGCGATACCGCGACCTCCACCAGAATGGCATCTTCATTGCGGCTAAATTGCATACGGATAGAGTTCACTGCCAGATCACATCTATAACTTAGTTTGATGGATACTGAAACAAATTTTCAGCATAAAGGCAAGCCCTGTACTACAACAGGGCATGAAGAACTGCTCAGTTAGATATAGTTTTCCTGATGGACACGGATAAACAAATCTGTACCGGCTTTGCTGTAGTCAATTTTGTATTCTTTGTTGTTCAGCGCCTGCACAAACAATAAAGTTTTATTTTCACCAAAAACATCGGCACTGCCTATATCGACTAAATCCATATAACGTTCTTTGGCTTCGGCACGACTGGCCGGCACTTCTTCAGTAAAAAGTTTTACACCGGTACGCGACACTATAACCACAGGATCGTGGTCGTCGTTGATCAGGATCAGGTCCAGCTTTTTTTGTTTGTGAATGATGGTATTGCGACCGCTGACCAGAAAAGGTCTTTCATAATTACTCATAGGATGATTCACCAATGTGTGGCTGGTTAGTGCTGGCATTATGATACAGCAGAAAAAATGTGTCTAGGTCGCCGTTTTTTTTAAATAGATCAAGCGACTTTGATTTACGGTGCGGCAAAACTCTGTTGCATCTACCGGCAGCACCTGCACCGGAATAAAAAGTTCTGCCCCCAGTAGTTGTGATAAATGTTGCATCCGGTGGGCGAACATCGCCTGTACACCGGAATAACGGCACTTTTTACTGTTAAATTCAGTGTGCTCCACCAACATAGTGCTGGCGCAGGTGCCGGACGGGCAGTTCTGCCGCAGAGCGGCCAACAATAAATGCCGTTGTTCTACCAGCAGTTTGACCGCCAGACGAAGCGGCAAAGTTGCCAGAAACTGATCATAATCTGTCACTTTAAAACCGACATAAGCCAGCTCACCCTGCCCGGCTAATGTGGGCACCGACACATGGGATAAACAAGTCCAGGCTAATAGCCAGCTGCCACGCCGGTGGTGATAACGAATACCTTGAGGACAAAGCTCTACCGCATAAAAAGGTTCAGTGATTTTGGCATAACCGACAAATATACCGGCGATAAGCAGCAGAAAAAGCACCAGCCAGCCTGGTGTTGTGGTCAGGTCCGGGGCAACTGACAGCAGCAGAATAAAAAATAACAACACCAAAGTAGCCGACAACAACAAGGCGATACCACCTTTGGCAGACTGGTCACGATATAAATACCGCATCAAGCCTCCTACAAGTCCAGGTAATACCAGGTAAACACTGTCATCAGAATGGTCCACACCAGATAAAAACGAATCATCCGGCACCGCTCACAAGGTTTATCTGCCATTATTCACTCCATCTATACGACCAACGCCTGCGCTGCTGCGATAACTTCAACATCCAGTCCAGCTGTATTTCCATACAATACCCCAGATTATATTTTACTGATATGGACCGGAGTCAAAGTGCCACAACGTCAAAACCGTCTTATTTGGATTCTGCTCGCAGCTCTGTGCGGCTTTATTATCTATTTATATATTTCCGCTGAAGGAAATGCGCCTGCTAAAAAAGGCGGCGCTCAGGAAAACACCGTGCGTACCACCAAAGTGGCGATGGCGCCGCTCAACCGCGAAGTAAAAGCACTGGGCACAGCATTGGCTTACGATTCAGCAAAAATTGTCAGCGCCACCAGCGACTACCTGACATTTTTGCAAATCCGCGAAGGTCAGAGCATTAAAAAAGGCGAAATTATTGCCCAGCTGAACGACACCGAAGAAAAAGCGCGGGTGAATGAACTGGCTGCTTTATTGTCGGAGCAAAAACGCCAGCTGGCCCGGCTGAAAAACTTAACCCGCACTCAGGCCAGCGCTATTTCATTGCTTGATGAACAGCAAGCCAAAGTGAATGCCACTCAGGCCCAGCTTGATGCGGTGCAGGCCCGTTTAAATGAAATGGTGATCCGTGCGCCATTTGATGGCCTTATTGGTTTACGTCAGGTCAGTGAAGGGGCTTTTATCAGCACAGGCACAGTGCTGACCACGCTGGATGACATCTCCACTATCCGGGTTGAATTTAACGTGGCCGAACGTTATATGGCCGATTTAGTGCCAGGCCTTGACCTGCGTATTACCAACGTAGCTTATGGCGACCAGGTATTTAGCGGCGAAATTAAAGCGCTGGATCCAAGGCTCGACCCTGTCACCCGTTCTATTAAAGTGCATGGCATTGTTGCAAATCAGGAATTAAAACTGCGCCCCGGCATGCTACTGAATGTCCAGGTTGAACTTGCCAATACAGCTGTTTTGCAAATACCGGAAAAAGCCATAGTGCCGCTGCAAAACAAACATTATGTGTTTGTTGTTGATAAAGAAAATAAAGTGTCGCAAGTTGAAGTTGAACTGGGTGAACGTATTCCGGGCAGTGTGGAAGTAGTGTCTGGTTTAAAGGCCGGTGATGAAATTGTGATTGAAGGCACCCAAAAACTGCGAAACGGTGTCAGCATCAGCCGCGTGGAGCAATAATCATGTGGCTTTCTGATGTTTCAGTGAAAAGACCGGTATTCGCCACTGTGGTCAATCTGGTGTTGGTGATTTTTGGTATTGTCTGTTTTAGCATGCTGCCGCTGCGGGAATTTCCGGATATTGACTCGCCGGTGGTGACTATCAGCACAGATTACCCCGGTGCCTCTGCCGAAATTGTTGAATCCAAAATTACCCAACCGATAGAAGACACTATTAGTGGTGTGGAAGGTATTAAAAATATCAGCTCTAACAGCAGAGTTGGCCGCTCCAATGTCACTATTGAATTTAATATCAACCGCGATATTGATGCTGCGGCCAACGATGTGCGCGAACGAATTTCCCGTGTGATGGACAATCTGCCGGATCAGGCCAGGCCGCCTGAAGTATTTAAAGCCAACAGTGACGACGACACTATTGCCTGGTTTTTACTCAGCAGCGAAAACATGAGTAATCTGCAGCTGACCGACTACGCCGACCGTTTTATTACCGAACGTTTTTCAGTGGTGGATGGTGTGGCACGCTTGCAAATTGGCGGTGAACGTAAATACGCCATGCGGATGTGGCTGGACAAAGACGCCATGGCGTCACGGGGTGTCACAGTACAGGACATTGAAAATGTGCTGCGCAACGAAAACGTCGAGCTACCAGCCGGTAATGTAAAGTCGCAAGACCGCGATTTTATTGTACGGGTGGTGCGTACTTATAAAACAGAGCAGGACTTTAACCGTCTGGTGGTAAAAAAAGGCGACAACAACTATCTGGTGCGTTTAGGTGAAGTGGCCGAAGTGGTGTTGGCATCTGAAAACGAAGAAAGTGAATTTCGCAGTGACGGTAAAAGTGTGCTGGGTATTGGCATTATTAAACAATCCAAAGCCAATACACTGGATGTGGTCAAAGCGGCGCGCGCTGAAGCCGAACGTATTAAAGCAACTTTACCGCCTGGAACCACCATAGTGCCTGGTTATGACTCTTCGGTGTTTATTGCTGAGTCTATCCACGAGGTTTACAACACCCTTGGTATTGCTTTAGTGCTGGTGGTTGTGGTGATTTTTTCTTTCCTTGGCAACCTGCGCGCTACTTTTATTCCTGCCATTACAGTACCTGTGGCACTGATCAGTGCTTTTACCGTGCTCTATGCGCTGGATTTTTCCATTAACCTGCTGACCTTGCTTGCCATGGTGCTGGCGATAGGTCTGGTGGTGGATGATTCTATTGTGGTGCTGGAAAACATTTACCGCCGTATTGAAGAAGGTGAACACCCGCTGCTGGCCTCTTATAACGGCACCCGCGAAGTAGGTTTTGCCGTGGTGGCCACCACTTTGGTATTGATTTCTGTTTTTGTGCCGCTGGTGTTTATGCAAGGTGATTTGGGTAAACTTTTTACCGAATTTGCTCTTGCCGTTGCAGCAGCAGTGGCTTTTTCCGCAGTGGCAGCGCTGACCTTAACGCCAATGTTATGCAGCAAAATGCTGAAACACGATAAACGCGAAAGTGCCTTCAGCGCTTTTATTCACCGTGTATTTAGCAAAATTGAACATGGCTACCGCGCGCAGTTACAACAAGTGACCAAACAAAAATGGCCGACCATGTTGTTATTACTGCTGTGTTTTGTTGCCAGCGGTTATTTGTTAAAACTGATCCCACAAGAGCTGGCACCAGCTGAAGACAGAGGCACCTTTTTTGTGATGATGAGCCCGGTAGAAGGTGCCAGTTATCAGAGCAACAGCAAAAATATGAAGCTGATTGAAGATATTCTGCTGCCCTACTACGAAAAAGGTGAGTTAAACCGATTATTGATCCGGGTGCCTGGTTTTGGTAATACCGGCGGTATGGCTATTGTCGGCAGTGAAAACTGGCACAACGGCCAGCGCCGCACCGCAGAGCTGCTGCCGGAAATTGCCGGCAAACTAAATGCCCTGCCCGACGTGCGTACCTTTATTAACCAACGCAGTGGCTTAAGTGGTGGTCGTGGTGGTGGTGGCCGTCCGGTGCAGTTTGTGATGCAAGGCAATACTTATGATGAGCTGGCCAAATGGCGTGACATAGTGTTGAAGAAAGCCCAGCAAAACCCGAACCTGCTGATGCTTGATCACGATTACAAAGAAACAGTACCGCAGGTACTGGTCGAAATTAACAGTGAAAGGGCCGCCGATTTAGGTATTTCAGTGGGAGTGGTGGGTCGTGCGCTGGAAGCCATGCTGGGAGGCCGGCGTGTCACCACCTTCCTTGACCGTGGTAAAGAATACGACGTTATTCTGGAAGGTGCCGACGACGATTTCAGCAAACCTGGCAATATTTCCAATGTTTATGTGCGCTCCAGCGGCTCTAACCAGCTGATCCCACTGGATAATCTGGTAACCTTAACCGAAGAAGCCACCTCTTCCACCTTAAACCGTTACAACAGAATGCGCGCCATTACCATTTCGGCCAACCTGGCACCGGGTTACAGTCTGGGTGAAGCCCTGACTTTCCTGGAAGAAACAGTGCGCAGTGAAATAGACGGCAATGTTGGCATTGAATATAAAGGTGAGTCACTGATGTTTAAAGACAGCGGTGAATCCACCATCATGATTTTTGCTTTGGCTTTGATCATCACCTATCTGGTGTTAGCTGCGCAGTTTGAAAGTTTTATTCACCCGCTGGTGATTATGCTGACAGTGCCGCTTGGCCTGGCCGGTGCTTTAGGCGGTTTATATCTGGCTGGCATGACGCTGAATATCTACAGCCAGATTGGCTTAGTGATGATTATCGGGCTTGTGGCCAAAAACGGCATTTTAATTGTCGAATTTGCCAACCAGCTGCGTGATTCAGGGGTTGAGTTTATGCAGGCGATTGAACAAGCTGCAGTGCAACGCTTCCGCCCTATCACTATGACTGCTTTTACCACTGTGATGAGTAGTATTCCGCTCATTATTACCTCAGGCCCTGGCTCAGAAAGTCGCATGGTGATTGGTATGGTGATTTGTGCCGGTGTTGGTTTTGCCACTTTGCTGACTTTGTACGTGGTGCCTGTTGCTTATGTGGCACTGGCGCGTAACACCCGTTCACCGGAAAGTATCAGCAAAGAACTGGAGCAACTGCAGCACTCAGCAAAAGCTAACAGCGACGCAGGCGGATAGAAATCGCTACAACAATAGTTGCCTGTCAGGCAACTATTGTTGCTCCCAATCAGATTGAAACAGCATGACGAATGGACATATTTCAGGCACAAACTATGCTGTAGTCAGGAGCACATCGTGAAGGACAACAGGGATGGCATTTATACCGCTAAACCGGGTTCATTGGCTGTACTGGCTAGCATTGTTATGGTGCAGCGTTTATCTGTTGCTGACCCTTTTCTGGTGGCAACAAACCCACCAGCAAGGCGAACAAATCCGCCGGACAGAGCAATTAATGCCTTTGCTGTTGCCGGTACAACATCTGATCCAACAATTGCAACTGGAACGCGGTTTAAGTGCAGGCCAGGTTACCCCTTCTCTGCCGTATAAACCTGCTTTACAGATCCAGTATTTATTAACAGATGCAGCCTGGCGCGATCTTTCTGTTGTGTTAGAACAACACCGGCCGTCAGCGGAAAACATGCCGCTAAACCAACTTACCCGCCAACATCCATTATTGGCTTTGCGTCAAGAAGTAACCTACAACGGGCTGGATCTGATGCCAACAGATGGTGCTGCGGTGATTAAAGCTTATAGTGCCGTGATTAAACCTTTGCTGCAATTTGTGCAGCTCCTGCGTCAGGAAGGCAAGCTTGACTGGCAACAACATAGCACCGCCATTAGCAGCTTAACCGAAGCCATTGAGCGGGCGGGTCTTGAACGCGCTCTGCTGCATATAGCAACCGCAGAGCAGGAAATGACTGCAGGCCGCCATCAAAACTATGTGTTTGTCGTCAATGAACAAAGGGACTTTTTGCAGGAGTTTGAAGCAAAAAGTCCGGCAACTGTGTTGACGCTCTGGCAACAATGGCAACAAAGTGAGGCCTATCAACAATTGGTGTTGGTGCGCGAGCAGGCACTGCAGCAGCAGTTCTCTGTGACGCCAGCACAATGGTTTTCGCTGGCGACCCAAAACATCAATCAACTCTATCTGCTGCAACGGCAGTTGCAGTTTCAATTGCAGCAAGACCTGGCAAAAGCACATTTATTACGACAACAAATGTTGCTTCAGCTGCAATTACACCAACAACTGATAGTGTTATTGTTATTGCTGTTATTGTGGCGCATGTATCGCCTGAACAGAGCCAACCAGCCCGTTGCAAAAAATGCCCGGTTAGAAAGCACTATGCACAATCAATTCAGCAACTGACAATGGACTTCATCTTGATAAGCACAGCCGGAACAACTGATAAGACACTGTGAAACATGCCTGTTTTGCAGTGCTGTCCGTGCCTTGACGTTTTTTTTTTGTTAGACTGCCAGCCATCTTCAGCCCAAAGTATCATCCGGCACATGACCAGCCCTATCAGCCAAACACTACGCCACCATTTTGGCGGTTTAACAATGCAGATCCGTAATGCAACCTGAATGGGTATTAAGTTGTCATGAACTCAGTTTTCGCTGGGCTGAAGCCCCGGCACTATCCAACATCAGTCTGGATTTACAACAGGGCGAACGTTTGGGTGTGATTGGTCCAAACGGCGCCGGTAAATCTACGCTGCTCAAGCTGTTAGCCGGCCTTTACCCGGCAACTCAGGGGGAAGTGCTGTTGTGTGGTCAACCTATCCGTTATTTCAACCTCAGAGCAAGAGCAAGACAACTGGCGTTATTGTCGCAGGAAACTGAACAACCTCAAGCCATGACAGTGACAGAATTGATGTTGCTTGGGCTCTTACCTCACAAAAAGCTCTGGCAGCAAAACAGCAAAAGTGATCTGATTAAATTGCAACAATGTTTGGCACAGGTTGGCTTAACCGGTAAACAACAACAACAGCTGACGGACTTATCCGGGGGTGAGTTACAACGTGCCCAGCTGGGGCGTGTTCTGATGCAGGGTGCATCCGTTTTGTTACTGGACGAACCCACCAACCATCTGGATATTCAGTTTCAGCACCAGTTATTACAGCTGATTAGTTCGCTTAAACTCAGTCTGGTCGCCAGTTTTCATGATTTAAATCTTGCTGCCAGTTATTGCGACCGGCTGTTGCTGCTGAGCAACGGCGTGCCTGTCGCTATAGGCACGCCGGCGCAGGTTCTGACAGAACCCTTGATCAGCCGGGTTTTTGGCCGACCTTGCCTGGTGGATAACAACCCTTTTGACGGCAAACCACGACTGACTTTCGCGCCGGGAGTTTGCTGATGGCAAAGTCTTTTTTAACGGGTCGCTGGCTATTGCTGCTGTTACTGACACTGCTCAGTTTGATCTTTTGTTTAAACACAGGTGCTGTCACTCTGCAGTGGCAGGCACTTTGGTCATGCTTAAATGCAGACTGCCAGCAACCTGCACAGTGGCAACTGTTGTGGCAACTCAGATTGCCGCGTTTGTTATTGGGTTTTGTCGCAGGTGCTGGTCTGGCGCTTTGTGGTGCTTTATTACAACATTTAAGCCGTAACCCACTGGCAGACCCATACCTGTTTGGCGTTATTGCCGGCGCAGGCCTTGGCGCTACCCTAGCCACTTTATATTTACCCGCTTCTGTGATTGCGTTGCCGCTTGCCGCTTTTATCGGTGCCTTGCTTGCAATAGCGCTGGTGTTGGCTTTTGCATTATTGGGACGCTGGCAACAACTTGATCTGTTTATTTTATCAGGGGTTGCCGTTAGTTTTTTATTCAGCGCCATCACTGCCCTGCTGTTGTATCAACATGACCCTTTTGCCGCCAACAGAGTCATGTTCTGGCTGATGGGCAGCTTGTCGCGTGCCAGCTATCAGCCGTTGTGGTTTATTCTGCCTTGCCTGCTGTTATGTCTGATGCTGGCCTGTTTATTTCGCCGGCAACTCGACGCTATGCTTTGGTCCGATCAAACGGCCATCAGTCTTGGCGTGCCGGTGCAACCCCTGCGGTTATTGTTTTTGCTGCTGACAGCAGCGCTGACCGCCAGTATTGTGGCTTATTGTGGTGGTATAGGTTTTATTGGTCTGATGGTGCCACACCTGGTGCGGCTGCTGCTTGGCTCACAGGCGCTGACGCTTTTTATCGGCAGCAGCCTTTGTGGTGGCATTTTTTTGATCTGGGTGGACGCCGGCGCCCGTACTCTGTTGCCAAATCAGGAGTTGCCACTTGGCGTTATTACCTCAGCCTGTGGCAGCCTGTTCTTTTTATTGTTATTAAGCCGCCGTCGCGGCTAAGAGTGTAACTTTATGACAACATCTGCCACAAGATCACAAACTACAGCCGAAAACACTGAATTGCAGCAGCATACAGCCACAGTTGAGCAATCAATGAACTCTTCTGAAAAAAGCCGTCACCAGCAGCGTCAGCAAAAACTGAAAGAAAAAGTGGATGAACGTATTGCTGCTGCCACCCAAGACAAAGGTTTGTTGCTGGTGATCACCGGCAATGGCAAGGGTAAATCTACCGCAGGTTTTGGCATGGTCAGCCGCACAGTAGGCCATGGTATGAAAGCGGCAGTAGCCCAATTTATTAAAGGCAGCTGGGCTTGTGGCGAAAGAAACTTATTACAAAGCCATGGCGTGCCTTTTGCCGTGATGGCCACAGGTTTTACCTGGGAAACCCAAAACCGCGAGCTGGACATAGCCGCAGCTCAGGCGGTGTGGCAACAGGCTAAAGTTTATCTGCAAGACCCTGCTATTCATCTGGTGCTGCTCGATGAGCTGACTTATATGCTGACCTATGACTACATCAGTCTGGATGAGGTGCTGATGGCGCTGC
>NZ_JAVBXS010000005.1 GCF_030824435.1 Rheinheimera sp.
CGCAAAACGGGCGGGGAAAAATAAACCTGAACGGCTATTTCGGATGATGGTGATGATGATGTGTGACGTTCAGTTGAATCATAAAAATCTCGGTATTGCTGAAGCTTTGAGTTGCTATACAAGTTATCGGTTTTTTTCCGGGCTGACAAGAGCGTGTCGGAAAAAGTTTTATGGGGGTTGTTATCGATTGTTTTGTTCATGTCTATGATAAATAGCCATTTATTGTTTTTGTTTTTGGTTTTTATTCTTTTTGATGATTTTTTAAACTGAAATATTCTGAGTAATTGGGCTTAAAAAATAGTCAGGTTGTATAGTTGTTTTGAAGGTGGGTGTACCGAATTTAAAGTTTTAATGTCAGGCGCCGATAGATAGAATTGAGTAGATGGTTGTTTTGGTGTTGTAGCGCACAGCAAAACTAAAGCAACTTTAAGTAAGGTGCTTTTAATGCAAAAAACAGCAGGTAATTTAAGATGGACGTGTTATTCCCTTATTTGCCAAGGGTGATGAATCAGCCGGTCGACAGTTCAGGTCGGCTGATTTTGCCTGTTGCCAAATATGAACGTATTCATGCCGAACCTTCGTCTGAACAAAGACAAAGAGTAGGTATGCGCGACCCAAGGCAATATCAACAGCCGGATGAGCAGCAGCCGCCAGAGCAGAAATCTGAACATCAATCTGAGCAACAACAAAGCTCACAACAGACTCAGGAAACACAGTTATTGCCAACAGGCCATGCCGTGACGCCGGAGCAGGATCAACATGCAGATGCTGATGGTCATCTGGATATTTACGTGTAAGCTGTTATTTCTTTTTATGCCTGCTATTGCTTAAGGCCAGTTGTTGCTTCAAGCCTTGTTGCCGCTGGTTTTTGTTCCACATAAATAACCAACAACTAAAGAAATAAAACCTTAGCCTTTGCAGCACCTTCGCGCTAACGGCATAATAGCCCCCTGTTTTTGTCTGCCAAAGGCTGTTGCCTTGTTTATTTTTCCCCGCCCGTTTTTGCGAACACCCCTGTTGCCGGAGCAGAGTTTATGAGCGCTGTAGCCGCTGCTTTTGCCGATGATGGTGTGTTGGCGCAGAATATTGCCGGTTTTAAAGCCCGTGACGCGCAAAAACAAATGGCGATGGCGGTGGCACAAAGTATTGAACAAGGTTCGGCGCTGGTGGTGGAAGCGGGCACTGGCACAGGCAAAACATACGCTTATTTAGTGCCGGCTTTGCTTGCCGGTAAAAAAGTGATTTTATCCACCGGGACCAAAAACCTGCAGGAACAGCTGTATTTCCGCGATTTGCCTAAGGTATTGAATGCTTTGGCTTTACCGCTGCAAACGGCGTTATTAAAAGGCCGCGCCAACTATTTATGTTTATTCCGCCTGACGCAACATTACCAGCATGTACCGGTGAAAGACGATGTGTTGATTCAGGATCTGAGCCTGATTAAAAAATGGTCCAGCGAAACCCAGAGTGGGGATATCGGCGAGCTGACTTATATTGCTGAAGACTCGAAAGCTTTGCCTTATGTCACCAGCACCAGCGACAATTGCCTTGGCAAAGATTGCCCGGATTTTGAAGACTGTTATTTACTCAAAGCCCGTAAAAAAGCTATGAACGCCGATTTGGTGGTGGTGAATCATCATTTGTTTTTTGCTGATATGGCACTGAAAGACACAGGTTTTGGTGAACTGCTGCCGAATATGGATGTGGTGATTTTTGACGAAGCCCACCAAATTCCGGATATCGCCAGTGAATATTTTGGCGAGTCGGTGTCGTCTAAATTATTGGCCGAATTGTGCCGTGATATTGAACTGGCCTGTAAAACCCAATTACGCGACCATCCACAACTGGCAAAAACTGCTGATAAATTAGCGGCTTTGGTGCGCGATTGGCGCTTGTTGTTGCCAGGCGATCCACAAAAAGGCAACTGGCGCGATTGTTATCAGCGCCCTGACATGCAAGTGGCGATGAGCCGCATCAGTGACGCCATGCAGATGTTGTATCTGGTGCTGAAATCGAGCCTCGGCCGCTCTGATCAGGTCGACAGCTGTTATGAGCGTCTGGCGACTGCCAAGGCCCGACTGGAAAAACTATTAGATGTAGAGCGCACCGGCGTCAGTTTTTGGTATGAAACCACTGCCCGTACCATCAGTTTGCATTACACGCCGCTGAGTATCGCCGACAAATTTAACGAACTGGTGTTTGCAGGCGCCGACAACAAAAAACGCAGCTGGATTTTTACCTCAGCCACCTTGTCGGTCGATGAAGGTTTTGCCCATTTTACCAATCAAATGGGGCTGCAAAACGCACAAACGATGCTGCTCGACAGCCCATTTGATTACCCGAATCAGGCGATGTTGCTAGTGCCACGTTATTTGCCGGAGCCAACAGATCCGCGTATTAACAAAGCTTTGCTGGAACTGGCGGTCAAGCTGATTAACGCCAACGACGGCCGCTGTTTTTTCCTTTTTACCAGCCATCGTATGTTGCAGTGGATGGCTCAAGAGCTGCCGCTTTATATCAATTTGCCGATATTAGTACAGGGCAGTACCAGTAAACGTATTTTGCTGGAGCAGTTTGTTGAGCTTAAACACACTGTGCTGCTGGGTACTGGTAGTTTTTGGGAAGGGGTGGATGTGCGGGGTGACACTTTAAGTTGTGTCATTATCGACAAATTACCTTTTGCATCGCCGGATGAGCCTTTATTGCAGGCACGTAGTGAAGACGCCCGGATGCGCGGTCAGGATCCTTTTGCCCAGGTGCAGTTGCCGCAGGCGGTGATCACGTTAAAACAAGGGGTGGGGCGGCTGATCCGCGATGTGTCCGACCGGGGAGTTCTCGCCATTTGCGACAGCCGTTTAGTGACAAGGCCTTATGGTGAAGTCTTTATTAAGTCGCTGCCGCCAATGCGGCGCAGCCGCGATGTAGGTCAGGCCATTGAATTTTTAGAACATATTCACAGTAGTGGAGAACAAGATTGAAATTATTAGCGCTGGATACATCCACCGAAGCCTGCTCTGTTGCTTTGCAACTAGGCACTGAAATTCTGAGTCTGGACGAAGTCTGTCCACAGCAACACAGCAAAAGAGTGTTGCCTATGGTGCAACAGTTGCTGAGTGATGCTGGTGTGTTACTTAAAGATTTAGACGGCATTGTATTTGGCCGTGGCCCCGGCAGTTTTACCGGGGTGCGTATTGGCGTGGGTGTAGCGCAGGGCCTGGCTTTTGGCGCCGGTTTGCCGCTGTATGGCGTGTCTACTTTGGCGGCTATGGCGCAGGCGGCAAAGCGGCTGCATGGTGCCGATAAAGTGGTCGCTGCCATAGATGCGCGAATGGCGGAAGTGTATCTGGGCTGCTATCAGCTGGATGCAGCTGGCCTGATGTTGCTCAAAGGCGAAGAAGTTGCCCGTAAACCGGCTGAATTAGTGGCAGGTGATCTTCCACAGAGCTTTGGCGCGGGCCAGGTGTTTGGTGTCGGCACAGGTTTTCAGACTTACCCTGATGCGTTAACGGCCTGGCAACAGGTAGAAATCAGCCCGCAGATTTTGTTTCCTTCAGCACAGGATATGCTGGTTTTGAGTCAGGCAGCTTTTACCAATGGGCTTTTTGTAGCGCCTGAGCTGGCCGAGCCGACTTATGTGCGGGATGAAGTGACCTGGCAAAAACTGCCTGGCCGTTAACTAAAGGCAGTTAAGTTTTTTGGTGCTAAATGTTTTAAAAAAGCCTTTTACATCGATGTAAAAGGCAAAGCGCTAAAATGGTGCAAAAGCG
>NZ_JAVBXS010000014.1 GCF_030824435.1 Rheinheimera sp.
GCCGATGATTTAATTGGCGTTGTTTCTACCAAACAACTGCTGGTGCAGTCAGTTTCCGGCAATCTCACAGATTTGGCAGCGCTGGCGCAGCCTTGTAATTTTGTGCCGGATAGCCTGACCGGTATGGAGCTGTTAGAGCATTTCCGCACTTCCGGCAGCCAGATGGTGTTTGTGGTAGACGAATACGGTGATTTAAAAGGTTTGGTGACGCTGCTTGATCTGATGGAAGCCTTAACAGGTGAATTTAATCCGGATGACGGTGAAGACTTGATGGTGATCACCCGCGACGACGGCTCTTTATTATTAGATGGTTTATTGCCGGTGATTGATCTGAAAGACTGCCTGGGTATCAATAAGTTACCTGAAGAAGACAGCAACAGGTATCAGACCTTAAACGGTATGATTATGTTATTGCTTGGCAAAATGCCACAAACAGCTGACAAAGTTGAAGTGGGTAACTGGACTTTGGAAATTATTGATATGGACGGCAAACGTATTGATAAGGTGCTGGCGATAAAAAAGCCTGATTATATCGACGCTGATGATTTAAACAGCGACAGTGATAAATCCGGTTAACATTTGCTTACCAGTTTTTTGAAACTGACGCTGAAATTCTACTTTTCGTCGCACAATAAAGACCGCCACTCCGGCGGTCTTTATTGTTTCATGGTAGGCTGCACCGACCGTTAAAAATAACTTCAAACAGTTCAGGTCGATTAACCCGGGTGTGGATCCCTGCCCTCATTTTCAGGAACATCAAATGCAAACAAAAACCCTGATGATTTTGTCATCAACATTGTCATCTATTCTGTTATTAAGCGCCTGCAGCGCGACTTCGCCTGGCGCCGAAGCGCCGGCAGTACCGCAAGTACCGGTGGCAACTGCAGCGCAGGGCGCCGATGCCAATCGTATCGCTGCCCATATGCAATTTTTAGCCGATGACGCGCTGGAAGGCCGCGATACCGGTAGTAAAGGCCATTTAATTGCCAGCAACTATATCGCCACCAATTTCCAGCAGTTGGGTTTACAGCCAGCAGGCGACAATGGTGGTTTTTTCCAGAAAGTGCCACTAAAACAAAGCAAACTGGTCAATAACAGCGCCAGCCTGACTTTGCATATCAATGGCAAAGATATGGTTGTGCCTTATCCAAAACACTTTTTCACAGGCCCAAGCAGCCATGAAGGTAAAGTTGCGGTAAAAGATGCTGAACTGGTGTTTGTTGGTTATGGCATGGTGTCCAAAGAGTTTGGTCTTGATGACTACGCCGGCCTTGATGTAAAAGGCAAAGTTGTAGTGATGTTACCAGGACGCCCAAGCAAATTGCCAAGTGAAGAAGCGGCGCATTTAGGCTCGCTGAAACAACGTCTGGCGGCTGAACATGGTGCCATTGGCATTATTACGCTGCACACACCACAAGAAGAAAAAACCCGCCCTTACGCCAACAGCCTGATGTATTTAAATTCAGCCCGGGTGCGTTGGGTGAATGATAAAGGCGTTTCTGAAGGTGATTATCCACAGTTAAAAGCCGGTGCTTACCTGCATATGGAAGCGGCCAAACCTTTATTTGACGGCGCCAAAGAAAGTCTGGACAGCATTTTTGCCAAGCTGGAGAAAAAAGAAGTTCCAACAGGTTTTGCGCTGAATGCCAAAATGAGTTTTGGCCGTGAATCTACCCACACTGACATTCAAAGCCAAAACGTGGCTGCAGTGCTGGAAGGTTCAGATCCAACTTTAAAAAATGAATATGTGGTGGTCACAGCCCACTCCGACCATATTGGTATTGGCAACGACTTACGCTCTAAAGACAAAATTAACAATGGTTTAATGGACAACGCCGCCGGTGTCGCTATTTTGCTGGAAACCGCCCGTTTATACAGCGCAGCGCCGGTGAAACCTAAACGTTCTATTTTGTTTGTGGCAGTGACAGGTGAAGAAAAAGGTTTATTGGGTGCAGATTATTTTGCCCATCATCCGGTAAAACCAATGCAGTCACTGGTTGCTAACGTCAACCTGGATATGCCGGTGTTGTTGTATCCATTTGCCGATATGATCGCTTTTGGTGCCAATCATTCTACTTTAGGTGCTGTTGTTGGTCGTGCTACTGCTAAACATGGCATTAAATTAAGTGCTGATCCTATGCCGGAACAGGCCATTTTCACCCGCTCTGATCACTACACTTTAGTGAAAAAAGGTGTGCCTTCAGTATTTTTAATGACAGGTTTCACCTCTAAAGATCCGGCGCAAAAAGGTGGGGAAATCTGGGGTAAATTTTTTGCCAAACACTACCACAAACCAACAGACGATCTGGCAGGCCTGACCAAAGACTTTGGCCCTATCCGTTATGATGCCGGCGCTTTATTTGCTGATATTAACTACGCCATAGGCGAAGAAATTGCCAACAGCGAACAAAGACCACAATGGTTAAAAGCTTCGTTTTTTGGTAACACTTTTGGCCACAGTTACAATATGCAGAAATAACTGTGGGCCGATAACCCTTGTATCAACAGGGGTTATCACAAACACAAAAAAAGGCCAGCGGATGCTGGCCTTTTTGCAAAGCTGACAACCTTACACTTTACATAAATGCACAGTCACTTCTTCGCGGTCGTGGTACAGATGTTTGGCCTGAAACTGCACTTTTAAACCAGCTTCATCAAAACGGCTTTGCATTTGTGCCAGCACTTCCTGCAAGGTTTCATAACGTTTTTTCATTGGCAGTTTGAGGTTAAAAATACTTTCCTGGCACCAGCCGTTGATCAGCCAATCACAAATTAACTGGCCCACTCTTTGTGGTTTTTCAATCATGTCACACACCAGCCAATGCACATTGCGTTTTTCCGGCTGAAATTTAAAACCATCCACCTGATAGTGTTTTACCTGGCCAGTGTCCATTAACTTCTGATCCATCATGCCGTTATCAATAGCAACCACCATCATAGAGCGGATCACCAGCTGATAAGTCCAGCCACCAGGGCAAGCACCTAAATCCACAGCATTCATGCCGGAAGCTAAACGGGTTTCCCATTCATCACGCGGAATAAACTGTAAAAAGGCTTCTTCCAGTTTTAACGTGCTGCGACTTGGCGCGTCATTCGGGAACTTCAAACGGCGGATACCATTTTCTAAATCACTGCTGTTCTCAGGGTACGACAAGCCCAAGTAAGCTTCTTTGCCGGACAACATAAATAAATGCAGCACAGGCGCGCGTGTTTGCTGTTTTGGCAACATCACACCGGCCTGACGCAAACTTTGACGCAGCGGCACTGTTAACTTACGGGCCAGAGTAGATAACTCTTTGCCGTCGTTGGTGTCGGGGTATTCCACCCGTAAATCACCACAGTTGCTGATTTGTGCATCCAGCGCCTGTTGCACTACAGCACCGACCCTGTCGCCTGTAGGTAATTCAATTAAATCACCAATTAACAGCGCCCATTGGCGGATAAATACCAGCTGCTCAAAAGGGTAATCGCGGTAAAATGTGGCTAATAATTCGCTGTCGTAAGCTTCAAAAATCACAAAAGCGCTGTCGCCTTTTAGTTTGCAATAACCAAAGACGCCATGCTGACCCGCTTTGTCCTGAATTTCGGCCGCACATTCTTTTTCAAATCCGGCGCGGCAATAAAGTATTAGTTGTTTCATGTTATTTCCTGATCCAGGGTATAGCGGCCAGCAACAGCCAGCACAAAAGCAATAACTGGCCGCCTAGAGGCGCCAGTTTGGAAAAATGTAGTGGCAGGTTAAATAAACCGGCCCACACCGTATAAACAAAAAGCCAAAGGCCCAGATGAAAACCAACAGCCACTAAAGCCGGTAGTTTTAAAAATACCGTTGCCATTTGCCCTTGCGGCGCTGCGTTTTTTGGCAACTGGTTGAATGTTAAAGCCAATAACGCCAGCGTCTGAAAAGCCAATATTGCAGTGCTGCTTAATAACGAGCTCAGCGCTTTGCCATCCAGGCTATATAAAAACAAATGTGAAATAGCGGCCGACATGCCAACCACCACAGCACCGTATAAAGCTGTCAAAGTTAAATTAAGCCGCCAGAAGTTTTGCATCAATAAAGTCTCTGCTTGCTGTAGCCGCAAGGGTTATCAACTCTTGCTGCGACATTGCATGTTTTTTTAAGGTTTTTAAATCATGGTCACCAAAAGGCAACCAGTTTAAAGTAAGTTCTGGCCAGTTGGCAGCATGCAATTCGCTTTCAAGGGCTTTGCCACCAAACTCGTCCCTTTCACCTTGTATGATAAGCACCGGTAATTTCAGCGTTTTAAAGTGCTCAGTTCTGGCTGCTATGCCCAGCGCTTTTTTTGCCGGTGGGCAAAAAGGATAACCAAAACAACAAATGCCTTTAATTCTGGCCTGTAACTGCGCTGATGAAGCTGCTGGCTCGCTGGAAATCTCAGAGGCAAGCTGGCTGGCAACCGCAGCGGCAAAAAGCGTTGCAACCCGGCCGCCCATCGATTTCCCGCCAATAAATAACGGCAAATCATCCGGTACTAAAGCAATAAAATCGGCAAGCTCCTGCTGTAACTTCACCACAACAGGTGGCGGCTGTTTGCTGCCATTTAAAGATTTTTGCATATAAGCAAAATTCACCCGCCAGACTTCAATGCTGTTTTTCGCCAGTTCGCTTGCCAATAAGGTTAAATAATCAGATTGCACAGAAGCTCCGGCGCCATGCAACAGCAGCATTCTGGCGATGGGCTTTTCAGCGCTGTTGACAATAAAAATGCCGGATTTCAATCGTTGATCGCTGCAATATTAAACTGCTGCTCTTTAAAATCTTCCTGCTCACGCTCAACCAAAGCAATCATCCATTGCCGGAAAGCGGCAATTTTGCCAAGTTCGGTTTGATTGTCGCGGCACACCAGATAATGAGCGTCTTTACTTTGCAACACATGGTTAAAAGGCACTATTAAACGGCCTGAATTAATGTCGGGTTGTGCCAGTACGTTGTGCGCAAGCGCTACACCCTGACCATGCACAGCAGCTTGTAACACCATAGCGCTGTGGCTAAAAATCGGCCCCTGATTCACATTAAAATGTTTAAAACCCTGACTGGTAAACCAGGCTTTCCAGGCGTCTCTGGTGGTGTCATGCAACAGCGTATGAAAACGTAAATCAGCAGCTTCATTCAGAGGTTTAGCGCGGTTCAGCAGCATAGGCGAACACACAGGCACTAAATATTCGGTATGCAGTTTGTCAGCATGCAAATTACGCCAGTTGCCACGGCCATAATAAATAGCAACATCCACATCGTCGGTCAGCGAGCCTTCTTCCGAATCAACAGCACGGATACGCACATCTATATCTGAATGTAACTCACTGAATAAACTTAATCTTGGCACCAGCCACTGAATAGCAAAACTTGGCTGAAGGCTGACGGTTAAAGCACCTTTGGCACCCCGTGCCAGCAGTTTTTCAGTCGATTCATACAGCTGCAAAAAAATGTCTTTAATATCGAGAAAATAACTCTGGCCTTCTTCAGTCAGCAGCAAAGAGCGGTTCTTGCGCATAAACAACTTCAGACCTAAATGGTCTTCCAGCGCTTTGATCTGATGACTGATAGCGGCCTGAGTGACATACATCTCTTCAGCCGCTTTGGTAAAACTCAGATGGCGGGCGGCCGTTTCAAAAGCCTTTAATGCATTCAGAGGTGGTAAACGGCGCGCCATAAATGTTCCTGCTGTTGCTAAAAGCGGTTATCAGCTTTTGCTGGGTGGCACGTAACCTTCAATGGCTACATCGGCACCTTCAAACAAAAACTGCTGCATTTGTTCTTCCAGCAATTTACGGTGCTCAAGGTTCATCATATTGAGTTTTTTCTCGTTGATCAGCATGGTTTGTTTAGCCTGCCATAACGAAAACGCTTCTTTACTGATGTTTTCAAAAATCTTTTTGCCAATTTCACCCGGATACAACTGGAAATCCAGCCCTGGGGCCTGCTTTTTCAGATAAAGACAAAATACTTCACGTGCCATAATCTACCTCGGCTTTGCTCTTTGCCATACGGCTTAGGGAATTGCGCGCATTGTAATCTATTTTACGAAGCCTTTGCCCTGCTTTCTTATGTTTTGTCTGGCTTTACATCAAACTGTTGCTCAATAAAACTGCGGATAGGCGCCGGCAAACCTACTTTGTTAAGGTCGTTTTTGTGATACCAACTGCCGGAAAATTCTTCCTGCACCTTTGTAGCGACATCATTTAATAACCAAACCGAAGCGTCTAATTTGTAGTGGGTAAACTGGTGCACAAAAACGCCATGTAACTTTGCCTCTTCCAGCCAGGGCGACTGGGCTTCCACTTGTGGCAGCGACCAGAGTGACGCCCAGATGCCTTTTTCCGGTCTTTTATGCAGCAAAATATGGCCATCTTTAATTAACCATAAAAAATGCCCAGGTTTCACCGGTACCAGCTTTTTTGGTTTAGCTGTTGGTAATTCATCAACGCGGTTTTGTGAAAGCGCCAAGCAGCTGTTTGACAGCGGGCACTGCTCACAAAGAGGCTGGCGTGGTTTACAGATAGTAGCGCCTAAATCCAATAAACCCTGGGCAAAACTGCGGCAGTTTTCCGAAGGTGTGAAAGCTTCAGCTAAAGCCCAGAGTTTTTTATCAACAGCAGAACTTGAAGTGACGCCATCAATAGCAAAATAACGGGCATATAACCGCCTGACATTGCCATCAACAATAGGGCCATAACTGTCATAAGCAAAAGACATAATGGCGCCCGCTGTGTAACGGCCCACTCCTGGCACTTCGAGCAGTGCCTCCAGCGTTTTTGGAAAAGCACCAAGCTCGCGGATATAAGCCGCCGCTTTATGCAAATTACGGGCGCGGGCGTAATAACCAAGGCCCTGCCAGTGCGCCATCACTTCATCGTTTGTTGCTTGCGCCAAAGCTTCTATCGTTGGAAAAGAAGCCATCCAACGCTGAAAATACGGAATAACTGTCGCCACCTGGGTTTGTTGCAGCATTAATTCTGACACCAGCACCGCATAAGGGGTACCTGCCTGTTGCCATGGCAATTGATGGCGGCCATGTGTTTTTTGCCAGCTAACCACCTGATTTTGAAATGCTTTAATTTCTGCTTGCAACAAGATAATAAATTCCGCTGATAAATTGCCGTGCAGTCTAACCTGAGAGCTTGTTACTGCCAATGCAAAGTCGGTTGAGTGCAAGGCCGTAACAACGCATAATGTGCGCCGCAAAATTCCCGCCCGGAGCTATTAATGAATAAACCAGAAACTGACGTTGTGTTGCCAACAGATGCCACAAACGACACCGAACAGCCAAAATATCTGCGCCGTATCCGCAGTTTTGTGTTGCGTGAAGGCCGGCTGACCAAAGGCCAACAACGTAGTCTGGATTTGTTCTGGCCAAGCATGGGCCTGGAACACCAGCAGCAAACCTATGATTTTGAACAAGTGTTTGGCCGCAAAGCTGATTTGGTGCTGGAAATTGGTTTTGGTATGGGTAAATCTTTAGTTGCTATGGCCAAAGCCGCACCAGAGCTTGATTTTATTGGTATTGAAGTGCACAAACCCGGTGTAGGCGCTTGTTTGGGTGAAGCCGAAACTGAAGGTGTCAAAAACCTGCGTTTGTTTGAACATGATGCTGTTGAAATTCTGAATGACTCTATTGCTGACGGCTCTTTAAGCACAGTACAGCTATTTTTCCCGGATCCTTGGCATAAAACCCGCCATCATAAACGCCGTATAGTGCAGCCTGATTTTGTGCAGCTACTACGCCGTAAATTAAAAATTGGTGGTGTGTTTCATATGGCCACCGACTGGGAAAACTACGCTGAGCATATGCTGGAAGTGATGAGCGCTGCCGAGGGTTACGAGAATCTGGCTGAAGATAACCAATATGTGCCAAGACCAGACAACAGACCTTTAACCAAATTCGAAAACCGCGGTGTGAAATTAGGCCACGGCGTTTGGGATCTTATGTTTAAGCGGGTGAACTGATGCTAACGCCACAAAGTCAGCTGCTGCTGCGAAATATTGCCGATTTATCAGGTGTTGTGTTGCTGGTTGAACCTATGGCCGACGACCTTCCGCGCGAGCTGGCTCTCAATAATAGTGAACTGCAATTAAGTTGTTATACCACTGACAAAACAGTGGCCAACAACTGGCAACAACAAAGTCAGGCGCCTTGTTATTTTGCCGCTGAGCTTGATGCCAAACATTTGGCTGCCGGCAAAAAATTCGACACTGTTGTGCTTTTTTACCCAAAAAGCAAAGAGCAGCTGGCCTTTAGCCTGGCGCAGTTAAATGCTGTTATCGACAACAACACACAAGTGTATCTGGTGGGTGATAACAAAGGTGGTATCAAAAGTTTAGTGGCACATGCCGAAAAACTTGGTTTACACGCCCATAAACTCGACAACGCCAAACACTGTTTATGGTTTGCGTTAACCGGCCTTGCCGATAAACCACAACAAGCCCAGCCAATGGCCAATTTCAGTGCTGAAGTTGCCGGTAAAAAGCTGCAGTTCTGCTCTTTGCCTGGAGTGTTTAATCACGGCAAACTCGATGTTGGCACTGCTATTTTGCTGGAACAACTTGGTTTTATTCAGCAAGGTAATGTGCTGGATTTTGCTTGTGGCGCCGGTGTTATTGGTACTTTTTTACTGCAACAGGCACCTGGCATTAAGCTTTATTGCTCCGACGTCAGCGCTTTGGCTGTTGCCAGCAGCAAAGCCACTTTTGCGTTAAACCAGCAGCAGGCACAGGTGGTGGCCGCTGATGGTATGCCGGATGGCACACCACTGTTTAACCATATAGTCACTAACCCGCCGTTTCACACTGGTTTAAAAACCGACTACAGCGTGGCGGAGAAGTTTATTAATGACAGTAAAAATAAACTGAGTTCTGGCGGCACTTTAACTTTGGTGGCCAACGCCCATTTACCTTATGCCCAATGGTTAAAAGAAGTATTTGGTAACGTAAAAGAGTTGGCGCGTCGTAACGGTTTTGTGGTTTATCACAGCCGGAAAAGCTAACAGATAACACCAACAAAAAAGGCAGGACATTGATTGGTCCTGCCTTTTTGCTCTCTACAATTCACTTTTATCAACCGTTGTCTTTACCCCTGCAATACAATTTGCCTTGCCAGATAAGGCCCCAGATATTCTTCCGCGGCTTGTCCTGCTTTAAACATTAAAGCCGGCACCAGATACAACTGCCCTGCTTCCACCCAATAAATAGCATTTTGCCGGAACTTCATTGCCAGACTCAGCGCTTTGTTTTTATCACAAAGTACTGCCCAGCTTTTTTCCTGAAAAGATAAATCCGGCGAAGCGCCAATGATGGTGCGGTATGGAATATGAGCTTCATCCAGCTCAGTTTCAAATTCGCGGTCGAGGGTTAAATTATGCTGAGGGTGGTAAAGATGTCCGGCGGGGTTTTGTGCACTAATAATGGCAAAATTGATTTGATCGCCCAATGGCTGATGACATAAAAACACACTGGTTTTATAGCTTTCCCAAAGATCCATCACAGGCTCCTGTCAGCTTGGTAACAATGTCATTCATCGCAAACAACTGCAGGCAAACTACCACAACATCAGGCATGCACCGCGACGCCAGACACTATAAACGCCAATCACAATTTTGTCAGGCCGGTTTGCTTAATTTCCTGAAAATGCATAACATCAAAGTTATAACTATTTGAGCTTGCTTAAGGTTTAGTGACTTTATCAATGAAGCCTTTATTACGCACCACCTCAATTAAAGGGGCCCTGAGCTGGGTTGTTATGCTTATTTGCAGCGTGACTTTACTGGCTTCCCTGACCATATCTTCGTTGCAAGACATTAATTTCCAAAAACGGAAGCTGGTTGATCAGTTGCATGCCTACGCCAATATTGTCGCTTTTAACTCTAAAGCCAGTATTTTATACGACGATGCGGAAATGGAAGATGGCAGGTTAAAATCATTTGCTGCTGTTGATATTTTGCACAACATTCATATTTATAAATTAACAACAGAAACAAACCAACTCACTTTTTTTTCCAGTTATAACAGACGTGACGTAGGTCCCCACCCAACCCAGTTTGATAAAGTTGATGAACTGTTAGAGCCACATTTTGACGGCGATGTAATAGAACTGACAAAAGCTGTTGATTTTGAAGGTAAAAAAATCGGTTATATCTACCTGCGCGCCAGCCTCACCGAGCTGAATAAATATATGCAGAACCGCATTCTGTTTGATTTATTAATTGCCATCATCGCTTTGCTTTGTGCGTTTTTTGTCAGCGTGCGCTTGCAACGTCGTTTTACCAAACCCATCGAATCATTATTGGCTGTGGTACAAAAGGTCACCAAAGAGAAAAGTTATTCGATGCGCGCACCCGCTGCGGAAATTGAAGAACTGCATATGCTTGGCCGTGCCATCAATAATATGCTGGACCGTATTGAACAACAATTTAATAAAGTACAACAAGCAGAGCAGGAAATCAGACAGCTGAACCAGGGGCTGGAGCAGAAAATTAATGAAAGAACAGTCGCATTAAAAAGCTCAAATCAGGATTTATTAAATACGCTGGAAACCCTGCACCAGTATCAGAATCAGATTGTTGAAACCGAAAAAATGGCCAGCCTCGGCCAGATGGTGGCCGGTGTCGCCCACGAGGTCAATACGCCGATAGGCCTTGGCGTAACTGCCTCTACCCTGATGCAGGATAAACTGGCCGATATTCAGAAAGCTTTTGATGAGAAAAAACTGACATCAAATCAACTGGCTAAGTTCTTGAGTGAAAGTAATGAAAACCTCGGTATCATCTACCGCAATCTTGAAAGAGCAGCCAGCCTTATCCGCAGTTTTAAACAGGTTGCAGTGGATCAATCCAACGAAAATCGTCGTACTTTTAACGTGTTGCAGTTGATGAATGAAGTACTGCTCTCACTTAGGCCCAACCTGAAAAAAACCCAGCATGAAGTGCTGCTTGAATGCGACCCACAACTTGAAATTGACAGCAAACCAGGACCGGTCAATCAGATTTTAATTAATTTGATTATGAACAGTCTGATCCATGCTTTTGAACATATTGAACACGGCACTATCAAAATTCAGGTCAAAGTTGAACACAGCCGTTGTTTTATTCATTACAGCGATAATGGCGCCGGTGTACCGGAAAACATTAAAAAACGTATTTTTGACCCCTTTGTTACCACTAAAAGAGGTGAAGGTGGAAGTGGTCTGGGCATGCACCTGGTCTATAACCTGGTTACTCAGGCACTCAATGGCAAAATTAACCTGGAAAGCAGCCTGGGTGAAGGTGTGCATATCCTGTTTGATTTCCCCGTTGTGGTGAAAGCTTCAGCCGAACAAACCTTGTGATCCCCTCCTGACAACCGCCAGGCATCAAAGCCCCCTACATTAGCAAAGCCTAATTGTTAACAAAATCACTTGTTAACATTTGGACCCAAAGCTATAATTGCGGAAAAAATGACAACTGAATGTCACCGGTTCCATCTCGACTTGTTTAAAAATCCAACAAACTTTACATAAGGTTCATCTCATGCAGACGCCTGTGATTTTGATCGTAGAAGACGAGGAAGTAACACGTTTAAACCTGGTCAGCCTGTTTCAGGGTGAAGGTTACGACGTGCTGGAAGCTGTTAATGGCGAAGAAATGCATCAGAAACTGACGGATAACAGCGTTAATCTGATTGTGATGGACATTAACCTGCCAGGGAAAAACGGCTTAATTCTGGCGCGGGAATTACGCCAGAAAGAAAACATCGGTCTGATTTTCCTGACCGGTCGTGACAGTGAAGTCGATCGTATTCTGGGTCTGGAAATTGGCGCTGACGATTACCTGACAAAACCATTTAACCCGCGTGAACTGACTATCCGTGCCCGCAACCTGTTAAGTCGCACCGTTTCTCAGCCTGTTATTGAAGAGCACAAAAGTATTGTGAGATTCAACGGCTGGACGCTGGACGAAAACAGCCGCAACCTGACATCACCAAAAGCTGTGTCACGTCGTTTGCCAAAAGGTGAATACCGCGCACTGCGTTTAATGCTGGACACTCCGGGTAAAATTTTCACCCGTGAACAGCTGATCCGTCATATGACAGGCCGTGATTTACGCCCGAATGACCGCACTGTAGATGTGACTATCCGTCGCATCCGCAAACACTTTGAATCTGATGTCGACAGCCCGGAGCTGATCAGCACTATTCACGGTGAAGGTTACCGTTTTGTTGGTAAGCTGGAAAAATAAACTGCATTCATGCAGCAGCACAGGAACAGCGGGCAATAACACAACAGAAGATTTAGTTGTAAAACCCTGGCTTCAGACAAGCTTTTGAGCCGTCAACAGTCAGGTTCTAACCCGCTTAGTACTGTTCAACAAACTCATGCAGAGCGGCCAGGTGCCGCTCTATTGTTAAGTGATATTCGATTAACTGCCGCTCCATTGCCCCCCAGTTTGGTGTTTCTTCCTGCTCTAATAACTTTGCCTGCTGCTGCACCCATAACAAACCAACTGAAGCAGCTGCACCTTTTAGTTTGTGAGCAGCCTCCTGAAACTCTTCCAGCTCACGCTGAGTGGCAGCTTCCAGCATTTTATTGATATAACCGGGCAATAATTGCTCAAACAGCTGAATGCTACGATTCACCGACTTTTTACCCAGAGATTGCAGATAATCCTGCAGTGTAACCAAATCAAGCACAGTGTCCGGATTTTTTTCCTGTGTCGCAGTGGCTGCACTTCGCACTGCACTTGGCGAAAACAACTGCGCCAACAACTGGTCAAGATTTGCGGTATTAATAGGTTTGGCTAAAGCGCCATGGATCTGTATACCTTCGAGCTGTTGTTCTGCTTTTCTGACGTTGGCACTTAACACCACAATCGGAATTTGTGCCAGTCTGGGTTCCAGTTTCATTTCGCGGGCTATCTGGTCGCCTGTCATGTCGGGCAACTGCATATCCAGCAACACCAGATCAATATCATCTTCAGTTTCCAGCAGTGCTAAAGCGTCTTCCCCTGTTTCAGCGTGGATCACCACATGACCACGTTGTTCCAGTAGATTAATGGCTATTTCGGCATTTAACGGCACATCTTCAACAAGCAGTACTGTCAGGCTAGGACAGCTGACCGCTGTGATTAACTCCGGCTCGGCCAGCACTTCGGTTGGCAGATGGACGGTAAAACTACTGCCCTGATTCAGCTGACTTTGTAAACTGATCCGACCGCCCATCGCTTCTGCCAATGCCTTGGACACCGACAAACCTATGCCCGAGCCAACAATACTCAGACGGCGGCCATCACTGGATTTGTAATACATGTCGAAAATACGTTGTTGTTCCTGCGCAGCGATACCAATGCCGGTGTCGCTGACAATAAAAATCAGCCCACTGGCCTGGTCCTGCACCTGACTGAACTCACAATACAAACTCACCTGCCCTTTGGCGGTAAATTTCACTGCATTATTAATCAGGTTCCACAACACCTGCCGCACCCGGGTAGGGTCCAGTCTGACAAAGCAGCTTAAGTTCCCAACCCGCTGCAAGCTGAACTTCAGACCTTTTTGCTGGCAAATCAGCTCGGCAAAGTTGGCTATATCACCAATAAACTGCTCCAAAGCCACACTCTGGTAAACAATATCCAGATCCTGCCGGTCGATTTTATCTAAGTCGATAATATCGTTAAAAATATTACCCAGAGTTTCGGCACTGCTGAAAATGGTATTGGCCCAGCTGCGTTGTTCAGCCGCTAATTCGGTTTCTAATAAACGCCGGGTCAAACCCACTATGCCATTGAGCGGGGTACGCAGTTCATGGCTTAAGGTGGCAATAAATTTACCTTTGTCCTGATAAGCACGCTCCAGCGCCTGTTCAGCAAGCTTACGGCTGGTAATGTCACGGCCAAAACCCAATAAACCTATATAACGGCCCTGCCGGTCAAAAAACGGCACTTTGCGCATTTCGAACCACATCACCTGCCCCTGGGGCGTGGTGTATTCCACATCCAGCGTCAGTTCGGCCTGATTCACCGACACTTCGTGGTCAGTCAGAATGGCCGCAGGGGCCATGTCGGAAGAGTAAATTTCGAGCGGATAATGCCCTATCAGTTCACTGGCACTTTTGCCTATCAGCTGTTCAAACATTTTGTTGCAGCTGGCAAAACGGCCGGTTTCATCACGGTAATAAAATAAGTCGGGCGAGCTGTCGACGATAGAACGCATTAATAAACTTTGTTCTTCCAGCTCCAGCTGGGTTTTTTTCCGTTCGGAAATTTCTTTACGCAGCTCATCAATAGCGCGGCGTTTGGCCTGAAAAGCTTTTTTCCGCTCTTCAATTTCAAAGTTCAGCTGACGTATATTTTCCTGCAGATTTTCATTTAACAAAGTTTCCTGACGGGCAGAATCTTTTAAATAAAACAATGCGGCATCAAGATGACGAACCAGGTACAACAACAAGGTGACAAAAACCGGTGCTGCCACTATCGCAAAAACAACGGCTCCGGCCACCATGTCCCAGCGCACCTGATTGTGCAGAATTAAACTGACAGCAAGCGCCAATAAAGCACTGCTGAGCAGAAGAAACAATACTGTCAGGCTGGCCAGTTGCAGCCAGCCCCACAGTTTTAACACTGCGGCCAGACGTCTTACCCAGGATTGGACCGGATATTGACTCAAGCTGAGAACCTCTGTCGCTTAGGTGAAGGTTAACTGCCGACGACCGAAACCTGTACATTGCGGTAGGAGCAGTAGTTTTTATTGATAGCACCTACATTATACTGACCCGACCGTGCTGCCGATTGTGAATCGCGCCGCAACTGCACTTTAAAATCTTTGCCTGCCACACTAAAACTGCCATCAGCTGTCCTGCTTTGGTTATTGCAGAGTAAATTGGCCAACTGACGGAAATTATCACCATTAAACAAACTGCCGGATGTCAGAAGTGGCCGGCTGGCAGTGCTCGGGGCATATTTCCAGTCGGCAAAACTGGCGAACAACTGGCCCTGTTGCAAACTAAAACTATCACCATTGGTGAAATAATGGCTTTGCATCGCCAGCAGTTTAGAAGGTTCAACTGAAGTTTCAGCCACCCGTTGTGCCACATAAACGCCTTCGGCACCACTGACGGCAAAACGGATCAAATCCGGGTTTTTCTTATCAAAACCAACCAGCAACGCAGTGGCTTCATCTACACCAAAACCAAAGGTATTTTTGCTTTGTGCAACCAGAGTTAACAACCGGCCCTGGCGGCCTCGTTCAGAAAAATGAGTATCCAGTACACCCCATGGAAACAAACCTAACCCGCCCTCGGCCTGGTAGGTCAGACTGCTTTCATCCATGCCCGTGCCACAGTTGTTCGCTTTTTCACAGCCCTGTTGTGGCGCTTTGGCAGCAAATGCGCCCTGATACAAAGCTTGTGGGCTTTGGCCATTGCTGATCATCACAGTGTCTGCGCCCAGATAACTGCCACCCGACATCACTGCTGTACCTGCACTGGTGCCTGCCAGCACTAACTCACCTTTGCTAAGCATACTGCGGATCTGCGCCAGCTCTTTGCTGTCAGAGCCATCGGGTTCTTTAAAGGCTTTATAAGTCAGGCTCTGATCACCACCATTGATAAAAATAGCGTCGGCACGGCGGATTTCATTTAATGCCTGCTCTGAACCCAGAGCACAAAAAGTTTTTTGTTGTGTCAACAAGTCCGGATACACCCGGCCACGCTGATAACTGCCCTGCTCTTTGACCAAATGTTGCAGATAGTTCTGACAACCGGCTTCGCGTCCGGCGCTGTCACGTTGTGCCGCCTGATAAGCCGCATTCACTGGCAACCAACTGGCTTGTGCACCTAATTTTTCAAATAAATCCACATAATAATCAACAGCAGCAAAAGGATCGCGACCAGAGGCTGTTACCACCAGAATACGGGGAGCCCTTTTGCCACTGACTTCGCTGGCAAGGCCAACAAATTGTTGATACAACGCCAGTGAAAACGGGTCTTTACTATTTAACGGCAACACCTGCTCTTTTTTGCGGTCGTTTTTTAAGCCGGTCTGCGCTACTTCAACCTCAAGCTGATCAAACACAAAGTTACGTTCCGCTTCGGTCAGATTACCGTATAAATCGCGCCCGGACACCCAGCTGCCATTGTGCTCCACTTCACTGGAACGCCATAACCGGCTCAGTTCACGTTCTGTCACTGCGCTGTCGGCCAGTTTATTTTGTAAATGCTTT
Source organism: Rheinheimera sp. (assembly GCF_030824435.1). Lineage (GTDB taxonomy): Bacteria > Pseudomonadota > Gammaproteobacteria > Enterobacterales > Alteromonadaceae > Pararheinheimera. The sequence continues at coordinate 16,205 of NZ_JAVBXS010000014.1, forward strand.
AACATAGCGCCAAGCTGAGCTGCGACTATTTTGCGATCTTCCGGCCAGAAACTGTCTGCAATAATGTTGTCGATATATTTAGTCTGCACACTAAAAAGCGCTGCTGTTTTTGCATTGTTGCTAAAAGTAGCTGCCGCATCACATTCTGACTTCTGAGCAGACGCACAAACCGAAGCGCCTCCACCTATCAACATCATCGAATAAGATGGCATTGTTTTGTTGTTGGCCTGTGAATTGGATTTTGTGTCTGCGGCGTGGACCGATAACAGCGGTAACATTGATGCCAGAACTGGCCAGCAACAGTGGGCTAATTTCATAGTCTCTTCTTGTTTTATTTGGTTAAACGCGCTAAACGAATGAAAATAAGGCTGTTAGATTAACTGGTATTGACATCTTTGCCAATTACAGATAATCCTAAACAGCTATTTTCCAACCTTAATGCTGGTTATTTGGTCGTTCAATGTTAAAAAACGCCGTGTTACTAACAAGCTATCACTATTCGCCTTACTACTTATCGGAGTGGTTTAACGAGTAGATCCGGTCCGGTCGCTTTGGCTGCAGCACAACCTTATTTTGCGGTTGTGAGCTGTTGAGCTCGGGTCGGACACCATTCTTTCCGACAATCTGCCTGCTGCTACTTCAGTGAAACCCACAAACTGAAAAAGGTTTGTGTCCTACATTTCGGAACAGAGATTTTTGTTATGCAACACAATTCCAGCAATAAAGCACTCAGCATGCCTGATGCTTTTGTCATTTTATTTTTTGTGATGTTATTGGCTGCTTTGGCTTCCCATCTGGTGCCAGCCGGCAGTTTTGATTTATTGCCAGCGAAGACCAATGCCGCAGGTGAACTGCAAAAACCGCGGATTGACCCACAAAGCTTTAGCTACAGTCAGGAAAGCAATCAAGGGGTTGTGCTTTTTGCCGAACCAGGTGAAACCGGTTTTCTGAATTACGCTTTTGAAGGTTTGGTGTCCGGTGACAGAAACGGCGCTGCTATTGGTGTTATTGCTTTTATTCTGCTGACCGGCGGCGCCTTTGGCATCATTATGCAATCGGGTGCGGTAAATAACGGTATTCTGGCGCTGATTAAGCACACGCAAAACATGCAAATTTTGTTTATACCGCTGATGTTTACGCTGTTTTCATTGGGTGGTGCTGTATTTGGCATGGGTGAAGAAGCCATCGCCTTTTGTATAGTGCTGCTGCCTTTAATGCTGGCTTTAGGTTATGACGCCATTACCACAGTACTGGTGACTTATATCGCCACTCAGATAGGTTTTGCCACCAGTTGGATGAACCCTTTTAGCGTGGCCATAGCTCAGGGTATTGCCGACTTGCCGCTGATGTCAGGTGCGCCTTACCGTATGGTGTTGTGGTTGGTATTCACCCTCTTTGGCGTGATTTTTACCATGTCTTATGCCGCTAAAATCAAAAAGAACCCTGAAATTTCAGTCAGTTTCCAGACGGATCAACAACTACGCTCACAACAACTGGCGCAACAACAGTCAGCTTTCACCGCACTTGATGCCGCCATTTTAACGCTGTTTGTAGCAGGGATAGCCTGGGTGATTTGGGGTGTGGTGGCGCGTGGTTATTATATTCCACAAATTGCCACCCAGTTTTTTGCGTTGGGTTTAGCAACTGCCATGCTCGCTATTGTTGGCAAAAGAATGACAGTAAACGGCGCAGCTGATGCTTTTAAACAAGGTGCTGCCGAGCTGTTGCCAGCAGCGCTGATAGTGGGGATGGCCAAAGGTATAGTGTTGCTGCTGGGAGGTGATGACCCAACTCAGCCTTCAGTGCTGAACACTTTGTTGCATCTGGCCGGTGAAAGTTTTAATGAGGTTCCTGCTTATATAGCTGCCTGGATGATGTTGATTTTCCAGTCTATTTTTAATTTTTTTGTCACCTCAGGCTCAGGCCAGGCTGCTTTAACTATGCCTTTGGTTGCGCCTTTGTCAGATTTAGTCGGTGTGTCCAGACAAATCGCCGTGCTGGCCTTTCAGCTGGGTGATGGTTTAACCAACTGCATAGTGCCCACTTCAGCTTCTTTAATAGGTTGCCTTGGGGTAGTAAGGGTGGACTGGATGTTATGGGCCAAATTTGCCTGGAAACTGCAACTTTGGTTATTTGTGCTGGCAAGTCTTGCCGTGGTTGTTGCAGTTGCCATTGGTTATCAATAAGGAGCCAGCCATGAGCTTAATGAAATTATTTAAAAACGCCCATCTGCTCTGTCCTGCCGACCTGGGCCAACAAGATGTGCTGATTGCCGGCAAGCAGATTATTGCCATAGGTCAGGATTTGTTGATCGGTAATCATAATCTGCCTGTTGAAATTATTGATGCCAGCGACTGTTATTTAACACCGGGTTTTGTTGATTCGCTGGTGCATTTTATTGGCGGTGGTGGTGAAGGTGGTTTTGCCAGCAGAACGCCGGAAATGCAGCTGACAGATGCGACTTTGGCAGGGGTAACAACCGCCATCGGCGTACTAGGCACAGATTCCACCACCCGCACCTTAACCAACCTGCTGGCCAAAGCCCATGCGCTGGAAACTGAAGGTATTTCAACTTATTGCCATACCGGCTCTTATCAAATTCCCTGCCGTACTTTAATGGGTTCTGTCACTGACGATCTCATTCTTATCGATAAATTTATTGGTGTTGGTGAAATTGCTATCAGCGACCACCGCTCATCCCAACCCACTTTAACTGAACTGCGTAAAGTAGCAGCACAGGCGCGGGTGGGTGGCATGCTGGCAGGTAAAGCCGGTATTGTCAGTGTGCATGTAGGCGCTGGTGCTTCATTGCTGGACCCGCTGCATCAAGCCGTCAACGGCACTGAATTATCGCTGAAGCAGTTTTATCCTACTCATATCAACCGCAATCAGGACGTTTTTGCCGCTGGTATCCGTTTTGCCAAAGCAGGTGGTGTGATTGATTTTACTACCAGCACTACAGCTTATGATTTAAAGCATGGTGAGGTTGCAGCAGCACAGGCTTTGGCCATGGCGCTGGAGCAGCAGATACCGGTTGCAAATCTGACCATGAGCTCAGACGGCAATGCCAGTTTGCCGCTTTTTAATGTTCAGGGTGAATTGCTTGGGCTTGAAGTCGGCAAAGTCAGTTCTTTGTATCAAAGTGCCAGAAGCGCCATGCTGGATTTTAAAATAAGCCCAAGCCTCGCCATAGCGGCAATAACCTCCTCCCCTGCTGCTGTACTTGGTTTAAGCCATAAAGGCACTTTGGCAGTTGGTAAAGATGCTGATTTGGTGCTTATTCATAAAGATGACCTGCACATTCGCAGTGTTTTTGCCAAAGGCCGTACCATGGTCAAACAACAAAAAGCAGTGGTATTTGGCACCTTTGAAACAAAAGACGACTGATCCACATCCCTTGTCAGTGCGTAAATAGAAGGAGTAGAATACCCGACTAATTTAATCGGGTATTCTGGTTTTTTAACCATGGCTCGAAAAAATGGATGAGTGTATTGCAAATTTTTCATAAGACAAATTTGCGAACTGGGGTAAAATGCAGCCCTTTTTAGCCATCCAGCGGTTAACCAGTAACAGCTTTTATGCAAAGCAACTGCGGATAAACCGGAGCTAACGCCTTTTATGCAATCGACGGATCTTGGAGAATTCATGCCGACAGCGATGCCAGATGTAGCCAATCACTCTTGTGCCACCACCGAAGGGGTACTGGACTGGGTTGGAATGAGCAATATTGAAGTGCCACTGATGCTGGCAGTTGCCGGTGAAGCACCGCGTCAGGTCAGTGCTCATGTCGAAGCTTTTGTAAATTTAAAAGATCCAAAAGCCAAGGGCATTCATATGTCCAGACTTTATCTGTTGCTGGACGATTTATCCCGTGAATCAACCTTAAGCCATGCCAGCCTTTGTGATCTGCTGGACGGTTTTATTACCAGCCATGAAGATTTAAGCAATCAGGCTTTTGTAAAGTTTGATTTTGATTTGCACTTACGCCGTAAAGCTTTGATCACCGAAAAACAAGGCTGGAAAGCATACCCTGTAACAGTGACTGGCCAGGTGGTTGATAACAACCTGTCAGTGGAGCTGGCGGTAAAAGTGCCTTATTCATCCACCTGCCCTTGTTCAGCAGCTTTGGCGCGTCAGCTGATCCAGGAAGCTTTTGTGGCAAAATTTGCCGGTCAACAACAAATCAGCAGTGAATTGGTGGTGGACTGGCTGGGCACAACCCAGGGTATAGTGGCCACGCCACACAGTCAGCGTTCTGTTGCCGAAATTAAAGTGAAACTGAATCACAAAGTGACAGAGTTTCCGATAGTTGCCTTAATTGACGCTATTGAAGATGCGTTAAAAACGCCGGTACAAGCTGCAGTTAAACGCGCCGATGAACAAGAGTTTGCCCGTTTAAACGGTCAGAACCTGATGTTCTGTGAAGACGCTGCCCGTCGTTTAAAACACGCACTAAATCAATTGTCTGAATTTGATGATTTTTGGTTAAGAGTGAATCACTACGAATCGCTGCATGCTCACGATGCAGTGGCTGTGACTGCAAAAGGACTTGAAGGCGGTTACCGCGCCTGATAGCTGTACAAAAGCAAAAATCCCCAAGTCGTTGTGCCGCATAATTACCGCATAACATTTGTGGTAAATTCACCTGAAAAAGCTGCTTCGGCAGCTTTTTTTCTGCCTGAAAATGATAAAACAACAATAATTCGCCACAAAACTGTAATTAAATTACAGAATGTATGCCTTATGCTCAGACAACAGCAACCCAACTTCGTCGCCGCTTATTCGCCAAAAGTCAGCTTGCAATTCAGCTAAAAAATCGGTATATCTAACTCAAGGTCTTTATGTATAGACGTCTAAACGACGCGCAGACCACACTAGAGTAAAAACACTAACAACCCTTGACCCTTGAAAATAACCCCGTTATTTTCTTTCACACGTAAAAAAACTAAAAATTAGAATAATAATTCATTAATTTTACATATTAATACACAAGTTATTGGCGATGTATCCGGGCGTAAATAAAGGCGGCAACTGAACGAATTGCCATCAGCATAAAGAACTATGCGATTGGCATCAGTGAAGGCGGCCCCTGCAACTTCAATGACAAAGGGTTAATACCCAAATCATTGATGATGCAGGTAGGCGGCAACTGAACGAATTGCTATCAGCATAAAGAACTATGCGATTGGCATCAGTGAAGGCAGCCCCTGCAACTTCAATGACAAAGGGTTAATACCCAAGTCATTGATGATGCAGGTAGGCGGTAACTGAACGAATTGCCATCAGCATAAAGAACTATGCAATTGGCATCAGTGAAGGCAGCCCCTGCAACTTCAATGACAAAGGGTTAATACCCAAGTCATTGATGATGCAGGTAGGCGGCAACTGAGCGAATTGCCAATCGCATAGTGAACTATGCGATTGGCATGAGTGAAGGCGGCCAACACCCCTGCAGCTTCAATGACGACGGGTATTTTTGAATGCAGGACAGGTTGGAGGGTTTATATCATGGGGTTGTATCACCACAGTCAAGCCAGAGAAAACTGTGGCTTTGGTTTGATTGCACATTTAGAGGGCACCGCCAGCCATCGTATCGTCCGTACCGCTATCAGTGGTCTGGATCGGATGCAGCATAGGGGTGGAATTTCGGCCGACGGTAAAACCGGTGACGGTTGTGGCTTGCTGATGCAAAAGCCAGACAGCTTTTTTCGGGCTATCGCCGAAGAAAATGGCTGGACCTTAGGTAAAAAATACGGTGTTGGTATTTTCTTTTTAAGCCAGGATCCGGTGAAAGCCGAATTTGCCAAACATATTGCCGAAACAGAAATAGCCCGCGAAACCTTAACTTTAGTAGGTTGGCGTGACGTGCCGGTAGACCCATCGGTGCTTGGTCCTATTGCGCTGGCTTCGATGCCAAAAGTGGTACAGGTGTTTGTCAGCGCCCAGCCAGGTTGGGGCGACCACGATTTAGAGCGCCGTTTATATATGGTGCGCCGTCGTATTGAAAAACAAATTCAAAACGACGACGATTTTTATATTCCAAGTTTTTCTAGTTTAGTGACCGTATTTAAAGGCCTGATGATGCCGGCCGATTTACCGGGTTATTATCTGGATTTAGCCGATATCCGCATGGAAACCGCGATTTGTGTGTTCCACCAGCGTTTTTCCACCAACACCATGCCACGTTGGGCTTTGGCACAACCTTTCCGTTTCCTGGCGCACAATGGTGAAATTAATACCATCACAGGCAACCGCCAATGGGCGCGTGCCCGTCAGTACAAGTTTGCTTCACCTTTGCTGCCGGATATTCAGAATGCTGCGCCTTTTGTTGGCCAAAAAGGTTCAGATTCGAGTTCACTCGACAATATGCTGGAGCTGTTTTTAGCAGGTGGCATGGATTTATTCCGTGCTATGCGGTTGCTGGTGCCGCCGGCATGGCAAGGCAATAAGGTGATGGATGACGACCTGAAAGCCTTTTACGAATTTAACTCCATGCATATGGAGCCATGGGATGGCCCAGCCGGTATTGTATTAACCAACGGTCAGCATGTGGCCTGTAATCTGGATCGCAATGGTTTGCGCCCTGCCCGTTTTGTCATTACCAAAGATAAATTATTAACGCTGGCTTCCGAAGTTGGCATCTGGGACTACACACCTGATGAAGTACAGGAAAAAGGCCGCGTGGGGCCGGGCGAGATGCTGGCAGTTGATACACAAACAGGAAAAATCTGGCGCTCCAACGAAATTGACCAAGACTTACGTGCCCGTCACCCGTACCGCCAATGGCTGACACAAAACGTCCAGCGTTTAGTGCCTTACGAAAAGTTTGAAGTCGACCTCATCGGCAAACGCGTTTTTACCGACGATGAAATGATGGTGTATCACAAGCTGTTTAATTACAGTTATGAAGAAATTGATCAGGTCATTACCGTGCTTGCCAAAGACGGTCAGGAAGCTGTCGGCTCTATGGGTGATGACACGCCGATGGCGGTGTTGTCGCGCAAGCCCCGCACCTTTTACGATTATTTCCGCCAGCAGTTTGCGCAGGTCACCAACCCGCCGATTGACCCTTTGCGCGAAGCGCACGTGATGTCGCTTGCCACCAGCATTGGCCGCGAGCACAACGTATTTTCCGAAACTGCAGGTTACGCCCGCCGTATTCAGTTTGAATCGCCGGTGATGATGTATTCGGATTTAAAACAGTTAAAAACTGCCGATGAAAAATACTACAAACATCAGATTTTCAGCCTGAACTACAACCCTGCTGATGAAACGCTGGAGCAGGCGGTTCGTCGTGTGGCGCAGGAAGCTATTGTGGCAGTGCGCGAGCACAAAGTGGTGCTGGTTATTCTGACCGACCGGCGTGTTGCACCAGAGCTTATTCCTATTCCGGCCGCTATGGCAGTGGGTGCAGTGCACCATGCGTTGGTTGATGCACAGCTGCGTTGTGATTCCAACATAGTGATAGAAACGGCAACTGCACGCGACCCACACCACTTTGCGGTGTTGGTTGGTCTTGGCGCGACCGGTATTTATCCGTTTTTGGCTTATGAAACTGTCGAACAGCTGTGTGAAAAAGGCTCGTTGAATATCACAGCGCGCGAAGCTGTGACGAACTACCGCAAAGGCATTAACAAAGGCCTTTATAAAATTATGTCCAAAATGGGCATTTCCACTGTGGCCAGTTATCGTTGCTCTAACCTGTTTGAAGCTGTGGGCGTGAACAAAAACGTGATGCAGCTGTGTTTCCCAGACGTGCCTTCACGTTTGGGCGGCGCCGACTTTGAAGATTTCCAGCAGGACGTGCAACAACGCGCCAATATGGCCTGGCTGAAACGTAAGCCATTGGATCACGGTGGTTTACTGAAATATGTGCACGACGGTGAATACCACGCTTACAACCCGGACGTAGTGCAAAGCCTGCAAAAAGCGGTGAAAAGTGGTTTGTATGAAGATTACAAAGTGTATTCCGACTTTGTAAATCAGCGTCCTGTGGCCCATATCCGCGATTTACTGACAGTGGTCAGCGAGCATGTATCGCCTATTTCGCTGGATGAAGTGGCACCGGCAGAGCAGCTGTACCCAAGGTTTGACAGCGCCGCTATGTCAATTGGTGCTTTAAGTCCGGAAGCGCATGAAGCTTTGGCCATTGCGATGAACCGTTTGGGCGGCCGTTCCAACTCAGGTGAAGGTGGTGAAGATCCACGCCGTTTTGGCACTGAAAAGAACAGCAAAATTAAACAGGTGGCGTCCGGCCGTTTTGGCGTAACACCGCATTATTTAGTCAATGCGGAAGTCATTCAAATTAAAGTGGCACAAGGCGCCAAGCCTGGTGAAGGCGGACAGCTGCCGGGTGAAAAAGTCACAGCCGAAATAGCCAGACTGCGTTATTCAGTGCCGGGCGTGACCTTAATTTCACCACCGCCGCACCATGATATTTATTCAATTGAAGATTTATCCCAGCTGATTTTTGACTTAAAACAGGTCAATCCGCAGGCGCTGATTTCAGTAAAACTGGTGTCAGAGCCGGGGGTTGGCACTATAGCAACAGGTGTGGCCAAAGCTTATGCCGACCTTATTACCATTTCAGGTTATGACGGTGGCACTGGTGCAAGTCCTTTAACATCAGTGAAATACGCAGGTTCGCCATGGGAGCTTGGCCTTGCCGAAGTGCATCAGGCCCTGGTGGAAAACGGCCTGCGTGACCGGGTGCGGCTGCAGGTGGATGGTGGTTTAAAAACCGGCCTCGATGTAGTGAAAGCCGCTATTTTAGGTGCTGAAAGTTTTGGTTTTGGCACAGGCCCTATGGTGGCTTTAGGTTGTAAGTTTTTACGTATTTGCCACTTAAATAACTGCGCCACCGGTGTTGCCACTCAGGACGCCACCCTTCGCCGCGACCACTTTAACGGTTTGCCGGAAATGGTGATGAACTACTTTAAATTTTTAGCGCTTGAAGTACGGCAGCTGATGGCACAGCTTGGTGTCAAAGAAATCACCGATTTAATTGGCCGCACAGATTTATTGGTACAACGTGAAGGCCAAACCGCACGGCAGGTTAAACTGGATTTATCACCCATTTTGCAGGCTTGTGGTGTCAAGTCCGATAAACCGCTGCACTGTATGCAAAATAACGACCCGTTCGATTCAGGCCCGCTGAACCAACAAATGGTCAGTAAATGTGTTGATATGGTCAAATATAAAACCGGTGGCCGGTTAAGTTTGCCTATCCGCAATACCGACCGCTCAGTGGGCGCGGCTTTGTCAGGGTTAATCGCTCGCCATCACGGTAATCAGGGCATGGCAACTGAGCCTATCGAAGTGCAGTTTGTGGGCACTGCCGGTCAGAGTTTTGGGGTCTGGAATGCCGGTGGCTTGCATATGTCTTTGCAGGGGGACGCCAACGATTATGTCGGTAAAGGCATGACAGGCGGACAACTGGCTATTTACCCGCCAAAAGGCGTCAGTTTTGCCCGCGACAACGCCACCATTGTTGGCAATACCTGTTTATATGGCGCAACCGGCGGTCGTTTTTACGCTGCAGGCCGTGCCGGTGAGCGTTTTGCCGTGCGTAACTCAGGCGCTATTGCGGTGATTGAAGGCACAGGCGACAACTGCTGTGAATATATGACAGGTGGAGTTGTGGTGGTGCTTGGTCAAACCGGTGTGAACTTTGGTGCCGGTATGACAGGTGGTTTTGCTTATTTATTTGATGAACATCAGGATTTAGCCCTTAGGGTCAACCCTGAACTGGTGGAATGTTTAGATGTCAGCACGCCAATCTTACAAGAGCATTTGCGTAGCCTGATTCATCAACATTTTGAAGCAACAGGCTCAGAGCGCGCGCACAAAATTTTGTCGTCGTTCCAGAGCTGCTTAAGCCAGTTTAAGTTGATTAAACCAAAAACCAGTGACGTGAATACGTTATTAGGTCACCGCGCACGCTCCTCAGCCGAGCTGCGGGTTCAGGCGATGTAAGGGTGGAGAATTAACCATGGCACAGAATGTTTATCAGTTTATTGATGTAAAGCGGGTCGATCCGCCGAAAAAGTCGCATGAAGATCGCACCATTAAATTTGTCGAAATTTATCAGCCAATGACCGACACCCAGGCCGCAGGTCAGGCCGACCGTTGTCTCGATTGTGGTAACCCCTATTGTGAATGGAAATGCCCGGTGCATAACTATATTCCGCAGTGGTTAAAGCTTGCTAACGACGGCAAGATTATTGAAGCTGCGGAATTATCACATAAAACCAATAGCTTACCTGAAGTCTGCGGCCGGGTTTGTCCACAAGACCGGCTTTGTGAAGGCGCTTGTACCCTGAACGAAGGTTTTGGTGCTGTCACTATTGGTTCTATTGAAAAATACATCACCGACAAAGCCTTTGAAATGGGTTGGCGGCCAGACTTATCGGCCGTGGTGAAAACCGATAAAAAAGTAGCGGTGATAGGCGCAGGCCCGGCAGGTTTGGCTTGTGCTGATGTGCTCATTCGTAATGGCGTCACGCCAGTAGTGTTTGATAAATATCCGGAAATCGGCGGCCTGCTGACCTTTGGTATTCCGCCTTTTAAACTGGAAAAAGGAGTGATGCAGCTGCGTCGCGAAATTTTCAGCGCTATGGGCATTGAATTCCGGTTAAACACCATAGTGGGCGTCGATGTCAGTTTTGACAGTCTGCTGGAAGAATACGATGCGGTATTTTTAGCGCTTGGCACTTACACCCCAATGGCCGGTGGTTTAGTCAACGAACAGGCTCCTGGCGTTTATGAAGCGCTGCCTTATTTAATTGGCAATATCAACAACTTAATGGGCTGGCAAACCGAACATCCATTTGTTGATCTAAAAGGCAAAAACGTAGTGGTGCTCGGTGGTGGCGACACTGCGATGGACTGCGTGCGCACCGCCATTCGTCAGGGTGCCAGCAAAGTGATTTGTGCTTATCGGCGTGACGAAGCCAATATGCCAGGCTCACGTAAAGAAGTACAAAACGCCCGCGAAGAAGGGGTTGAATTTATGTTTAACCTGCAGCCGCTTGGGATTGAAATCAACAATGAAGGCCGCGCTTGTGGTGTCAAGGTAGTATCCACAGCCCTTGGTGCGCCGGATGCTAAAGGCCGCCGCGCTGCTGAAGTGGTACCGGGCTCTGAGCAGGTGCTGGCTGCTGATGCTGTGGTGATTGCTTTTGGTTTTCAGCCAAGCCCACCAAAGTGGTTGCAGGACAAAGGCATTGAACTCGACAGCAAAGGCCGGGTGATTGCCAGTGAAAACAGCCTGTTTCCACTGCAAACTAATCAAGAAAAGATTTTTGCCGGTGGTGATATGGTGCGCGGCTCCGACTTAGTAGTGACAGCTATAGCCCAGGGCCGTAAAGCGGCTGAAGGCATGCTGGATTTTCTGGCGGTGTAAAGGCTTATAGCCGCCTGGCCCGAAGTTGTAACTGACGGCATCAGGGCGCAGCATATCAACAGCATAATGACTGACGTAACAAGCCGGTAACATGGAAAGCCGGCTTTTGATGCCGGCTTTTTACGGTTGTTTTTTATACAGCCGGCATCAAACATAAAAATAAAGAGATGTTGTTTTTGTTATATAACTAAAAAAACAACAATGGCTTAGATGAAGCTCATCCGCAGGCTTGGTGCATAACACAAGCCTGGCTCTGCCAAACATTCAAAAAAGGATTTTTGTATGCATCAGCTTCAATGTAAATGTGGTGTTGTGCGCGGCCATATCAATACCAAAGGCCTGCATAACAGGCTGATTTGTTATTGCACTGATTGCCGGGCTTATGCCCGGTTTTTAACCAAAGCCGCGGCCCATGCCCAGACCATTCTTGATACCTCAGGTGGCACTGAAATTATTCAGGTGGCGCAATCAGCGCTGCATTTCAGCAGCGGACAAGAACAACTGGCTGCGCTGAAACTGACCGAAAAAGGCATGGTACGCTGGTACTGCCAATGCTGTTTGACTCCTATTGGCAACATCTTGGCAAGCCCGACCGGAGCTTTTATTGGTCTTGTTCATAGTTGCCTGCAAAGGGCAGAGCTCGACGCAGATTTTGGTAACGAAGTGGCACTGCTTAATACCAACACAGCGCTTGGCTTTATAAAACAACGGGGTCTAGTCGGGGTGTTGTTCCGCTTTTTGTTGTTGCTGATCGGTGAGCGTCTAAGCGGCAGATACCGCCAGTCACCGCTATTTGATGCCGCTGGTTTGTTGCGCGTGAGTCCCAGAATACTGACAGAAGCAGAACTGCAACAATTAAAAGTGGCTGGCTGAAAGCGTCAGAAATCAACTTCAAGAAACTGTATGATATGGGCGCCAACCAGTCATTTTCAGTTTTAGAAGCCACTTTTCCGGACTACGCGCTGAATGTCTGTGAAGAACCCGCTTAGCGTCAGCCTGCTGTTGCAACTCAATGACCGGGTTATTTTTACCAAAAGGGCTTAGGTATTGATTAAGGCCGGGTTGCGGCATTCTGCTGTTGTTGCTCAAATCTGGCCAACAGTTGCCGGTGTTGTTGTTGCCACTGTCGCAACTGCTTTTTATCCTGCTGAAAAATGCCTTTGATAAAAGCACCGGACAAACTTTGTGTTGCCGCCTGCAATACCAGCGCCTGCACTTTCAGCTCAGGCCTTTGCCTTCTGCCCGAAAAAATATTGTGATTACCACCATAAAACACCGCCAGTACTTTTTCCGGGCCTGAGATAGCCTGGTAAATATCGATACGTTCGTCCGGTGTGGAGTGATAACCCGGTACTTCAATTTCGTCCATGGTATTGGTGATATGCAAAGTAGGCACAACAACATCGGCTAACACCTGAGCCAGCGGTTTGTCATTATAAAAAGGCGGTGCTGAAATTAACACGCCGGCGCTAAAGCGTTTATCGGTTAAATCCGGTTGATGTGGCTCTGCTTTGGCACCCAATAACAACATAGTGGTGTTGGCGCCATAAGAGTGCCCCGCCATCACCAGCCTGGATAAATCGAATAAAACAGCAAATTCTGACGCTAACAGCTGACTCAAACCAAAACGTACATCAGCCACCCTTGCCAATGCTTCCTCTTCACCGGCGGCACTCATCAGTCTGAATGGCAAGGTCAGCCTGCTGCCACGCCAGATTTGCCGGTCGCTGCCAATATGCTGCAGATGTAAACTGGCAATGCCCTGACTGGCCCAATATTTTCCCAAATAGGCATAACGGTCACGCGCCCCGCCCAGCCCATGAGAAAACACAATCAACGGCATTTTCCGAAGCTGCGCCTGTGCCGGCAAATATAACAAAGCCGGCACTTCACGGTTGCGGCTGCTGTCCAGCCATTGCAGTTCGTG
>NZ_JAVBXS010000025.1 GCF_030824435.1 Rheinheimera sp.
CGGGGACTTATGATGACGTCAGATTTTGTAAAACAAGTTCACCTGGAAACAGCACGCCGTTATCAGCAACAAGGCTACGATATTAATTATCTGGTGTCACACTTTCAGAAAGTGGCGCTGGAAGCCGAAGATATCGCTGAGTTGTTAACTAAAATAGCCGGGGCCGAGTCAGCAAAGCAGCAACAAAAATAAAGGTTATATCAATGTTGCTTAGGGTTGCTGTACTGGTTTTATCAATGGCGTTCAGATAAAAAAACACCGCATAAAGCGGTGTTTTTTTTGTAAGTTACTGAGGGGTTATGCAGCGCTTTTGCTGCTGCCCGCTATCAATCCTGACGGCTGGCCCATAAGTCGTATTCGTCAGCGGCTTCAACCACAGCTTTGATGACATCACCAGGTTTAACATCCATCAGACCATTAAGGTAAACAGCACCATCAATTTCAGGGGCATCGGCGAAACTACGGCCAATAGCACCTTCATCGTCCACTTCGTCAATCAAAACATCAATCACACGGCCCACTTTGGCTTGTAATCTGGCGGCGCTGATTTTTTGCTGAGTGGCCATAAAGCGGTGATAACGTTCTTCTTTCACTTCTTCCGGCACCGGGTCTGGTAATTCGTTGGCTTTGGCGCCTTCTACCGGGCTGTATTTAAAACAGCCAACACGGTCCAGCTGCGCTTCTTCGAGGAAGTTTAATAATTCCTGGAACTCTTCTTCTGTTTCACCCGGGAAACCAACAATAAAAGTAGAGCGGATGGTTAAGTCAGGGCAAATGGCACGCCATTTTTTAATGCGTTCTAAAGTGCGTTCGGCCTGACCCGGTCTTTTCATCAGTTTTAAAATGCGCGGGCTGGCATGCTGGAATGGAATGTCCAGATATGGCAATAACTTACCTTCTGCCATTAGTGGAATAACATCATCCACATGTGGGTAAGGGTAGACATAATGTAAACGTACCCAAATGCCGAGTTCAGCCAAAGCTTCACACAAGGCCTGCATGGAGGTTTTAACCGGCTGGCCATTCCAGAAACCGGTGCGGTGTTTCACATCCACACCATAAGCGCTGGTGTCTTGAGAAATCACCAATAACTCTTTGACGCCGGCCTTTTGCAAACGGGCAGCTTCGTCCAGCACTTCGCCAATAGGGCGGCTGACTAAATCACCGCGCATCGACGGGATAATGCAGAAAGTACAACGGTGATTACAACCTTCTGAAATTTTTAAATAAGCGTAGTGTTTCGGCGTTAACTTGACGCCAGTGTCCGGCACCAGTTGTAAAAACGGGTCGTATTTTGGTTTGGGCACAAACTGATGCACCTGATCCAGCACGTTTTCATATGCGTGTGGGCCTGTGATACCGAGCACATTTGGATGCACCTGACGGATTTCATCTTCACGGGCACCGAGGCAGCCTGTCACTATCACTTTGCCGTTTTCAGCTAAAGCTTCGCCGATAGTGTCCAGCGATTCCTGCACCGCACTGTCAATAAAACCACAAGTGTTGACAATCACCAGCTCAGCATCGTCGTACGATGGCACTATGTTATAACCCTCAACTTTCAGTTGCGTCAGGATCCGCTCGGAATCGACCAGATTTTTCGGACAGCCAAGGCTAACAAAGCCAACTTTAGGTTGTGACATAACAATATTACCTTCGGGAAAATGGGCGCGTATTTTAAACGAAAGCGCTGGCGCCCACCAGCGCTTTATCATCGCCCGGTTTTAACAGCGCTGCCGGCCGTTTTTTCTCCGGGCTTTTATCGCCATAACCATGCTGGGTATAACTGTTACCGCGGATGTCAGATAAATATACAAAAAATAACAAAAATAAACCCATAAAATTACACATGTTACTGCAGTTGTAGCGAATTGATGCTGGATTATTTCGCAGGTTTAATTCTCATCGTATTGATTTTAATTGTATTTAGAAAAATACGCACAAAATTGTCCCAGATTGCGGCTGATAACCGTCAGCTTTAATAAAGCGTCAGTTATTTTTACGGCATTGTAATTTTATTATTTTTTAAATGTAAAATATTACAATTGCACAGGCATTAAAAGTAAATAAAATGTTGGCAAGTATATTGCTCATAGTCCAGGTCCCTGCTCAGGGGTATCAGCCAACAGGCTAGTCACTTTTAATAAAAACTAATCCAGGTTAACTATGAACAATAACAATACAACAGCAGTTTCTGGCCGGGTAGCAACGCGCTGCGCCCGCGCTATCCGTCCTTGGTCCTTGTCTTTGTTTGGCGCTGTCGCGCTTTTTGCCAGTCAGGCACAAGCAGGTGTAATGCAGGTAGATTTTGAGCAACAGCAATGGTTATACGGCAGTTCTTATGGGGATGCACTTTATGAGGCTGGTGATTTACTGGCACATAAAAATGTATTGTTTTCGTTCGGTAGTCTGGACACCGGCTCTGTCGGGTCTATCGTCGATGGTTCAGATCCCTACAATTGTTATGGCATGAAATGCCCAACCAATAACGGCAGCAGCTATTACGCCGGTGTAAACGATGGGTGGTTAAGTATGAGCCAGAAAAACCCGGCAAACCTGCATGGACTTCGCCTGCTGAGTCTGGATTTTGGTTTTGTAGAAACTCTGGCCGGTTTAGGCAGCTATGCCGCGGGCAAACTGGTACTGACAGCCAATCGTTTTGACGGTTCTTTTGTACAGCTGATGAAAGACTTTCCGCTGCCGGATCAGCTGGGTCAGCACCAGTTTGTTCGTTGGAACGATATTGACAACCAGCTGGGTGGTGAACGTTTTTATGCTTTCAGCCTGAATGCCTGTTTATACGATCTGAATGGTGAATGTGTGCGGGAAGCGGGTAAAAAAGGTAGTTTTGCCATAGATAATCTGTCGATAGATGTGCCTGAACCTGCAGGTATTGCGGTCTTTGCACTGGCCTTTGCTGGTCTGCTGCTGAATCGCCGTCGTCAACAACAATAATAAAAACAGGACATTATCATGAAACTATCCCCAATCTCTTTGGCGATTGCCGCCATGCTGACCAGCCATATGGTGTCAGCGTTAGAAAATAATGACGTAAAACGTCCTTATATAGTACAGCTTTCAGCAGCACCGGTGGCCTCTTATACCGGCGGCGTTTCGGGTTTAAAAGCGACAAAACCTGCCATAGGGCAGCGACTTGATGCTGCAATGGCGCAAGTGCAGAATTATCAAGCCTTTTTGGCAGATCAGCAGCAGCGAGTATTAAGTCTGGTGCCCGATGTGGACGTTGCACATCAATACAGTCTGGTGTTTAACGGCTTTTCGGCCATGTTAACTGATGCTCAGGTGCGCGCGCTGAAAAAAGACAGTTCAGTGGTGGCTATCCGTGTGGATGAACCCAGAGAGTTGACCACCAACTATACCCCTGGCTTTTTGAAACTGGATGCACCGGATGGCATCTGGGCAAAAGCCGGTGGTCAGACTGCAGCTGGTGAAGATGTGATTATTGGCGTCATTGATAGCGGCGTCTGGCCGGAAAACCCGGCTTTTGCTGACCGTGTTGATGAAAATGGTACCGCTACTTTTTCGAACCAAGGCAGTGAGGCTTATGGTCCGGCGCCTGCCAAATGGAAAGGGACTTGTCAGGCGGGTGAAGGTTTTAGCCTGAGCAACTGTAATAACAAACTGATTGGTGCCCAGTATTTTGATACAACATTCCGTAGCCTTGTGGCCCAGGGGTCGTATTCACCGCACTGGAGCGATTATGTGTCAGCCCGTGACAATGGAGGTCACGGTACCCACACCGCTTCTACAGCAGGTGGTAACGGCAAAGTAGATACCACTGTTGCCGGCATTTTAATGGGTAAAGCCTCCGGTATTGCACCACGTGCCCGTATTGCTGTGTACAAAGTGTGCTGGAGTTATAAAGATCCTGCTAATCAGGCGCTGCCAAAAAATTCCTGTTTTACCGGTGACAATGTCGCTGCCATTGAAAAGGCTGTGGCCGATGGTGTTGATGTGATTAACTATTCCATCAGCGGTAGTCAGACCACGGTCAATGATCCGGTTGAACTGGCCTTTTTAGGCGCGGCCAATGCCGGGGTTTTTGTTGCAGCTTCGGCAGGCAATAGTGGCCCAGGCAATGCGGTGGCGCACTTAGGTCCATGGTTAACCACAGTAGGTGCTTCGACCCATGACAGATTTAACGCGGCCAGAGTGGAGCTGGATAATGGTGCCAGTTATCAGGGGGGGTCATTAAATCAGGTCGCTTTGCCTGCCACCAATATGATTGCCGCCCGTGACGCTGCCATTGAAGGCGCCAGCCTGACCCAGGCGGCTTTATGTTATGGTGCTACAGACGGCGCCGTGGTGCTGGATCCGGCCAAAGTGGCAGGGAAAGTCGTGGTGTGTGACCGCGGTACCACCAATCTGGTGAACAAAAGCCTGGCCGTCAGTCAGGCCGGTGGTGTAGGCACTATTATCAGTAACGTCGCCGGTGGTTCGTCCACTATTTCTGCGTTTGCTCACGTTTTGCCTACAGTGCATTTAACTGAAGCTGACGGCAGCGCGGTGAAAAATCATCTTGCCGCTCATGCTGCGGCAACGGCCTCTATCAGTGCGTTTGCCAGTATTAAAGGCAGCACAAATGCCCCTATGATGGCAGGTTTTTCGTCACGCGGGCCAAACCGCGGTTATGCCAATATGCTAAAACCTGATTTAACAGCACCGGGTGTCGATATTCTGGCCGGTTACGTGCCTGTTGCCACAGAAGCAAAACGTGATGCCATTGCCAATGGTGAAGCGGGGGAAGCCGCCTGGGATTTCCTGCAGGGCACCTCAATGTCAAGTCCACATGTGGCCGGTTTAGCAGCGTTGTTAAAACAACAACATCCGCTGTGGTCACCAGCCATGATCAAGTCTGCGTTGATGACAACCGGCAGTATGACCTTTAATGATGGTTTGGCTGGTGCGCAAAACGGTACCTTGCCATGGGGACAGGGCGCTGGTCACGTGATGCCAAATAAAGCCATGGCGCCAGGTCTGGTGTACGACATTCAACCCATAGACTACAGCCGTTTTTTATGTGGCATTAATGCCCCTTCAGTACCTGCAGCTGTCTGTGCCAATATTGGACGTTTGCCGGATTACAATCTGAACCTGCCGTCTATCACCATTGCCAATAATCTGGGTGCTACCACAGTTAAACGTACAGTGACGCACGTAGGGGACGCAACGGCCACTTACACCGCAAACGCTGTTGTGCCTGGTTATCAGGTATCAGTTTCTCCGTCCAGCCTGACGCTGGCACCTAATCAATCCGCCACTTTTACAGTGACAACCACCCGGACCAATGCGGCTGTGGGTAGCTGGGCTTTTGGTGCTTTGGTCTGGTCTGACGGCGTCAACGAAGTACGAAGCCCAATGTCGCTAAAGTCAGTGTTATTTGGATCAGTGGCCGAATTGGTTAGTGAACAGGCAACGGGTCGTCTGATGTTCCCTATTGCAACAGGTTTTGCTGGCGCCATGACCTCCGCTGTAGGTGGTTTAAAAGCGGCCACCGTGACACCGTTGACCATTGCTCAGGCAATGTCCGGCACTATTGAAACTGCAACCCAGTTGTCAACAGCTTGTCGTGCCAATAGCAAAGGCACAGTGATACGTGATCTGGTGGTGCCTGCCAATACGCTGGTATTGCGTGCTGCCACTTTTAATGTTGAAACCTCAGGGCATCAAAGCCCTGCCGGTGACGATATCGACATGATCCTGCTTAATCCAGCCAACGCTGTGGTTGCCAGTAGCTTAAAAGCCGGTTCGGACGAGCAGGTGCAACTGTTAAATCCGGCGCCAGGAACTTATAAAGTCTGTCTGGGAGGTTATCAGCTGGCCAATAACACCTCGTCCGACTTTAAACTGTCAAGCTGGGTTGTCAGCAGCGCAGATAAAGGCGGCAGTTTCCGTCTGAGTATGCCTGGTACTGCTGTTGTTGGTGGTACGCCAACAGTGAGCCTGAGTTGGTCTGGCTTAGCTCAGGGCAAACGTTACCTCGCTGGTATGCGTTTTATCAGCGGTGGCGCTGTTCTTGGCACTTCGGTGTTGACGGTAAATACCAATGATCCGCTACCACAGGCTGAAGGTGAAAAAGCCGTTTTGGTCGTGGCGGAATAAGTTTGTTGATTCAGCTTTGACAGCAACAAAGGGCAATAGCCTGTGATCTGAGTAAAAACGGCGACTGTTAGTCGCCGTTTTTTGCATTGAGATATCAGTTATTTACCTTTGGCGCGAATAAAATAGGCGGTGGCCAACACCAATAACACTGCTTGTAAGGTTAATCCTTGCCAGGTTGGGTAAATACCAAGCCAACTGATGACCGGGAAGTTTAAGGCTACCGCTGATAACTGACCCGCTTCTTGTAAAGCAGCAATACCTTTGCCCGCCATCACAAAAGCCAATAGCAGCATCAGCACTGCGGTGCTGCCGAAAAAGCGTTTTAGCGGCAATTTAACGGCAAATTTCATTACAGCAACAGCAACCAGCGCCAGCGCCAGCAAGCCGGTGGTGATACCGCCAATAAAGGCTCCCTGATGCGTTTGCCCCCCCTGCAACCATAACGACTGATAAAACAGAATAGTTTCAAATACTTCACGATACACCGCCAGAAACACCACCAGCGCTAAGGTCCAGTGGGTGCCACCGCTCAGGGCATTTTGTACCTTGCTTTGGATAAACTTTTGCCACTCGCTGGCGCTGGTTTTGCTGTGCATCCAGAACCCCATATAAAACAGAATGGCTGCCGCTATCAGGGCAGTATAACCTTCGGTGAGTTCGCGTGAAGCTCCGGAAATATCAATGACAAAACTCGACAACAGCCAGGTAACGGCGCCAAGTGCCAGCGCTGATAACCAGCCGGCGTGTACAGTGCGTTTAAGTTCGTTACGGCCGGTTTTTACCGCAACTGCGTAAATAGCAGCGACCACCAAAAGAGCTTCCAGGCCTTCACGCACTAATATTAACAAGGCCAGCAACCAGACACTTTCACCTGTTAAATTGGCCGTAGATACCAGTGCTCTGGCTTCATTCAGTTGCAAAACCACCTGGTCTATTGCCGCAACAGTGGTTGGATCCTGTGGGCTGTTTTTCACCAGGGTGCGTACCCGCATCATATTCTGCTCTATGTCGTTGCGTTTTGGTCTGTTAATCGCATCAAGCTGAGCTTCCACCAGTTCAAAACCATCCAGATAAGCCGCTACTGTTAAGTCATAACTGCTCGCCGGGTTGGTTGTTAACAAGGATTTAGCCAAATTCAGGTTATTGCTTGCCACCAGCCATGGATCTTGTTGTTGTGCCTGATAAAACAGTTCCGGATGCTGGCGGAACAACGCCATCAGGGCGGTTCCGCCTTGTTGATATTGTTCTGTGAAATCGGCAGGGGTGGCTGTCAGTAGTCTGGTGATTTGCTCGGGATGAATAAGAGCCTGTGGTGCAGCTTCAGTTGATAGTGGTTTGCTCGCCAGATGACCGACATAAAAGGCCAGATCCCAGCGGCTTTTTTCATCCAGTTGTTGAAAGGACATCATACCGGTGTCGGCAACACCTAAAGTGATGGTATTAAAAAGACCAAATAAACTGCGGGCGTTATGACGTTCAACTTCATGAAAGTTAGTAGGGGCGGGGTCCATTTGAGCACCGGCTGCACCATCACCTAAACCTGTTATACCGTGGCAAGCCACACAGTTTTGTGCAAAAAGCGCCGCTCCCCTTGTTAAGTCCGGCGCAGTTTTTGGCAGTGGCAGTTGGGGCATGGCCGAGAGCACAGCTTGTCGCATACTTGCGGTCAGAGTTTTGACGGCAGTGACATCCGCTTTATTGGCAATCAGACTGCTAAGTTCAGTTGCTTGTTGCTGCAAAGCAACATCTGCGCTGTTTTTCACATCCTCATTAATCAAAGCGGCAAATTCAGTCATTTCGCCATATTCACCTTCACTGATAATTTTGCCGTCAGCAACAGCGGCAGAATAATCAGCACCAATATATTCAATGAGTTGGATTAATTTATCTGAAGCAAAACAATAACTGCTAAACAGACTCAGCAGGAAAAACACCACAACTTTTGCCATCTTGCAACCCTTAAGGTGGAGAATAAGAATAATTCGTATTATGCCTCAGCTGTAGTCAAATTGGATCCTCCCACCCCAATATTTATCGACCCTTGTTGATGTTGGTTTTTGTCTGGCAGCGCAGGTCTCAATGCCAGACGATAGTAGCGCCGATTTACATCAGAAAAACTACCCACAAAGAGTCTGAAATATTATGACGATGATGGGGGGGAATTGCCTGCAAACAAAACAGCAGCGAATATCAATTTTTATGGTGTTACGGCATGAAAACAGCAGTGGCTGAATAAGCAAAGAGTTAAAACAACAGGCAAAAAAAGAGGGCGCGGTAGCGCCCCCAAAAACACCAGGCAGAATAAAAGCTTAGAATTTTACGGTGTAACGTAACGTCCAGACCCGACCTAACCAGTCATGGACTGAACTGGCATAACCATTGGTTGGAGAAGAGGCGTATGGTGGTTCTTTGTCGGTCAGGTTACGTAACGTCAGCTGCAATTTGCTTTGATCACTCAGTTGGTAACCCAGACTGGCGCTCAATACCAGCCAGCTATCCACTGTGTCATTGTCAAATTTAAAGTCACCATCACCCAATTCGCTGGTGTAATGGCCTGACAGGCTGGCATTCCAGTCATTCAGCGTCCAGTCCACACCGGCATCGGCGACGAAGTCTGGCCTTGCGATTTCGCTGGCACCACTTAATTTACCGAGTAAATCTTCCGGCGCGTCGTCTTTGGTCAGCTGACGCTCGTAACTTAAGGTGCGGGTAGCGGCAAAATAAGGTTTAAAATCACCAGCTTTGGTGCTGAGCTTGTAATCCAGTTTGATATCAATACCGTCAGTGTCCTGAGCGCCTACGTTAAAAAAGCCGGTGCGTAAGAACACTAAGTCGTTGCCTGCGTCCATCACACAACCAAAAGCATCACCCAGCGCAGCTTCTGAGCTGACTTTAGGCGCCGAGCCATCAATACAGGCTTTTAACGTAGTGTTGGCATCCACATCCACAATATCGGTATGTTGATAACGCCAATAATCAAGGGTCAGGTTCAGCTCATCGGTCAGGTTCCATGACAGACCCAGGTTCATCGCTTCTGAGCTCTCTGCATCCAGCGCTTTATTGCCGATAGTTTCCTGATCGTATTCAAGTTCGCCTGTTGGCACGCCAAAGGCGCCACAAAGTGGGGTGTAAGGCGAACCAGCACCGCAGTCAATATAGTTAGAGCCTAACGAAGTGCCTGCACCCAACTGGGATAAAGACGGCGCTCTGAAGCCCGTTGACCAGCTGGCGCGCAGGATCAGATCGTCAGTGGCACGGTAACGCAAGGACAGTTTTGGATTCACATCACCACCAAAGTCGCTGTAATGGTCGTAGCGCAGTGCAGCTATGGCATCCAGTTGTTCGGTCAGCGGAATATTAAATTCACCATAAACGGCATACTGGCTGCGATCGGCAGCCGCGTCGCTGGCACCTAAGGTGGTAACACCACCGGTTTTGGCAAGCTCCGACGGACGGTCAAAAATGTCTTCGCTACGGGCTTCACCGCCAAATACCGCTTTCACTGAGCCGTTTGACAGCTGAAATAAATCGCCTGCGATATTAAAATCCCAGGACATCACATCAGACTCACCCAGGCGTGGGGCAGCTTCACGTAAGCTGGCAATCACGGCAGGGTCAGTGTCGCGGCCTAAGTTAAAGGGGTTAAATGTGCCGTTTAACGCTGCAGCACGCATGCGGGCTACGCTAAAATAACCTGAGCTATGGATCACTTCGTTTTCTGATTTGCCCAAAGTGGCAGCTGTTTCCCAGCTCCAGTCCTGCAGTTCACCCCGCAATCCCGCCAGTAAACGATAACTGGTGTTGTCGTATTGTTGTGAACGGATTTCCGGGAAACGTGAACGCACACGAATATTATTTACGCTGCCGTTTAGTGCATCTGCAGTGCGCGCCCAGGCCGGTATGGTGGGAAGGGCACCAGACAGGGTGTAGTCAAAAGCGCCAGCCGAGTCATAAGCGCTGCCGCTGTTGTCCTGATACATGGCTTCGGCAAAAAACTCTTTGTTATCCCCAAAACGGTAGTTGTGGTTTAAAGTCGCACCAATGTTTTTGCTGTCGGGTTGAATGGCCCGTTCAATCACGTAGTCGTATTGGCAGCGGCTGCCATTATTGCTGGTTTTGCCGGCGCACCAGGGTTCGGCATAATCTTTACCGTCAATAGTCACGCGGGTTGATGATTTAAAAGTGACATCAATAGGTCTGTCACTGTTCATCAGTTTTTCGCGATCAAAATAATCAATCACCAGCGTGGTATTGCTGTTTTCTGTGGCAAAACCACCGGCATAAGTCAGGTTGGTGCGGCCAAAATCGCTGCTTTTGCTGTCATCACCGTACATGGCCGATAACTCATGACCTTCAAAATCTTTGCGCAAAATAAAGTTAATAACACCGGCAATAGCGTCTGAGCCATACACAGAAGAAGCGCCGTCAGTCAGGACTTCAACCCGTTCAATGGCCGACATCGGAATGGCGTTGACGTTAACAAATGAATCAAAACCATTGGAAAACGAGTCGACTGCTACCCGGCGACCATTGACCAGCACCAGGGTGGAGCTGGAGCCCAAACCACGCAAGCTGACTCCGGCAGCACCAGGCGGCGTGCCGTCAGAGCCCGCCACGTTACCGTTTTCGGTGAAGGTACCGGCACTGGACGCCTGAGGTAAATCTTTTAAGAAGGCTGACACACTGTCATAACCCTTTTTAATCAGGTCGTCTTTGCTAAACACCTGCAGCGGGTTGGCGCCTTCCATATCCACACCTTTGAGGCGTGAACCTGTCACTTCCAGTTTTTCAATGGCTTTGCTGTCAGTTTCGGTGGCGGCAACTGTGGTGGTTTGCTGTGCCAAAAGTTTGGGGCTGCCCAAAAGTGCAAGCAGAGTGGCACTATATAACAGGCTGTATTTAAAAGAAGTTTGCTTCATAGTTGCGAATTTCATACACATTCCTCGGAACATTTTTTTGTTGTTTTAATCACAATCTGACTTGATTGAACAAACGAAAAATGCAGAGGGAGCGTGGGTGGGTTTTCTGTACTGAGTTGACACGCTCAGGAAGAACAGAAATAACACCCCATAGACTTTTCTCAGGCGCAAACCTTAGGGTCTATGACAAAAACTGGCTTAGTTATGTAGTCAGCTGCTG
This sequence comes from Rheinheimera sp., assembly GCF_030824435.1. Classification (GTDB taxonomy): domain Bacteria; phylum Pseudomonadota; class Gammaproteobacteria; order Enterobacterales; family Alteromonadaceae; genus Pararheinheimera. Next base: position 11,263 of record NZ_JAVBXS010000025.1, read on the forward strand.
CTGAACAACAAAAAGAAGATCAGAATTTCCCTCTGCATCAGGCAAAGGGAAGTGGCTAATTATTAAACCACTCGGACAGATAATAAGGAGAGTAATAATAAGAGCTGAGATTAGCAGCAAGCTTAAGCATCTTATTTCTCCTTATTGTCGTTATTTGGGGATTAAGCGCTGTATGAACACAGCCTGTGTATGACTCAAAATTGTCGGAATTAAATAATCTTGTCAAGCGTATTTTTCTAATGTTGCTTTATTTGTTGATTTTATTGAGATTAATCCCTGTGCACAGATTATTTCCGGCAAAGAGAAAATCGCTGCACTATATTGACTTACAGAAGTTTCAAACGTACATTTCAAACAGTTGTTTAAATTGACTGACTGATATGACCAGTAAACAAAATACCCAACAAAAAATCCTCGATGCAGCTGAGCGTTTATTCGCCGATACCGGTTTTAGCGCCACTTCGCTTCGGCAAATTACTGGCATGGCCGAAGTGAATCTGGCGTCGGTGAATTATCATTTTGGCTCGAAAAAAGAGCTGATCCAGGCGGTATTACAACGTTATCTGGCGGTGTTAATGCCAAGACTGGATCAGGAATTCAGTTTGCTGTTGTCATCACAAAAACCTAATGATTTAAGTCAGGTGTTGTCGGTATTTGTCGAGCCTTTATTGGAACTCAACAAAATTCAGAACCGCGGTACCACGCTGTTTTTACAGTTGCTTGGCCGGGGTTATACCGATGTGCAGGGCCACTTGCGCTGGTTTTTTAATCATCATTATGGCCGCACGCTCGACAAATTTGTGCTGTTGGTACAACAAAGCTGTCCGGCTTTACCGGCCAGTGAAATTTTCTGGCGGCTGCATTTTTCGCTTGGCACCATTGTTTTTACCATGGCGTCAAACGAAGCGTTAAAAGACATTGCAGCAGCCGATTTTAACGAAGTAGTGGAAATTGATGGTGTGATCAAAAGATTGATCCCCTATCTGGCGGCCGGGATAGCCGCGCCTTTGCAGTCTGACTAAAACCATCCGATAAAGGACAAGCCTTATGTTTATTTTATTTTTAATTATTGTGGCGCTGGTGGTGATCCTTGGGGTCACTGACATCCGCCGTAACCTGGTGACAAAACCTATTTTTGCCATCTTCAAAAAAATTCTGCCGCCGCTGTCAGACACTGAACGTGAAGCGATGGAAGCGGGTGATGTCTGGTGGGATGGTGATTTATTTAAAGGCAAACCAGACTGGAACAAACTGCACGCTATTCCCAAACCGCAGTTGTCCGCCGAAGAACAAGCTTTTATGGACAATGAAGTAGAAACCCTGCTGCAAATGCTGGATGACTACAAAATTGTCAATGAACACCGTGATTTACCGGTGGAAGTGTGGAACTACATCAAAGCCAACGGCTTTTTTGCCATGATCATTCCAAAATCTTACGGTGGCCGTGAATTTTCTGCTATTGCCAACTCCACTATTGTGTCGCGTATTGCCACCCGCAGCTTAACTGCTGCTGTCACAGTGATGGTGCCAAACTCGTTAGGCCCTGGTGAGTTGTTGATGCACTATGGTACTCAAGAGCAAAAAGACCGTTGGTTACCAGGTCTTGCCGGTGGTAAAGAAGTGCCTTGTTTTGCCTTAACAGGCCCGGAAGCCGGCTCTGACGCCGGTGGTATTCCGGACACTGGTGTGGTCTGTAAAGGTGAGTTTGAAGGCAAAGAAGTCATCGGTATCCGTCTGAACTGGGATAAACGTTATATCACTTTAGCCCCTGTGGCCACTGTGCTGGGTCTGGCTTTTAAGTTGTCTGATCCGGATAAATTAATGGGCGACAAAGAAGAGCTGGGTATTACCTGTGCCCTTATTCCAACCTCACACCCTGGTGTTGAAATTGGTGACCGTCATTTCCCGATGAATATGGCCTTTATGAACGGTACCACCTACGGCAAAGACGTGTTTATTCCACTGGATTGGATCATCGGTGGCCCGTCATACGCAGGTCGTGGCTGGCGTATGCTGGTGGAATGTTTATCAGCAGGCCGTGGTATTTCGCTGCCGGCCCTTGGCACTGCCACTGGCCATTTAGCCACCCGTATGACAGGCGCTTATGCTTATGTACGTCAGCAGTTTGGGATGTCTATTGGTAAGTTTGAAGGTGTGCAGGAATCACTTGGCCGTATTGGTGGTTTAACTTACAGCCTGGAAGCCATGCGTGTGATGACAGCTGGTGCTATCGACCTGAAACTGAGCCCGTCGGTGGTAACCGCTATTGCCAAATACCATATGACAGAAATGTCACGCACGCTGTTAAACGACTCTTTTGATATTCATGCTGGTCGTGCCATTCAATGTGGTCCGAAAAACTACCTGGCGCATGGTTATATGGGTGTGCCAATTTCTATTACCGTTGAAGGCGCCAATATTTTAACCCGTAACCTGATGATTTTTGGTCAGGGTGCCACCCGTTGTCATCCGTACGTATTAAAAGAATTGGAAGCGGCCGCCAACCCAAATGCGGAAGAAGGTTTAAAACAATTTGACGAGTTATTACTGAAACACGTGGGTTTTGCCTTGGGTAACACCTTTGGTGCCTTGTTCCAGGGCCTGACAGCCGGTTGTTTTAACAGCTCGCCTGTGGGTGGTGACACTGCCAAATATTACAAACAGTTAAGCCGTATGAGTAAAGCATTGGCACTCAGTGCCGACTTCTCCATGCTGATGCTGGGTGGTGATTTAAAACGTAAAGAAATGTTGTCTGCCCGTTTAGGCGATGTATTAAGCCACTTGTATATTGCTTCTGCTGTACTGAAGTTTTATGAAGACAATGGCCGTCAGGTTGCTGATCTGCCGTTTGTACATTACAGCGTGCAGCGTAATCTGCATGAAATTGGCCGTGCTTTTGCAGGCTTCTTCAGCAACTTCCCGAATGGTTTTGTCGGTGGTTTGTTAAAAACGTTGGTGTTCCCATTTGGCATTGGTTACCAGATGCCGGATGATGAAGTGTCCATGCAAATCTCTGACGCGCTGTTAAAACCAAGCGTTATTCGTGACCGTTTAACTCACTTATGCTACCTGGGTGAAGACAAAAACGACCCGACTGGCTCGATGGAACGTGCTTTTGTCGCAGTACATGCTGCCCAGCCTGTGATGAAAAAAATCTATGCAGCGCAAAAAGAAGGCAAGCTGGCGCGTAAGCTGCCACTGCAACAGCTGATTGCCAAAGCTGCTGAGCTTGATGTAATTAGCGCAGCCGAAGCCACACAGCTCAATGACATGAACGAACTGCGGTTTGATGCCATCAGCGTGGATAGTTTTAAACCAGGTGAACTGGAAGGGCTGGCCATCAAAGGCTGATTTATCTGAAATTTGTTCTGAAAGGCCAGCTACTGCTGGCCTTTTTTTATGGGGGCGCTTGGGGTAAAGTAAGGCCTTTACGCCTTATGCTGATGATTTGCCGCCCTCTGGTAGCAGCCTGTCCGCTTTGACATGCCTTTTAAGCGCAATAAGAGAATAAATTCCATGATCGGCTCTTTGATGCTGGACCTGCAAGGTCCGGAAATTTCCCAGGAAGAAAAAGAATTATTGGCCCATCCGGCCGTAGGTGGCGTGATTTATTTCACCCGCAATTATCACGATAAAGCCCAGTTAAAAGAACTGGTACGCCAAACCCGAGCTGCCAGCAAAAGCCCGTTGTTATTGGCGGTCGACCATGAAGGTGGCCGGGTACAACGGTTTCGCCCTGAATTTACTTTATTACCAGCCATGGGCCAGATTTGGCCAGGTGCCGGCCAGAATTTAGCGCTGGCAGCCCAATATGCCACCGAAATAGGTTGGTTAATGGCAGTGGAAGTGCTGGCGCAGGATATTGATATTTCTTTTGCCCCTGTTGCTGATATCTGGGGTGTTTGTGATGTCATTCGTAACCGCGCTTTTCACAGTGACCCCGCCAAAGTGGTGGCGCTGGTCAACGCTTTTGCCAAAGGCATGCATCAGGCCGGTATGAAAACCACCGGCAAACATTTCCCTGGCCATGGCAGCGTGAAAGAAGATTCACATTTAGAGCTTCCTTATGACAGACGCAGCCGCGAAGCCATAGAACAGCTGGATTTAACGGTATTTCGCCAGTTACAACAATTAGGCGCGCTGGACGCTGTGATGCCAGCCCATGTGGTGTATCCGGCTTTTTGTGATAAAGCCGCCGGCTTTTCGACTTATTGGCTGCAACAGGTGCTTCGCACAGAAATGCAATTTGACGGTGTGGTGTTTTCTGACGATTTAGGCATGAAAGGCGCCCATCAGGCCGGCTCTTATCAGCAAAGGGCAGAAGCAGCCCTGAGTGCTGGTTGTGACATGATTCTGGTCTGTAACGACAGAGCAGGTGCCATTGAAGTGCTGGACACTTTGCCGCAACAATATTGGTTGCACAGCAGCACGCGTTTATCACGCTTAAAACATCAGACAAATCTGAGTGATGTGATGTTAAGCCAAAGCCCGCGTTATCAGGCGGCAGTTGAGCTTGCGGCGAAGTTAAAAGCCGTTGAAGTGGAAGCCAGCGCCAGCTCTGCCGGCATTGTTGAACGCTCTTAAGGAATTTCCGATGATTGAAACTACTATTGCCGGTTTAAGTTTACGGCTGGCCACCAAAAATGATGTGCCACAAATTCTGCGTTTTATTCAGGCACTGGCCGAATACGAAAAATTAGCGCATCAAGTAGTGGCCACTGAAGACAAGCTGGCAGCTACTTTATTTGGTGATAAAGCTTTTGCCGAAGTGGTGATTGCCGATTATCAGGGCGAGCCAGCCGGTTTTGCCTTGTTTTTCCATAACTATTCCACTTTTTTAGCCAAACCCGGCATCTATCTGGAAGATTTATTTGTTGACCCAAGCCTTCGTGGCAAGGGCATTGGCAAGGCGCTGATCACTTACCTTGCCAAACTTGCGGTCGAGCGTGATTGTGGCCGTTTGGAATGGTCAGTGCTGGACTGGAATCAGCCAGCCATTGATTTTTACCAGTCGCTTGGCGCCACTATGCTGCACGACTGGCGCATTAACCGCGTCACAGGCCCAACTTTGCAGGCCATGGCATTGCAGTTTCCTGGTTAATTCATTCCAAGCTGCTAGGTTCGGGGACAGGGACGGCTTAACGCCGTCCTTGTAACACCTCAATCAGCTGTTTCACCGCCTGCATTTGGGCGCCGTTTTTAGTGGTGTAGTGCTCGCCGCTGTAACCCCACCAGTCCCAACAACCGTTTGGATTCATGACACTTTTATCGGCCTGTGGATACAGCACCACCAGCTGATTGTTATCGGCATATTCATTGAGGCCGGTTAAACGGGCATAAACATTACCCACAGCACCGGCATATTGTTTACAGCCATGAAAACTCACATGTAAGCGGCAACTCTGACCTTTGCTGCAACTTTCTGGCAGATACAAATAGCCGGTCGCCCCAAGCTGGCCTTTGGCTATAGGCGCTAAGGCAACCTGATCAAGTTCCAGCAGCTGGCCGGAGGATTTTTCAGTCCTTGGTTTTAAACCGGGCAATAAATGGCCGAGCAGGGCACCGGCAGCATCATAACCACAGCTGCCGATAAAAGGCGCAGTGGAGGCTGCACAATCAGTTCCCTTGCTATGATCGGTCGGGAAATGATGGGCAAAAGGTTTATCTTTAACATAAAGCACATTGCTTTTAGGCAGCAACGACTGGTATTGCTTTGCTAAGGCGTCGCTGACCGGCGCTGCAACAGTGCTGTCCTTAGTGCCATGAAATATCCAGACTTTGTCATCAAGCAGATTTTCAAGCGCATCAATAGCACCTTGTTGCTGCTGCGCTGTTAAATAAGCGCTGGCGGCTGTTAGATCCGGTTTGCTGCTAGCTTGGTTTAAACAATGGGCAAAAGCGGTTTGCAGGCTATTGGCGGCACAATACACAGGGCCTGCTGCCACAATAGCAGCACCTTGCACATCTGCGGAATAGGCCAGATGAAACTGCGCTGCCATATAACCACCGGATGATAAACCCGACAGGGTAATGTTTTTATCCAATTTTAACTTTGGCAGTGGTGTCTGTTCTGTCGCCTTTTCTGTTGCCGATAGCGGGCCGCTTGCTATAAAAAATACTGCAACTAGCAGCGCTTGCAGTGGCTGCATAATTCCGGATTTTTTACCGGCGTTGAGTAATTGGTGATGACAAAAAGAGCCTGTTGCTTTCATAAAAACTCCAAAAAAATAAAAGACCAAAACGCCTTGTTATGCTGCGTAAAGCTCTGCTTTGCATAAACTTTTTAAGCTAAACCCACAGCAAAAACCGCTTCTGATAAAGATAAAAAACGACAATGCGTAACTTTTTTGCTGCTGGCAATAGTGCTTTGGTACTAGACGGCACTAGGCGGTACCAGACAGAGAGGGGATTTCAGCGCCAGCAGTTCGCTGGCGTGAGCAAAGGCAACGTGAAACGCTCAGGCACAGTCAGCTGTTATTATTTGACGTCGTTTTTTTGGGTCTGTTTGTTTTTGGAGTTTTTATGAAAGTGTCGGGCTTGCGGCCAGCGCCTGCAACAGTTCGGCGGCCAGTGCGTTTTTGCCATTTGGGTTTGAGATCAGTTGGCAAACCTTCGGGTTTGGCATGATGTGCATTGCTGATCAAGTCGTTTAATGTTGCCAGCAGTGGCTGCATAAAAGCCTGATAACTCAGCTCTTTTTGGCTTATTTTTAAAAGTGCCGCTTCCCACTGCGCTGTCATATCGGGTTTGCTGGTGCTTTCAGGCAATGCTGCTATCAGGCTTTTGCCTGTGGCTGTGGCCAGAATGTTTTTGCCGTGCCGGACTAAAAAACCACGTTTAAACAGCAGCTCGATAATACCGGCGCGGGTGGCTTCGGTACCAAGGCCATCAGTGTCGCGCAGAATTTGTTTAATAGCCGGGTCTTCGACAAAACGGCTGATGCCGGTCATGGCAGCCAGCAAAGTGGCATCGGTAAAATGCTCCGGCGGCTGGGTATGTTTTTCAATAGTTTCGCCGCGGGCACAAAATAACTGCTGACCCTCTTTAAGCGGAGGCAAGAGCTGGTCTTGCTCCGCATTTTGCTGATCTGTAGCCTGTTGCCGATCGGTGGCGCTATGTTGCTGCTTAGCTTCGTGGTGATTGTTTTTGCCAAACCATTGTTTCCAGCCTTGTTGTTGTTCTGTTTTGGCGATAGTGCGGAACAAACCACCACAAATGTTCAGCTCCACTGTGGTTTCGCCATAACAATAAGGCGGGTAAAACTGCAATAAATATTGCCGGGCAATCAGGCCATAAATTTTTTGTAAATCAGCGCTTAAACGACTGGCATCCACAGCTTTTTCAGTGGGAATAATGGCATGGTGTGCACCTACTTCTTTATCATCCCAGGCTTTACTCACCAGCGAAAAATCGGCCTGTGCCACCATTTGCGCCAATTCACTATTGTGACAGCTTAAGGTGCTGCTGATCGTTGAAACCGCAGCTAATTGCTCTTTCGGTAAATAACGGCAATCCGACCTTGGGTAAGTCACCAGCTGGTAACGTTCATACAGCTGCTGGGTTAAATCCAGCACCTGCTGCGCCGCCATACCATATTTTTTCGCCGCATCTATTTGTAAAGCCGACAAGTTATAAGGCAAGGGCGCATATTGTTTTTTGTTTTTTTGCTCCAGTTTAGTCACCAACGCCGGTTGTGCCGTGATGCTGCGCGCCACTTTGTCGGCAAGGCCTGGGTGTAACACCCGGCCTTCTTCGTCCTGATAAGGTTCACAAGCGGCACTTGGCAGCCATTTGGCGACAAAAGCTGTACTGTTGTCGTTTACTGATAATTGCAGATGCGCCAGTACCTGATAAAACGGCTTGCTGACAAAATGTTCAATTTGCGCGTCACGGCGTACCACTAAACCCAATACCGGCGTTTGCACCCGGCCCACCGACAATACACCCTGAAAACCGGCTTTTTGGCCTTGTAGCGTATAAGCGCGGGTCATATTCAGGCCGTATAACCAGTCGGCTCTGCTTCGCGCCAGCGCTGAGGTGGACAGTGGCACAAAGTCGCTGTTGGGTTTCAGGTTTTGCAGCGCCCGCAAAATAGCAGGAGGGTTTAAATCGTTGATCAATAACCTTTTGCTTTGCTTCAGTTTGTCGCCTTTGACGCCACAATAAGCAATCACTTCATCCACCAGCAGCTGGCCTTCACGGTCCGGATCGCCAGCGTGCACCAGCTGGTCGGCCTGCTGAATGAGCTTTTTAAGTACTGAAAGTTGTTTGGCGCTGCTGGCGCGGGCTTTCAGTTGCCACACTTGCGGCACTATCGGCAAATGTTGCAACTGCCATTTTTTAAAAGCACTGTTGTAAACTTCCGGCTCGGCCTGCTCCAGCAAATGACCGATACACCAGCTGACGATATCGCCGTTGCCAAGCTCAATAAAACCATCACCATTGCGCTGCGGTTTGGAGAGCACTGCGGCAATGGCACGGCCAAGGCTGGGTTTTTCAGCGATATATAAAATCATCAGATGGGCTTAGTAGGCTGTATAAAATTACAGTTAATTTATCCTGTTTATTGGCAATAGGCAAAAACCGGCTGTTATTCAGGGTTTTATTTACGGTTTTATTAAAGGCTTTGTCAGAGCGTCGCGCTTTGCTGCGACTAAAGTCTATGCCCCCTAAGTCTAAGTTCGCTTGTTGTTATTTTTCGCTACAGTAAAAGCATCAAAATAGTGCATGAAAGGCCAGCAGCATGACAACAAACTCCGCTTATCAGCAACAATACCGGCAGGCATCAACGGCGCCCGAGGCGTTTTGGGCAGCGCAGGCGGCTACATTGGCCTGGTATAAAAAGCCCAGCCAAATTTTAACGCGCCAGGATGAACATCATTATCAGTGGTTTGCCGATGGTGAGCTGAATAGCTGTTATCTGGCGCTGGATGTTCATCTGGCACAGGGCCGTGGTGAACAAACAGCGCTGATTTACGACTCTGCCGTCACAGGCAAAAAACAACGTTTTAGTTATGCGCAGCTTCAGCACGAAGTGGCGCTTTTTGCCGGTGTGCTCAAAGCCAATGGGGTTGGCAAAGGCGACCGTGTTGTGCTCTATATGCCGATGATCCCTCAGGCGGTGATTGCTATGCTGGCGGTAGCACGGTTGGGTGCTGTGCACTCTGTGGTGTTTGGTGGTTTTTCCGCACACGAGCTGGCGCTGCGCATTGACGACGCTTGCCCTCAGCTGATTGTCAGTGCTTCCTGTGGCATTGAAATAAACAGAGTCATTGCCTACAAACCTTTGCTGGACGAAGCTTTGGAAAAAGCCAGCCACAAGGTGCCTTGTTGTGTGATTTATCAGCGCGAACAGCTGATTGCCTCTATGCAACATGGCCGTGATTTGGACTGGCAACAGCAGCTTGCCACTGCAACTTCGGCCGATTGTGTGCCTGTGCTTGCCACAGATCCTTTATATATTTTGTACACATCAGGCACCACAGGTAAACCCAAAGGGGTGGTGCGCGACAACGGTGGCCATGCAGTTGCGCTGAAGTACAGCATGCAGGCGATTTATAACTGTAAGCCTGGTGATGTGTTTTTTGCCGCTTCCGATGTTGGCTGGGTGGTAGGGCATTCTTATATTGTGTATGCGCCTTTGTTTGCCGGTTGCACCACAGTGCTTTATGAAGGCAAACCGGTGTTTACGCCCGATGCCGGTGCGTTCTGGCGTATTTGCGCTGAATACCAGGTCAAAGTTCTGTTTGCAGCGCCTACGGCTTTTCGCGCTATCCGCAAAGAAGATCCCGATGCTTTATTGCAACAATATGATTTATCGAAGCTTTCATATATTTTTATGGCCGGCGAGCGGCTTGACCCTGCCACTTTTCATTGGGTGCAGGACAAAATAGGCAAACCCGTCATTGATCACTGGTGGCAAACCGAAACCGGCTGGGCTATTAGTGCCAATCCGGCAGGTGTAGAGCTGCTGCCCGCCAAAGCCGGTTCTGCCACTGTGCCTGTGCCTGGTTTTGTGCTGGACATTCTTGATGACAGCGGTGTGCCTGTTGCTGCCAATCAGCAGGGTTATATAGCGCTGAAAATGCCGCTGCCACCCGGATGTTTAACCACCATCTGGGGCAATGATGAGCGTTTTGTCGATGGTTACCTGCGCACTTTTGAGGGTTATTACGCCAGTGGGGATGGCGGTTATCTGGATGAGGACGGATATTTGTTTGTGATGGGCCGCACCGATGATGTAATTAACGTGGCGGGGCACAGGTTATCAACAGGTGAAATGGAGCAGATAGTTGCAGCGCATCCAGCTGTTGCCGAATGTTGTGTGATTGGCATAGAGGACCTGATTAAAGGGCAACAACCATTGGCGTTGGTGCTGTTAAAAAATGGCGCACAGATAAGTGAACATGCATTGGAAGCTGAATTAACCGCGTTGGTCCGTCAGCAGATTGGTGCGCTGGCTTGTTTTAAAAAAGCCATCATAGTGCCTAGGTTACCAAAAACCCGTTCAGGAAAAATTTTACGCAAATTGTTGCGCCAGATAGCCGCAGGTCAGTCGTACCTTGTACCTTCAACTATTGATGATCCGGCCTGTTTAGCCGAAATAACGGCGCTGATGGCGCGTCGCCAGTTGATTAAAATTGGCTTTTAACTAACTTGCCGGTTGGTGATGGCTATTTGCGGCTATCAAAACCGGCAACTTTATGCAAAAGGGGTCACTGTGGTGCCATAATGCCGCATGCTGTTGCTAAACAGAATTCTGCGGCACCTTATGCTTTTCATCCAGCATCAGCAACGCAGCGTTATTGGCAAAGGGCAGCAGCTCTTTCACCATAGGTTTGGCTAAATAATAACCTTGCACAAAATCACACTGGTTGTTGCGTAAAAATTCCAGTTGTGCCGAGTTTTCCACCCCTTCAATAATCAGATTTTTATCGATAGCAATTAATAAGGCGATCAGCGATTTCATAAATTTATCGGCGATGCTGTTTTGTGTCAGTTGTTGTGTGACACTTTGGTCGACTTTCACTGCTGACATAAAAGGATTGATCAAAGCGCCAAAGTTGGAATAACCGGTAATAAAGTCATCGATGACAAACTGACAGCCGGTTAAAGCCAACCGGAGCAGATTTTTGTCTTTGCTTTCATCTGTAATGGCCGAACGTTCGGTAATTTCAAAACGGATTTTGCCATCGGCAAAGTGGTATTGTGTTAACAACAGTTCCAGCTGATCACAAAAAGACTGTGAGTTCAGCGATTCTGCACACAAGTTAATATGCACAAAATGCTGCTGATGGTTTAATTCGGCACAATTCTGAATATCGTTAAATACCGCTTTTGCCACAGCCAGATCAAACTGCTGATACAAACCCAGCTGTTCAATGGCTTGCACAAAAGTTTCGACGTCCTTACACAATTCGGGCTGATTTAGTTTGGGTCGGCATAAAGCTTCGTAACCGACAACGCAGTGATCTTTAAGACTTAAGATGGGTTGATAAACCATCATAAAAGCGTGATCCTGCAAAATCTGGCAGATCAGATCAGGCAAGTTGCTGACATTTGTTGGCATGGCTCAATTCCTCAGGCTAACCCAAGTTGCATTGTAGGCATAATAATTGATTTCAATGTGTTAATTAAGCAAGTTTTATTTTGGTTGTGCTGAATATTTAAGCTATAGCTAGTGAAGGGACATGATTTATCGAGCTATTTCAGCAAGATGAATTAAGATGGTTTTGATACTGAGCTCAGAAGGACGAGAACTGTCTTATGACATTAGGAACTTCTTTAAGAACGCTTCGCCAGTTGCGCGGCTTATCGTTGAATGAGCTGGCCACCCGGCTTAGTTCGCATGTCGGAAATTTGTCGAAAATTGAACGCGATTTGGCCAAACCCAGTCTGGATTTTTTATACCAGATAGCCAAAGCGCTGGATTTTAAACTGCATGAAATTTTCCGGCTGGCCGAGCGGGATGATAGCCCGGATGAACGTCAGGCGGCATTGGATGCGTTGTTTCTGGTATTGCTCGATGACGACAAAGAGCTGTTGCTTGAATTTGCCGCCATGCTCAAAGAACGTGGTGCCAAGAATAAAGAAAGCCAAAGCAATCCGGTTGAAGACAAAGCTCAACGTATTACCAGCAGCCGGCACCAGTCAACAACGGATGAATAATTCAGCAGACGGGTTTTGACATCTGGCGCAAGGTAATTCAGGACGGAGCCAACTCAGGAAAAAAGCAGCTAAAGCTGCTTTTTTGGTATTTCGGTATGTCGGTGTCACCACTGATGTTGCAAGGGGAAGCCGCTGTTGTGTTTTACATACAGCCTACAAGCCTGCAATTGCCGCTTCGCTTATCACCACCTCAACGCGGCGGTTTTGCTGGCGACCGCTGGCAGAATCATTGCCAGCTATTGGGGTATCTTCGCCTTTACCGCTGGTACTGAGCCGGCCCGATTGAATGCCCTGGCCTAATAAAAAGCTCCTTACACTGTCGGCGCGTCGTTCTGACAAGCCAATGTTGTATTCCGACGTGCCGACATCATCGGTGTGGCCTTCAATAATGGCGGTACGTTCAGGGTATTTCGCCAGAAAACTGGCCAGATTGGTTAAATGGTGATTGGTACCTGCTTTAAGATTAGCTTTGCCGGTATCAAATAATACATCCCCTAAAGTTACCACCAGACCTCTGTCCGTCTGACGGGCATTCAGGGTTTTAATTTGCAGCCGCAACTCCTCCGCCAGCAACAAGGCATTATCAGTGGCAGCTTTGGCATTGTCGGTTTCTTGCCTTGCACTATCAGCATCTTCTCTTGCCAACTGCGCATCTTGGCGGGCAATACTTGCATCCAGATGTGCACTGTCAGCTTCTCTGGTGCGTGCCGCCAGTCTGGCTTCATCCTGTTGTTTAGACAGCAGTTTTAACTGATCTTGCGCCTGACGGCCCTGGGCCTGAGCCCAGGCAATATTGACTTTGCGATCAGCCACATAAACCAGATGTTGCTCCTGCACCTTGTCTTTGGTCGGTACTTCGGCTTCCCGCACCGCTTGTTCTGCCTGTGTAATAGCCACTGGCGCTAACACGGCCAACTCACCATTGGCTTGTAATGTATTCAGCTGTGCCCGGACTGCGGCAAGACCGTCGGGTTGGCGTGGTGCACTGCTGCAGCCACCCAGTACCAGCAGCGACAAACCCAGGGTCAAGACGGTAGGTTGAAAGTTTTTCATGATTGTACTCCAGGTGAGCTGGTGGGCTGTTGTTGCCACGGCGCCTTGGCTGGCTGCACCGGGTTCGCAGGCTGCAAACGCAACATTTCCTGTTTCAGAATGCCAATACTATTGGTCATTTCTGCATTGACGTTGTTGGCCTGGATTAATTCAGCGCGGGCGCTAGCAAGTTCAGCATCCAGACTGGCCTCCAGCGCCAGACGGTCTGCCAACTCCACATCCTTATTTAGCAGTGCAGTGCGTGAACCCTGCATTTTTTCTCTGGCGCTGGCAAGTTCCGCCGGAGCAAACTGGGCCACTCTGGCTTGTTCTGCTTTGGAAATAGTCCGTTCAGCTCTGTCCATAGTGGCAGTCGGCACTTTGGGCGCAGCACTGCAAGCCGCTATTGCAAACAATAAAAAAGCCAGTAGCAGCAGAGGCTGCCATGGTTTTGAAGTGTCTGTTATCACATGGCGTGTTTTCATCAGAGTTCCTTAACCAGTGCTGTAGCACCGGTATTCTAAAAAGGGCCGGTGCCCTGGCTGCCTGAGCATGCCCTTTGGCACCGGAGCTGTTTGTTTTTGTGTTGTCAGAATAATAAAGCTTTGGACTGCACACTTTTAACACCACGGATATTCTGAGCAATTTCAATCGCAAGCGAGCGCTCAACACCGCTATTTACTTTTCCGGTCAGGGTCACTATGCCGTTGTTGGTACTGACATCAATATCGGAGCCGGTGATATTGCTGGAATACATGAAACTGGATTTCACTTTGGTAGTGATCCAACTATCTGAAATGTTGTGACTTTCTTCTGTAGCTTTCAGGCTGGCTTTTTCTTCGCTGGTCATAGGACTGCTGCGGATCTTCAGGTTATTGGTGACCGACGTGACCCCCCTGGTATTCATCGCCAGACGGTTGGCAATATCTTTAGACGCCTGAGTGTCAGCGCTGCCGGTTAAGGTGACACGACCACTTTTGGTGCTGACTTCGGTTCCCACTGAATCGACATCTTTATTCCATTGCAGTTTTGAGCGAATGGCGGCAGAAATACTGGCGTCATCAATTTTGTCGCCATAACTGTCGCCGCCGTAATGAGGCAGGTAATTGGCTTCGACCACAATTTGGTTATCAACATCTGTGATACCCGACACCCCTTTGGCAATTTCAGTGGCGAGTTCTTTATTTACTTTTTCGTCGACTTTACCTGTTAATACTGCTTTGCCATTTTGCACTGTGACTTTCAGATCATTGCCACGCAAATAAGGGTTCAGCGCATAACTGGTCCAAATCTGACTTTCTTGTCTGGCATCATCAATGGCCGTGGTGACTTTGTCTGCAGCCATCACGCCCTGAGAAGGGGATAACGACAACAAAACGGCAGATGCCAGAAAAAACTGACGGTAGCTTGTATTCATAATAAAACTCCGATTGGGGAAAGAATAAGCCGGCAAAATGCGGGGTGTACCGGCAGATTTTTACTGCATTAAACGCAGTCAGATAAAGGTTGTTGCTTGAGGTGTTACCTGAAAAAGGCAGGGTTCAGGACAGAAAAGACCTTTTGCAACAAAGACCATCAACAATGGCACTTGGTAATAAAAGACTGCACCTGTTGATTGGCGACGTCACGGCTGAGTGCATAACGTTGTTGCACCAGCTCAGTCAGACTGACTTCGTTGCCTTCAGACTTTAATAATTCACTTTCGGTAATTTTGCTCCAGTTGTGTTTGGCTGCCTGGATTTGAGATTTCCATTTGCCGTTAAAAGGGTCTTTTTTCGCCATATCGGTGTTTTTTGGGTTGTCACTTTTGCTGGTGCCAGCGGCCAGTTTGGCTTTGTCAGCAGCAACGGCCTGCGCAATTTTGTCGCTGTCCGTGTTGTTGGTTGTCGCCTTGTTGATGTTTTTCTTGTCCTGGGTACTGGCAGTTGCCTTGTTTTGTTCACTGAACTTATTCATAAGAACCTCGGGATTCCAGCTGCGGTGCGAAGGTGCCCGCAGCGAGACCACAGCTTGGCAACTAAATATTTTATTGTCCGTGCGTTAGCGCTCATGGCGTTCTGCTTGCTAAAAAGTACGTTAAGCGCTGTTGTTTGTGTTGTCAGCGGGGGCTCAGGCTTTTGGTTGGGACTCTGTACCAACAGGTTCTGCTGGTATCAGCAGCTTTGGTCTGCCTAACAATCTGCTGAGCCAATGCCAGGCATTGGGCCTGGCGCCGTTTGCCATTTTGGCTCTTGGGGTATTTTTTATTGCCGGGTGCGCTAAATGACGCTGTAACCCAAGGTCCGGTACCAGACTGTTGTAACCGGCCCTTAGCGGTTGCACCACCGCAACTGCAGCTGAGCTTATCAGTGGCTCTTTGCTTTTTGCGCACACAAGTCGCAACTGTAATTTTGTCGACGCTACGCCATAAGCGGGTGCTTTTACCTCTGCCACCTTCAATTCCGAGCCTGTCATATAAACCTCGCTGGTTGTCAAATTACGATGTGTGGATACAGCCAAAGCGCATTGTCAACAAATGATCCGGCGTATTCTGTGCGCTTTCGCACACCAGTTGCGCTGTGCTTTGGTGTGCAAACGCACAGAACTGTGTTTTACAGCGGTCTAGGCTGCTTCAGGGTCAAGTGTGCTGTCTGATCACCACAGTACAACCGGCAAACACAACCTTGTGTTGTGCTCTGTTACTGCTGTTGAAGGTACAAACAGCCAAAACAGACCCGCCTTCACACAAGGCAGGCAATAAGGAGGCTTTAGTGAGAAAAACCACCGAAGAACAAAGCAGGCGGCAACCCCAACATGCCTTATTGCCGGATGATCCTGATACCTTGCTGTTGCCCTGCAATAAAGTGCTGGGGCAACGTCTGAAAAATCATCATGGTGAAGTTATCGGACGGTTATGCAGCATAGTGCTCGACTTAAAAACAGGCCGCATCAGCTATGGCGTATTGGCTTATGCCTTGTCGTTTGGCAGCCAGCCCAGGTTGTTTGCCATGCCATGGCATGCGTTGGTACTGGATCAGGATGGCAAAAGTTTTAGTGTTGAAGTTGAAATCAGCGACCTGAAAAGACTGCCCGGTTTTGACCCGTCGTTTTGGCCTGGGGAGGCCGATGCCAGCTGGCAGCGCAAAATTAATGGTTTTTACAGTAGTAATTAACTGCCGTTCAACAAGGCCTTTTTGTAGCAAAGGTTACAAAAGGGCGACAACCGAAGGTGAAATCTTATGTTAAGAACCTTAGCCATAGTGCTGGTGGTGTTATGGCTGTTTGGTCTGGTGTCACCACTGGCCATCGGCAATCTGGTGCATGCTTTGCTGGTGCTGGCCATTATTTTGCTGTTGGTTGATGTGATAGGTGGCCGGCGCTGACAATAAGGCAAGATTGATGAACAAAGGGCGGTGGAATTTACGGCGGAACAGCAGTGTTAAAAGAAGCCGGCCACTGCAACAAAAACACCGGTTAAGGTGTTGTAAATTGGATATCCGGAGAGTGCCATGTTTGTTGTTAAAACTATACCTTTTAGTACAAAGCTATTAAAAAACAGTGTTTTGTTTAGTGTTGCCATGTTGGCAATTGTCGTACAGCAGAACGCTGTTGGCGCCGAAAGTTACCCCTGGCAGAGCCCGCACTGGTATCTGGGCGCCAGTGCCGGTGAATCGCGCCTGAGTCTTGATACTGTGTATCTGGAGCGGGACATGGCAGCACAAGGCATGTCGATTGGTGAAATTTATCGTAATACCAATGACACGGGTTTTAAGGTGTTTGCCGGATATCAGCTGACCCCCATGATGGCGCTGGAAGGCGGATTATTCCGCCTTGGTGAAGTGGATTTTAGCGCCAGCACGCTGAGCGCAGACAATGTACCTATGCTGGTATCCGGACGTTTACGTGCCAAAGGAGCCAATCTGGATTTGGTTGCTTCAATGCCGTTGGGCGCCGCCTGGTCTTTACTCGGCCGTATTGGTTTGACCTACAACGACACCGATGCGCCACTGAGTTACCAGTCACCGGTGAATTTAGACCAGTACCAGCAAAGTAAACATTATTTAAAACATAAGTTTGGCGCAGGGTTGGCGTATCAGATGAACCCGGACTGGGCGCTGCGTTTAGAGCTGGAGCGTTATCGTCTGGACGATATGTGGGGTGATCAGGGTGATATGAAGTTATTGTCGCTGGGGGTGGTTTATCAGTATGGCAATAGTTACAGAGCCGCTGCGCCAACGCCGGCTTATCAGCCGGAACAAAATAATCAGGCCGAAGTGCCGGTGGCTGCTCCAGCGCCATTAGCTGAGGGGCCGGCGGCTACTGCGGTGTTGGTCGAACTGGCGGACGTGCATTTTAAGTTTGACCAGTCCAGTCTGACGGATGAGGCCAAAGCTGTGCTGGACCGGCATATTGTGGTGCTCAAAGCCAATCCGAACAATCAGGTGCGGATTGCGGGTTATACCTCAGCCAGTGGCAGTGAGGGTTATAACCAGCAACTGAGTGAACAAAGAGCAGCTGCGGTGCGCAATTACCTGACTGAACAAGGTGGGCTTAGTGCTGCCAGGCTGACCACTGTGGGTTATGGTGAAGCGAGTCCGGCAGAGTTTGAATCGACACCCACTGAGTTACGTTCTACTGCCGCCAAAGCCAATATGCGGGTGCTGTTTGAAGTGTTATTAAAATAACAAAAACAGCAATGATAAAACCACCGCCCAAACGGTGGTTTTTTTATGTACAGGACGTACGGTATGCCGTTATTGCAGGAGCAAATAACGGCGATGTACATGGGCAACAGCGGGATCTCAGCATGCCAACAATTTGGCGTGCTGCCGTAGTTGCGCCTCCCGCTCTGCGGGTGGCCGGACCGAAGCTATGCCGTTATTGCAGGAGCAAATAACGGCGATGTACATGGGCAACAGCGGGATCTCAGCATGCCAACAATTTGGCGTGCTGCCGT
>NZ_JAVBXS010000050.1 GCF_030824435.1 Rheinheimera sp.
TTGATCAGATGCCCAGGGGCTTATTGTTCTGGCGTGCTATTTTGCAGTGGATTGGTGGTGTCGGTATTATCGTGATGGCCATCGCCATTTTACCGGCGTTAAAAATCGGTGGTATGAAACTGTTTAAAACCGAAAACTCCGATATTTCCGAAAAAATTCTGCCACGAAGTTCCAGCTTGTCGATGTATATAGGCGTGGTTTATCTGATTTTAAGCGCCAGCTGTATGTTGCTGTTTTATATCGGTGGTATGAATGGTTTTGATGCCATTACCCACGGCATGACCACAGTAGCCACCGGCGGTTTTGCCAACTACGATGCTTCTTTTGGCCACTTTAACGACAAACCGCACCTGCTGTGGATAGCCGGTGTTTTTATGATGTTGTCGGCTTTGCCGCTGGTGTTGCTGGTAGGCACAATGCGGGGCCATAAGTGGATTTTATTTAAAGACCCTCAGGTGCGGGCTTTTTTGGCTATTACGCTGTTTTGTGTGTTGTTGCTCACCTGGTATCAGACGGAACACAATGCCAGACCCTGGCTGGATGCCTTAACCCACAGTTTTTTTAATGTGGTGTCTGTGATCACAACTTGTGGTTTTGCCTCAGAAAACTACTCAGCCTGGGGCGGTTTGGCGGTGATCCTGTTTTTCTACATTACCTTTTCCGGTGCCTGCTCCGGCTCCACTTCGGGTGGTTTAAAAATATTCCGCACTCAGCTCGCCGGTTTATTGCTGATTAAACAATTTAAGTTGTTGGTGCACCCCAACGCAGTGTGGGTACAAAAGTACGGTAGCAAACCGGTCAACGACCAGTTATTGGGTTCAGTACTGGCATTTTGTTTTGTGTATTTTGCGTCCATTTTTGCGCTGGCCCTTGGTTTGTCGATGTTTGATTTAGATTTTGTCACTGCGTTAACTGGTGCCGCCACTGCCATTAGTAACGTTGGCCCAGGCCTTGGTCCTGTGATAGGCCCAGATGGCAATTTCAGCAGTTTGCCTGATGGTGCCAAGTGGTTAATTAGCTTTGGCATGATTATCGGCCGGCTGGAAATTCTGACAGTGTTGTTATTGTTTACCCCAATGTACTGGCGTTATTAACAGTTTCAGCTCCTGATCTGCTGTCTTTTTGCTGTTGCAACAAGGGCGGTGCAGCCATGGTGCGGAACAATAATGAGTTGCCGCAATAAGTTGCTGCATTCTCTGGCTGAAAAATAACCTTGAGTTCTGCTGTTGATTGATTATTATGACGATTCGTCAATTTAATCGGTGTGACCAGATGCCCGCCAAAATTCAGCCGGAACATCATAATGCCTCCAGTGCTGGCACCATGCCGGGAAACCGTGCCCGCAATAAATTATTGCGGGAGCAGCAGTTGTTGCAGTTGGCGCAAAACATCCTGCAACAGGATGGTTTTGCCGGCCTGACCATGGATAGACTGACCGCAGCTTCTGAGGTATCCAAAGGCACCATTTATAATCATTTTTGCAGTAAAGAAGATTTAATTACCGCTTTGAGTGTCGATAGTCTGCAGCGGCAACTGTTGTTGTTTCATCAGGTACTTGCCTTACCCGGGCACAGTCGTGAACGTGCGCTGGCACTGCATTATGCTTATTACCGCTTTTCCACTGCTGAACCCACCTTGTTTTTATGTTTGCTTAGTGCCACCACAGCAGCTGTAGTGGAAAAAACTTCGGCCACAAGATTGGCGCAGCGCCAGGCGCTGGAACAACAGTTGCTGAGTTGTTGTGAACAAGTGATCAATCAGGCCATTGCCGACAAAGCACTGCAATTGCAGGCCGGCCGGGGGATCGACCAGTTGACTTATCTGCAGTGGGCTTTGGCTTTTGGCGCTAACGCTTTATATGGTCCCAGTCAGCAGATGGGATTTTTTCAGGGGCTCGAACAACAACAGCTGATGTTAGCTGGCATAAATCTGTTGCTTGATGGACTAGACTGGACACCACTGTCCGGTCAATTTGATTATCAGCAAAGTTGGCGGCGTATCGCTGCAGCATTACCGCAAACTCAGGCAGCACAATAACTTTTGTTGTTTTGTGTTTTATAACATCACCGATAATCGGCTGGTATTCACCACAGAATTTTCCGGCAAAAACAGGGAGTGCAGATGAAACAAATTTGGCTGAACGGTGCATTGCGCCATCCATGGTGGAGTCTGGCCTGGGTGCTGGCGCTGGTGGTGCTTTTTAGTATGGGCGCAAAAAACCTGTATTTCCGTGGTGATTTCCGCATTTTCTTTTCGCAGGATAATCCGCAGATGCAGGCTTTTGAACGCATGCAGGCGCGCTTTAACAAAAGTGACAATATGCTGGTGGCGATAGCGCCAGAGTCGGGCAATGTGTTTGACGCCAAAGTGCTGACTGTTGTGAAAGAGCTGACAGACGCCGCCTGGCAAACACCTCATTCGTTGCGGGTCGATTCCATCACCAACTTTCAGCACACTGAAGCGGCCGATGATGATTTGCTGGTGGAAGATTTATTGCTGGACAGCAGCAGTCTGGACGAAGCCAAAATAGCCAAAATTAAAGCAGCCGCTTTAGCCGAGCCTTTACTTGCCGGACGGCTGGTGTCTGAAGACGGCACTATTACTGCTGTAAATATCACAGTGCAGTTGCCGGAAAAAAACCAGAATCAGGAAGTGTCTGATGTGTATAACTCGGTGCGCGCTTTAACCGACAAGTTAGCGGCACAACACCCTGAACTGAAGTTCTATCACGCTGGCGTGATTTCGCTGAACAACGCTTTTAGTGTAGAAGCACAGCACGATGCCACGACCCTGGTGCCGCTGATGTTTGTAGTGATTATTCTGATGCTGGCTGTGATGTTGCGTTCTGCCCTGGCTGCTTTGGCAGTGGTCATTATTATTCTGGTCACTATCAGCAGCACTATGGGCATTTCCGGCTGGGCTGGCATTTTCTTAAGTACCGCCACTGTGAATGTGCCAACTTTAGTGATGACGCTGGCTGTTGCCGACAGTGTGCATCTGATAGCTTCCACTCAGTTTTTTATGCGTCAGGGTGATAACAAAGCGCAGGCCATTGAAAAAGCTGTACAAATTAACCTGATGCCGGTGTTTATTACCAGTGCAACCACAGCTATTGGCTTTTTAACGCTGAATTTTTCTGAAGTGCCTATTTTGCGCGATTTTGGCAACCTCACAGCCCTTGGTGTGATGCTGGCCTGGTTTTTTACCATTATGTTATTGCCTGCTTTGATGTTATTGCTGCCCATCAGCCGTGGTTATGTTGAGGCCGAAGATGGCTCTTCGATGATGGACAGACTGGCTGATTGGGTGATCCGCCACCATAAAGCTATTTTGCCGGCAACTGCAGTGCTGACGCTGCTGGGTGGTTACCTGACGCTGCAAAACAATGTGAATGACGAAGCTGTAAAGTATTTTTCCACCGATACCGAATACCGTCAGTCGGTTGATTATCTGGAAGAACGTTTAGGTGGGGTGGCCATGCTGGATATTGCCATCGACAGCGGCAGCCCGTCTGGCGTCAACGACCCGGCTTTTATTAAAGCTGTGGATGAATTTTCCGTTTATCTGCAAAGTTTGCCGCAAGTGAGCCATGTCAGCAGCATCAGCGATGTGTTTAAACGTTTGAATAAAAACATGAATGGCGATGACCATGCTTATTATCGTTTGCCGGAGTCACAAGAGCTGGCAGCGCAATACCTGTTGATGTATGAAATGTCGTTGCCTTTTGGTCTGGACCTGAACAATCAGCTGAATCAGGATAAAAGCGCCACTAAAGTAGCGATAGCCCTGAAAAACCTCGGCAGCAAAGAAATGCTGGCGCTGGAGAGCCAAACCATGGGCTGGCTGGCAGAACATTACCCACAATATAAAGCCGAAGCGTCCAGCACTGCGCTGATGTTTGGTCATATTGGTGAGCGTAATATGGCTAGTATGCTGAATAGTTTACCGCTGGCTATGCTGCTGATTTCATTGTTGCTGGTGTTTAGTTTAAGGTCCTGGCGTTTGGGCGCTATCAGTTTATTGCCCAATATTATTCCGGCTTTGTTAGGTTTTGGTTTGTGGCAATTATGGTCAGGTGAAATTAACCTGGGGCTGTCGGTGGTAGCGTCCATGAGTCTTGGCATTATTGTCGATGACACTGTGCATTTTCTGGCGAAATATCAACATGCCTGTAAAGAAGGCCGCAGCACTGAGCAGGCCATTCGTTATGCCTTCCACAGTGTTGGCCGGGCTTTGATGATCACAACAGTAGTGTTGGTGATAGGTTTTGCTGTGTTGCTGATGTCCAACTTCAGATTAAATTCGGATATGGGGTTATTAACTTTGTTGATCATCGCCATAGCTTTAATTATCGACTTTTTGTTTTTACCGGCCTTTTTACTTATATGTGACCGGCAGCCGAACAAGGACGCCACAGCAACAGGAGAACAAACAAATGAACCAGCTTAACTGGAAAGGTGCAGCAGCGATTGGCTTGCTGCTGGCGGGTTTTGCCGTGCCAGTGTGGGCAGATGCTGCCAAAGGTTTGCAAATTGCCACTGAACGCAAAACAAGGGACGAAGGCTGGAAAGACAGTGAAGCCAAAACCACTATGGTGCTGAGAAATGCCCAGGGTGAAGAAAGTACCAGACAAATCCGCACTCTGGCGCTGGAAGTGGCCAACGACGGTGATAAAGGCCTGACTATTTTTGATGAACCTAAAGACGTACGTGGCACGGCTTTTTTAAACCATTCACACACCGGCAAACCGGACGACCAATGGTTATATTTGCCAGCGCTGAAAAGAGTGAAACGTATTGCGTCACGCAATAAATCCGGCCCTTTTATGGGTAGTGAGTTTGCTTATGAAGACTTAAGTTCATTTGAACTGGAAAAGTTCGGCTTTAACTACCTTAAAGATGAACAGCTCAATGGCATCAATACTTTTGTGGTGGAACAGGTGCCGACAGATGAGTTTTCCGGTTATAGCAAAACCCTGGTCTGGGTTGATCAACAAGATTATAAAGTGCTGAAAATTGAATTTTATGACAAAAAAAGCAGCCTGTTAAAAACCCTGTTGTTGCAGGATTATCAGCAATATCTGGGTAAATACTGGCGGCCACTGAAAATGACGATGCAGAATCACCAGACAGGGAAAAGCACTGATCTGCTGACGCAGGACATCCAGTTTGGCAAAGGTCGTACCGATGCCGACTTTGACACTAATGCACTGCAGCGCAGTAAATAAACAACATTCTGGCAAGCTGGCGCGACATTTGCCTGTAAAACGTCTGCGCCGGAATTTTGCCGGCAGCGCTGCGAAGGACTTGTTATGCGTTTGACTCAGTTATTACCTCTGCTTTGTAGTGGCTTGTTCTGGCCGCTGGCTGCAGCTGAACTTGGCCCTGTCTCGGCTAAAGATACGTTATGGAGCCTTGCCAAAGCGGCGCGGGGGGATGCACCTTACAGCATGTATCAGGTGATTATTGCGCTGCAGCAAAAAAATCCGCGCGCCTTTATCGGCAACAATGTGCACCATGTGCAAAATGGTGCCGTCTTACAAATTCCGACAACAGCAGAAATTGCCGCTGTTGACCCTGAGCTGGCACGGCAAAAAGTGGAAGCTGATGAGCAGTTATGGCGGCAATTGCAGCGGCATGGTCCTCGGGCACAAGGCGGCAGCAGTTCGGCGACAAACCGGCTTATTGCCGGACAACAAAAGTTTGTCAGTCCTTTCCCTCAGGTTCAGACTGGGTTGTCAGCAACACCAGCAACACCAGCAACACCAGCAACACCAGCAACACCAGCAACACCAGCTATTGTTGCGGCTGCTCCTGCAGTACCGACAGCACCTTTACCACCGCTGAAAACGCCAGCTGCACAACCGGCGATAGTGCAAAGTCAGGGCCGCAGTACCACAACCTCAGCGCCGCACTGGACAGACAGACTGCAAACAAATAGCACTCTGGGCCTGGAAAGCCGGTTATTTGCCAAACAGGGACTGCAACAGCAGGCTCGGGTACAAAACAGCGTCAACTTTTTGCAGGAGTGGTACTGGCAGGCGGAAGATGAAAGCCACAGCTGGACATTCAGCCCTTATTTGCGTTGGGATCAACGTGATGCTGAACGGCATTTAATCGACATCAGGCAAGCGTTTTGGTTAACCCTGGGTCAGGGCTGGGAGCTGAAACTTGGGATTGATCAGGTGTTTTGGGGCGTGACTGAATCCCAGCATCTGGTGGATATTGTCAACCAGACTGATTTTGTTGATAACATCGATGGTGAAAGCAAGCTGGGTCAGCCGATGTTGCAATTTAATTTGTTTGGCGATTTTGGCAACCTGCAAACTTTTGTTTTGCCGTATTTCCGGCAGCGTACTTTGCCTGGTGTAAATGGCCGCTTGCGTTTGCCGCTGATTGTTGAACAAGATAAAGCAGTGTTTGCATCGGACGATAAACAGCAACATATTGATTGGGCGCTGCGTTATGCCAAACAAATAGATCAACTGGATATAGGTTTGTCGTATTTTCAGGGAACATCACGTGAGCCGGGTTATATACCGACAGCACAAGGTACTTTGTTGCCTTATTATGCCCAGATTAAACAATGGGGACTGGACGCTCAGTGGATAGTCGATAGCTGGATCTGGAAGCTGGAAACCATCAGACGTTCTGATGGTCAGAGCCATTACCGCGCCTTGACAGGTGGTTTTGAATACAGCATGGTCGGTGTCTGGGATTCTGATTTTGACCTTGGCTGGCTGATGGAATACCAATATGACAGCAGAGGCATGAATGCTACGGCTATAGGTCAACGCGATTTATTTATCGGTACCAGGCTGGCGTGGAACGATGCTGCCGGAACTGAGCTATTATTTGGTATCGCACAAGATCTGGATGACAGCGGTAGCCGTAGTGGTTTATTGGAAGCGTCAACAAGGTATAACAATAATGTGCGGTTGCGGCTGGACGCCTGGTTTTTTCAAACCCGTTCGCCAGAGCAACAGATTTGGTGGTTACGTCAGGATGATTATCTGCAGCTTGGGATAGACTACTACTTCTGATTGCAGCGCGCAGTTTAATCCCGAGGTATATCGATGAAGTTGTGGTGTTTGCTGTGGATTTTGTGTAGTTACAGCGCGCTGACGCAGGCCGGCAACTATGTGATTGGCATCGAAGAAATTGATTTTTACCCGCATTATGATTTCAGCCGTGGTCAGGAAAGAGGTTATTTTGTCGACCTGATCCGGCTATTCTCCAGCCACAGCGGCCACAAATTTAAGTTTGAACCCCTGCCGGTAAAACGGCTGTACCATTCGTCTACTTCAGGTATCGACCTGATTTATCCGGACAACCCTAAGTGGCAACAATATGTCGAAGCCGGTGTGGAAAAATTCTACAGTTTGCCGGTGATTTTTACGCTTGGCAGTACTTTGGTGCGCCCTGAACATCAACATATTCAACTGACGCAGTTCCGCACTTTAGCTGTGATCCATGGTTTTGCGCCGACCAAATGGTTGGCACTGCAAAATCAATATAACTACCGTATTGTTGATGTACCTGATGTGGCTTCAGCTTTGGGGTTAGTGCTGAAAGGGCGGCTTGATGGTGCCAATATAGAATTTAACGTGGCACAACATTATCTGCGTGGTATTCAACAACAGGAGCAACTGGTGATAGGCGAGTTATTACCATTTACCCAGTTGCCATTTTTGATGTCCAGTGCGAAACACCCTCAGTTGATTACCGAATTTAACCTGTTTTTACAGGAAAAAGCCGCAGAGGTTGCGGCGTTAAAACGTCAGTATCAGCTGCAGGAGCAAAGACCTACGCCTGTTGCTCAGCAGCTGCCGGAAGTGCAACCCGAAACTTAACCTGAACCATGCAGCTTATCCGGGCGTTATCAAACCGGTTGACCTGTTATCAATTTTTCCCCACCGGCATCAATTCCTGTAATGCCCGGACTGTGGCTTCAACACCAGTACGGATGGCGGGTTCTGGTTCAATTTTAAATAACGGGCTATGGTGGCTTGGTACTGCAGGGCCGCCATTGCGTTCGGCAATAAAAGCCTCTTTTGGTGTGCCGCCCACTGCAAAATACAAACTTGGGATATAAGGTTGGGTGGTTAAAAACGGAAAGTCTTCAGCGCCCATACCTAACCTTTTGTAATTCTCGTCAAAAATATTTTCACCCATAGTTTTACGCCAGCTGGCTTTAATACGCTGGGTCAAAGGAATATCGTTGACTGTCGGCGGTGTGGTTTGTGCGTCCACTTTCACTTCCGGCAGTTTATCTTCAGGTAAACCGGCGGCGCGCCCCAGATTTTTTGCCACCCGCTCTATGGCACTGATCAGATAATTGCGGGTTTCCATATTGTCGTTGCGCACCGTCAGCTGCAGATGTGCCTGATCCGGAATAATGTTGTGTTTAGAACCTGCATGAAAAGCCCCTACGGTAA
The DNA here is from genome assembly GCF_030824435.1 of Rheinheimera sp. Taxonomy (GTDB): domain Bacteria; phylum Pseudomonadota; class Gammaproteobacteria; order Enterobacterales; family Alteromonadaceae; genus Pararheinheimera. The sequence continues at coordinate 8,438 of NZ_JAVBXS010000050.1, forward strand.
TAACACCAGGCTCTTTGGGCGCCAGTTCACGGCTGATAATAGTTTGTAGTGCCAGCACTATTTGCGAACCCAGCACTATAGGGTCTTTACCTCTATGTGGACTGGCACCATGAGCACCAATGCCATGAATAATAATGTCGACACTGTCGACACCTGAATAAGGTGAACCTTCAACCGCCACCAGTTTGCCGGCTTCAATCTCGCTCGATACATGCAAAGCCATGGCGTAATCAGGCTGGCCAAATTTCTGATATAAACCATCGTCCATCATGCCCTGAGCACCACCAGTGCGCTCTTCTGCCGGTTGACCTATCAACATTAAAGTGCCGGACCAATCATTTTTACGGGCTGCCATTTGCCGTGCTGTGCCCACCAAACTGGTGATATGCACATCATGACCACAAGCATGCATCACCGAAACTTCGTTGCCATCCCAGTCTTTAGTGCGAACTTTAGACGCATAAGGTAAACCGGATTTTTCTTCGACCGGCAGCGCGTCCATATCGGCTCTCATCATCACCATTGGGCCTTTGCCATTTTTTAAAATAGCCACCACACCGGTTTTGCCAATGCCGGTATAAACGTCAAAACCTGCAGCTTTCAGCTCGGCTGCCAGGCGTTTGGCGGTGTTTACTTCAAGATGCGACAGTTCAGGATTCTGGTGGAAATGGCGGAATAACGGCGCCAGATGTTGTTGGTAATCCTTGGCTACCGCCTCTGTTAACGCGGCAGCAGCGGCAAAAGCAGACTGGCTGCCGAGTAGCAATGGCAACAACAAAGCTAATTTATGAAGTTTCATCGGAAGTTCCAAAAAGTGAGGGTGTTTTTTGAGCATAACAGCCATTTACCGCTGCCTGCCAGCACAGAACGACGCAGATTTTGTTGTGCTGGTCGAAAGCTGTTATTGCCGACGAACTGTGCAGTTAAACCAATTTCTCTGCACAAGTACTGGCGGCAAGCGTTTGCGCTGGTACACTAGCCGTTAATTGTTCATTTTTATTGATGGGATTTATATGTTTGAGTGGATTGCCAGCCCTGAAGCCTGGATTGCGCTTGGTACTCTTGCCGCGCTGGAAATTGTTTTAGGTATTGATAATATTATCTTTTTATCAATTTTAGTCGGACGTTTACCAGAAAAACAACGGGCTTTTGCCCGCCGTGTTGGTCTGGGCCTTGCGATGTTTGCCCGTCTGGCTTTGTTGTTCTCTATCTCCTGGGTGATGGGTTTAACCGAAACCTGGTTTACTGTGCTAGGCAACGATATTTCTGGTCGTGATGTGATTCTGATTGGTGGTGGTTTATTCCTGCTGGCTAAATCTACTCAGGAAATTCACCATAGTCTGGAAGGCGCTGATGATGAAGAAACCTCAGGCCCTAAAGTGGTGGCCAATAATCTGATGATGATCCTTATTCAGATTATGATTCTGGACATAGTGTTTTCGCTGGATTCAGTGATCACAGCTGTAGGTCTGGTGAATAACATTGAAATTATGGCAATTGCTATTGTTGCTGCAGTATTGGTGATGATGTTTGCTGCCAAGTCGATTGGCGATTTTGTTGATGCTCACCCTTCTATCAAAATTCTGGCGTTATCTTTCCTGATCATGGTTGGTGTAATGTTGATGATTGAAGGTTTTGATGTGCATGTGCCAAAAGGTTATATCTACTTTGCGATGGCGTTTTCGGTCACAGTAGAGATGATCAATATCCGTATGCGCAAGAAAAAAGCTGCGCCGGTAAAACTGCACAAAGAACTGTCGGAATAAAACACACAACAGCATGAGTGCTGAAGGTAGTGCATAAAAAACAAAGGCCGCATAGCGGCCTTTGTTGTTGTGGGGTTTGCTTTATTATTTCAGGGGTCTATTTTTCCGCTGCGGCTAAAGACCGGAATCGTCAGATGCCAGCGGATAGCCGCCAAGCGCAAAAGCAATAAAGCCAGCATACCGGCGAACATAGCCGGCATTTTATCTACACCCAAACTTAATAATCCGGTGTAAACCAGGCCGCCAAAAATGCAGGTAACTGCATAAAGTTCACCCCTGAATACCAGCGGAATTTCCCGGCACAATACATCGCGGATCATGCCACCACAAACACCACTCATGGTGCCCAGCATAATAGCCACCATAGTGGAAGTGCCGTGATCCAGCGCTTTTTGCGTGCCCATCACCACAAAAAATGCCAGGCCCAATGCATCGGCAATTTGTAAGGTGTTGTTGGGAATAGTCAGGCGTTTACGCACCAATAAAATAGTCAGGGCAGTCGCGGTAAAAATGGCATAAAAAAAACTGTCATTTTTCAGCCAAATCACCGGAACATCGAGGATAAGGTCGCGTAAAGTGCCGCCACCAATGGCAGTGACAGATGCCAGTACTATCACACCAAAACCGTCCATTTGTTTACGCCAGGCCGCCAAAGTGCCGGAGATAGCAAAAACAGCGATGCCTAACAAATCAAACCATTGAAAATACAGCTCCATCACAAGCTCCTGCGAAATAAATTTATCATAACAACCGCTGCTCACTTTGTGATAACTTCAGCGAAAAATAGCCGTAATATTGTGTACTTAGCGCAAATTACCAGCAGCTGCCGGAGTTCTTGATGTCGCGGTTTTGGTTATTAAAATACAAAGCCCTGTTGTGGTCGATACTGAACCTGTTGCTCTGTTGGTTGTTATTACAACTTTATGCCCAACACAGAGTGCAGCAGCTGCTGACTGAGATGAATGAGCAATACCGGCAAGATGCCATAGCGTACGGCTGGCCAGTGTTGCAGCTGCAGGCCGGTGATATCAGGCTTTTGCCCTGGCACGACCGGCTTGATGTGAAAAGGCTGGAGCTGGCCTTGCCTTCAGGTGCAGTGTTACTTCAGCTCTCTGAGTTACAATTGCACGGTATTCTGACGGCTTCTGTCACGGCTACACCTGCTTATCAGCTCAGCTGGCAACAACTGCAGCCTTCTGCTGCTGTGCAGGCGCTGTTGCAGCAACCCTGGCAGACGCTACTTCAGCTTTGGTCCGGTACTTTAAATTGGCAGGCAAAAAATGGCTTTTGGCACAGCAGATTTCAGCTAAAGATGGCAGACTTGCTGGTGCTTGAAACCAGCGGATTGGCAGCGGCGTCCGGCGAGCCGTTTTCCCTTGCAGGGCTACAAATACAACATCTTCAAATTAACCTCAGCAAACATTTGTCCGCCGCGCTGTGGCCCTGGCTACAACAGCAGGGTCTGGAGTCAGAACAAACACTGCAACAGTTTTGGCATCAGCAACAACAACGCTGTGGTTTGTTGCCCGCTGAGCTTATGACCCCCTTATTGGCGTTGCAGCAACGCAGGGACATCAGCTTTCGCTGGCAACCTAAACCGCCTTTCCCTGTTCAGGCATTTACCCTTTGGTGGCAATGTCAGCTGCAAATTAAACCAGCGTCACACTCATCATTATTTGTTGATAAAAACATGATAAAAGCGAAGGCGCCTTTTTAATAAGCCTGTATCTATTATGATTACAAGGTTGTGTTTGGTGCTGTTGGCTGTTGCAGCTGTAGCAACACCAGCAGACGCAACCTGCAACCCTTGACTGAGGTTCACTTCTGCGGAGCGGAGTCTCCCGTGGTGATATCCCTGTCAGATGGTGTTCAGCCCGCAGTTGTTGTGGTCATGGCATCGGGCTCTGGGTGATACAGGGCCCGATGTCAGCATAATGACAGATGTTTTATAAAAATCTTATATTGTATTGATGCCGATTTGCCGGAGTTTTAATCCGCTATGGTTGCTTGGCTGTTCGCAAAAGCGTCCAGTAAAACCAGGAACATAAGATTAAATACAAGAGGCAAACCTCAATGAAACATCAACATTTATCCCGTTTAACAATGGCCATGCTGATGGCAGGCTGTGGTTCTGTGATGGCTGCTGAAGTAGTACCGGCCGAGCAGATCCTGAACGGGCAAACTCTGCAAACCCTGACGCAACCCGCCGCAGACGATCGTAAATCTGAACCGCTTAAATTTGTTGCTAAACAACAAATTAAACGTGCCGATGGCAAGATGAAAGTGCGCTACCAACAAATGTACCGTGGTGTGCCGGTGTGGGGACACAGTGCTGCTGCCAGCAAAGCCGGTAATAACTACTCCGATATCAGTGGTTCAGTGGTGACAGGTATAGAGCAGGATTTACCGGACGTAACACCACAATACAAAGCCATTGAAGCCATCGAGCTGGCTCAGGGCGGTCTTTCGGCACAGCAGCAGCTGTTGTCGTCATCTGATGAAACTGCGTTACTTGCCAGCCAGAGTGCTCAGGCAGCCAAAGCTAAACTTTGGGTATATCTGGACGAACAAAATCAGGCCCGGTTGGTGTATATCACAGATTACGTGACCAGCCACAATGGCAAACCAAGCCGGCCTTTTGCCATTATTGACGCTAACAGTGGCCGGTTATTACAAAGCTGGGAAGGCATTAACCACGCCAATGCCACTGGGCCTGGCGGTAACAGCAAAACCGGGCAGTATTTTTATGGCACTGATTATGGTTATCTGAATGTCGACAGCAGTTGCCGTATGACGAACACCAATGTGGATACTGTGAACTTAAATGGTGCCACTTCAGGCGGCAGTATTCACCAGTTCACTTGCCCGAATAACACTTTTAAAGCCATTAATGGTGCTTATTCACCGCTGAATGATGCCCATTATTTTGGGGGTGTGGTGTTTGATATGTTCCAGAGCTGGTTTGGTGTCAATCCACTGAATACCAAACTGAGAATGCGGGTACATTATGGCTCTAATTATGAAAACGCCTTCTGGGATGGCAGTCAGATGACCTTTGGTGATGGTGCCACCCGCTTTTATCCGCTGGTGAGCCTGGATGTGTCAGCCCACGAAGTCAGTCATGGTTTTACCGAGTTTAACTCAGGCCTGGTCTACAGCGGTCAGTCTGGTGGCATGAATGAAGCTTATTCAGATATGGCTGGTGAAGCTGCTGAATATTTTATGAAAGGCAGCAACGACTGGATGGTGGGGGCTGATATTTTTAAAAGTACCGGTGCCTTACGTTATATGGACGATCCGACCAAAGATGGTCGTTCTATAGGTCACGCCAGCAACTATACCAGCGGCATGGATGTGCACTACAGCTCAGGGGTGTTTAATAAAGCTTTTTACCTTTTAGCCAACAAAACTGGCTGGAATACCCGTAAAGCTTTTGAAATTTTCACCATTGCCAACCAAATCTACTGGACCAGCAGCAGCACCTTTATTGCAGGCGCTAATGGTGTGTGTAAAGCGGCCAAAGATAAAGCTTATAGTCTGACCGATGTAGCGGCGGCTTTTAGCAGTGTGGGTATTACTGCTACTGAATGTGGTGGTGTCACCAACCCAGGTAACAGCGGCACCTTAACAAATCTGGCGGCAACAAAAGGTAACTGGACACGTAATACCATCACAGTACCTGCCGGTATGAGCACTTTGACTGTCACTATCTCAGGAGGGACCGGTGATGCCGACCTCTATCTGAGATTTGGTTCACAACCAACCACCACCAGTTATGCCTGCCGTCCTTATAAAACCGGCAACAACGAAACTTGTGTGATTAATAACCCAGGCGCCGGTACCTGGCATGTGGGGATCCGGGCTTACACTACTTTTAGTGGTGTAACGCAAAACTGGAATTATCAATAAGTTACAGTGAATTACGCTGAGAACCTAAAGACTGAAAAAATAAAACCCCACTTTAACTAGTGGGGTTTTATTTTATGTTGTGGTGTTATTGTGACGGCGAAGCCGCTGACAACAAAAGCCTGAAGTGACAGTTTTGAAGGCAAAAGGGCCGTTAAAATCTGAAACTGAGTTCAATACCGGCAAACCACTGATGCGGCTCCGGCATTGGCAGATAACCTTGTTGCCATAAGGGTTCGTTGTAATATTGTTGCTCCATACTGCGTAAATAACGATAACGGGCAAAGGCATTCAGTTGCAGAAAATCCAATTGTAAACCTCCACCCAAGCCGGCAAACCAGTCTATCGGGCCCGAGCTGCGGTGACGGTAACCATAGTGGTCGTAGTATTCGGTTTCTTCTTCGTCAAAAGCCAGTTCGTCCAGCGCCACCCCAATTTCACCATAAAGACTAAAGTCATCAAAACGCCCTAACCGTAACGAAGTATCAAGGTTGGTAAAACTAATGTTATCGCCACCAAAACGCTCATTGGCCCGATAAAAACTCAGGCTGGTCACCAGCGCCATAGACTGACCAGGTGCGCCACCCCACTGCAAACCTACACTGCTGATTTGGCCCGTTTCTGAACTTTCATAAGCCAACAAGGGCCTGATTGCAAAACGTCTGTCATCAACATAGCGCTGTTGATAATGTTGAATATAATCGAGCGGCTGAGCCTGCAGTGACGGCGCTGTCAGTAACATCAGCACCACAAAATAACATGAGCAACAACAAACATTTTTCAGCACTGCTGGTGACCAAAGTAGGTTACGCATAAAGAATTTGCCTGTGGTGAATAAGTCAGATTTCAGCCTAAGCTGGCCTGTCTGAACCTATTCTTAACATTCCCTCTTGTTGCCTGCGGCTGTTGACTTTATCTTACCTGCTGAACCAAAGTCAGTTCAGCACAGTAACATCAATATTGTTGCTGTTTGGCCAGCCCATGCTGGTTTTGGCAGCAGCCAGTTGCAGTAAAAGAAAAGTCGCAGCAGCGAAGGTATTAAAGGAGTTAACAATGATGGATCAGTACCCAAAACAGCATGGCCGGATGGTCAGATTTGCATTACCTGGTGCAGCTTTATTGTTGCTGCTTAGTGGTTGTGGCGGCGGCAGCTCTGACTCTGCCAGCACCACAACACCAGGCACTGGCACCACCAATCCGCCGGTGGTCAGCCCTGTGTGGCAAGCCGGAGTTTATGCGCCTGAAGAGCAACTGGTTGCGCAGTGTGCAGCACCGCGTTCAGGGATAGATCCTTATAGTCAACAACCTTATCCCGACAAAGCCGGCACTTCCCTGCATGAAAAACTCTGGTTAAGGTCCTGGAGCCAGCGTACTTATTTGTGGTATCGCGAATTGCCTGACCGTGATCCGGCCGGTTATTCAGTGGCAGATTATTTTAATTTATTGCGCACCACAGCTTTGACGGATTCAGGTGCAGCCAAAGACAATTTCCATTTTTTTGAATCGACCGCCAGTTATAAACAACGCACTCAGGGTGGGGTTGAAGCAGGTTATGGCATTGAATGGAGCATTGTTGACGGGCGGCCACCCCGTAAAATTTATATTGCTTATACCGAACCAGGTTCGCCTGCAGCGCAACAAGGGCTGAGCCGCGGCGCTATGCTGCTTGAAGTGAACGCTGTTGATGTAGTGAACGACAATACCGAAGCGGGCGTCGCGCAGATCAATGCCGCTTTGTATCCGGCGCAATTGGGTCAAAGCAGTCAAATGACGTTTTTAAAAGCCGACGGCAGCAGAGTTAATCTGAGCATGCAGTCGGCGCAGGTAGCAGCAACGCCGGTACAGAATGTCAAAGTGATACAAAGTCCGGCAGGTAAGGTTGGTTATCTGCAATTTAACAGTCACATAGCCTTGGCGCAGCCACTCTTGATTGACGCTTTTAACCTGTTCCGCGAACAAGGGGTTCAGGAATTGGTGCTGGATATTCGTTATAACGGCGGCGGCTTATTAGCGCTGGCGTCACAGCTGGGTTATATGGTGGCCGGGCCTAACGTGATTCAAAACCGTATATTTGAAAAAACCATGTTTAATGACAAATACCCTAATACCGACCCAGTGACTGGGCGCGCGTTACAACCCATGCCTTTTTATAACCGTGCTATCGATTACCAGAACAGTCAGTTTACCAATCAGACTTTACCCAACCTGACCTTAAAAAGGGTGTTTGTATTGACGACCGACAGTACCTGCTCTGCCAGCGAAGCACTGATGAATGCGCTGCGTGGTGTTGATCTGGAGGTGATTCAGATTGGCAATAAAACCTGTGGTAAACCTTATGGTTTTTATCCAACCGACAACTGTGGTACCACTTATTTCAGTATTCAGTTTAGTGGTGTAAATGCAAAAAACTTTGGTGAATTTGCCGACGGTTTTAACCCGACGCCAGCACCGCAGTTTGCTGCTGATGTCAAAGGTTGTGTGGTGAAAGATGATTTTACCGCTCAGCTTGGTGACAGCAAAGAAAAGTTGCTTAGTGCAGCGCTGAACTATATGACCAGCCAAAGCTGCCCGGCGCCGGCGTTATCTGCAGCTGATAACAGTAAAACTGAGGCATTGCGCCAACAAAAAGGCTTGTCGGTGTTGATGAAAGACCCAAGACAACAAGCGATATTGTTGGAAAATAAACTGCAGCAACCCTTGTTACCTGAACAGTTGTAACCTCCAGTTGCTGCTGGTGCTCAACAAAAAGGCGCAATAATTGCGCCTTTTTGTTGATGAAATTCAGCTCTTTGTGATGACAGCGCGCTAATTCACAGCGCTAAACAACTTAAGCTAAGTGGTAATCGCTGCCGTCTTTTGCGGTGTAACAAGCACGACCCTGACAACTGGTCATGGCGTCCTGCTGCAGCTGACCGCGGATCATACTGAACCAGCGTTGTTGTTGCCCTGGTGTTGATAACTCCAATAACACATCTTCAATACCGGCACAGTCGTGGGCACCATGTTCACCTTGTTTGCTGATCACCAGTTCAATATGACGGCCGGCATTACATAACAAAAGCGACTGAGGTTTTTCTTTACTGCCACACAAAGCAACAAACTGGGTTGGGTTGGCTAAACCGCTGTTGCTGCCATCGGCAAAAAACGCCAATAAATGCTGGTAATAGACCACGTAACTTTTTACATCCTGATGTGAGCCTTGCGCCAGTGGAAAGACTTTATCGAGAAAACCTTTGGAATAATTCAGCACTTGTTTCAGGTGACTGTCGTTCAGCGCACTGATGGCATTCATTTGCTGACGGATGATCTGATCCAAAGGTTGTTCATGGCTGTTAGTCGCGGTCATATGCATGTTAAGTTCCTCGCTCACTCTTTTTATCTGCGCTGACTTCCTTGTGCTGCGTTGGCAGCTGGCGTCGTCGTTGCTTCCTGTCATTGGTTGAGCCCGGTAGGGTGGCGGGCGGTGTTTCGCAGTCAGTCATTGCTGTTGCTTAGAAACTAGTCTATGTTGTTTTTGTGCATAATTTGACAATTAAAACTTCACAGTGTGAATTTTACAAAATGACAACGCCAAAAAGCTTGATCCGCAAATCACATTTCCTCGGGACTAAAATAAGAAACCTGAGGAAACGCAATAACTTAACTATGGAAGACTTATCCACCCGCTGCATTCGCATCGACGCCGAATACGCACCTTCAGTGTCCTATTTGTCGATGATTGAGCGTGGCAAAAGGGTGCCCAGTGTCGAAATGTTGACCGTGATAGCCGCAGTTTTTCAAAAAGAACTGGACTGGTTTTTAGACGGTGAAGAGCAGCAGCTGGATATCACCCCGGCCAAAGGCAGCAGAGGTGGCATCAGTGGTATGGCGCTGGAGCCTGGCTTTTTGTTTTCCAACGATATTTTGCAAATTGCCATACCGGAAATGTTGTCGCAAACCGGTATCAGCGGCAAACAGTTTGCCCAGCTGCTGATCCGCGCCCACCAGGAACATCACCAAAACCATTTCCCAGAGCTTGAACGTGCTGCTGAAGAAGTAGGTTTAAAACGCATGCCACTCAGTGTCGAAGAGCTATTGGCCATTGTAAAACAGCTGGGGCTTGCCATTAGCTGGTTTGATGAAGCACCCAAAGAAGTGCTGGATGAGCTGGGGGTTTTTAGTAAAAACGTGTCAACGTCGTATTTTTTACCGCCCAAAACCCTGCATTTAAACCGTATTTTAAAAAACCATCCAACCCGGCTGAAATACGAGCTGGCGGTGCATATTGGTCATGCCGTGTTACACAATAAAGACGGTGTAAAAAGCGGTATGGCAGTGGGTGGCGCTTATGAAACTGTCGACGCTGATTCAGGTTTAGTGGCACCACAGGATATTTTGCATGCCTGGCGTGACTTTGAATCGAGTTTTTTTGCCGGTGCTTTGCTTTGCCCTAAATTGCCGTTTCGTCAGTTGCTGGACCGTAACGGTTATGAAATCAGCTCGCACCAGTTGGCCGGAGTGTCCGCTTCTGTTGCCATGCGCCGTATGACGGCAGTGTCGCCTTATAGCCACTGGCATTATTTTGATGCTTACACGCCGGGTAAACTGAAAGCTGTTTACCGTGGCAATGGCATACCGCTGCCATGGGGCAATATGCGTAAAGTGGAAGATCCCTGCCAGCACTGGGCAGTGTTTCGCATGTTTGATGTGCAGGGTGAAAGAAGTTCGGCGCAGTTGTCCTTGCTGGAAGTGCAGGGCCAACCACGGATTTATTGTTGTGAGTCGGTGAAAGTGCAGGATTTGGCCGGTAATGCCCATGTGCTTTGTGCCGGTATCGACTTAAATCCGGCTATTAATGCCCAGGGTATGGACGCTGATGCCATGGCGCAGGAGCTGAAATATTTGTGCAACAGCCAGGGCGGTGCCGGAAAAATTCCGCAGGCGATAAAAGGCACTTTAAGTACAGTTGCCAATATTCTGAATATTAACTGGGTGGCCCGTAGTTTAGAAAAACCAGCCCAGCTGATTTGTGCCCGTGGTAATCATTGTCCACGCAGCCCTGCTTGTTATCAGCCTTGTGGTTAAAGTGGTTTGCCTAAAGCTGGATGCTGAGTGCCTCAGACAGCTTGGTGTATTTGGTCGTGCATCCTGCTGCTTCGTTAAAAATGCGCATTTTTGCGATAAAAAGGCTTGAGTTTGCCGGGCTGATACCGGCTATTACGGAACTTTGTGAAGGCTGATGCGGCCAATGCAAAGGTTATGTAAATTGTTTTTCGTGGTGCCGGTTCAACTGGTACATTCATTTCAGTTAAAAGTAGGGACATCGCCATGTTTCAGGTTGTTGCCGTTAGTCTGAATCCGGCTTTATTAAGTTATTTGCGCAAATATTGTGAGCTGAACGACCCACGTTGGCAGCTGAAGATTTTTCCAACTGTGGGTAGTTTTGCCACAGCGCCGCGTAACAACGACGCTATTGATCTGTTGTTTTTTGACGCTCAGGGGTTAACCAGTGCGCTGGAAGAAAAACGCCTGGTGTGTTTTATGGCGCCGCTGGCGCTGCGGGTGGTAGTGACCAATCCGGAGCACGACGATGTGGTGTTGTCGCATCTGGACCATTTTCATAGTTTTATTGCCGCTTCAGTCGATGTTGATCATCTGACGCAGTTGTTCCGTAATGCAGAAAGAGTGAAGCAGTTGCCACAAACTGCGCTGAGTAAAAGACTGTTGTCGTCGTTTTTACATTACCCGGTATTTCCCAGGTTAAGTGAACAACTACAACGGCAGTTGCAGGACCCTAAAGTGGAAATCAGCCAGGTGGCGCGTTTGCTGGAACAAGACCCTGTGGTGGTGTCGAGGCTGATGCAGCTGGTGAACTCCCCTTATATGGGTTTTGTCAGCGAAACTTTGTCTTTGGATATTGCCATCAGCCGGCTGGGTTTGCAGGTGGTCAATGCATTGGTGCTGATGTTGTCGCTTAAAAGCCAGCTGCAGGCGTTGGATCAGGCTGAACATAACAAGGTGCTGGATAATGCGATGCAATTTGCCAACCAGTGCCGTGAACTGGCAAAAACGGCTAAATTGCGCCGCGCCCAGCAAGACCATGTGTTTATCGCCGCCATGTTCAGTTGTTTTGGTCAGTTATTGTTGCTGCAAAATGGTTTTGAACTGAATGACCCACAACTTAAAAACAGCGAAGCAGCTGAAGTGCGGGCTGATGTGGCAGTCACAGTGCATCTGTTATGCCTCTGGGGTTTTGACAACAGGATGTTAGAGCCGCTGCTGGCACAACATCAGTTTATTGCCAGTGACGAAGAAAAAGCCGATATCAGCAATTGTTTGTATCTGGCCAGGTTAAGCCGCACTGAATTGTTGGCTTTGCCAGCAGAGGTGCGTGAGTTGATCACAGCGTCAGTCTTTGCCAGCGCTTTGGGCCTCAAGCCCTGAACGTCGCCGAAAAATAGCAGAAAATCGCGTTATATTGGCCATTCTCTGGCATCACGGCAGAATGGTCACCTTAGTTGGCAGCCTGAATGAATCATATGGGCTTTGCCATTTTTAATATCGAATAATGCCGTATCAGCCGGGCGTAACAAGACCGCTGTTATTGCTTTGCAGGGACTTTATTAAATGCCAAAAATAACTAAAACCGCCGTTGTTGTAGTGCTCAGCCTGATAGTTGCGGGGGGCGGCTTTTGGTGGTGGCAACAGGATGATCAGGCTGAAAAGATTGGCGCGCCGCAAAGTGCCGCCGCAGGTCCGGGCGCCAAAGCGGGTCAGGGCGGCCAAAGGCCCAAAGGCGCCAGACCAGCGGGCGGTGGTGGCCCGGGTGGCGCTGCCAATCCATGGAATGCGCCAGTGCCGGTGCGGGTGATTGCAGCCCAGACCACAGATTTAAAAGTACAAATTAAAGCTATTGGTACTGTCATGCCGCTGAATTCTGTGGTGCTGCAAAGCCGGGTTAGTGGTCCTTTGTTAAAACTATTTTTTAACGAAGGTGAAAAAGTACAGGCAGGGCAGTTACTGGCACAAATTGACCCGGCACCTTATCAGGTGAAACTGGCACAGGCCGAAGGCACCCAACAACAAAATGTGGCGCAGCTGGAAAACGCACAAGCAGACCTCGCGCTTTATCAAAAGTTAAAACAACAAAATTCTATTTCAGCACAACAATATAACGCCCAGCAGGCGCTGGTGAATCAACTCAAAGGCACACTGAAAAGCAATCAGGCGCAAATTGACGCCGCCCAGCTGGAACTTGGCTACACCCAGATTAAAGCGCCGATCAGCGGCCGTTTAGGTTTACGCAAAGTCGATCCGGGCAATTTAGTACAGGCCAATAGCGCCGAAGGTTTGGTGACTATCACCCAAAGTTCACCTATTGCAGTGCAATTTACTATTCCGGAAACTCAGTTGCAGGCGGTGCGTGCCGCAGTGCAGGCCGGAAAAGAGTTAACCGTCGAAGCATGGGACAGAGCAGAGCAACAACAGTTAACAGCTGGGGTATTAACCACGCTGGATAACCAGATTGACCTCGCCACCGGCACCTTAAAACTCAAAGCGCAATTTGCCAATAATAACGAAGAGTTGTTTCCCAACCAGTTTGTCAATGTAAGGCTGAATGTAGCGGTGCAAAATGGCGCTGTTACTATTCCACAAGACGCTGTGCAATATGGCTCACAAGGCACTTATGTCTACACAGTGGATGCTAAAAACAAAGCCCAGTTAAAAATGTTAAAGCTGGGTGCTGTTGATAATGGCCTGATTGCGGTGGAAGAGGGTTTAAAGGCCGGTGATTTGGTGATCCTGGAAGGCCTGGACAGGTTAAGACCAGGCCGTGATGTTGAAGTTGTACAAACGCCGGCACAGGGTTAAGCCATGAATATGTCCAAGCCCTTTATTCTGCGGCCTGTTGCCACTTCGTTATTGATGCTGGCGCTGCTGATTGCCGGCATGCTGAGCTGGCGTTTATTGCCGGTAGCGGCATTGCCGCAGGTCGATTACCCGATTATTCAGGTATTTACCTTTCAGCCAGGCGCCAGCGCCGACATAGTGGCTCGTACTATTACCGCGCCTCTGGAGCGGCGGCTTGGCCAAATTCCCGGTTTAAAACAAATGTCGTCGGCAAGCTCCAACGGCGCTTCTGTTATCACTTTGCAATTTGCGCTGGTGGTGGATATGGGCGTGGCCGAGCAGGAAGTGCAGTCGGCAATGAATACCGCAGGCTCTTTGTTGCCGGGTGATTTACCGGCGCCGCCTGTGTATCGCAAAGTAAACCCGGCCGATGCACCTATTCTGACTTTAGCCGTCAGCTCCGACACTTTGCCTTTGCCGCAGGTTTACGATTTAGTCGATACCCGGATGGCGCAAAAGCTGGCACAGGTTTCCGGAGTTGGTATGGTCAGTCTGGCTGGCGGTCAGCGCCCGGCAATCCGGGTGAAAGCCAATCCTGCTGCGCTGGCGTCCTTGGATTTAAGCCTGGAGCAATTACGCACTGCGATAACCGGCGCCAATACCAATCAGCCCAAAGGCAGTTTTGACGGCCCCTTTCGCTCCACTATGCTGGACGCCAACGACCAAATCCGCGACACCAAAGAATATGAAGAGTTAATCGTAGCCTGGCGCGCCGGTGCGCCTATCCGGCTAAAAGATGTTGCCGCAGTAGAACAAGGCGCAGAAGACCGCTTTTTAGCGGCATGGGCCAATCAACAGGCCGCAGTGCTGGTGAATATTCAGCGCCAGCCAGGCGCCAACGTGATTGAAGTGGCCGACAGAGTGCAACAGCTGTTGCCACAGCTTACAGCCACTATGCCGGCCGCAGTGAAAGTGGAGGTACTCACAGACCGCACCCAAAGTATCCGCGCTTCGGTGCATGACGTACAAATGGAGCTGATTTTTGCCATAGCCCTGGTGGTGGCTGTGACCTTTGTGTTTTTACGTACTATTCCGGCCACTATTATTCCAAGCCTGGCGGTGCCACTGAGTTTAGTTGGTACCTTTGCTGTGATGTATCTGCTTGATTTTTCGGTGAATAACCTAACCTTAATGGCGCTGACCATAGCCACAGGTTTTGTGGTGGACGACGCTATAGTGATGCTGGAAAACGTGGCGCGGCACAGAGAACAAGGCGCCAGCCCAATGGAAGCTGCACTAAAAGGCGCCAAAGAAATTGGTTTTACACTGATATCTTTAACCTTTTCGCTGATTGCCGTGTTGATTCCATTGTTATTTATGGCCGATGTGGTGGGGCGGTTATTCTTTGAATTTGCCGTGACTCTGGCGGTGGCGATTTTAATTTCGCTGGTGGTGTCACTCACTTTAACGCCAATGCTCTGCGCTAAGTTACTGACTAAATTGCCAAAACACGATGACGAAACCGATTGGATGTCACGCGTTATCCGCCGTTATGGCCTGATGCTGCAGTGGGTGCTGAGGCACCAGAAACTGGCGATGCTGACGATGCTCGGCACTGTTGTATTAACTGCTGTGCTTTATCTGGCTGTGCCTAAAGGCTTTTTTCCGGTGCAGGACAGTGGGGTTATTCAGGTGGTAACCGAAGCACCGCAGGATATTTCTTTTGCTGCTATGGCAGAGCGCCAACAGCAACTGGCGGCCAATTTGTTGCAACATCCGGCTGTTGCCAGTTTAAGTTCTTTTATTGGCGTCGATGGCAGCAATAGCAGCATTAACAGTGGCCGCATTTTGCTGAACCTGAAAACCCACAATGAACGTGACGGCAGCGCCACTGAAATTATCCGTGAGCTGGAGCAACAAGCAACTAGTGTCAGTGGCATTAAAGGTTGGTTCCAGCCGGTGCAGGAGCTGAGTATTGAAGACAAAATCAGCCGCACCCAATATCAGTTCAGTTTAACCACTCCCGACAGTGAAGTGCTGGCGCAGTGGCTGCCGGATATGATGGCTGCGCTGCAGGCAAGGCCAGAACTGTCAGAAGTGGCACACGACTTACAACAACAGGGTTTGCAGGCTTTTATTGACATTGACCGCACAGCGGCAGCGCGGCTTGGCATCAGCGTTAGCCAGGTGGGTGCTGCTTTGCAAAGTGCTTATAGCCAACGTCAAATCAGTACTTTGTTTACTCAGGCCAACCAATACCGCGTCATTCTGGAAGTGGATCCGGCTCAGGCGCAGGGCATAGGCGCTTTGGATAAACTTTATCTGACCACAGCTTCAGGCGCTGCGGTGCCGCTGTCGGCTGTTGCCAAAGTCAGCCAACGTCCGGCCAAACTTTTAATTAACCATCAGGGCCAGTTCCCGGCTGTCACTTTGTCTTTTAACCTGGCCGAAGGTTATTCATTGGGTGAAGCAGTGGCCGCTATTGAAGAAGTGCAACAACAGCTGCAATTGCCGGCGGAAATTGAACTGAGTTTTCAGGGTGCTGCTGAAGCTTTTAGGGCATCACTGAGCAACACTTTATGGCTGGTGCTGGCGGCGGTGCTGACCATGTACATAGTGCTGGGTATTTTGTACGAAAGTTTAATTCACCCTGTGACTATTTTATCCACCTTACCTTCAGCCACTGTTGGCGCTTTATTGGCGCTGCTTGTGATGAACCAGCCACTGGATTTAATAGCGGTGATTGGCATAGTGCTGCTGATTGGTCTGGTGAAGAAAAACGGCATTATGATGGTCGATTTTGCGTTAGAAGCGCAGCGTCATCAGGGGTTAACACCAAGAGAAGCCATTTATCAGGCGGCATTATTGCGCTTCAGACCTATTTTAATGACCACGCTGGCGGCACTTTTTGGCGCTGTGCCTTTATTACTGGCCAGCGGTTCAGGCGCTGAATTGCGCCAGCCTTTAGGTTTGGTGATGGTCGGTGGTTTAATTGTTAGTCAGGTGCTGACCTTGTTTACCACGCCCGTGGTGTATTTATGGTTTGACCGTTATTTCAGCAATAACAAAGCCCAACATGAAGCGGCCGATCAGGCGGTGAGCTTATGAATCTGGCGGCGCCTTTTATTCAAAGGCCGGTGGCGAGTAGCCTGATTGCCAGCGCCATTTTGCTGCTAGGGCTGTTGTGCTGGCGCTTATTGCCGGTGTCGCCGCTGCCGGCGGTCGATTTTCCAATGATAGTGGTCAGCGCCAGTTTGCCTGGCGCCAGCCCTGAGAGTATGGCGGCAACAGTAGCAACGCCGCTGGAACGGGCTCTTGGCAGTATTGCCGGCATCCGGCAAATCAGCTCCAGTAGTAATCAGGGCTCTGCTCAGGTGCGGCTGGAGTTTGAACTGGACCGGAACGTCGACGAAGCCGCCCGTGATGTGCAGGCCGCCATTAATGCGGTGCGCGGCCAGTTGCCGTCCGGTATGCCGGGCAATCCTTCTTATCGCAAATTTAACCCATCACAAGCACCTGTGATGGCGCTGGCGCTCAGCTCCGACAATCTGGCCGCCAGTGTGTTGTACGACGCTGCTGCCACTGTCATTGCGCAAAAACTGCTGCAAATTCAGGGGGTAGGTGAAGTAGAAGTAACAGGCGCTTCTTTGCCAGCTGTGCGGGTGCAACTGAACCCGGCCATGCTGAGCCATTTTGGCATAGCGCTGGATGAGGTGCGCAGTGCGATTTCCAGCGCCAACGCCACAGTGCCTGTTGGCCTTGTAGAGCAGAACGAACAACGTTGGCAACTTGCCACTAACCAGACGATGCGCCGCGCCAGTGATTATCAGCAGTTGCTGGTGAAGTATGTCAATGGCGCGCCTATTTACCTGTCTGATGTGGCAACAGTGTCGGACTCGACTGAAAACCGTTATAGCGCTGGTTTTCATAATGAAAAAAGCGCCGTTATTTTACAAATCAGCCGTCGCACCGGCGCCAACATAGTGGCCACTATAGATGCCATTCAGGCCGCTTTACCTCAGTTGCAGGCCTTAGTACCGGCCGACGCTGAGCTGGCGGTGGTGATGGACAGATCGCCGGTGATCCGCGCCACTTTAAGTGAAGCGCAATTTAGTTTATTGCTGTCGGTGCTATTGGTGGTGCTGGTGGTGTGGTTGTTTTTAGGCAAGTTACGCACTGCGTTGATCCCAAGTCTGGCCATTCCTGTGTCGCTGATTGGCGCTTTTGTGGTGATGTATCTGTGTGATTTTTCACTGAATAATTTGTCGGTGATGGCGCTGATAGTTGCCGCTGGTTTAGTGGTGGACGACGCTATAGTGGTGCTGGAAAACATTAAACGTCATATCGAAACCGGTTTAAGCCCGCTGGAGGCGGCGAAAAAAGGTGCGGCCGAAGTAGGTTTTACTTTGGTGGCAATGAACTCGGCGCTGATCGTGGTGTTTTTATCCATTTTGTTTATGGGCGGTTTAGTGGAGCGGCTGTTTCGCGAATTCTCCATTACGCTGGCCGGTGCCATGCTGATTTCGTTGTTTATTTCGTTAACTTTAACACCCAGTTTGTCGGCGTTGTTATTGCAAAAACAGCAGGCAAAAGCGCCAACCGCACCGGAAAAAACAACGTTATTTCAGAACTTTGCGCACAAATATCAGCGTAGCCTTGGCTGGGTGCTGCAATATAAAAAGTCAGTACTGACGCTGATGTTGCTGGTATTTGGTGCCAATGCCTGGTTATACAACCAATTGCCGGGTGGTATGTTGCCGGCTCAGGACACAGGCCAGCTCAGTGGTTTTGTGCGTGGTGACGATGGTTTTTCATATCAGGTAATGCAGCCAAAAATTGAAGAATTCCGCCAGTTGCTGCTAAAAGACCCGGCCGTTGCCGACGTCACTGGCGCCAGTGGTGGTGCTATGGGCCTGAGTAATTCCTGGATGCGGGTGCGGTTAAAACCACTCAGTGAACGGGGGGTTTCGGCGCAGGAAGTGGTGAACAGAGTGCGGCTGAGCGCGCCCAAAGTGCCTGGCGCTATGTTGTTTTTAAATGTGGAGCAGGACATTCGTTTAAGTTCACCCTGGAACAGCAGTGACTACGAGTTGTTGTTATTGTCGGGTGAATTAAAACCACTGCGCGAATGGGGCAAAAAAGCCGCTGAAGCCATGAAAGAATTGCCTGAATTGGTGGATGTAGACTCGCCCGGCGGTGAAGATGCGCAGCAGGTGGTATTGCATATTGACCGCGAAGCGGCGCAGCGCCTTGGCGTGGATATGCGCACCGTTGCCACTATGCTGAACAACTCCTTCTCGCAGCGCCAGGTAGCCACACTCTATGACGAAATGAACCAATACCGGGTGGTGATGGAGCTGGCGCCGGGTTATACGGCACAGCCGGAGGTATTAAAGCAGCTGATGTTGATTTCCAAAGACGGCAGCAGGGTGCCACTCAGTGCCATTGCCAGTTACGACTATGGCCTGGTGAGTGACAGGGTGCGGCACGATGGTCAGTTTGCGTCTATGGGCATAGGTTATGGCCTGGCGCCTGAGGTGACAGCAGAGCAGGCGGCTGCGGCGATAGACCGCATGTTGGCAAAATTAATGATCCCGTCCGTGGTGCATACGGTCAACGGTGAAGATCAGCGTAATGCCATGTTTAAAAACAGCGACAATTTCTGGCTGATGGTGGGTGTGGTGTTGACGGTCTATCTGGTGCTTGGCGTGTTGTATGAAAGTGTGGTGCAGCCGCTGACCATTATTTCGACTTTGCCTTGTGCTGGTATTGGCGCTTTGCTGGCGCTTTATATCACGGGCTCGGCTTTTAGCCTGATAGCTTTGCTTGGGCTGTTTTTGCTGATTGGCATTGTGATGAAAAACGCCATTTTGCTGATTGATTTTGCTTTGGCGGCCGAACGGCAGGGCTTAACGCCTAAACAAGCCATTTTGCAGGCGGCCACGCAGCGCTTAAGACCCATTTTAATGACCAATTGTGCTGCGGTATTAGGCGCTGTGCCTTTGTTGCTGGGTATGGGCGAGGGTTCTGAACTGCGCCAGCCGCTGGGTATTACTATTGTCGGCGGTTTGTTGGTCAGTCAGCTGCTGACCTTATATAGCACGCCAGTGGTGTATTTATTGCTCAGTCGTTTTCGGCGTAAAGCGGCAACCAGGGCTGAAGCGCTGACGGCTAAGTAACAACGGCTAAGTGATAACGGCAGTCCGGTAACGACTGCGCGATAACTGCAATCCGGCAACGGCAGCACGCTAACGACAGCATCATAACCACAACCGTATTACAGCAAATAAAAAAACCACCGCGAGGTGGTTTTTTACTTTTGTGTCAGTTATTTAGTGGCAAATGGCAAAACGGCTGATTCACTCAAAAGATTAACGGAAAACATCCGTCAGAATATCGGCCACTACCATAGTGGCGATAGAGACCAGCACTAAGTCGCTGCCACAGACCTGCCATTGGTAACCTTCATGTTGTGGCAACTGGCTCAGCATTTGTGAATGGCCCAGTTTTTTCGCAATGCCGGGTGGCAGTGGTTTACCACGGGCCAGGTTTTTGCGGATGCCAGGCGGCAGTTGTTGATAACCGGTTTGTTGGTAGCTGACCGCAAGTTCGCGCGCCTGACCAAAGCTGATACCAGCAGTCACATTCACACCACCAATCTGGCTGTTTATCGCAACAGTGCCGCCACCAAGAGCGGCACCCGCCACTGCGGCGCCTGTCAGCACGGCGGTGTCGTTGCTGTAACCGGCCTGAGCAGATTTCTGGCCTTTTTTGTCGCCTTTTTGCGCTTTTTGTTCAGCCGGATTGCCTTTATTGCCTTTGCCATGTTTAGGATCGGCCTGCACCTGGCTGGTACTAAAGGCAACTAAGGTGGCCAATAAGATTGGCAACAGGGTGTTTTTTTGCATCTGTAACTCCTTGCGCCCAAAGGCGGCTGTTGTGGGAGATGGTGTGGCTGCAGGTTTAGGTTTTTACCTTTGTGCCAGCCTGTGGCCTGAGTGTAGCGCCGCAGCTGCCACAAACCAAGGGTTAAAAATAACAGAATAATTGCCGGAAAATCCGCACAGCAGCAAGGCTTGCTGTTATGCTGCGCGCCATTTTTTCAGGTGGGTTTATTTGTATGTTTAATAGTCAATTCAGTCAGTTAGAGCAATCTATCCAGCGTTTAGTACAAGACAACCAACAATTGCAGCAGGCGCTGTTGCAAAAAGAAGCAGAGCTGCAAACTCAACGTGATGAGCTGGAGCTGTTGCAACTGGGCATGATGGAGTCGGAAGAGCAGGCGCAAAAGGCTGCCAGCCGTTTGGATGCGCTGCTGGCGTTATTCCCGCAAGTGTCTATTCCGGTAGCGCAAACCTCAGCGCAGGCGTAACGGGAGTCGTTTTGATGATTCAGGCCGAATACAGTGAGTTAACGCTGGAGATTGCCGGGCGCGACTACAAACTAAAAACG
>NZ_JAVBXS010000047.1 GCF_030824435.1 Rheinheimera sp.
AGCACTGCCGGCATAACCACCTTCCAGGCACGCCACAATTCGGCCATCACAATGCCTTAGCGCCATATTTTTTAACTCAGTTGCTATCCATTGATAATCGGCTTCACGCCATTTCAGATGTGCCATTTCATCTTCATAATGCGCATCAAAACCTGCGGAAATCAGCATAAGTTGTGGCGCAAAAGCCTCTATAGCAGGCAACCATTGCTCTTGCACCCGCTGCCGGAATAATTGACCGTCACTGCCACCGGCAAGCGGCATTTTTAACTGCTGTGCTGTACTTTCTGGATCGGTAAAAGGGTAAAACGGATGTTCAAAAGATGAACAAAACAACACTCTGTTGTCGTCCCCGAAAATCTGCTCAGTACCGTTGCCGTGGTGCACATCAAAATCAACAATCACAACCCGTTGCAGCTTGTAGTGCTGAAGCGCATAACTTGCTGCAACCGCAATATTATTAAATAAACAAAAGCCCATGGCTTTGGCATGTTCAGCATGATGCCCTGGCGGCCTTATGGCACAAAATGCTTGCTGATCATGCCCTTGCATCACTAAATCTACGGCATTAATAGCTGCGCCAGCGGCATAACGGGCCGCCTGTAATGACTGATTCATCATGGCGGTGTCATCATCCAGCCAAAGCAATCCATGCTCAGGTGCTTGTGCTTCTATAGCTGCAATGTAATTTTTGTCATGCGCCAGCGCCAGCTGTTCATCAGTCGCTGCAGTGCTGTCTTTATGTTGCAGGACGTATTCCAGACCTGAAGTTAAAATCTGATCAAAAATAGCGTGTAGCCTGGCGGGAGATTCCGGATGATCAGCGCCAAGGTCGTGTTTCAGACATGCCGGATGGCTTAATACTGTCACTGTCATAATGTGTTACTCAGCCTGTAACTTCAGTTGTAAATTCACTTCATCCGGTTCTTCTGCCCGAACCCGCTTAAAACCAGCTTTTTCAAATACACTCAACATGGCTTTATTTTCGGCCCTGACATAAGCGGTCATCAGCTGAATACCACGCTGACGCGCTATGGCGATCATTTCCTGCAATAGTATTTTTGCCATGCCTTTGCCCTGATGACGCTCGCGCGTTACAAAAGCAACTTCGCAGCTATTGTTACTTTCAATCAGGTAATAACGACCAACAGCCTGAATTTCCAATGCTGAACCTTGTTGACGCACAATACACAAAGCCAGGTCGCGCGATTGATCAACACTAACCAATACACTGGATTTTTCCCGCGACATCTGTTTGGGGTGATGGTTGTAACGCAATAACAGGGTTTCTTTGGTATGGGAATAAAAAAACTCCTGCAAGCGCCGCTCGTCGGCCGGATTTAATGGCCGAAGGTCAAAACTTTCACCACCAATTTCCAGGATTTTCAGCCCGACACCACCCAGTTCAGGCACATCAACCGGCGTCTGGATCTGATAATTTGGCACCCAATAATGTTTACGAACTTCTGCCAGTAACTCAGCGCGGAATTTGGGGTGTGCCACTCTGATGAGCTCCAGCGCCCTTTCGCGGATACTCTTGCCACGTAGCGCAGCAACACCATACTCTGTCACCACATAATGCACATGGCCGCGCGATGTCACCACGCCGCTGCCTTCAGCAATATGGGGCACGATTCTGGAGATAGTGCCGTTTTTAGCCGTTGATGGCAGCGCAATTATAGGTTTGCCACCTTTACTCATCGAAGCGCCCCGGCTGAAATCAACCTGACCGCCAATGCCACTATAAAACTGGTAACCAATTGAATCAGAGACAACCTGGCCTGTTAAATCCACCTCTATAGCACCGTTAATCACCACCATATTGTCATTACGGGCAATATTGGTTGGCGAATTAACATATTCACTGGGATAAAACTCAACATGCGGATTTTGATTCACAAAATCATAGAGTTGCTGCGTACCCAGGCAAAAGCTGGTGACTGTTTTGCCAGGATGGAAAGTTTTCTGACTGTTGTTGATCACACCTTTTCGCATCAGCTCAATAATACCGTCAGAAATCATTTCACTGTGAATACCAATATTTTTATGGTTCCCGAGATAACGTAATACGGCTTCAGGAATTTTGCCGATGCCTATTTGCAAGGTAGCACCATCATCTATCAACATAGATACATACTGGCCAATCCGTTCAATACGTTGTTCAAACTGAGGCGGCGGTACTTCCGGTAAAGGTTGTGATACCTCAATAAATGCATCAATTTTGCTTTGATGAATATAAGCATGGCCGCTGGTGCGCGGCATTAAAGGGTTAAACTGCGCTATAACCTTTTTGGCGTATTTAACCGCGGAAGAAACAATATCCACTGATACACCCAAAGAACAATAGCCATATTCATCCGGCGGACTTAACATCACCAAGGCAGCATCCAAAGGTAAAATATTGCTGCTGAACAAGGTGGGGATCTCAGATAAAAAGCAGGGTGTATAGTCGGCACGGCCTTCAGCAACAGCCTGGCGAACTTTGTCACCACTTATAAATAACGCATTGACTTTAAAAAGATCTTTGTACTTCTCTTCAACCCATTTGTCATCAGAAATGGTTTGAATTTGTACAACCTCAATATCATGTAATTGATTGGCATTGGCGATCAAATCATCAATTAACGCATTAGGCACGGCGGCGTTGGAGCCAATAAAAATTCGGTTACCGGACTGTAATAATGCAGACCAGTCGAGGTTTTTTGTTGGTGCAATCATAAAAGTAACATCCGGATTGATTCACTTCAGTATGCACTCTTAGCAACCTTATTTATTGATCTGGCTAAAAATGCGCACAACAAAAACTGAATAATAGTATTGAGCATAACGATATTCTCGCTGTGTGAATATTCGACCAAAGGCCAAGTTGCGAGTTAATCGGTTGGCGGTTTTGGCATAGTGAGTTTCGCTGTCGCAGCATATTTATCAGGTTGTATGACTGATTTATTGTGTTGTTTGTGGTTTGGCGCTGGGTTATTGGGCGATTAGATGTTTATTATTTCAGCAATTTTGGGGCTAAAAACGATAGATTATCGGTTTTATTGCGCCTGATAAGCTGACTTTTTGGGCGGGATTGTTGTGATAGTTTGCTTTTAAGGCAAGATTTTGAGCTGGTTTTTGGCTTTATTGAGAGCCTTGGTATCCCTCGCTGAACTTGGGATTGTTCAATCGGCAGACAGCAAAACTGTTTTTGTATTGGGAGCCTTCATATCCCTCGCAGAGCTCGGGATTGTTCAGCCGGAAGAACGCAACATTGATTGCGTTCTTAATTCCCAGCTTCACTGTACTACTCGCATGGGAATGCCCTGCTCGGGTAATAGACCACCAGAATGCCATAAAGCACTAAATCCGCAGGAGCGGATTTGGACGGCACAGCCGGTCCGCAGGACATTTTACAGGACGTAAAATGCAAAAAGCCCACTCTTTCGAGTGGGCTTTTTATCTTTATTAGGAGCCTTGATGCCCTTCGCAGAGCTCAGGGCCGTTCAGCTGGAAGGAAGCCAAATTATTGGCTTCCTTAATTCCCAGCTTCACTGTACTACTCGCATGGGAATGCCCTGCTCGGGCAATAGACCGCCGGATCCTAAATACAAAAAACCCCGCTCACTGAGCGGGG
>NZ_JAVBXS010000071.1 GCF_030824435.1 Rheinheimera sp.
GATGGCCGAATTGTGGCGTGCCTGGAAGGTGGTTATGCCGGCAGTGCTTTGGGTCGCAGTGTGGTGGCTATGTTAAAAGCCTGGCTTTAATCAGCTAAACCAGATTAACGCTTCTGCAATGCTGCGCAATTTATTACAATGGCGCTTTTTATGGCAGTGGATTTGGTATGCAGCAGCTCAAGGCGCAAGACGCTAAGCAATATTCTACTTTTCGTCTGGCAGCAACCTTAGCCAAAGTAACCTTGTTGTCGTCCTTGGACGAGCTGAAAGTTTATCAGCCAGCAAGCCAACCTTTGTTATTAGGCGAAGGCAGCAACAGCATTTTTTTGTCTGACTGGCCCGGTGAAATTTTGCGTTACACAGCTGCCGGCGTTCAAACCCAGCAAGATGACGAACACCTTCTGCTTCACGTTGAAGCGGGTCACAACTGGCATCAGCTGGTAAGCCAGACTGTGCAAGAGGGCTGGTGGGGTCTGGAAAATCTGGCGCTCATTCCGGGTTCTGTTGGTGCTGCACCAGTGCAGAATATTGGCGCTTATGGTGCTGAGCTTGCCGATACCTGTACTTATGTCGATTTTTTCCATTGGCAAAGCCGCCAGGTGCAACGCCTATTGGCAAGCGAATGCCGCTTTGGTTACCGCGACAGTATTTTTAAACATCAGCTTGCCGGCAAAGGGGTGATTGTTGCCGTTGGTTTTTGCCTGAACCGGCAGGGCAAAGCCAAACTCAATTATAAAGGCCTGGACCATTTAGCACCCGACACCAACCCGACTGACGTGATGAACGCCGTGATAGTTGTGCGACAGGCAAAATTGCCGGATCCGGCAAAGCTGGCCAATTGTGGCAGCTTTTTCAAAAACCCGCTGGTGCCGGTAGCGCAATTTGTACAGTTACAACAGCAATATCCGGCTATAGCCAACTATCCACAAGCTGATGGTCAGGTCAAACTGGCCGCCGCCTGGCTGATAGAACAAGTTGGCTTAAAAGGCTACCAACTCGGTGACATCGCCTGTTATCAGCAACAGCCCTTGGTACTGGTGAATCAGGGCCATGGTACTGCGGCTGAACTTTTGCAACTCATTGATTTAATTCAGCAATCTGTGTTTGGTAAGTTTCAGGTGCAGTTGGAGCCTGAAGTCAGGTTGTTACGCCACCATGACTAAAATTCTGCCGCAGAGTCTGGCGCTGCAACGCCAGCTTATTCTGCAACTGGCCGACGGCCAGCTGTATTCAGGGGAAGCTTTGGCGGCACAAGCGGGAATAAGCAGAGCTGCTATTGCTAAACATATCCATCAGTTACAGCAATATGGCCTCGATATCTATTCCATTAAAGGCAAAGGTTATCGTCTGGCATCTGCTTTACAATTGTTGGACGCTCAGCAAATTAAGTTACATCAGCAGACGGGAATGCCGGATATTTTGCTGCAACACGTTACGGACTCCACCAATAGCCAGTTAATGAAAAAATTACAGGATGGCCAGACATTGCAAAAAGGCTCGGTGTTGGTAGCCGAAGCACAAACGGCGGGGCGTGGCCGTCGTGGTAATCCATGGTTTTCACCTTTTGGCAGCAACTTATACTTTTCCATGTATTGGCAACTGGAACAAGGCATTCAGGCAGCAATGGGTTTGAGTTTGGTGATAGGCATTGCTGTTGCTGAAGTGCTTGAATCTCAGTACCAGTTGCCTGTGAAGTTAAAATGGCCCAATGACGTTTATCTGCAGCAAAAGAAGTTAGCCGGCATTCTGATAGAGCTCGCCGGGCAAAGCCACGCCCAATGTGATTTAGTGATAGGGCTGGGTCTGAACATCCGTATGCCGGATATGGCAGGGCAGCAAATTGATCAGGCATGGACAGACTTGCAACAACATCTGGATAAGCCTGTTAACCGCAATCAGCTTATTGCTTTATTGCAGCAGAATATTTGCCGTCATTTAACCCAGTTTGAATTAACAGGTTTTGCTGCTTTTGCGGCCGGTTTTAATCAAAGAGATCAATTTTTAGGTAAAGCAGTTTATTTAAGCAGTGGTGAACGCAAATTTTTTGGTCTTTGTGCCGGAGTAGACCATCAAGGCGCTTTGTTATTACAGCAGGATGGCCAGCAGCAAAGTTATTATGGTGGTGAGCTGAGTTTAAGGATCGCAGAACATGGCTGAATTGTTGTTGGATATTGGTAACAGCAGAACCAAAGCCGTATTACATCAGGCCGGGCAACTCATGCTTTTAAACGACCATCAGGCTGACACCTTAAAAAACCACAATATTGATGCGGTTTTTTGTGCGTCAGTGGCCAGTAGTGAACGAATTGAGCTGGTCCGGCAGGAAAGTGCTTTACTCACTCAACCCTGGTGCCAAATCAGTAGTGAAGCGGAAAAAAAAGGCCTGAAAAATCAATATCAGCAGCCAGCTTTGTTGGGGGTTGATCGTTGGCTGGCTATGTTAGGCGCCAGAGAATTGTATCCGGCCAAGGACCTGTTGGTGATTGATGCCGGCACTGCATTAACGCTGGATTGGTTGTGTGCTGATGGTCAGCATTTAGGCGGTTGGATCATTCCGGGTTTTCGTTTACAGCAGCAAGCAGTTATTGGTCACACGGCAAAAGTCTTTAATAACAGCATGAAAAATGCTGAAGTCAAAATTGGCACCGATACCAGTGCCTGCCTGCAAAACGGTTGTCTCGCCGCTGCTGTTGCCGTAATAAAGCAGGCGATGTTATTGCAATCAGTGCCTCAGATTGTGTTAACTGGCGGTGATGCCCCCTTATTGTTGCCTTATCTGGCAGAATTTCATTGTCAGCTCGATCCATTACTGATTTTTCGTGGTTTAAGCCTTTATATCGATAAAAACTGTCGAAATGGTGATTTTGGCTAGTTATCACTGCTGTAAAGTGCTTATCTTCAAGCTTTTGCCAACGAATAATGCTGGTTTTGGCGATCTATTGAGCATTCAGTGTAAAAATCTGGCTTTTTTTCAGTTTTAGAGTTGCACCACCTAAATCATTCCACTAGAATTCGCACCCACTGACGTAGCCGCTTTAGCTCAGTTGGTAGAGCAACTGACTTGTAATCAGTAGGTCATCCGTTCGACTCGGATAAGCGGCACCAGTTTTAGTGGAGGGGTTCCCGAGTGGCCAAAGGGATCAGACTGTAAATCTGCCGGCACTGCCTTCGAAGGTTCGAATCCTTCCCCCTCCACCATCTCTTCGTCAGGAAGAATAGCTACGAGTAGGCCGCGGGCATCGTATAATGGCTATTACCTCAGCCTTCCAAGCTGATGATGCGGGTTCGATTCCCGCTGCCCGCTCCAAAAATTGAAATAGATGCTGATATAGCTCAGGCGGTAGAGCGCATCCTTGGTAAGGATGAGGTCCCCAGTTCGATTCTGGGTATCAGCACCACTTCTTCAAAGCCTCCTCTTGCTTTAAAATTCAAAACCAAATTTCATACAACCGCCGTTTTGTTTTAAAAAGGGTCTACTCCATGGCTAAGGCTAAATTTGAACGTAACAAACCGCACGTAAACGTAGGTACAATCGGCCACGTTGACCACGGTAAAACTACTTTAACTGCTGCTATCACCAACGTACTGGCAAAACACTA
>NZ_JAVBXS010000054.1 GCF_030824435.1 Rheinheimera sp.
ACCGCGATATGAACTTTTTTGATACCTCAGCCGTGTTGCTGGATGAAGATCATCCCTGGTTGGCTATTCTGGTCTGGTTGTTTATTCAGGCAATTCCCTGTTTTTGTATGCTCGCCATTATCTATCTGAAACTCGGTATGTTTTTCCGTTTACCTGCGCTGGTACAAACGGCAAGGCTGCTGTATATGCTCAAACCCTGGAGCATGGTGGATATCTTCCTGATGGGGCTTATTGTTAGTTTTGTGAAGCTATTGAGTCACTTTGATATTTCATTGGGCATGAGTTTCTGGGCATTTTGTTTGTTTTGTTTATTACATTTACGCACTTTTCAGGTGGTGGACCGGCATGAGCTCTGGTCGCGCATCGCACCAGCCCCACAACCGGTTGCCGGTAAAATTGCCGGTGAAACAGGTTTAAGCCAACAACTGAAAGTATGCAGTTGTTGCACTGCATTGGTGGAACTTGAACAATTACGATGTTCGCGTTGTGGCACCAAAGTGCGCCAGCGTATTCCTGATAGTATTCAGCGCACTCTGGCACTGCTGGTCACCGCCAGTATTTTATATATACCGGCCAATTTATTGCCGATGATGGAAACAGTGTCGCTGGGTGAAAGTGTACATTCCACTATTATCAGCGGCATTATTTTAATGTGGCACGACGAGGCTTATCCTGTGGCTATTGTGGTGTTGCTGGCCAGTGTAGTTATTCCTATTTTAAAAATCGCCTTGATGTTCTGGTTGTGTTACCTCACCACCTTGCCGCTAAACGAGCGCAGTCAACACGGCACCTGGATTTATCCTGT
Organism: Rheinheimera sp.; assembly: GCF_030824435.1. Classification (GTDB taxonomy): domain Bacteria; phylum Pseudomonadota; class Gammaproteobacteria; order Enterobacterales; family Alteromonadaceae; genus Pararheinheimera. The sequence goes on from NZ_JAVBXS010000054.1 coordinate 806, forward strand.
GGTGGACTGGATAGGCCGCTGGTCTATGGTGGACGTGCTGGTGGTGGCTATTCTGGCGGCTTTAGTGAGGTTTGACGCTTTGGTCGGGGTTTATCCCGGCATGGGCACTTTTGTTTTTGCCTGTGTGGTCATTATTACCATGCTGGCGGCAATGAGTTTTGATCCAAGATTATTGTGGGACCCAAGTCCGGCCGAACAAATGGAGAAACAGCGTGACTGAACAGCAGGGGCATCCTTCTAAAGGAAAAGGCCATTCGGAACAACAGCATAGTGATCAAGCCAAAGCTGCAACAGCGCATTCAGCCCAGGCCAATTCAGTACAGGCAAAAGTACGGAAAATTACCCAATGGTCACCAATCTGGATAGTGCCTGTGGTGGCAGTGCTGATTGGCGGTTGGATGTTGTATCACACCTATAAAAATCAGGGCGCCACTTTAACTTTGCTCTCAAGTACGGCCGAAGGTTTAGTGCCAGGCAAAACCGCCATTAAAAGCCGTAGTGTCGACGTCGGTAAAGTGGTGTCTGTTGAGTTGTCACAAGACTTAAAACAAGTGGTGATTAAAGCGCGGATGAATCCGGGTACTGATGTGCTGCTGAACGATGAATCGCAGCTTTGGGTGGTGAAACCCAGCGTTGGTCGTGGTGGTATCACAGGTTTAAATACTTTGTTATCAGGTGCTTATATCGAACTTCAGCCAGGCAAAGGTGCCACGAATAAGTTTAATTTTGAATTGCTGGAAAGCCCGCCGATAGCACCGCCTGACGCACCCGGGGTACGGGTATTTTTAACCAGTGGTGATGCGACGTCTTTGTCTGTTGGTGACCCTGTGTTGTACCGCGGTTATGACGTTGGCACTGTGGAACTGGGTGAATTTGACGCCAAGGCCCGTTCTATGCGTTATCAGCTGTTTATCCGTGCCCCTTATGATGCATTGGTCACCGAAAACGTACGTTTCTGGCAAGCCAGTGGCATGGCGCTGGATATGTCGGCCGAAGGGGTGCGCATTGAAATGGGCTCAGTCGCTACTTTATTAAGTGGTGGTGTTACTTTTGACGTGCTGGATGGCTGGCCCAAAGGCAAGCAGGCAATAAACAACAGTGAATTTCAGCTGTTTCAGAACAAAAAAAGCATTCAGGACGGTTTATATAACGAATATCTGGAGTACCTGCTGTTTTTTGACGAATCAGTACGGGGTTTAACCTCTGGTGCTCCGGTGGAATACCGTGGTGTGCGTATTGGTACTGTGATGACAGTGCCTTACTTTTTTAATATGAAAAAACCACTGCAAATTGCTTTTAACCGGGGTATTCCGGTCTTGATCCGGGTGGAGTCGGGCCGGCTTTATGACAATCTGACTTTGCCGGAATTACAACAGGAGCTGGACAGCGCAGTGCAAAAAGGCCTGCGGGCCGTGCTAAAAACAGGCAATCTACTGACCGGTGGTTTGTATGTTGATCTAAATATTGTTGAAGGTGCAGCTGCTGACACGCAGGCAGCCAAAGCACAGTTGGCTGTTCAGCCTTCAGCGCCAGCAAAAAGCGCTGTGCATGAATTAGCCGGCAGCGACGCCGATAATACTGCTGCTGCAGCAACAGCGCTGACGCCCGCCGTACTGGATGAATTTGCCGGTTATCGTTTAATGCCAACAGCCCGCAGTGGCCTGGGTCATATTGAACAAAAAGTGTTACAGGCACTGGATAAAATCAATAACTTACCGGTAGAACAGGTGCTGGCCGACAGCTCAGCCACCTTAAATGAAACCCGTGAATTAATGAGCCAAAGCCAACAACTGGTAAAAAGCCTGGATGCGCTGATTGGCAAAGACAGCACTCAGCAGCTGCCTGCTGAGCTGAAAACCACGCTGGAGCAGTTACAACAAACGCTGCAGGGCATGAGCCCAGGCTCGCCAGTGTATGAGCGGCTGAACAGCAATTTGCAGGCGATGGATAAAGTGTTGCGTGATTTACAGCCTGTGGTGCAAACCATGAATCAACAAAGTAACGCACTGGTGATTAGTGCAGATCCAAAAGCTGATCCGGAACCAGAGCAGGGAGTTCAACCATGAAAAAGCGTCAGTTATGCCAACAAGCCGCAGTGGCCGCTTTGGGTGTATTGCTGCTGGGTTGCAGCACTGTGGTCACGATGAATTATTTTCAGCTGCCACAACCTGCGATCAGTACAACCAGCCCTGCGATTGATGCCCCTGTGCTGGTCGTGGAGCCTGTGATGGTGGCCAGTTACCTCAACACCAATGCGCTGATTTTACAAACTTCAGAGGTGCAGTTGGTGAAAACCCAACAACAACAATGGGCTGAAGCTTTAGATCAGCAGCTAAGCCGTATTCTGCTGCGCACTCTGGCCGCTGAATTGCCTGGCTACAGAGTGACAGAGCGTGTTGTGCCTGGTGCACAACGTTTATTGGTACAGGTGGAGCAATTCCATGGCACCGAACAAGGCACAGTGCTACTGAGTGGTCGTTTTAGCCTGATGCCGGCACAAGGCACAACACTGGTTGGTGGTCAAAGCGGCATTATGCAACAACAATTCCAGCTGCAAATGCCTCAGGCTGATGATGGTTATCCGGCGTTAGTGGCGGCACTTGGCGAGCTGTGGCAACGCCAGGGCAAAGATATAGCGCAGTTGCTTAAACCTGATACCGCTAAAATTAAAGCTGAGTCGGAACAATAAAGGTCGTAGCACAGCGCAACTGGTGCGCAGATAGATTTTGCACTTTGATAAAAAATGCCGGTTGTTAAAGCCGGCATTTTTTTGTGGGGCACAAAGCTGAAAGTTACATGGCGACTGCTGTTTAACAGCAGCGCCTAATAAGGTAAAAATTCCAGCCCTAATACCAAGGCCTGCCGCGCACCTGTGACGGCCGGCACATTGCCCGGAATGCGTAAATCATAAGCCAACGCCAGCCAGGCAAAAGCCATAGCTTCAACATAATCGGCATCAACACCGAGCTCGTCTGTGGTGCTGATACGGCATTGGGGCAACAGTTGTTGTAAGTCGGCCAGTAGCTGTTTATTTTTGGCACCACCACCACAGACAAACACCTCAGACACCGCATATTTACTGATAGCCAGTGCCATAGTGCCGGCGCTGAACTGGCATAAAGTGCGTTGTACATCGGCCGCTTTATAGCTGCTGCCCGCCAGATGGTTTTGCAGCCAACTCAGCTGAAAATATTCCCGCCCTGTGCTTTTGGGGCCGGTTTGCTGAAAATAACTATCGGAAAATAAACGAGCAAGCAGCTCTGGCTGCAAAGTGCCGCTGGCGGCATAAGCGCCATCAGCGTCATAAGTTTTGCCTTGTTGCAGTTCAATCCAGTTATCGAGCAAACAATTACCAGGGCCAGTGTCAAAACCCAGCAGCTGTTGGTGTGGCAGCAGCAGCGTGATATTGGCGATGCCACCAATATTGAGAATACAGCGGCCTTTATTGCTGTCGGCAAAAATGGCTTGATGAAAAGCCGGCACCAAAGGTGCTCCCTGACCACCAAAAGCAATGTCTTTACGGCGAAAATCGCCAATAACCCGGATGCCGGTTTGCATGGCGAGCCGGTGCATATCACCAATCTGATAACTAAATGGCTGGCGGCCGTTGGGTCTGTGTCTGATGGTCTGGCCATGACAACCAATGGCCTGAATTTGCTTGGCCTGATAACCGTTTTTGTGTAATAAGCGCTCAACAGCGGCGGCGTAAATATCGGCTAAATCGGCTTCTAATAAACCCAAACGTTCTATTTCGTTATCACCAGGCTGGCTAATGGCCGCAAGTTCAGTACGAAGTTTGGCAGGGTAGGGCAGTAGTTCAGTGGCAAGCAAAGTTGGGAATTGGCTGGCAAAATCAACCAGCACCACATCAACACCATCCAGGCTGGTGCCTGACATGATGCCGATATAAAGCTGGTCGCTGTTCATAGGGAGAATACAGTATTAGTTATTGGCAGCCAGAGCCACACGTTCATGTGATTTTAACTGGGCAACTAACTGTTTGGCATTGTTGGCAAATTTCACGCGGGCCACACCTTGCAGAGGTTCTGCTTGTGGCAGCTTCACAGTGCGTGGGTTACGGTGTACACCACCCACCACAAATTCATAATGTAAATGCGCGCCTGTGACACGGCCAGTGGCACCTAAACGGCCAATAACGTCACCTTGTTTTACTTTTTCACCACGTTTTACATCACGTTTGGATAAGTGCAGGTATTTGGTCTGAATATTGTTGGCGTGTTGAATAACCACATAGTTACCGTTTGCGCCTTTCATACCGGATTCAATCACTTTACCATCACCGGCCGCCATAATAGGCGTGCCCATAGGTGCAACATAATCAACACCATTGTGTGCTTTGATTTTACCTAAAACAGGGTGTAAACGGCGGGGATTAAAGTTAGAGCTGACATAACGGAAGTTCACAGGGGCGCGTAAAAATGCCTGTCGCATGCCACCACCGTCTGCTTTGTAGTAGTTACCGTCAGTGTGACGCACCGCCTGATACACCTGGCCCTGGTTCTGGAATTGTGCCGCCAGAATAGCGCCGTTACCAATATATTGGCCTTCAGCGTAGTTGCGTTCAAACATTACGCTGAAAGTGTCACCTGAATGAATATCTAAAGCGAAGTCGATGTCGTAACCAAAAACGTTTGCTAAATCAAGAATTTGCGCTTCAGTTAAGCCGGCTTTCATCGCCGAACCCCAGAAGCTGCCGCTAATCACACCAGCTACTACTTCGGTACGCACTTCAATTTCTTTTTGCAGTTGTTGCGCTTCGAATTTGCCATCGGCAGTGCGCTGCACTACTAAGGTTTTTAAATTGCTGATGGTATAACGCAATTCTTGCAGGCTGCCGTCGCTCGCCAGACCAAATTCCAGTTGTTCACCGGGGAATAAACGGGTCAGGGTTTTGGCATCTTTGCCGGTGTCCAGAATGGCCTGCATTGTCACAGCGTCAATATTGGCTTTACGGAACACAGCACCTAATACATCACCCTTTTTCACTTCAACAGAAACCCACTCTAACGAGTTGTCTTCTTGTGGCAGGGTGGTGGCCTGAGTTTGAGGTAATGAATCTGTCACAACCGGCACTGCTAAGCTGTAACGCTTACCAATTTCCAGGCTGCTCTTTTCCGAGTCTTTTGACGCTTCGGCAGGATCTGAAGGGATCAGCAGCAGTACAGACAAAAAGGTCGCTAAGCCAGCGATTATAAACCGATGTTTTGTGGGCAAAGATGAAAACATGAAAGGCGCATCTCTTATTATTATGACAAGAACCACGTAAAAAATGAGCATATAACGATTTTTTGCAAGATCCAAGACTTTTGTGCGTTTAATCACGATGAATGTTGCAGTAGAATGCGGTTCTATAAATTCAGGCGAAAAATTATCCGAAGGAGTACCGCATGACGCAGTGGCAACAAGCCCTCGCCGAGATCACGCGTGGTTGTGAAGAGGTGTTATTAGAAGAAGAACTAATTGCAAAATTAAAGGAAGGTAAACCGTTAAAAGTAAAGGCTGGTTTTGATCCAACAGCGCCGGATTTACACCTTGGGCACACTGTTCTTATCAATAAATTACGCACTTTCCAACAGCTGGGCCATGAGGTTATTTTCCTGATTGGTGATTTTACCGGCATGATTGGTGACCCAACCGGCAAAAACGTTACCCGTAAACCGCTGACGCGCGAAGACGTTTTAGCCAATGCCAAAACGTACCAGGATCAGGTATTTAAGATTCTGGATCCAGCCAAAACCCGTATTGCCTTTAACTCCGAATGGATGGAAAAACTGGGCGCCGCCGGCATGATTAAACTGGCCGCACGCCAGACAGTTGCCCGGATGCTGGAGCGTGACGATTTTAAAAAACGTTATGCCAATAACCAGTCCATTGCGATTCATGAATTTTTATACCCGCTGGTGCAGGGCTGGGACTCAGTCGCGCTTGAGGCCGATATTGAAATGGGCGGTACCGATCAGCGTTTTAACCTGCTGATGGGTCGGGAACTGCAAAAAGACGAAGGCCAGCGCCCGCAAACCGTCATTATGGTGCCTTTGCTCGAAGGCCTGGACGGCGTGCAGAAGATGTCAAAATCACTTGGCAACTATATTGGCATTACCGACAGCCCAACCGAAATGTTTGGCAAAATGATGTCCATTACCGATGACCTGATGTGGCGTTATTACGATCTGCTGAGTTTCCGTCCGTTGGAAGACATAGCCGCGCTGAAACAACAGGCCGCTGAGGGTCGCAACCCACGGGATATTAAAATTGAGCTGGCCAAAGAAATTATCGCCCGTTTCCACGACGAAGCAGCGGCCGAAGCGGCGCACGCCGACTTTACCCAGCGTTTTTCTAAAAACGCTTTGCCGGATGATATTCCGGAGCTGACCTTAACTCTTGAAACTGCGGCTATTGCTATTCCGCAGTTATTAAAAGAAGCGGGTTTAGTGGAAAGCACTTCAGAAGCGATGCGGATGATTAAACAAGGTGCCGTAAAACTAAATGGTGACACTAAAGTGGAAGATGCCAAGCTGGAATTTGCCAAAGGCTCCAGCACTATTTTCCAGGTCGGTAAACGTAAGTTTGCCAAGGTGACGCTGGTTTAAAAAGACACTTGTTTAACTGAGATCATCGCCTGACTGCATGGGCGGGCGCCGAATAAAAGCCGGAGTTTTTGCTCCGGCTTTTTGTTATTTGCGCTTTGCAAGCCCTTGGGATGTCAGCGTTTGTTTTAGCTGCCCGTTTTTGCCGCTGGCGGATAAAACTTTAAAATTTCCTGTTTGATTTCAGCGCGATATTGACTAAAACCGTGGTCGCCCTGAGGGTAAATCACCACTTTATGGGGTTGATGACGCGCTTTTAATAAAGCTTCAATCTGATAAGCCGACTGCACTGTCACTTGTTTATCGGCGTCACCATGTAAAATAAGCACCGGCAAATCGGCGCGGATCTGTGGTAAAAAATGCACCACTGAACGCGCTTTGAGTTGTTGTTCTTTGTTGTTGTGATAATCAGGAATGCGCTGGGCAAATACCTTTTCCATTTCCGGCCGCACTTTTAATTCTTGCTGCAAATCAGAAGCACCGGCCATTATCATTAAAGCTTTCAGCTCAGGCCATTCTTTGGCCGCTAACCAAGTTTGCATACCACCCCGGCTATGGCCAATCATCGCTACTTTATCGGCATCGGCAGCGGTTATGGTTGGGATCAACTGTTTAAAAGCCAGCACATCGGCCACATCGGCGCCACCAAACTCGTCACCATAATATTTTTTCGGATCCGGCTGAATTTGACCACGGTAATTACTGGCGAGCACCAGATAACCCTGTTCAGCCAAAGGCATCAAGTCATAAAAAATATTGCCAAACATCCAGGAACCAAAACGACCGTTGCCACCGCGGTTAAACACCAATACAGGCAACTTGCCCTGCTGCTGTTTTGGTTTTAGTAAAAACCCAACCACAGGCACACCATTCACCTGATACACAAAAGACTCACAATGCACAGTGTTGGCAAAACGCTGATAGTCCGAAGCCTGAAAACGTTGATTCAGCATCTGCTGGCGTTTTTGATCGGCCGGGTTTCTCGCCATCATGGACTGCATCCAGTGTTGATGAGAATCAAAAGGTGCGGCAAAACAGTTTTTTGCATCGGGTTGAATTGGGCTAAAACTTGTTGCTGTTGCTGTTGCTGTTGCTGTTGCTGTTGCTGTTGTGCTGCTTGTGCCTGGGCTTGCAGCTGGCACAGCGTTACTGTTACAAGCCGCCAGATAAAAGCTGCTGAGCAGCACCAAACCAAAAACCAACTTGTCCTTGTTTATCATTGGATAACTCCTTGTAAGTATTTTGTGTTTTTTTTGATTCTATGCTTTTTTTTAACAAAATGAATAGCTTATCTGTAATGTTTGCTTTGGTTTATTTGTTGCCAGGCTGTTTTATTTATAAAAACCTGCTGCATTTTTCCACAATTGCTTGCCTTTGCTTAAATAACGATCTAAGTTGATATCAATTTGATATCACAGTGAGGTGAGTTATGTTAAAAGAAATGCCTGCCCGTAGTTCATCGGGTTTTTTAATGTTGGCGCTGTTGTTGTTGTCACAAATTGCGTCCGTTGCTGCTTTAGTGGTGTTACCGGGCGCTTTAAAGGTTCCGGCGCTGCTCTGGGTATTTGCCACTGCCATTTGTTGGTTTGGTTTTTATATGGTGCAGCCCAATCAGTCGGCGGTACTGCAGTTGTTTGGCCGTTATGTTGGCACCGACTTTAGCAATGGTTTGCGCTGGGCCAACCCGTTTTTTAGTAAACAAAAAGTCAGCCTGCGGGTACGTAACTTTGAAAGCAGCAAACTGAAGGTCAACGACCACGCCGGTAACCCGGTCGATATTGCCGCTGTGGTGGTGTGGAAAGTAGTGGATAGTGCGGAAGCTGTGTTTGAAGTGGAAGATTATGAAAACTTCGTCACTATTCAAAGTGAAGCGGCCATTCGTTATCTGGCGTCCAGTTACCCTTATGAAGCTGAGCTGGCAACCGATATCAGCCTGCGTAGCAGTGGTGATGAAATTACCGATTTATTGCGCACCGAAATTCAGAACAGGCTGCAAAAAGCCGGTGTCACTGTGATTGAAGCCCGCATCAGCCATCTGGCTTATGCGCAGGAAATTGCCAGTGCTATGTTGCAACGTCAACAAGCGCGCGCAGTGGTCATGGCGCGCCAGCAAATTGTTGAAGGTGCTGTGGGCATGGTGGAAATGGCTTTGAAACGGCTGGCGGAAAAGGATGTGGTCACGCTGGATGAAGAACGCAAAGCGGCGATGGTCAGCAATTTGCTGGTGGTACTTTGTGGTGATCACAGCGTGACGCCAGTGGTCAATACCGGCACTTTATATTAAACCGAGCAAGATAATGCGCTGAGCCAGTGACGGTTTAGCGCCTGGCAAATGAGGTTGTCTGATGGCAAAAAAAGCCTTTGCGCTGCGCATAGACGAACAAATGCTGGCGCAGCTACAAAGCTGGGCTGATGCCGAGTTTCGTAGTGTGAACGGTCAGATTGAATATCTGCTGCATCAGGCTTTGTTGCAATCGGGCCGGTTAAAAACGGCAAAATTGCCGGCGGAGCCGACTGGCAATACTGAAGCAAGCGCCGACACAACTGCCGATACAACTGTCGATACAAAAAGGTAACGATCATTCAGGCGCTTAAAGCGCCTGAAATTCTTTTGCCAATAACCCCAGTTTTAAATCGTCGTACCATGCACCTGCTAACTGAAAGTTGTCTCTGAGCCTGCCTTCCAGCACAAAACCCAGTTTGGTGAGCAGAGCCAAAGAAGGTTCATTGCCAGCAGTGACAGTGGCATTGATTTTATGAAAACCACAATGCAAAAAGGCAAATTGCAACAGCGCCAGACTGGATTCTTTGCCATAACCCAAACCCTGATATTGTGGGTCTAATAAAAAACCAATTTCAGCCTGACGGTAAGGCAGCCAGCTGGCCTGCATGCCGGTAATGCCTATAGGCTCACCGCTGTTTTTATCTTCAATGAGCAAACAAAGCCAATGATTCGCCTCTTTACTCCAGGGTTGTAGCCTGTGTTGAAAACGCGCCAGCACCTCTGCTTCTGTATACATATCATGCACATAACGCATAACCTTGGCATCCTGATGCAGTTTTAAAAAAAACGGCCAGTCTGCTGGTTGCAAAGGCATGAGATCCAGTCTTCTGGTGCTGAGCTGCATATAAAACCTGCTGATTTATTTAAATAAAATTCAGTGATTCAGATTACACCGCAGCCGGAGGTACTGCATAGCGATGTTGTTAAAAACGCATATCAGCATCAGTTGATTTTCATTTTTATCAGCTTGTGTCAACATGCGCGCTTTTTTAAAGTCACTGAAGTTTTACATCATAAAAAGGATTATTCTGATGAAATTATTATTGCCGCTTGCGGCTTTGTTTGTGCTGACAGCCTGTGGCGGCGGTTCGGGTGAAGCGGGTTCACCCAATAGCCAGGTTGCAGTAAAAGCACCTTTAAAAATTACTGCGATGCAAAGCACTACTTGTGGTGGCAGTGTAGCGGCCACTAAAGCGGAATTATTTGTTTATGATAATAACTGGAACATTACCGGTCGTTATAAAGCTGGAGCTGATGGCAGCTTTACACTTGCCACTGAAGCGAAACTGCTCAACTTTTCGTTGATCAACAATCTGGGCACTCATATCAAACCAAAAATTTCGCAAAAAGTGTATTCTCAGGTCGAGCCTGGTGATTATGGGACTGTTTTTGTTGGGCACAACTCAGACAACTGTGAGTGTGTCGAAGCCAGTGCCACTATAACGAAACTCAGCAGCAGCCCGTTGGTACAAATGCGGGTTTCAAACGAAACAATGCAATTTAGTTTTGCCAAACTGAATGGTAACACTGCCACCCTGAATCTTTGCCGGCAGCAGGGCAAAAACTGGCCGGCATTAGCTATTGCGGCCAGAAATACCGCAGGCAGCTGGGCTTATGCCCGTCTGGACAACTACCAGCCAACACAACCGCTTTTTATTAATCTGGATAAAGAAGTACAGGCGTTGCCTTTTACCACCAATAATACAGCGGCTACATACAGCAGCTACAGCTACACTCAGGACCTTGCCTACCGAGCTCTTACCGCAAATGCTGATGCACCGGTACAGATCAATGGACTCACGCAGATCAAATATCTCACCCATACGGCAACGTTGCGCACCGTCCAGTCCAATGGTGACGGCACTATGATTGATTTGTTTAGCACTCATAATTTATTGCGAAAAACAGCTGACAGCAGTGCGCTGAATTTTGTAATACCAGAATGGAGCAAGGTGGAAACATTTGCCGCAACGGCAGCCAAAGATTGGGCAAAATTTGCAAACGGTTTTGCCTATGATTACAGCAGTTTTGCTGAATTTACTGCGTTGAATGTTGATGTATCTGTCTATTTTCCTGAAGGTAATTATATAGAGCAACAGTTTACCGGCCCGCTTAAAGGCAAGTTTCCGGCATCATTTTTACCTGCAGATTACCTTGCTCTGACAGTCATGGACACGGTGGATCACAGTTATGTGTCTATTGATCTGAGTCAGCTAAGCAGTGCCAACAATCTGACTGCTTATGTCAGACAGAATCTTAAATTAGCAGCGCCACTGGTCAGTCAAAGAGAGCGGGAAGGTGACTTCAGTTATATTGGATTTGCCGTGCAGTAACTTTGAGATCAGTCGGTTGATACAATCACAACTGGCTGATTCCACCGTTGCACCGGTAATACAAGATAAAATAAAGGCGACCTGAAGGTCGCCTTTATGTTTTTGGTGTTGAATGCTGGCTTAGATTGCAGCAATTTCCGCTTGTTGTGCCAATAACTTCACAATAGCGGCTTCTGCTTCCGCCAGTTTTTCACGTTCTTTTGCTAAAACTGCTTCCGGAGCTTTGGCCACAAAACCTTCGTTGGCCAGTTTACCGGATACCCGCGCTGCTTCCTGCTGCATTTTTTCCAGCTGTTTAGCGATACGGGTCAGCTCTGCTTCTTTATCAATTAAACCGGCCATTGGGATCAGTAAATCCATGCTGCCAAGAAGCTGCGCCGCACAAGCTGGTGCAGTTTCTGTGCCCAGCACTGTGATGCTGTCGAGTTTGGCCAGGTTCAGTAATAGCGCCTGGTTTTGCTCTAAACGGCGGCTGTCGTCCGCTGATAAATTACGCAGCAATAACGGCAGTGGTTTGGTTGGTGCTATGTCCATTTCACCACGGATATTACGGATGGCAACAATAAAGTTTTTCACCCATTCAATATCGGCACTGGCGTTGTCGTTAATCAGGGTCGCATCAGCTTGTGGATAGGCCTGCAGCATAATGCTGTCGCCAGCCTGAAGATCGGTGCGGATCATAGGCGCAACCCGCTGCCAAATCTCTTCAGTGATAAAAGGCATAATAGGGTGCATCAGGCGTAATAACGATTCCAGCACTGTTAACAGCGTATGGCGGGTGCCCCGTTGCTGCGCTTCGTCGCCTTTAAATAACACAGGCTTGGTCAGTTCCAGGTACCAGTCACAGAACTGGTTCCAGGTAAATTCGTACAGCGTATTGGCGGCCATATCAAAACGATAGCTGTCCAGATACTGCCGGAACTGCGCGACGGTTTGTTGGTATTGGCTTAAGATCCACTGGTCGGCTAACGACAGTTTCATATCGCCGCCAGCAACACCACAATCTTTGCCTTCGGTCATCATGGTGACGTAACGGCTGGCGTTCCACAGTTTGTTACAGAAGTTGCGGTAACCGTCTAAACGTTTCATATCCCAGTTGATATCACGGCCGGTTGAGGCCAGCGCCGCTAAGGTAAAACGCAAAGCGTCTGTGCCACAGGCATCAATACCTTCCGGGAATTGTTTTTTGGTTTGGTTGCCGATTTTTTCTGCCAGCTGCGGCTGCATCATATTGCTGGTACGTTTGGCCAGTAAATCGTCGAGGCTAATACCGTCAATCATATCCAAAGGATCAATCACGTTGCCTTTGGACTTGGACATTTTGTCGCCGTTTTCGTCGCGGATAAGACCGGTCACATACACAGTTTTAAACGGCACTTGCGGTTTACCGTTTTCATCTTTGACAAAATGCATCGTCATCATAATCATCCGGGCAACCCAGAAGAAAATAATGTCAAAACCAGTCACTAACACATCGGTCGGATGGAAGGTTTTTAACTCTTCAGTGTTCTCCGGCCAGCCTAAAGTCGAGAAAGTCCATAAAGCTGAGCTAAACCAGGTGTCCAAAACGTCGTTGTCCTGACGCAGCGCAAAATCAGCGGCTAAACCGTGTTTAGCACGCACTTCGGCTTCATCACGGCCCACATAAACTTTGCCTTCATTGTCGTACCAGGCCGGAATGCGGTGACCCCACCACAATTGACGCGAAATACACCAGTCCTGAATGTCGCGCATCCAGCTGAAATACATGTTTTCGTATTGTTTTGGCACAAACTGAATGTCGCCGTTTTCCACAGCTTCAATGGCAGTTTTTGCCATTGGCGCCACGCGCACATACCATTGGTCGGTCAGCATTGGCTCAATCACCACACCAGAACGGTCGCCATACGGCAGGGTGTTGGTGAGGGCTTCAATTTTGTCGAGCAAACCAGCGGCGTCAAAAGCAGCAACAATGGCTTTACGGGCAGCGTAACGGTCAAGACCTGCAAGTTCTGCCGGAATTGGCGCGCTGAGGTTCGGGTTTTCTTCGCCATTGGTAAAAAAACACTCGCCTTCAGTGCGGATAGTGGCGTCTTTGGTCATCACGTTAATCATCGAAAGCTGATGACGTTTACCCACTTCATAGTCGTTAAAGTCATGCGCTGGGGTAATTTTGACACAGCCCGAGCCTTTTTCTTTGTCAGCATGTTCGTCGGCAATAATCGGAATACGACGATTCACCAGCGGCAGCAGAATTTCTTTGCCAATCAAGGACTGGTAACGTTCGTCATCCGGATTCACAGCAACTGCGGTATCACCCAACATGGTTTCCGGACGGGTAGTGGCAACCACTACATAGTTTTTGCCATCGGCAGTTAAAGCACCATCAGCCAGCGGGTAACGTAAATGCCAGAAGTTGCCTTGTTGTTCTTTGCTTTCTACTTCTAAATCAGAAATGGCAGTGTGTAATTTTGGATCCCAGTTCACCAGGCGTTTACCACGGTAAATCAGGTCGTCCTGATACAAACGTACAAACACTTCCTGCACTGCGTTGGACAGGCCATCGTCCATGGTAAAACGTTCTTTGTCCCAGTCTACCGAGTTGCCGAGGCGACGCATTTGTTCAGTGATGGTGCCACCAGATTCGGCTTTCCATTCCCAGACTTTTTCGATAAAAGCGTCACGGCCCATAGCATGGCGGTCTGGTTTACCTTCGGCGGCCAGTTTACGCTCTACCACCATTTGGGTGGCGATACCGGCATGGTCTGTGCCCACTTGCCACAAGGTATTTTTACCTTGCATACGCTGGTAGCGAGTCAGGGCGTCCATAATGGTTTGCTGGAAAGCGTGACCCATGTGCAGGCTGCCGGTGACATTTGGTGGCGGGATCATAATGCAATAAGCGCCGTTGGAATTGTCACCTGAAGGTTTAAAATAGCCTTTGTTTTCCCAGGCTTTGTACATCGCCTGTTCGATTTGACTTGGGTTAAATTTCGTTTCCATTTTTATACCTGTTTCAGCTGGCTTGCACGGTTTGTGGCGTCACGCCAAGCTGGCGATAATGTTTATACTTTTGCCTGGCTATGTCTTTATCAGACTCAGCCTGAGGCACAAATTCGATGATTTGACTAAACCTGTTCACAAAAGCAGGCACAGTCGAAGTTAAATTGATCAGCACCTGACGGTTGTTTTTTGGTGGCAACCAGCTGATTTCAACCGGAGCACCACGGGCAGGGCCTTCGCCAACCAGATTGTGTGGCACAAAACTCTGTGCATCAAACTGCCATAATACCTCATCGACCTGTTCAGCGTCTTGCTGATTTGTGCAGTAAACAAAGACTTTCAGGTTTTGCCGGTACATAGCCGCACACAGCTGGCAAGCCAATAACAGCTCGGCAGAGCCTGCGCTGTTGGCGGTGGCAGCGGCATCCAACACTGCCGGCAGATAAAACTGAACTTGCATCAATGGCTTTCCCTGTGTTTCACAAGAATGACTGGCATCACAACAATCACAACAACTGCAAAAGGCTAAAAACAAAACTGGCCAGGAAAACCGGGCCAGTTGATTATGCAAAAATCAGCTTTGAGCAGCTTAACTTTCCGGGTGTAAACCAGCACGGTTAATTAAAAACTGCATCAGCATAGCAACAGGGCGACCGGTGGCACCTTTGTCTTTGCCACCACTGCGCCAGGCAGTACCGGCAATGTCTAAATGCGCCCAGTTATATTTGCGGGTGAATTTCGACAAAAAACAAGCTGCGGTAATAGTACCGGCGGCGCGGCCACCTAAGTTGCTAAAGTCAGCAAATGGGCTCTCTAACTGGTCGTGGTAATCATCCCACAGTGGCAGGCGCCAGGCACGGTCACCACTTTGCTCGGAGGCGTTCAGAATTTCATGCGCCAGCGGGTTGTGGTTACTCAGTAAACCAGAAGCGTGTTTACCCAGGGCGATGACACAAGCGCCGGTTAAAGTGGCCACGTCTATCACCACATCAGGGTCAAAACGCTCAACATAAGTTAAAGCATCACAAAGCACTAAACGGCCTTCAGCGTCTGTGTTCAGTACTTCCACTGTTTGACCCGACATAGTCGTTAAAACATCACCAGGACGATAAGCTTTGCCATCCGGCATGTTCTCTGCTGCTGCCAATACCCCAATCACATTCAGTGGTAAACCCAAAGATGCCACAGCATTCATAGTGCCCAGCACAGAAGCGGCGCCACACATGTCGTATTTCATTTCATCCATGGCGTCACTTGGTTTAATGCTGATACCGCCGGTGTCAAAAGTTAAACCTTTGCCCACCAATACCACAGGCGCGCTGTTATCCATAGCACCCTGGTATTTAATCACTGCCATTTTGGCTTCATTGTCAGAACCACGGGCCACAGCCAGGTATGAGTGCATACCCAGCGCCGTCATTTCCGGCACACCCAGCACTTCAATACTGAGTTTATCGCTGATTGGGCCAAGACCCTGCGCTTGTTCGGCCAGCCAGGCCGGAGTGCAGATATTCGGTGGCATATTGCCAACGTCTTTGCATTGTTTAATACCGGCAGCTATCGCCAGGCCATGTTCTACTGCTTTTTCACCTATGGTGAGGTCGCGGCGGGTTGGCACGTTAAACACAATTTTGCGCAATGGGCGGCGGGTTTCGTCTTTTTTGCTTTTCAGCTTATCAAACACATAGAGGCAATCCTGGGTGGTTTCCACCGCATGGCGCACTTTCCAGTAGGTATCGCGGCCTTTGACATGCAACTCAGATAAAAAGCACACAGCTTCCATCGAACCTGTTTCATTGAGGGTGCTGATGGTTTTGGCGATGATCTGACGGTACTGACGTTCGTCCAGCTCACGTTCTTTGCCACAACCCACCAGTAATACTCTTTCGCTCAGCACATTGGGTACGTGATGTAATAACAACATCTGGCCTGGTTTGCCTTCCAGATCACCACGGCGCAGCAGGTTGCTGATATAACCTTCGCTGATTTTATCTAATTGTTCGGCCACCGCAGATAAACGACGTGGTTCATACACGCCGACGACAATACAAGCACTGCGTTGTTTCTCCGGACTTCCGCTTTTAACGCTGAACTCCATGTCAACTCCTGATTCTGATGGACTATGCTGTGGTAACGCCGCGCTTTGGGCCAGTAAAAGAGGTGCTGGCACTGATAAAAAAGCTCGGATTTCAACGGACTTTAGTCGATAATAATTGCTATAAATATCCAGTTTACTTAAAAATTGCCAGGGTGCCAGCAAAAAGACTGGTTTTTGGGGTGCATTTTGATTGTTTTTCGTTATTTGATTGGCGAAGTATTTAAATCTCAGCTCGCTGTGTTTCTGATTTTAATCACTATTATCCTAAGCCAGCGTTTTGTCAAAACCTTAGCAGACGCTTCAGAGGGCGAGCTGCCTGGTCAGCTGGTATTTACTTTAGTGGCGTTAAAACTGCCGCAGATGGCGATTCTTATTTTGCCTTTGGCGGCGTTTTTGGGTGTTTTAATCGCCTACGGCCGTATTTATGCTGAAAGTGAAATGACAGTGCTGCACGCAACAGGTGTCAGCGAGTGGCTGGTAGGCCGTATTACGCTGGTGTTGTCACTGGTGATTGCGCTACTTGCTGCGGGTTTAACTTTGCATTTAAGCCCATGGGCGGCAGAACGGGAATATCAGCTGCTGGAAAAAGTATCGTCAGATTCTGGTTTATCTACGTTAATTCCCGGCCGTTTTCAGCAAACCTCCAATGAAAAAGCCGTGGTTTTTGTGCATGACATCAGTCGGGACGGCCATAGTTTGTCGAAAGTTTTTCTGGCACAACAAGCCACTGAAGAGGGTGGCCAACATTCGGTGGTGTATGCCGAAACCGGTACTGTGCTGGAAGATAATACCGGCGCGCAGCGGCTGGTGCTGAGTAATGGCCGCAGATATGCCGGAGCTGTTGATGCACCTGAATATGATGTATTGGAATTTGGCCGTTACGATTTGCAAATTCGTGAACAGCAGGTAGAACAGCGCCGCCGTAAATTAAAAAGTTTGCCGACCGTCGATTTATATCAACAACGTGACAATCCCGAAGCTGTGGCTGAACTCCATTGGCGTTTGGCTATTCCGCTTTCTATTCCCATTTTGATGTTGTTGGCAGTGCCTTTGAGTAAAGTGAACCCAAGACAGGGCAAATTTGGCCGGTTGTTGCCGGCTTTGTCATTGTTTTTGTTGTATTACATGTTGCTGATTGTCAGCACCAATTTGTTGCAAAAAGAAAAATTGCCGCAGGCAGCCGGCCTTTGGTGGATCCACGCGCTGGTGCTGATGCTGGTGATGATTTTGTTCCTGCAAAACCGCTCAGGGGCGCAGCGGCTGAAAGCCCGAATTTTTGGCCGGGGTGACCATGCTTAAGATTGTTGATATTTATATAGGCCGCAGCATTCTGACGACCTCGGCTTTGTCCTTGTCGGTGTTGTTAATTTTGTCCGGTATGTTCAGGTTTATTGACCAGTTAAAAGCCGACCGGGGTGACTATACACCACTGGCTGCAGCCATCTTTAGTTTGTCCAGCGTGCCGGGGGACATAGTGTTGTTTTTCCCTATGGCTGCTTTGATTGGCGCTTTGATTGGTTTGGGCATGTTGGCCAGCAATAGCGAGCTGGTGGTGATGCAGGCATCAGGCATGTCCAGGCTGAATATTATCAGCTCAGTGATGAAAACCGCGCTGCTGATGATGCTGCTGGTGGCTGCTATTGGCGAGTGGGTGGCGCCTGCTTCGGAAAAGTTTGCCCGTGAACTAAAAACCAAAGCCATCTCGGGTGGTAATTTATTTGCCGCGCAACAAGGGGTTTGGGCCAAAGATGGTGACGATTTTGTCAATATCCGTCAGGTGTCGGATGATGGCAGCCTGAAAAATGTCACTATTTACGAGTTTTCGCCTGAGTTGGCATTGCAGGCCATAGTGAATGCTAAATCTGCGGTATTTGTGGCGGGAGCCTGGCAGCTGGAGCAGGTGAGCCGTTTACATTTTCGCGATGACAAAATTGAACAACATCAATGGGCGCAGCAGCGTTGGCGCTCGAGCTTGACCCCCGACAAACTGGGTGTGGTCAGTGTGAAGCCTGAGCTGTTAAGTTTGCAGGGTTTAAGCAGTTATCTCGATTATCTGGATGCCAATCAGCAAGATAGCAGCCGTTATCAGCTGGCTTATTGGCGCAAAGCGACCCAGCCACTGACGATAGTGGCGATGATGCTGATGGCGTTGTCTTTTATTTTTGGCCCGCTGCGCACTGTCACTATGGCAGCCCGGGTACTGATGGGTATTCTGACCGGTTTTGCCTTTCATATGGCCAATGAAGTTTTAGGCCCTGTGGCCCTGGTGTATCAGTTGCCGCCTATATTGGGGGCTGTATTGCCCAGTGTACTTTTTATTGGGTTATCGGTTTATCTGATGCAGAAAAAATAACAGCAGCTATTGTGGCCGTTGATCAGAGCTGGCCAAAAAACAGCTCTGGTTTGTCATGGTACCGACTGATAATTTGCCGGAAGCGGCCGCTGCTTTTTAACTGGTCAATGGCCTGTTGTAATTGCCGCACAGTATGGGGCGGCATATTGTTATTCAGCGCCAGAAAATTATTGCCTATTAAGGAAATATCTAACACAGGCTCTGCCAGGTCGACCGGCTGTTTCAGTGTGGACAGCCAGGTCGGCATCACCAGCTCAGAAGCCACGACCAAATCAACTTTACCTTTCAAAAACAGTGGAATAGGGTCGGATTTGGTGGCAAAACCCAGCAAGTTTTTGCCAGACTCAAAACCCAAAGATAAAAAATACTCTTCATACACATCTCCCCGCGCCACGGCGATGCCAAAAGTTTTGGCATCTTCCAGCGACTTAGGGTTTACTTCAGGCCGGCTTTTCAGGCGGTATAAATAAGCTTTGGAAGAAGCTAAAGGCCCTACCCATTGAAAATATCTGGCTCTTTTGGCAGTGCGCACTGTTGGAAATAAACCGGCGTTATTGTGCAGTTGTGCCTGTGCAAAAGCACGCAACCAGGGCAGGCTAACCATGTCACACTCTAGTTTTGCCAGTTGGCAGGCTTCACGCAGAATATCAGCGTTAATACCCCGCACTTCGCCATTTTTTACAAAGCTATAAGGTGGAAAATGTTCGGTAAAGAAGGTAAGACGATTTGGTTGTGGTGTCGCAGCATCAGCAGTGCTGCAAACTCCACACAAGATTAAACAGACAAAAAACAGGCGTCGCAGGAACATCTGACCACACTCCCAGCAGGATTGTTGGCAATATGCCAGAGTCTGTGCCGATGCGGTAGCTTTTGTTTAAAGTAAAGTCGCCAGCCTTCAGACGGCTTGATGTTGCATTATTGTTGCTGTTTAAAAGCCGCCTGCCAAAGCTGATTGATTTGATTTGGGTTTTAGCAAAATGCTTAATAAATAGTTGCTGGCGGTGATATATAACCGCTGTTGATCGGCGCTCAGGGCCAGATTGGCCGCTGCCACTCCTGTTTGAATGGTGCCAAGATGTTCTGCTTGTGCATTAAAAATCAGCACACCACCCGGGCCTGTTGCCAGCAGATGGCCTGATGGCAGCACTTTTAACCCATCCGGCAGGCCCGGCACTTGTTGAACCAAAGCTGTAGCATCAAAAAACAACTCTGCGTTACCGAGGCTGCCGTCTGCTTGCAGCGTAAAACGCCACCACTGTGCTGCTTTGGGATCTGAGTTGGCCACATATAAAAACTTTTGATCCGGCGAAAATGCCAGGCCATTGGGCCGGCTTAAAGCTGAATGCAACAAAAAGACAGTGCCGTCAGGTGCCAGCCGGTAGATGCCATTATGAGTTTGTTCTTTGTGTGGGTCTTTATCACCCTGGGCTAAACCATAAGGTGGATCGGTAAAATAATAAGAACCATCTTTATGTTGCACTAAATCATTGGGGCTGTTCAGCTTTTTACCCTGATAATATTGTGCTAGCGGTTTATACACTGGCTTATTCTGCTTTATCCCATCCAGCACTGCCAAAGCCCGGTCGCCATGTTGCGCCAGTACCAGCTGCTGTTGTTGGTTAAAAATGAGACCATTGGCGCCCTGGCCCGGATTACCGGCTTGTGTTTTGGTATAACCCGAAGGAAACAAATAGGTCCGCAGCCCGGTTTTAGCACTGTATCTGTGTACTTTATTGGCTGGTACATCGGAAAACAGCAGATCACCAGTTTGTGGTTCGACCACAGGACCTTCAGCCCAGCGAAAACCTTCCGCCAGGATCTCCAGCCGGGCGTTTTTATCGATAATTTTCAGTAGCTCAGGTTGTAATACCTTGACCGGTTGAGCCGGAATTGGGTTGGCTGCCCAGGCTGGCATCCACACAATAACCAATAACAGACTTAAGAATGGGGATGACAGCACAAGTGACTCCTGCATTGATGTTGTGAGCTTAAAAATTGCTGAGCAATGTGGATGAGATTGCCCCCACAGGCGTCAGCTGAATGTTCAGTTAAAAATTAAACAACATCACCCCAAGCCCAACACTGTGCTGGCGGATATTGTAGTCGAGCAAAGTTTCGCCATAACCGGAAAATAACTGCAAATGCCAGCGTAAGCCGTCCAGCTTGGTATCATCAACAGGGTAAGTCATATCAAGCTGAAACGAACCCTGACTTAAGTTAGACAAGTCATTGCGCCAGACCAGCATGGCCGTTGCCGCGCCCGGCAACCAGGTTGCAGTCAGCTCATGACTGCCGATATAGTCAATTAAATCAGGGTTATCATCATCTTCCGGACTTTCAGTAATACGCTGATGGTAACGCCAGTTCAGGCCAAAATTGCCTTTATCCAGCGCCAGTCCGGCATAAATTTTATTCCAGCTGCGTGATAAGGGGTCGCTTTGACCATTGGACTGATGGGCGATACCAAACTGCAACATCCGCACCCGCCAGCCATCTCCAACCTCACCAAAAGGTTTTGGCACCGGCACAACATAAATGAGTTCAGGTTGGTAGTCTGTGCTGCGAAAGGGCGCTGAATCGGTTTGATTCCATAATTGCCACATGGATCGTTGGGTAAAGGCAAACCATAAATCGGCGCCTGGCAGCACCACGCCGGTGGCAACTTTAGCCCTTAATGAAATTTGTAATTTTGCTTCGAGCGCCTTGTAGTTGTCGTTGCGCGGTCCATCGGCTTTGCCTGGTGTTGTTGGCTGGCGGTTGATATGTGAAGTGTAATGCACAGGTAAAAAGAAACTTGGCAGATAAGTGCGGAACACAAAACGGTCGCGTTTTTCATCCGGTGTGAGCTCCCAATATTTGTCCAGCACAGTTGCTACTTCTACCCCGGCGGCGGCAGCCGCAATAATACCGGAACTGCTGGCCGTCACCAGGGAGTCGGCGCTGATTGCTGCACCTTTGGTCTGGACCGCTTTGGTCTCTGTTGTTGTGGGCTGCAGGTTTTGTCCGGTGTTGCTGGCATCAACACCAAAAATCCGGTCATAACAGGCCAGACGTTGCAGCGGATCCGCAGTTTGCTGACAACTCCGGACATCCTGCGCCAATGCTGCTGGCCCCAAACCCAGTGCTGAGAAGGCAATAACCAGTTTTATCCATTGATCTTGTGTCATACAGCTCCCTGAGCTGGTGAAACTTGGCCTGATTGTGGCAGATAACTGAGGCTTTAGGGGGAATACCTGTCAGCCGGACATTGAAAACATGGCTGAGTGACATGGCCAAAAGCATAAAAATCTAAAGTGAGTGCTTGTTGCCAGAGGCTTGGAGTCAGTGCTTTTTTCAGTTAAGGTTTAAATCATGTTGCCGGGCTGGCAGCTAAAGCGGAATAATCGGCGCAATGATACTGAAAATAAAAGGAAAACCTATGTCGACCTACATACAGGAACCGGGGCAAGACAGCAAAAATCTGGCGGCAATTACCCATGTGGCTTCGATTTTTTTTGCTTTTATCGCACCCTTATTGGTGTATCTGATTAAATCTGACGATGAATTTGTCAAAGCCACCGCCAAAGAAGGGCTGAATTTTGCTATTACCGTATTGCTGATTTATATAGTGCTTGGCATTTCGGTGATTGGTGTGGCGCTGATGCCAGTGTTATGGCTGGTCACAGTAGTGCTTTATATTCTGGCCGCCAAAGCCGCCAGTGAAGGTCAGGTGTATCGTTTTCCTTTTACCTGGCGTTTGGTGAAGTAAAAAGCGTGCAATAACAAGTCTGCAATAACATTTTTCCAGCGGCAGTCAAAAGCGACACAAGCTGTGGTTAAGAAGTGCAGCGTGCAAAACAACACTGCAACCACAGCAGCAGGTCAAAGATTTGCGAACAACAAAAGGCCGGTTGTATTCACAGAACCGGCCTTTTGTTTGCTGGCCGCTTCTGAAAAATAAGGTTCAGTAAGGTGCCAAATCGTCGTTCAAAACCAGTTAGTGCAACAGCGGTGCTATTGCTTCCGGTTTATTATGAATAGCAAATTTATCGACCAAAGTGGCGCTGGCCTGATTTAAGCCAATCACTTCCACTGCAATATTACAACGGCGAAACTTCAGCACCACTTTGTCCAGCGCACTGATGGCGGTAATGTCCCAAAAATGCGCGTGGCTCAGGTCAATCTGCACTTGTGCCAGCTGTTCTTTAAAGTCAAAACTGGCAACAAACTGCTCTGCCGAGGTAAAAAACACCTGGCCTGTGACCTGATACAACCTGCTGTTACCATCGGCCGACAAAGAAGATTGCACTGCCAGTAACTGGCCGATTTTATTGGCAAAAAACAAAGTGCTGAGTAACACCCCCACCAAGACGCCATACGCCAGGTTGTGACTAAATACCACCACAGCAACTGTTGCCAACATCACCACACCTGAGCTGGTTGGGTTATGTTTTAAATCGCGCAGCGACTGCCAGTTGAAAGTGCCAATAGACACCATAATCATTACCGCCACTAAAGCGGCCATTGGAATAAGGCCAACCCATGGCCCTAAATAAACGGCAAAAATCAGAATAAGAACACCGGCAACCAGGGTGGATAAACGGGTGCGGCCACCGGATTTTACGTTGATCACCGACTGACCAATCATGGCACAACCGGCCATACCGCCAATCAGCCCGGAGCCAATATTGGCAATGCCTTGGCCCACACATTCGCGGTTTTTATTGCTGTCGGTTTCGGTCATATCGTCAACAATAGTGGCGGTCATCAGCGACTCTAATAAACCCACCACCGCAAGACCAAGTGAATAAGGGAATATAATTTCCAGTGTAGTGAAGTTCAGCGGCACTTCAGGCCATAACAACAGCGGCAGGCTGTCGGGCAAAGCGCCCATATCTGCCACATTGCGTACCTCAATGCCAAAATACAAAGTGATGGCCGTTAATACCAGAATGGCCACCAGCGGTGATGGAATGCTTTTATTCAGATAAGGAAACAAATAAATAATGCCAAGGCCTGCTGCTGTCATGGCATATACCTGCCAGCCGTGGCCAATTAATTCCGGTAGCTGCGCCATAAAAATCAGAATAGCCAGTGCATTGACAAAACCAGTGACCACAGAGCGCGATACAAAACGCATCAGTTCACCGAGTTTACAAAGGCCAAAAATAATCTGAATGACACCACAAAGCAGGGTGGCGGCCAGCAAATATTGCAGGCCATACTCTTTGACTAAAGTGACCATTAACAAGGCCATGGCGCCTGTCGCGGCGGAAATCATCGCCGGACGACCTCCGGCAAAAGCACAAATCACCGCTATGGCAAAAGAAGCGTATAAACCTACTTTGGGGTCAACACCGGCAATAATGGAAAACGCAATGGCTTCAGGAATAAGCGCCAGCGCTACCAAAATGCCACATAAAATATCGGCACGAATATTACTGAACCAGTGTTGTTTCAGATGCTGTAGCATCACATTCTCCTTGAGCGCAGGCCGAAAGCTGCGTTGGTAAAGACCTGCACATGAAATAAACACGGCTTTCACAGCACAGGCAGAGGCGAAAAAAGGCGGCATTTTAACAGAGTGTGCCTGACGCTGCGAATGCAGCTGTTTGGAGGTTCAGGCAGGCGCTGTGCAGCGCGGTTATGGCTGTAAGTCTGAATCTTTATAGAATCTTTATAATGCCGCGGCCTTACAACTTATAAGATCAGGGTTCTTGCCGGTTTGGATAAGTTGTGATGAGTACTGCTGTAATGTCCCGCGCTGTGCTGGTGCCGGGCCGGTATTTAATGTACCGGGTGCTGGGTTATCTGCTGTTATTGCTGTCGGCCGTGCAATTGCTCGGCATGCTGGTGGCCATCTTTTACCACGAAAGTATTTTCTGGGTGTTTTTAAGCTGTGCTGTTGGCGGCGCCTTTGTCGGTTATTTCCTTATTTATCAAGGGCGGGAGGCTGGGGAGCTGAAAAGCAGGCAACTGTTTTTACTCACCACTTTAAGCTGGCTGATGTTGTGTTTTTTTGCCGCTTTACCTATCTGGTGGATAATTCCCGATTGCAGTTTTACCAATGCCTGGTTTGAAGCTGTTTCGGCTGTAACCACCACCGGCTCAACAGTGTTCGCTGGTTTAGACCATATGCCCAAAGGCCTGTTGTTCTGGCGTGCTGTGCTGAACTGGATAGGCGGCATTGGTATTATTGTAATGGCGATTGCCATTTTGCCGGCCCTGAAAATAGGTGGTATGCGTTTATTTAAAACCGAAAGCTCAGACACTTCAGAAAAAATTCTGCCACGCAGCTCTTCCATGTCGGCCGCTATTGGTTTGGTCTATCTGGTGCTGACGGTACTGACCATGAGCAGTTATTATCTGGCTGGTATGACGGGTTTTGATGCCATTACCCATGCCATGACCACAGTTGCGACCGGTGGTTTTGCCAATTACGACGCTTCTTTTGGCCAATATAAAGATACACCTGTGATTTTTTGGCTCAGCAGCTTTTTTATGATGGCTGCCGCTATGCCTTTTGTGCTTTTTGTCAGTGTGGTGAAAGGCAATAGACTGGCTTTGTGGCGCGACCCTCAGGTGCGGGCTTTTGTGCTGATAGTATTAGCGGCGGCGTTGCTGTTAACCCTTTATCAGGTGCAACAACAAAACAGACACTGGTTTGATGCTTTAACCCATAGTTTGTTTAATGTGGTGTCTATTATCACCACTTGCGGTTATGCCTCGGAAGACTATACGCTGTGGGGCAATCTGGCGGTGATGGTGTTTTTTTATTTAACTTTTGCCGGTGCTTGTTCAGGCTCAACTTCGGGCGGTTTAAAAATCTTCCGCATCCAGCTGGCCGCTATGTTGCTGGTAAAACAGATGACGTTACTTATTCATCCAAGGGCTGTGTGGATCCAGAAGTATGGTGGTAAAAAAGTAGACGACCAGTTGCTCGGTACTGTGCTCGCTTTTTGTTTTATTTATTTTGCCACTATCGCTTTTATTGCCATGGCCTTGTCGTTTTATCAGCTGGATTTAGTCACAGCTGTGACAGGAGCAGCCACAGCTGTGGCCAATGTGGGTCCTGGTCTTGGCAATATTATTGGGCCTGCCGGTAATTTTTCTTCGTTGCCAGATGGCGCTAAATGGTGGTTAAGTTTAGGTATGCTGATGGGGCGACTGGAGATTTTAACTTTGTTAATTTTATTTACCCCTTCTTATTGGCGTTATTAAGATGCAGTCATTGTGGTTGGCAATTGGCAAAAACTGGCGCGGTTGGTTAAATGCCACGCTATTGCCTGTGTTGCTGACAGCCCTGCTTATTCCTTTGCGTGAACAAATCAGCTCCACCGATGTGGCTATGCTGCAACTGGTC
The DNA here is from genome assembly GCF_030824435.1 of Rheinheimera sp. Lineage (GTDB taxonomy): Bacteria > Pseudomonadota > Gammaproteobacteria > Enterobacterales > Alteromonadaceae > Pararheinheimera. The sequence goes on from NZ_JAVBXS010000054.1 coordinate 26,806, forward strand.
TGGATCAGCTGGATGGCGCAGCGTTATGGCAAAACCCTGGCGATTGCAACGACCCTGGTGTCGGTGCTGGTGTTAAACTGGTGTTTTGTGCCGCCTTATTACACCCTGGATGTACATGACACCCGCAACCTGATTAGTTTTGTGGTGATGGCGAGCTTAGGTATTTTTATCAGTTATTTGTCCGACCGCATTAACAGGCAATTGCAAAAAAGCCGCAATCTGATGTCACAACTGCGCGCTATGTATATGTTATCTAAAGGCTTGGCCGGTCGTAGTGATTGGCAGAGCCAATGTGCTTTTGCGCAAAAACTATTGTCACGCCGTTTGCGTGCCGAAGTGCAGGTGGTTGCAAACTGCAACAAACCAGCGGCAGCAGCCGGGATGTTACAGTTGCAGCTGGGCAAAAATGCTGCTGTCGGCTGGTTGTTGTTGCCGGAATCTTTGTTATTGCCAAATCATACTTTGATCCATGCGGCGCAGTCGTTATTAGGCCAAAGTTATGCCGCACTGGAGTTGCAACAACAAGCCAATAAAAATTTGTTGCAGGTGGAGTCTGAACAACAACGCGCTATGTTGTTACGTTCTTTGTCACATGATTTACGCACACCATTGGCCACCATTATGGGCGCTTCCAGTATGCTGGCCGATCAGGATCTGGTGCTGAGTGACGAGCAGCGCCAGCAGCAGGCTTTGAATATTTACCGGCACAGTAAACTGCTGCATCAGCATTTTGAAAAAGTGCTGGAACTGTCCAAAGCCCAGCTGGCCGACGTGCAGCTGCAGCGCAGCCATTTTAGTTCGGATGATTTAATTGCCGGCGCTTTGGGCAGGCGTAGTGAATTGGCTGCTGATATTGCTGCCAAACTGAGTTGCCCGCCGGCGCAGGCCTTAACAGGGGATGCCGATTTACTGGAAATAGCCCTGGCCAATTTATTGGAGAATGCGCTGAAATATGGGGCTGCACCTTTTGTGCTGAGTATTGAAACAACACATGGCTGGCAACGTCTGGTGCTAAAAAATGCCTTATCACAGAATGGTTTAACGCCACGCGCAGCGGCTGACGCCGGCCATGGCCTGGGTCTTCGTATTTGTGAAACAGTGGCGGCTCTGCATGGTGGCCGTTTTAGTTTGCAGCTCAAGGCGGACACTGCAAAGCGGTGTAATACAGAGCAAGCAACAGCTGCTGAGGCTGTTGCCACGCTGGAGTGGCCGTTATGAGCCTTTCACAAAAAGTATTAGTGCTGGAAGATGATGCCGGTATGCAGAGTTTTTTAGCCACTTTGTTGTCCAGTCAGGGTTATGTCGCGGAACTTTGTGGTTCTGGCCAACAAGGGTTACAGCTGCTGGCCAGTCAGGATTACGCCTTGTTATTGCTGGATTTGGGTTTGCCGGATTTAGATGGTTTACAGCTGCTGCAACAATTGCGGTTATGGTCTGCTATTCCGGTGATTGTCATTTCGGCCCGCGGCAAAGAGCAGGACAAAGTGCAGGCGCTGGATTTGGGCGCCAATGATTATGTCACTAAACCTTTTAGCGCCGGTGAGTTGCTGGCCAGGATGCGCAGTGCCTTGCGTCAGAATCAGGGTTCGGTGCGCCAGTGGCAGTTTGGCAATGTGCTGCTGGACCCGGTGCAGCGGCTGGTCAGTAAAAATGGTGAGCGGGTACATCTGACCAAAACCGAATATGAGTTGTTGTTATGTCTGCTGCGTCATGCTGGTGTGGTGCAAACCCATAATCAGATTTTGCAGCAGGTGTGGGGTGAGGTGTATCAGGGCAGACCTGAATATGTGCGGGTGCATATGGCGCAGTTGCGGCAAAAGCTGGAAGACAACCCGGCCGTACCCCGTTATCTCACCACCGAAGCCGGTGTTGGTTACCGTTTATGCCTTTAACTGCAATAAAAGCCTGAACTGCAACTGTCTTTTTCCGTAGCGACAACTACTTACAATAATTTGTATGAAAAAAGCCAGCTGTTGCTGAGTTTTGTGTTCAGTTGCGTTAGCATCTTTTTTTAGGTTTTGTCCGGCTGCTGTTTTTTGTGATTAGCTGTTGCCAAAGCCCAAATCCGCCGAC